>NZ_BAAAPZ010000004.1:0-72383 GCF_039531405.1 Brevibacterium salitolerans | reverse complement strand
GGGGGTGCTCCGAGGGGGAGGGTCTGGAGAGGTGCGGGGAGATAACGGAGCGGGCCGCTCCGGGGAGAGGTGAGGTGGGAGGGAGTGTGCCGCGCTCCTCAGCGCTGTGCGTTCGCGGTCTCCAGCAGCTCTGCGAGCTGCTCGCGGGTGACGGCGCCGCCGCTGAATCCGGTGAGTGCGGCCAGGGGGATGTCCGCCATCATGCGTGCCATGTCGACGCCCAGGCCCTCGCCGCTGGTGCCGCCGCCGTCTTCCGCTTCCTCTCCAGGCGTGCCGAACCCCATGACCGGCTGCAGCACCGCGGCCGCGACGGGATCCGCCAGCACCTCCGCCACGGTCGATTCCAGCGTGAGGGGCAGGCGGACGCTCTCTCCCTCCAGCTCGATCTCACCCGTGCAGCGCAGATCCCGGCTCGAGGCGCCCACCGCCACCTCGTATCTGCCCGGTTCCAGCACGAACCTGTCGACGCGGGTGTCCCAGTACTCGAGTTCCGTCCGCTGGATGCGCACTTCCACCCGTGCCGATTCCCCCGGCTCCAGCTCCACGTCCGCGAAGCCGCCCAGGGACCGCGGCGCCCGCGCCACGGAGGAGTCCGGGACGGAGACGTAGGCCTGGACGACCTCGCGGCCCGCGCGGTCCCCGATGTTGGTCACCGTCACCTCGGCGACGATCTCCTCGGCCGCAGGGGCGTCCTCTCCTGCACCGGCCTCGGCGGCACGTCCGTGGGCTCCCGGCCCGGCGCCCTCGGTGCCCGCGCCGGGTCCCTGTCCGGCCTCGGTGGGGGTCTGCGTGCGGAGGGACAGCCCCTCGTAGGCGAAGCGCGTGTACGAGAGCCCGTGGCCGAAGGGGAACTCGACGGGCAGCAAGCGCGCGTCGTACCACCGGTAGCCCACGAAGAGGCCCTCGCCGTAGCGCACGTGCCGGTGCTCGCTGCGGAAGCCGAGGAAGGCCGGTGTGTCCTCGAGGCGGACCGGCAGCGTCTCCGCGAGCCTGCCGGACGGGTTCTCCTCACCGAACAGCACTGCGGCCAGCGCGCTGCCTCCGGCCTGTCCCAGCAGCGCACCGTCGAGCACGGCCGGGGCCTGCGCGACCACGGGGGCCAGGCGCAGCGCTCCGCCGTGGGAGAGCACCACGACGGAGCGCGGCTGGACCCGGGCCACCGCGGCGAGGACCTCCAGCTGCTCGGCCGGCAGCTCGATGTCCGTGCGGTCGAAGCCCTCGGACTCCTGCGCGTCGGCGAGTCCCAGGAAGACCACGGCGGTGTCCGCGGCGCGGGCGGCGGCCACCGCCTCGGCGACCAGTGCGGGATCCGCGCCGGAGCCGTCCACAGTGAATCCCGGCGCGAAGGAGACCTCTGCCTGCGGCGCGGCGGCGCGGATCTCCTCGAGCGGCTTCTCCAGACGGGTGGGGTTCACATGCGAGCTGCCGCCGCCCTGGTAGCGCGGCGTGCGGGCGAACTCGCCGATCACCGCGAGCGATCCGCCGGTCCCCAGGGGCAGGAGGGCGTCGTCGTTCTGCAGCAGCACGATGCTGCGCGCGGCGGCCTCGCGGGCGAGGGAGTGGTGCGCTTCCGCGTCGAAGGTCTCTCCGCCCGGCTGCTCCCGCCCCGCCTGCCCGGCCCGTCCCCTCGTGGCGAGGACCGCGACGTTCCTCGCCGCCCGGTCCACCGCCGCAGGGTCCAGCTCTCCTGCGCGCACCGCTGAGACCACCTGGGCGTCACCGGCGCCGCCGTCGGAGGGCATCGCGAGGTCGAGGCCGGCGGCCACCGCCGCCACCCGGTTGCGGATCGCTCCCCAGTCGGAGACGACCGCCCCGTCCCAGCCCCACTCCTCCCGCAGCAGCTGCGTGAGGAGGAAGCGGTTCTCCGAGGCGGCGACCCCGTTGACGGCGTTGTACGCGCACATGACGGTCCACGGCCGCGCCTGGGTGACGACCCGGCGGAACGCGCGGAGGTAGAGCTCGCGCAGGGGGCGGGGATCGACGTCCGCGCTCACGCGCATGCGGTCGTCCTCCTGGTTGTTGAGCGCGAAATGCTTGAGCGAAGCGCCCACGCCCTGCGCCTGCACACCGCGCACCCACGCCGCGCCCAGCACGCCGGAGTGGAGCGGATCCTCGGAGAAGTACTCGAAGTTCCGTCCGCCCAGCGGGGACCGTTTGAGATTGATGCCGGGCCCCAGGAGCACCTGCACGTCCGCCGCGCGCGCCTCGCGTCCCAGCGCCCGGCCCACACGCTCCGCGAGCGCGGGGTCCCAGCTCTGCCCGAGGCCCACCGCGGGCGGGAAGCAGGTGGCGGGCACGCTGCCGGAGAGGCCGAGGTGGTCTGCGGAGCCGGTCTGCTTGCGCAGTCCGTGCGGTCCGTCGGAGAGGGTGATCGACGGGATGCCGCCGCGGGCCCGGGTGTGCCAGAAGTTCTCACCGGAGCCGAGGGCGGCGCGGTCCTCGAGCGAATCGGGGAGCTGCGGGCGGTTCTCCGCGTGGGATTCGCTCTCTGCGTGAGGGCGGTTCTCTGCACGGGGCATGGGGGTCCTTCCTCCGGGGCGTCTCTGCTCGTTCCCACGGTAGGGAACCGGGCTGAGCGGCCGCTGTCTATCACGGCTGTGATAGTTTCGGGGGCATGGCGCATCTCGAAGTCACCTCGCTGACGTACACGCTGGCCGACGGTCGCCCGCTGCTCGACGACGTGTCCTTGAGCGCGGGCAGCGGTGAGCGGGTGGCGCTGATCGGAGCGAACGGCGCGGGCAAGTCCACCCTGCTGGCATGCCTCACGGGGGAGCTCACGCCGGACTCCGGGAGAGCCGTGCACACGGGCTCACTGGGTGTCATGCGGCAGTTCGTCACGAGCGGCACCGTCGCACAGCTGCTCGCGTCCGTCGCCCCTCCTGCGATCCGCGCCGCGGCGAAGCGCCTGGCGCGGACGGAGGCAGTGATGGAGGCCCAGGGCTCCACGGACGCGCAGATGGCCTTCGCCTCGGCGGTGACGGCCTGGGGAGACGCGGGCGGCTACGACTTCGAGGTGCTGTGGGACACGTGCACCGTCGCCGCGCTGGGACTGCCCTACGAGCAGTGCCGGGACCGGCCGCTGGCGGAGCTCTCCGGCGGTCAGCAGAAGCGCCTCGCCCTCGAGGCGCTGCTGCGGGGACCGGACGATCTGCTCCTGCTGGACGAACCGGACAACTCCCTCGACGTGCCCGGCAAGCGCTGGCTGGAGGACCGGCTCCGGGACACGGACAAGGGCGTGCTCTTCGTCAGCCACGACAGGGAGCTGCTGGCGCGGGCGGCCACGGCGATCGTCACCCTGGAGCTGGGAGCGGCGGGCAGCACGGCGTGGACGCATGCGGGCGGATACGGGACCTACCACGAGGCGCGCAGGCACAGGTTCGAACGCCTCGACGAGCTGCGCCGCAGATGGGACGAGGAGCGTGCGAAGCTGCGCGCACTCGTGGCGACGTACAAGCAGAAGGCCGCGTACAACTCGGACATGGCCTCGCGCTATCGGGCGGCGCAGGCGCGTCTGGTGCGCTTCGAGGAGGTGGGTCCGCCGGAGGCGCAGCCGCGCGAGCAGCACCTCGCGATGCGTCTGCGCGGCGGACGCACCGGCACGCGGGCGCTCGTGTGCGAGGGTCTGGAGCTGACGGGGCTCATGCGCCCGTTCGACTTCGAGGCCTGGTACGGCGACCGCATCGCGGTGCTCGGCGCGAACGGATCCGGCAAGTCGCACTTCCTCCGGCTGCTGGCCGGCGGAGGCAGCGATCCCGGTCCGGAGCAGGCGCCCGTGGCCGAGGCGGTCATCGAGCCTGTCCCACACTCCGGCACCGCGATGCTGGGCGCCAGGGTGCGTCCGGGCTGGTTCGCGCAGAATCGCGGACGCCCGGACCTGTGGGGCCGCACGCTGCTGGAGATCCTGCACCGGGGAGAGGGCGACCGCGCAGGGATGCCGCGGGAGGACGCCTCCCGGGCGCTGGCCCGCTACGAGCTCGCGCAGGCCGCCGAACAGCATTTCGAGTCGCTCTCCGGCGGTCAGCAGGCACGGTTCCAGATCCTCCTCCTCGAACTGGGCGGGGCGACCCTACTCCTGCTGGACGAACCGACCGACAACCTCGACCTGGTCTCCGCCGAGGCGCTGCAGCACGCGCTGGGCCTCTTCGAGGGGACGGTCCTCGTCGTGACGCACGACAGGTGGTTCGCCCGCGACTTCGAGAGGTTCCTCCACTTCCGTGCGGACGGGGAGGTGCGGGAGACCGCGTACCCTGTCTGGGACCAGGACTGACTCGGCCGGCCCGGTGCGAGGCTGAGCTGAGCCGGCCCTGCGCGGGGCGGCCGTGAGGTGTGCCGGAGTCCGCCGTGAGGCGTGCCGCGAAGTGCGGCAGAAGCAGCAGAACAGTCGGAAGAGAGGTGGCCGTGCCCGCACGGATCGATCCAGGTGTGCGACGACGCCACATCATCGAGGCGGCGCTGCGCCTCCTCGTCGCCGAGGGCCTGGAAGGGCTCTCCCTGCGTCGCGTCGCGGCGGAGGCGGAACTCAACATCGGCTCGGTGCGCCACTACTTCGACGGCCACCAGGACCTCCTCGTCGCGGTCGCGGCGGAGGCGGGCGACCGTATGGGGCGCAGGCTCGCCCGGCACCCCGTCGAGGAGCTGCACGGGCTCACCGGGGAGGAGGCGCTGAATGCGCTGCAGGCGCTCGTGGAGGAGCTGCTGCCGCTGGACGAGGAGCGGCACGGGGAGGCCGTCGCACTGCTCGAGCTCATCCTCGCCTCGCGCATCAGGCCGGTCTTCCGCCCGGCCGCGGCGCGGATGGGTGATGATCTCTCCGCGGTGCTCACAGAGGCGTTCGCGGCGCTGCGGACACCTCATCCGGAGAGGTGTGCCGCACAGCTCTCCGCCCTCATCGGCGGTCTGACGACGGACGCGATCACACCCCACGGCGCACTGAGCGCGCAGCGGGTCCGTGAGATCCTCCGCGCGCAGCTGACGATGCTGCTCGCCTCGGACCGAACCGAAGTTACGTCTGCGTAGCGGCCGTGGTGGGCGGCCGCTACGCAGACGTAACTTGTGGGGAGGGGGGACTCCGGGGAGGGGAGAGTCGCGCTCACTCGCGGGGGCGGACCCAGAGCTCGCTGACCGAGGCCTCGGCCGGGGCATCGACCACGTGTCGCACGGAGCGGGCCACGCTCTCCGGCTCCAGACGCACCTCCCGCTCCTGCATCGGGTACGGGTGCTCCAGGTCGTTCATGGGCGTGTGCGTGGGGCCGGGCGCCACCGTGGAGACGCGCACGCCGTCCGCGCTCACCTGCTGGCGGAGACCGTCCGCGACGGCCTGGACCGCGTGCTTGGCCGCGGAGTAGACGGTGTGGAAGGGCACGGAGGTGCGCGAGGCCCCGGAGCCGATGAAGACCACGGTGCCCTTGGCGATCCGCAGCCACGGCAGCAGCACGCGGGTGAGCTCCGCCGGCCCCACCACGTTGGTGGCGAGCGATTCGCGCCAGTCCTCGATCGAGGCGTCCTCCACCGTGCGGCGCCTGGCGACCGCCGCGTTGTGGACGAGCACGTCGAGACGGCCGAACGGGCGGACCTCCTCGTCGAAGACCGCCTCCAGGGAGTCCGGCTCCTCGAGGTCCGCGATCACCGGGATGACGCGGGCGGGTCCGGCCGCCGCCGCGGAGTTGCCCGCACCTGCCGCGGAGCCGCCGTGCATCTCCTCCGCCAGCTGTGCGACGGCGTTGAGGCGCGCCCAGTCCCGGCCGACCGCGATGACGACGTGGTCCCGGGCGAGATCCTTGACGATCGCCGCGCCGATCCCGCTCGAACCCCCGGTCACCACCGCCACCTTCTGCGGCGAGCGGGGCCGGAAGTCGTTGAACTCGACGACGTCCGCCTCGCGGTCCTCCATGCCCGCAGGCACGGAATCGGCGGGAGCGATGGAGCGGGGGAACGGGTTGTCAGGCATGCCCCCATTGTCTCAGGTCCGCCCGGCACGCGGTGCCCCGCCGCCTCAGACCGCGCCGTGCCCGCTCACACGTTTCGCACCTTTCACCCGAGTGCGCATGCTGGGACGCATGCACTCGGGTGAAAGGTGCGAAACGTCAGGTGCGGGGCCTCAGATCGAGAGCGCCTGGTGGTCCAGCACCTGCGTCTCCAGCGGGCGGGGGATGGCTGCCAGCAGCTGCTTCGTGTAGGCCTCGCCGGGCCGCGAGAACACGTCTGCGACCGGCCCGGACTCCACCTGCCGGCCGGCGGACATCACCGTGACGGTGTGCGCCACCTGCCGCACCACGGCGAGGTCGTGCGAGATGAACACGTAGGTGAGCCCCAGCTCCCGCTGCAGGCCGTCGATGAGCTCGAGTATCTGGGACTGCACGGTGACGTCCAGCGCGGAGACCGCCTCGTCGAACACCACGAGCTCCGGTTCGATCACCAGCGCACGGGCGATCGCCACACGCTGCAGCTGACCGCCGGAGAGCTCCCGAGGCCGGCGCGAGGCGAGCGAGGGGTCGAGCGCCACCCGCTCGAGCGCCTGCTCCACCAGAGTGCGGCGCTCCGCCCTGGACCCGATCCGGAAGTTCCGCAGCGGCTCCTCGATGCTGGCCCCCACGGAGTGCACGGGGTCCAGCGCGCTCGCCGGATTCTGGTGCACCAGCTGGACGGTGCGCCGGAACGCGCGCCGGCCTCGGCGGTCCAGGTGCGCGGCGTCGAGCTCCCCCACCCGGATCGACCCGGACTGCGGTGCGAGGAAGCCGGTGAGCGCCCGGCCGATCGTCGACTTGCCGGACCCGGATTCGCCCACCAGCCCCAGCGTGGTGCCGCGGGCCACGGTGAAGGACACGTCCTCGATGCCGATGATCTGCTCACCGGCATCGGCGTCGTGCTCATCGCGCGGCACCCGGGCGTACACCTGGGTCAGCCCGCTCACGGTCACGAGCGGCGGGGAATCCGCATCCGCCTCTGGTGTGATCGCTTTCCCCAGCCGCCCAGCATCTTCTGGCTGGGTGAAGTGATCACTCGAGGGGACGGCTGCCGCGCCCGAGGCGGCGGAGGAGGGGGTGCCCGCCTGGGCGCCTTCACCTGTTGCCGCCTGGGTGCCTTCACCTGTTGCCGTCTGCGCCGTGTCCGGCTGGGCCGAGCCCGTCTGGGCCGAGCCCGCCTCCACCGTGTCCGCCCGCGCGGTGCCGGCCTCCGCCATACCGGCTTCCGCCGCAGCGGCCTCCGCCGCGCCGGTCTGCGCGGCCTCCGGTCCGCCCAGCAGCGACTGCATCGCGGGGGCGTCCGCGAGGAGCCTGCGCGTGTACGCACTCTCCGGGCGGCGGAGCAGGCGTGAGGCCGGTCCGCTCTCCTCGACGTGCCCGCGCCGGACCACGAGCAGGGCGTCCGCGCGTTCGGCGGCGACGGCGAGGTCGTGGGTGATGAAGAGGATGCCGGTGCCCGCCTCGCGGCGCAGCTCGTCGAGCAGGTCGAGGATGCGCTTCTGCACCGTGACGTCGAGCGCGGAGGTGGGTTCGTCCGCGATGAGGAGCTGCGGGTCCACCGCGATCGCCGCGGCGATGAGGGCACGCTGCCGCATGCCGCCGGAGAGCTCGTGCGGGTACTGGTCCGCGCGCATCGCGGCACGGTCGATCCCCACCCGGTCCAGCAGCTCCACCACCCGGGCGCGCCGGGCCTCGGCTCCCAGGGCGGTGTGCAGCCGCAGGGACTCCGCGACGTTCTCGCCCACCGTCTTCACGGGGTTGAGCGAGGTGCCGGGGTCCTGCGGGATGTACCCGATCCGCCGGCCGCGCACCTTCTTCCACTCGCGGGGCCCCAGCGCGCCCAGCTCCAGCTCGGGGTCCGTGCCGTGCGCACCGAGGACGATGGACCCGCTTCTCACCTGCGCGTTCGCCGCGAGCAGACCGATCACCGCCGAGGCCGTGGTCGTCTTTCCGGAGCCGGACTCGCCCACCACCGCGGTCATGGAGCCCGGGCGGATCGTGAGGTCCACATCCCGGAGCGCGGGCACGGACTCGCCGCTGCGGGTGAGGTAGTCGATCCCGAGGCCGGAGACGGTGAGCACGGGCGGCTGCGCGTGCGCCGCGCTCGCCGCGGCGGCGAACCCGTCCGGGTACTCGATCGAGTAGTCGGTGCCGATCGCTGCTCCGCTCACTGCGCTGCCTCCCTGAGTGCGGTGCCCAGCCGGTGGGTGGACACGACGACGGCCATGACGATGAGGCCCGGCAGCACCGTGAGCCACCAGGCGGTGGCCACGAAGTTGCGGCCCTCGGCGATGATGAGTCCCCATTCCGGGGCGGGCGCCGGGGTGCCGTAGCCCAGGAAGCCCAGGGTGGAGATCTGCAGGATCGCGCTGCCGATCTGCAGGACCGCCAGTGCCAGCACGGCGCTCACGGCATTGGGCAGGACGTGGCGGAACAGGACGCCCCAGTAGCTGCCGCCGGAGCCGTACGCGGCCTGGACGTAGTCCGCCTGCATGATGGACACGGTCTGCGCCCGTGAGAGCCGCGCGAACTGCGCGATGGCCGTGATGCCCACCGCGATGGCCGCGTTGACGGTGCCGAATCCCAGCACGATGACGATGGTGAGGGTGAGCAGCAGTGCGGGGATGGAGAGGAGGACGTCGACGATCCGCATGAGGACCTCGCTCACCCAGCCGCCGCGGGAGCCGGCGATCAGGCCGATCGCGGAGCCCACCACGAGGCCCACCGCCACGGCGATGAGCGCGGCCAGCAGCGAGCGCGAGGCGCCGTGCACCACGCGGGAGTAGACGTCCCGGCCGATCTGGTCCGTGCCGAACCAGTGTTCGGCACTGGGTGCGAGCAGCGGCGCGGTCTCCCCGCCGTCGATGGGGTTGTGACCGGTGAAGAGGCCGGGGACCAGGGCCCAGAGGATCGTGATGCCCAGGATCGCCGCGGCGACGACGGTGGTGACCCGAGGCGCGCGGCGGCGGGCGTGCCGCCTGGGCGCGGGGGCCTCGGGCGCGGGTGCTGCCTGTGCGGTGACGGCGCTCATGCGTGCGCTCCCTTCAGCTGCCGGCGTGCGGCCGCACCCACCCGGCCGCGATGGCGCAGGCGGGGGTCGACGACGGGGTAGAGCAGATCGACGGCGAGGTTGACGAGGACGAAGCCGGCGGTGGCGATGACGACGATCGCGAGCAGCACCGGGTTGTCACGGTTGGCGACGGCCTGGGCCGTGAGTGCGCCGATCCCGGCGCGGCCGAACACCGTCTCCGTGACGACCGCGCCGGCCACCAGCTCGCCGAACAGCAGGCCGGCGATGGTGAGCGCCGGGAGCATGGCGTTGCGCGCGACGGTGTGGACGAGCATCCAGGCCTCGCCCGCACCCTTGGCCCGGGCGACGTGGACGAAGGGCTGGGCGCGCACCTCGGCGATGGCGCGGACGAGGATCTGTGCGAGCGGGGCGGACAGTGGGATCGCCAGCGTGAGTGTGGGGAGCACGAGCGCCTCCACGGGGCCCGGGTCAACCATGCTCACGAGCCCCAGCTGGAAGCTGAGCACCTGGATGATGACGATGCCCAGCCAGAAGACGGGCACGGAGATGAAGAGGCTGGGGGCGGAGTCGAACACGGCGGCCAGCCAGCGGGGCCTCCCGTAGGAGGCGAGGACCGCCACCGCCACGGCCAGCACCACGGCGGCGACGAAGCCGGAGAGCGCGAGGACCGCGGTGGAGGGCAGCGCCGCGGCAATGAGCGTGGACACCGCCGCGCCGGAGTTCACGGAGTAGCCCATGTCGCCGGTGAGGAAGCCGGTGAGCGACTGCCAGTACTGGACGAACCACGGCGCGTCCGCGCCGTAGGAGGAGCGGATGGAGTCGATCTGCTCCGCGGACAGCCCCAGCGCCGGGTTGGCGTAGCGGGCGAGCACGCCGTCCCCGGGCAGGATCATGAGGAGCAGGGCCGCGACGGTGTAGGCGAGGAACAGGACGAGCACGGCCTGGCCCAAGCGGCCTGCGATGTATCTGAGGGTGGGTGACATGTGAGGTCTTTCCTGTGGGGACGGAGGCGGACCCGGGGAGGCGGGGAGGCCGCCGGCGCCACGCGGACGCCGGGGGTCGCTGCCCGTGCTTCAGACGGTCATGCCTCAGTCCGCGAGCCAGACGGAGTAGAAGGCGGGGCGGCCCACGGGTTCGGTGGAGAAGTCACGGACGCGGCGGCGGAAGCCGAACACCTGGGGCTCCTCGAAGAGCGGCACCACGAGGGCCTCGTCGATGAAGTGCTGCTGGAGCTCCGCCACCGCCGCGGCGCGGTCGCCGGCGCTCGCAGAGCCGGTGACGCGTTCGAGGATCTCCTGCGTGCGCTCGTCGCCCCAGGCCCCGGTCTCCTCGTCGTGGTTGAGGAAGGCGTCGCGGTTGTCCACCGACCACTGGCTGGCGACCACGTCGTAGTCCGCGCGGGCCACCATCGAATGGTAGACCTGCACGCGGTCCAGTTCGAGGCCGTCGATGGTCTGCTGCGCGTAGTCGCCCTCGTTGATGAGGAGGTTGGCGCCCACCCGGGCGAAGTCCTCCTGGACGAGGCTCATCACCTCGCGGGAGCGCGGCTGGGGCAGTGCGATGTTCACGCGCAGGGTGAGCGGCGTCCCGTCCTTGACGCGGCGGCCGGAGCCGTTGCGCTGCGTCCAGCCGGCTTCGTCGAGGAGGGCGTTCGCCTCGTCCGGGTCGAAGGCCCACGCGCCGGGTGCGGCCACGTAGCCGGCCGCGCCGGAGGCGAGGATGCCCGTGGCGAGCGGGTAGTTGTCCGTGAACAGCTTGCGGACGATCCGCTCCCGGTCGATCGCGTGGGTGAGCGCGCGGCGCACCGTGCGATCGGCCAGGATGGGATTGCGGGGGCGGAAGTTGATGCTGTTGTTGATGCCGTTGGTGGGCTGGGCGTAGAGCTGGATGCCCTTCTCCTGCACGCGGGCCTCGTCAGGCGCGTCCACCTGGCGCACGCCGTCCGCCTGCCCGGAGACCAGCGCGCCGATCCGCACCGAGTACTCGCCGTTCACCAGGTAGTCGATGCCCTCCAGGTACGCACGGCCCTGGTGGCCCAGGTGCGGCGGCGCCCAGTCGTAGTCCTCGCGGACGCGGACGGACAGGCGGGTGCCCACCTCCTCCTCGGTGATCCGGAAGGGGCCCGAGGTGATGACCGAGGCGGCGCTGCCCGGCCCGAACCCCTCCGCGTCGAGTTCCAGGGTCGCGTTCGCGACGAGCCCGGAGTTCATCGTCGAGGTGGCCTGCGGGAAGCCGGGGGCCGGCGCGTCGAAGCGGAAGACGACCGTGTGCGCATCGACGACCTCGGACCCGGCGTAGTTGGTGATCTGCTCCGAGACGGGCAGCGCGCGGGTGTTGTCCCCGCGGCCGTAGAGGTCGAAGTTGCGGGCCACGTTCTCCGCGTCCAGCGGGGAGCCGTCGGAGTAGGTGACGCCCGGACGGATCCGGAACGTGAACTCCGTGGCGTCCGCATTGGACTCCGGCAGCGCCTCCGCGATCCAGGGGTGGAGCTCGAGGGTCTGCGGATCCTGGTAGAGGAGCCGGTCCGTGATGTTGTTGACGATCCCGCCGTTGGGGTAGAAGCCGGCCGAGGGCGGGTACAGGGTGGTCCACGTCTGCGGCTCGAAGTATCGCAGCACGCCGCCCGGAGCGGGAGTGCCGCCGGTCAGGGGTGCGGTGTCGTCAGGGGTGCAGGCGGTGAGCGCCAGCAGTGTGCCGAGGCCGAGGCCGCCCGTCAGCACCGTGCGCCGGCTGAGGGAGCGCGCGAAGGAGCGGGGAGCGCGCGGCCCGAGCGCGGGTGCAGATGTGTGCGGGCGTCCGTATGAACCAGGGGCGCGGGTGGAAGCAGAGGGGGCGGAGGCGTGGTGTGCGGATGCGGGCAGGGGAGAGCGCGGAGAGAGCGCGTCTGAGGGCACGGAGGTGTCTTTTCGTCCTGGAGCGGGGAGATGCGGTGCAGTCGTGTGCGCGGGTGCGTGGTGCCTGCGCTGCGCTCAACAGGAGGTGGAGGTGACCAGCATGAGGTCGATGTGCAGGCGGCGCCAGCACATCTTCCAGGCAGGGATCATGGAGGGGGTCACAGCTCCGATCTAAGCCGCCCGCGGGTGCGGAGTCAACTCCTTGCGACAGGGGTGACGCGGGAGGACGTGTGCGGGAGGCACGGAGGACCGCCTCTCCCCGGCCGTGGAGCCGAGGGGAGGCGGTCCTCCGCGCGCGTGGGGAAAGCGGCCGGTTCCCGCTGGAGAGCGAGGGGCGGCTCACGCTGAAGAGCGGGGGCCGGTTCACGCTGAAGAGCGGGGGCCGGTTCACGCTGAAGAGCGGGGGCCGGCGAGGGTGTCCGTGGGGGACCGGGGGCGCTTCCCCGCGGAGCGCGGCAGCCCCGCTCGGTATTCGCTGGAGATCAGTATCCGCTGGAGAGCGGATGGACGGGGAGCCCCTCGACGATGCGCTGGCGGGTGGAGCCGAGCAGGTCGATCGAGGTCTCCACGACGTCGCCGGGCCGCAGATATCGAGTGAACGTCTCCGAGCCGGTCAGCTCGTGCTCGATGAGGCAGCCCCCGCCCACCGTGCCGGAGCCCAGCACCTCACCGGCGGAGAGGGTCGTGCCGCGGGCGGCATAGGCGATGACGTCGCCCATGTTCCAGTTGATGGTGTTCCAGTTCCCCGCCGTGATCTGCCGTCCGTTGATCCAGGCGCGCATCGGGACGTCGTAGGACAGGCCGGACTCCCTGCCCGCGAACTCGTCCGCCGTGACGAAGTACGGCCCCAGCGTCGTCGCGGAGTCCTTCCCCTTCGCCGGCCCCAGCCGGAGCGTCATCTCCTGCATCTGCAGGTCCCTGGCGCTCCAGTCGAGGTACGTGGTGTAGCCGAGGATCGCCGCCCGTGCTTCCTCCGGAGTGGGGTTGGAGACCGCACGGGCGAGCACGGCGCACAGCTCGAGTTCGACGTCGAAGCGCGCGCTCCCCGGCGGGATCCGCACGTCCTCCCGAGGGCCGATCACCGCGTTGCCGTTGCTGATGTAGAACGCGGGGAACTGCGAGTGCAGAGGGTCCAGGGCGCCCTCGGGGCTGCAGTTGCGGATGTGCTCGTGGAAGCACATGCAGTCGCGCATGGCGGGCGGGCGCAGCGGTGAGGCGAGATCCTCCTCGTCGAAGGCCCGGCCGTCCTCCCTGCGCGCGGCCTCGCCGAGGGCGTGGAGGTCCGCTCCGCGTTCGATCGCCTCGGACACGTCCCTGTACCCGGGCACCGGGTGGAACAGATCCTCGGCCACCAGGCCCAGCTCCTGACCGTCTGCGGTTCTCAGACTCGCGAATCTCATCGCAGGCCTCCCGCCGCAGCGCCCTCGGCAGGGGCCGGCTCCACGCCGGCCAGTAGCTCCTCGAACGCCGCCACGCCGTCCGCGAACCGGGGGACGGTCCTCTCCGCCTCCGCCTGTGAGATGAGCGTGTATGCCAGGCGGTTGAACGGCACCTCGACGCCGTGCCTCTCCGCGACCTCGATCACGCGTCCGTTGATGAAGTCGCGTTCGCAGTCGATGCCCTTGCGCAGGTCCTGGAGCATGCTGGCCTCGGCCTGGCGGTGCTTCTCGATCGAATCGGTGAAGAAGGCGATGGTCCGCTCCGCGCTCCACTCCCCGTCCAGGGTGAAGGCGTCGATGGGCGCGGGCCCGAGGCTCTCGATGTCGATGCCCGCGGCCTGGCCCGCGCGGATGCCCTCGTCGAGGAGGTGGAGGGCGGCCCGCATGAGGGGCGGGGCGTCGATCACCTCACCGAAGGTGCCGCCGCACGCGGCGGAGAGGCCGCTGAACGTCGAGTTGATGAGCAGTTTCGACCACTTCATGCCGGTGATGTTGTCCGTGAGCCCGCAGTGCCCCACGCTGGAGAGGATCTCCGCGGTCTCCCTCAGCCGGTCGGTGAGGCTGCCGTCGAGCTCGCCCACGTCGAAGGAGTGCGCCAGCGTCTGCTCCCAGGTGGTCGCCAGCTGCGACTCGCCGGGCCCGCGGTAGATGGCGGAGAACCGCACATTGCCGGCCAGCGTGCGCTCGGCCCCGACGATCTCGGCCACGTGCTGCTCCGGTGTGCCGTTCTGCAGGGTGCAGACGACGCCCTCGGGGCTCAGCCTCCCGAGGAACGGTTCGAGAGCCTGCTCCGTGTAGACCTGTTTGGTCAGCAGGATGACGAGGTCGAACTCCCCGGTCACGTCCTGCGGGAGGGCGGCGGTGACCGGAACGACCCGGTCGATGTGGCCCGCGATGTGTGCACCGGACCGATTCAGCGCCTCCACGTGCGCGGCGTTCGCGTCGACCAGCACGACCTCGTACCCGCGTTCCGCGATGAGCGCTCCGGTGATGGTGCCGAGCGAGCCCGCTCCGACGACGGCGATTCTCTGCATGTCCGTTCCCTTCCCGTACTGATGGTCTTCTCCGGCGGTGGTGTCAGTCTGCACTGGGGGTGAGCGCCTCGGCGCTGAATTCGTCGACGAAGGAGTCGACGAGGGCGTCCGGGTCGGTCACCGACTCGACGCCGGCGATCGTCTCCTCCGGCGTGGCGTAGCCGTCCTCGGGGATGCCGGAGAGCTCGGAGAACCGCGCTCGCCACTGCGCCATGTCCGCGGTGTAGTCCTCGATGACCGCGGCCGGATCCTCGACGCTCTCGGGGGCCTTCCCCGGCAGCTCCTCCAGCTCGGCCGCGCGGAACTCGTCGAGCTCCGCGATGAGCTCCCCGGGCTGGGTGACGGTGACGTCGCCGTCCTCGGCAAGGGCTCCGCCCTCGGCATAGAGCTCCTGGTTGTCCGCGATGCCGGCCTTCATGTATCCGCGCAGGTAGGCGGCGACGGCCTCCGTGCGCATGAAGTCCTGCATGTCCGGGTCGAGCGATTCGAGGGCGTCCGTGTTCATGAGCACGGGGAGCACGGTGGGCGCGAAGGGCACCATCGCCACGTGCTTCGCGTTCTCGTAGAGGCCGAGGTCCACGGCGCCGGAGAGGGAGGTGAGGGTGCAGTCGATGGTGCCGCGGGAGAGGGCGTCGTAGGTCTCTCCCCATTCGATGGACACCGGTGTCATGCCCAGCGCCTCGAGCTCCCGCGTGTGCGTGGGACTGCCTGCGCGGACCTGGAGCCCGCGGGCGTCCTCGGCGGACTCCACGGGCGTGTTGCACACCATGTAGAAGTAGTCCGGGATGAGGACGCCCAGCGGGGTGACGCCCTGTGCCGCGTACTCCTCCGTGAGCAGCGGCTCCCGGAACAGCTGGGTGTGGGCCGCTGAACCGGCCATCGCGGTGGCGAGCGGCGCCGGGCCGGCGAGAGCCGGGAGCGTGTCGGTCCACGTCGCCGCCGGGAGTTCGTTCGCGGAGTAGGCCGCGGGGGAGTTGGCCAGCTCGGTCCGGCCGTCTCCCACCGCGTGGAGCAGCTCCGGGCCGCCGGCCAGGGCGCTGGCCCAGTAGTACTCGGTCTCGACCGTGCCGTCGTACTCCTCCTCGATGGCCGCGACCATCGCCTTGGCCGCCTCTCCGAGTGCGGAGTCCTCGCCTACGACGTGGGCGAATCCGAGCGTGAGCGTGTTCGCCTCCTTGCCGATGCCGCCGGCACAGCCTGAGAATGTGAGCACTGCGGCCGCAGCGGCCGCGATCTGTGCGGAAATCTTCATCGATCTTCCTTCGTGTGGATGTGACTGTGGCGTTGTGCAGTGTGGTTGCTGTGCCGTGTGGTGCTGTGCGGCGCGGCGTCAGGCCGGCTCGCTGCGGCCCACCAGGAACCGCCGGATCTTCCCGACGCTGGTGCGCGGCAGCGCGTCGATCCGATGCCAGGCCCGGGGTCGTGCGGCGGGCGCGAGGTTCCGCTCGGCCCATGCGTGCAGCTGCGCCTCGCTGGGCGGCGCATCCGGGACCTCGGGCACGAAGTGGGCCTCCGGCACCGTGTCGCGGATCTCGTCGGGCACGGCGATGACGGCGACCTCGCTCACGCCGGGGGCCTCGGCCGCGGCCGTCTCCACCTCGGACAGGCTCACGTTCTCGCCCGCGACCTTGATGACGTCGTCGGTGCGGCCGATGAACCGGAGCCTGCCGTCGGGCTCACACACGGCGAGATCGCCGGTGAGGAACAGCCTGCGGCCGTGCTCGTCGCGGGTGAACGTGCGGGCGGTGGTCTCCGGATCGTCGAGGTAGCCCGCGAACAGGTCGACGCCGGGCTCGCCGTCCACGGCGATGACGCCCGGCTCGCCGGCGGGGGCCTCGGCATGGGTGACCGGATCAAGCAGGACGATCAGCCGCCCAGGGAGCGGACGGCCGATGGTCTCCGGCCGCGGCGGATCGGCGGCGTCGCAGGTGACCGCGGCGACGGTCTCCGTCATCCCGTACAGCTGCCGGGGCGCGCATCCGGCCAGGCGGCTCAGCCCCTCGTAGTGCGCGGTGCTCAGCGGCTGGGCGAACCAGACGTGCCTGAGCGCGAGCGGGGCGGTCTCCGGCGGCGTCCGCGCCAGGATCATGCGGGCCGGAGCCGCGAACAGGCTCGCGTGCGTCGCCTCCAGGTCCCGGCACTGCTCCGCCCAGCGGCTTGCGGAGAACCGCGGCGCCAGCGCCACGGAGGCGCCCGCGGCGATCGCGGAGGCGAAGCAGTAGTACTGCGCGTTCGCATGGAACAGGGGCAGGCTCACGAACCAGCGGTCCTGTGGGCCCAGGTGCGCGGCGGAGGCCATGGCGGGTCCCACCTGCGCGTAGTTGGCCTGTGTGAGCTCCACTCCCTTGGGGCGGGAGGTGGAGCCCGAGGTGAACATGATGGCCAGCCGGTCCTCCGGGGTAGGAGGGAGGGGAGCCTCGGTGGACTCGGCCGAGGAGGCGGCGGCTGCCGGGGAGGCGGCGGTCACCGGCGCGGCCGCGGACAGGGTGGAAGCCGCCGAGGCGGGATGGAGCAGGCCGCCGGGCGCGAGGTCCCGGCTCGTCTCCGTCAGTTCGAGGACTGCCATCGGCGAGTCATCCGCACGCTCGCGGTAGACGGAGGCCCGGGCCTCGGCACAGATGCCGAGGACCGGGGAGATGCGCGCGAGGTGGTCCGCGATGTCGCGGGAGCTCGATTCCGGGTCCACGGGGACGATCCAGGCGCCCATCCGGGCGGCGGCCAGCCAGACGGCGACGAACCCCGGGCAGTTCCGCAGGCAGACGTGCACGGCGTCACCGGGGGCGACCCCGTGCGCACGGAGGACGCCTTCTGTCCCGCGCACCACCGCGTCGAACTCTCGGTAGGTCCACTGTGCGGGAGGGCGCAGGGGCTCCGGATCGGCTGCGGGCGGTGAGGCGGCAGCGTGCTCCGAACCGGCTGCCGGAGGTGAGGAGGCGGCCTGTTCCGTGGACGAGGGCACGGGATCGGGGAACAGGAGGAAGGGCGCGTCCGGGCGGGCGGCGACTGTGGCCGCCCACAGCTCGGCGAACGTGTGCTCGGTGGGAGCCGCACCGGCGGACCGGTGAACGGCGGAAGGCGCGTGGGTGCCCGCCGCAGCGTGTTCGGCAGTCGACCTCTCAGGCGTCTCTGGCATGTGTGGTGCTCCCTGCTGTCCTCGTCGACAATGCGGCCTGCGCTGTGATGCCGGGTGCGTGGCGGGCGCGGTCGCAGCGCCTCCGCGTCACGCCTCTACCGAGGCAGGCTCTCGCTGTCGATTCTGCTCCGTGCGGGGGCCGAGCGCGAGAGAGCGCTCCCCAGACTTCAGCGGCGAAATCTGTAGATCTCCACAGTTCCGTGGCGTGCTGCTCCGGAGCCGTGGCGTCGTCTATTCCGGAGACGCAGCGCCCGCCTAGTCCGGTGACGCGGCGCCCGTGCCGTGCGGAGTTGCGGCGTCCGTGTCCCAGGCCTCCAGCGCCCAGGCGAGCTCGAACAGCTCGGGCAGCGTCTCCAGACGGCGCCCCGTGCGTTCGCGGCAGCGCTGCAGGCGGTAGCGGACCGTGTTCTCGTGTACGAGCAGCTCCTCGGCCGCCAGCCGCACATTCATGCCGACCGCAAGGAGCGTGCGCAGGGTGGAGAGGAGCTCCGCTCCGGTGGCGGTCCGCGGTCGCAGGGGCGTGAGGAGGCTCTGGACCAGGTGATCGCCGATCTCCGGCTCCTCCGCCACGGCGAGACGCCAGGAGCAGGTGGACAGTGTGTGGACGCCGGGTTCCCGGGTGCGGACGAACCGCCATATCCTCTCTGCGATCCCCGCGGAGGACGAGAGCTCCGTGAGCGGTGCCGGCGTGCCCACCGCCACGGGTGTGCTCACCCGGAGAGCGGGCGGCTGTGCGGCCAGGCCGATGATCCGCTCACCCACCTGCGCCAGCAGGGCTGCGGCATGGGGGCCGCGGCAGGCGCGCTCCAGTTCTGCGAGGAAACGGGCGGGGCGCTCCGGCGGCGGGCCGGCGATGAGCACCGAGTAGGAGTGCTCCGGGTCGATGCCGAAGCCCACCGCGCGGTGCAGGACGTGCGGCTCGTCCGCACGGTCCTGGAGGAGGTCCGTGACCAGCGAGCCTCGGGCCAGGGAGTGCTGGACGGCTTCGGCGCCGGCATGGTCCCGGTACTCCGCGGCCGCTCCCGCCACGAACCAGTCGCCCACCTCCCAGAGCAGCGTGGACCCGGTGAGGGTCTCCTCGGCCGGCAGACCGTGCTCCTGCGCGAGGCTGAGGAAGCGTGCGTGGGTGACGCTGAGGCAGATGCGGTAGGCGCGGATGATGTCCTGGATGGGGACGCCTCGTTCGATCCGGTCGCGCGTGGTGTCCCGGTCCTCGCCGACCTGCGCGCGGGTGGGCGCGCTGCGGCTGATGAGCGTGTCGACGCCGCGGCTCACATTGGTGCGGGCGGATTCCAGGATCAGGGCGCGCGGCACCGCCGCATAGGAGGCCAGCTCCGTGAACAGACGGTCTGCGGCCTCGTTCGCGATGGTCTCCTGCGAGTCTTTGAGCCGTTCTGCGATCTGGGCAATCGTCACCGTCATGAGCCAAGGGTGCCAGAGGAGGCCGTCTCCCGGTGCTCCTCCCTCCCGGCGGTGCTGCACGCACCCCCTTTTGCACACCCGGCGGAGCGAGTAGCGTCGATGGCACCGCTCCTCTGAGCGGCTCCGTCGAGCAAGGGGAGGATGCCATGGCAGACCAGAACGGACACGACGGCAGGAACGGTCCCAGCCGTGCGCGGGAGGCCGCTGACGGTCCCGGCCCCACGCGCCGCGGGGACAGCGGTGAGGAGTCCAGCGGCAGCGGTGCGCTGGACGCGGTCAACGACGCGGCGCGGAACGTGCTGGGGGACGCGGAGGTCGATTACGACGCAGAGGTGGGGTATCGCAGAGCGGACGAGGAGGAGATCCAGGAGCTCGCGGCACAGCACGGCGACGTCATCACCCGCAATCCGGACGGCACGCACACCGTGACGGCCCGCCCGGACGACTGAGACGGGCCCGCCCGAGGCCCCTGCGGGATCGGCGTGTGCGGCCCGCCCGGACCGGCTGGCTGGTTGCCTGGCCCGCCCGGACTGGCACTGGCCGCTCGGCTCGGCCTGCTTGTCCGGCAGCTGGCAGCGTGTGACCAGCCGGTGCGTGGATCTGTATCGTCGGGGCATGGCTATCCCGCAGATCCTCGACCATCTCGTCTACGAAGTCCCGGACCTGGAAGCCGGTGTGGCCGCCTTCGCGGAGCGCACCGGTGTGACGCCGGTGTTCGGGGGCCGGCACGTGGGCCTCGGCACCGCCAACTACCTGGTGCGGCTGGAGCCGCAGGGCTGGGTGGACGAGGGCCGTCCGCGCACCTATCTGGAGATCCTCGGTCCGGACCCGGAGCAGGTGATTCCGGCCGGGACCGCGCTGCCGCTGGGTGTGCACACGGTGACGGAGCCGGTGCTGCGGACCTGGGCGGTGAGGCCGCAGGACTTCGACGCCGCCGTGCAGGCCGCCGCCGATTCCGGTGCGGACGTGGGCGAGGTGCGCGACATGTCCCGCCGGGACCCGGAGGGCACGCTCCTCGAGTGGCGTCTCACCTCCCGTGAGGAGCTGCCGCATGACGGGCTCCAGCCCTTCCTCATCGACTGGCAGCAGACGAGGCACCCTTCGCAGGCGGATCTGCCGGTCCTCACGCTGGAGTCGTTCGAGGTGCTCGTGCCTGAACCGGAGGACTTCGCGGCCGTGCTCGCTGCAGTCGGTGCTCCCGACACGGAAGTGGCGCAGGGCGACGGTCTCCTCCGCGCGGTGCTCGCCGGCCCCACCGGCTCGGTCGAGCTGTGAGCGAGGCCGTGCCCGCGCGGGGCGGTGAGAGTGAGGCCGTGCCGGCGCGCCCCACTGCGAGCGGGATCCCCTCCACCTTCGATCACCTGGTCGTCGCGGTGCCGGAGCTGGCGGCCGGGGTCGCCGAGTTCGAGGAGCTCACCGGGGCGAAGTCCGTGCCGGGCGGGAGCCACCCGGGCCGCGGCACGGCCAACCACCTCGTCCCGCTGATCCCACGCGGATGGGGCGCGGACTCGCTCACCTACCTCGAGATCCTCGGACCCGATCCTGCGCAGGACCCGGCACTGGCCGCCGCGCAGCTGGCGGGCTTCGACCGGATGGCCGCGCAGCGCTGGGCCGTCCACCCGGACGATCTCGATGCGACGGTGGCTGCGGCGGACGAGGCCGGAGTGGACTACGGCGCCGTGTTCGACATGGCACGGGACACCCCGGAGGGAGGCCGCCTCGAATGGCGCCTCACCCGGCGCGCGCCGCTGGCGTACGGCGGGGCTCAGCCCTTCCTCATCGACTGGGCGGAGTCCCCGCATCCGGCTCGGACGCTGCGCCAGGGCGCTGGTGATCCGGCTTCCGCGTCCGAGACCGGCTCGGCAGCCGCTCCGGGCGTCAGCGGGGCGGGAGAAGCGGCGCTCACGCTGGAACGTCTCGAATTCTTCGCTCCGGACCCCGCGGCACTGGCGACTGCGCTGGGAGTGCTCGCGGCCTCGGGCGCGGGTGACGGTTCCTTCACCGTGGAGGAGGCGGCGCACCCGGGCTTCCGTGCGGTGCTCTCCGGGCCCCGTGGAGAGGCAGTGCTGGAGACGCCTGTGCGGCAGGAGTGAGGCGGCGTGGGGGGCGCACCAGATCCGTGCGACCCGTCGTGTCATGGAGTCTGGACGGCCGTGCAGATGAGCTTGTCTTAGTTCCTAAAGTGTGGTGCTCGCCTTCCGGGCCTTACCTTAGTCCTTAAAGTACGGACGTTGCTGCTGCTTCCCTCACTTAGCGCTCATCGAGGAGGTGCCGGAGGTAGCGTTCCGGCGATTCCAGGTAGCGCTTCCAGTGCTGTACGAGCTCTAGGCGCTCCCAGTCGGTCTCCCGCAGACCCCACGCACCCACCTCGAGGATCCGCGCGCCCGGGAGGGAGGCGAGGATCGGGGAATGGGTGGCGCAGAGGACCTGGCCGCCCGCTGCCGCGAGCTCGCTGAGCGTGGACAGCAGCCGGGAGCGTGGAGCTGAAGGAGAGCGCCGCCTCGGGCTCGTCGAGGCAGTAGAAGCCGGGCCGGGTGAACCGTGAATCGAGCAGGGCGTTGAAGGACTCCCCGTGGCTCAGCTGGTGGAACTGAGGATCGGCGGGGCCCTGGACGCTCTCCATGTACGTGTAGAGGGAGTGCATGGTCTCCGCCCGGAGGAAGAAGCCCCAGCGCCGCTTGCCCGCCCCGCGTTGGAGCAGGAGCCACTCCGCCAGTGGGGATTCCGTGCGCCGGGTGACGTGGCGGGCATGGGTGCTTCCGCCCTCCGGGTTGAGGCCGTAGGCCTCCGCGATGCCTTCGACGATCGTGGACTTGCCGGAGCCGTTCTCACCCACGAGGAACGTGACTCCGTGATCCAGCCGGAGCCCCTCCGCCAGGATCTGAGCCACCGCGGGCACGGTCATGGGCCACGTGCCGGAAGCGGGTGCTGCGTCCTCGCTGTGCCGGACGGAGACGACCGGCGGCTGATCGAAGTCCATGCCTCCGAGTGTGCCAGGAGCCACGGACGCGAGGGTTCCCCCGGCGCGCTGTTGCGCCTGCGCTCCCGCGGCTTCTACCGTGGAGGTATGAATAGGAGCACCGTGTGGAGCGTCGTCGGCGCGATCCTGGCACTCGTCATCGCCTGGTGGCTGGTGGGGATCGTCTTCTCCCTCGTGCGGCTCGCAGTCAAGCTCCTCGTCGTCGCGGCGGTGGCCGTGGTCGTCTATCTGCTGATCAAGCGGGCCTTCAGCTCCAAGGAGTGACAACCCGGCGTCCTGCTCCCGGGCCCTCAGCCTGCGAAGGGGGCGTAGGGGACCACGTAGAGCGCAATCAGAGCGACGCTGCAGAGCGCGAGGATCGCCACTGTGACGATCATCCACGTGCGGGTGACCCGATAGTTGGCAGGGTCCTGATCCTCGGCGGGCACATGCATGAGCTTCCTGCGGAAGGCGTTCCCGGCCTCCGGCGGTTTCGTGCCAGTGTTGCCCACCACGGTGGCGATGATGGAAGCGGCGAATCCCAGGATTGTGGAGTTCAGGAAGTCCGGAAGCTCCAGACCGCCGAACTCACTGAGCGATTCGAACACAGCCACCACTGCGAATCCGGCGATCATTCCGGATGCTGCGCCACGGGCGGAGAGCTTCTCCGACCACACGCTCCAGAATGCGATGGGCCCCCACGAGGCTGCGAAGAGAGTCGCTGCGAAGTAGCCGATGGTGAGGACCGCCGGCGGAGCCACTGAAGTCACGGCCAGCACCGCCAGTCCGACCACCAGCATCGTCCACCGTGCCACCCGGAGGCCCGCGGTGTCGTTGTCCCCGGCTGCCGCCTCGGCCCCGACGACACGAGTCTCCGCGTCCCGCCGGCGGTTGCCGGAGAGGTAGGGGAGCACATCGTTCGCAGCGGAGAACCCGATCAGAGAGAGGAAGGATGCCGCGGAGGACAGACCTGCAGCGACGATGCCGGTGACGGCGATGACCCCCAGCAGGGAGGGCAGGACATTCTGCGCGGCCCAGATGAATGCGGTTTCCGATGGCTCGATGCCCGAGTCGAAGAGGTTGATCGAGAACCCGCCGAAGGTGAGGAACAGATAGGTGATGGCGAGGGCCGCGGTGGCGAACAGCGCGGAACGGATTGCGACGTGTTCGTTCCGAGCCATGAGGAAGCGACTCGACTGCCACGGACTCACTGCGACCACTGTGCACCACACGATTCCGAACGTGACGGCGTAGATGACGGCCTGCAGCGGCGACCCGATGTAGTTGTCCGCACCCGTGAGTCCGTGCCAGGCGATGCCGTCAGGCTTCTCTGCGAGCTGTGCCATCTTCTGCATGGCGGCGACCGGCCCGCCTGCCCTGCCGATCAGCCACCCCATGCCGATGATCGCTGCGGCGGTGAACACGACGAACATGATGGTGTCGTTGACCAGCACTCCTCGTGAGCCGGACAGCAGAGTGAAGATCGTGTACGCAGCCCAGACTGCGATGAGGATGACCCATTGGGGAACATCGATGAGCTGTCCCATCACCAGGACCAGACCCTGTGTCACCGCCACCAGGTACAGGCCGATCCCCATGACAACCATGATGCCGGCCAGGGCCTGGAGGCCGGGTGAGTCGAAACGCTTGCCGAAGTACTCCGGGACGGTGAGCGCCTGGGAACGGCGGAGGTATCTTCCGAAGAAGACCACCCCCACCAGGTATCCGGAGATGTTGAACGCGGTGAGGAGCAGCATGACGAGTGGGTATCCGTCGTAGGAGAATCCCAGCTCGCCCATGAATGAGACCGTCGAGAGGAATGACGCGACGAGCGTGCCCGCGACGAGGAAGGTGGGGGCGGCGCGGCCGGCCACGTAGTAGTCGGACTTGTCCTTCACCGTCCGACCCACTGCCGCGCCGATCACCAGATAGAGGACGAAGCTGCCGAAGATTGCGAGTGCGAACACCTCAGCTCTCCTCCTGTCCCGCCGGAGTCTGCCGTGTGCTTCCGGGCACACGCGGCTGTGACGGCTCCCCCGGAGGCCTGCCGTAGTCGCGGCGCACCACGGTGAAGCCGATGAAGATTGCGAGGATCGGTACGGCGCTGTACACGATCGACACGATGATGGATCCCGCCATTGGGTCTTCCTTCCTCCGGAGGCAGGGCCTCCGTATCAGTGGGGACGAACGGACGCAGAGCGTTCGCGCGACTCGTCCCGCTTGTGATCGCCTACTCAGTCACGAGGCGTGTCCGTCTCCGGGCACGCGGGTGGCTTCTCTGCTGGAGTACGCACTCCCAGCAGGGCGCGCGCAGTCTGCTGCAGAACGGATTCGATCCGTGCGACGTCCGTGCCGCACGCACCGGTGGCATGCGCGATCTCGAAGCCGTCTAGCTGTGCGAGGAGCGCATCGACCGCGATCTCAGGCGCTACCCGCGGAGAGAATGTGCCGTCGGCGACACCGGCGTCGATGAGATCCCGGATCACCTGCTTCCACGTGAGGAAGACGCTGTCCAGCAGCGCCAGCAGCTGAGGATCGCGTGCGGATGCGGCGACGAGTTCGATCCACAGGCGCGTGCGCATGGTGAAGTCAGCGACGTGCAGGAAGTCGTGCAGCGCCTGCCGCAGACCCTCCCACGGGTCCTTCTCACCGAGGACGGGCGGCTTCACCCGGTTCACGACGTCCTCCGAGTGTCTCCTGTAGGCGGAGAGCACCAGCTCCTCCCTCGAGTCGAAGTAGTACTGGATCGTGCCGATGGACATGTTCGCGGCTCGTGCGACGTCCTTCATCCGCACGCCGGCTGTGCCGCGTTCGCTGATCTGCTCCAGTGCGGCAGAGAGGATGGTCGCCTTCCGCTGCTCCACCTCGTTCTCCGTCAGAGCCGGCCGCCCGCCGCGCGTGCTCATGGGCGGACCCGCGCGGTGTCCGGCTGCAGAATGAACTCGTTGGCTGCGACGAGGCCCTCGTAGACGGCCTCCTCCACAGTTCGCGGCGCCCTGCAGTCTCCGATCCGCACCGTGGGGATCGCGCCGAAGTCCACGTCCGGCGTCTGCGCCCGCGGCGGGTGGTTGACGATCGTCGTCGTGACGTCGTCGACTTCCAGCACCTCATCGCAGAGAGTGGACTGCAGATAGGCGGTGCTCGCGTCGAGGCCGGCGAGGCGGACGTCATTCACGAACGTCACGCCGGAGCGCACGAGTTCCGCCATGAGCGCGGTCCGCGTGTACTGCTGGACGGCGGCTCCCGGGGAGCTCGCCGCTGTGGCGAGGGTGACCGGGCGCCTGCGGGCCAGCGCCACGGCGATCCCCAGACCGGCCCAGTCTCCCTTCCAATCGGCGATGAGCACACCGCCCCGGGCGAGTTCGTGCGTCTCCGCGAGGAACTGCCGGGCAGTGAGGATCTCAGGTTCGTCGATGAGTTCGACCGCGGGCTCACGATCGGTGGATCCGGTCGCCAGGAGGACCTGATCCGGGGCGAAGGAGTCGAGCATCTCCTCACAGAGCGGCGCTCCGGTGAGGATCGAGGCCCCGGCGCGGCGGGCCTCGGCCTCGAGGTTCGTCACCGCACCTCCGAACTCGGCACGGTGCGGCAGCCGTTCGGCCAGCAGCACCTGCCCGCCCACGCGGCGCTCACGCTCGACGAGCAGCACCTCGGCTCCGGCTTCGGCGGCCACGGCTGCTGCCTTGAGGCCCGCGGGACCGCCTCCGACCACAAGCAGCCGCGCTCTCCTCCGCACGGCGGGGCGAGGGAGGAAGGTCAGCTCTCGTCCCGATTCAGGATGCTGGATGCAGCTGATGCCCACGCCCTGCTGGAAGTGTCCGATGCACGCCTGGTTGCAGCCGATGCAGGCGCGGATCTCATCGACCGCGTCCCGTTCTGCCTTCACTGCGATCTCTGGATCACAGATCATCGCCCGGGTCATGATGCAGAGGTCGGTGAGGCCCTCGCGGATCGCCTGTTCCGCCTCATGGGGCTGGTTGATCCGGCCCGCGACCATGACGGGGAGTTCGGTGGCCTTCTTCACCTCCGCTGAGAGCCGACCGGCGTAGACGGGTTCGTACTGCATGGGCGGCACGATGTGCTGAGCGCCCTGGAGGGTGGAGGAGTCGCCGGCCGTCACGGAGATGTAGTCGAGCAGTCCCTGGTCCTCCACGGCGCGGACCACCTCGAGGAACTCGCCGCTCGCCATGCCGTTGCTCGTCAGGTCGTCGCCGGAGATGCGCAACCCCACCACCTTGCCGGGACCGACGGCGGCGCGAGTGCTCTCGATCGCTTCCAGCAGGAATCGCATGCGGCCCTGCGGCGAGCCGCCGTACTCATCGGTTCTGGTGTTCACACGGGGGTTGATGAACTGCACAGGGAGGTAGCCGTGGCTTGCGACCACCTCGACGCCGTCGATTCCGGCGCCGCAGATGCGCGCGGCCGCGCGTCCGTATCCCCGGATGATCTCCCGGATGGTCCCGATCTCCAGGGGCTCGGGTATGACGTGGAAGCGCTCCTGCGGCTCATCGCTGGGCGCCACTGCCTGCGGAGCCATTCCCTGTTCGCCGTCCATGACCTCCCGGCCGGGGTGGAAGAGCTGTGCGAGGATGCCGGCGCCGTGGGCGTGGACGGCATCCGCGACCGCCCGGTAGCCGTCCGCGGACTCCGGCTCCGTGGCCATGAGGACGTGGCTCGTGTAGCGGGCCGTCTCGTGCACCCCGGAGACCTGCAGCACTAAGAGGCCCGCCCCGCCCGCGGCCCGGCGCTCGTGATAGGCCACCAGGTCCGGGCCGATGAGTCCGTCCTCGGCCAGCATGGTGTCGTGTCCTGACGAGACGATGCGGTTGCGCAGGCGGAGCGGGCCCAGGCTGACAGGGCTGAAGAGGTGAGGGAACAGCGAAGACATGGAGCGGCCTCCTCATTGAGTGCTCATTATTAATATGAGAATATTATGAAGTGAACTGAGAGTTCGCAAGGATGTGACGGATCTGCCGGCCGGTCCGGAGCGAGTCCCCGGCAGCCGTGGTGGGTCGAGCGGAAGTTCTCGGGATCGGTGGGAAGCCGTGCGGGTGGGCATAATCGCGGCGTGCCGGTTCGCGCACTCCTCTGTACACTATTAACTGATCACTCAGTTAATGAATGGAGGCGAGTCTCATGGCGCGCCCTGTCGATCCAGCCCGCGCCGCGCAGCGTCGTGCGGCGATCATCGGTGCCGCTGCCCAGCTGTTCGCCATGCAGGGGTATGCCAGCACCAGTGCGGCGCAGATCGCCCGCGCAGCCGGCGTGAGCTCCGGGACGGTGTTCTACCACTTCGGCGACAAGGCGGCGGTGTTCCGGGCGATCTTCGAAGCCGACCGTCCTGACGCCGAGGCCGCTCTCGCGCGGGCTTCCGCGTTCCGGAATCCCCTCACCGGCGCTCTCTGGCTGTTGGAGCAGCAGGCCGCTGACGCGGGGAGTCCCTATGCGGCAGGCCTCGTGGTGGAGCTGCTGCGCCGTGCGGGAGAGGACCCGCAGCTCCTCGAAGTCGTCGAGGGGACTGCGGAAACGCTTCGCACCGGGCTGGCGGAGATGCTGCGCAGTGCTGCCGAGCGCGGGCTCGTCGCAGACCTCGGGGACCCGGAAGCCGCTGCGGCGTGGCTTCTGGCGATCGTGGATGCGGCCTTCCTCAACGGCGGTGAGGGGCGCGACGTCACCGGTGAGGTGCGGCGGACTGCGCTGGGCTATCTCGGTGCCGGGGACCCCGGCGCCGGGGACTCCGAATCTGAAGATCCGGGGCCAGCGGACTCTGGGGTTCAGGGGCATGAGGAAGGGAATGGTCATGAGTGAGCCTGTCGTCGTGAAAGTGCCTCGGCGGTGGACCGCGGGGTTCTGCATCGCTGGAGCGCTGGTGGGCCTCGGTGCGGCCTTCGTGGTGCGGCCGGTCCTGGGCTGGCTGCTGGGGCTGCTGGGAGATGCCCCAGCGCCTCTGCGACTGGCCGGCCTGCTCCCGTTGCCCTGGGCCGTGCCCGTCCTGATGCTCGCGGGCCTGGTGGCAGGGCTGCTCATCGCTGCGGGCTGGAGCGAGGGGCTGGGCCGCGTGGAGGTGGGCGCTGGCGGCGTGCGAGTGGTGCGCAAGGAGAGCAGCAGGTTCGTCCCGTATGCGCGCATTGCCGAGGCCTACGCGGACGCGGACGAGCTCGTGCTCGCAGATGCGCGGGGTCTGGAGCTGCTCCGCGCACCTACGGATGGAGTGCTCCTCGCGCAGCTGGAGGCGGCGTTCGCTGCACATGGACTCCGGTGGCGGGGGCGGGGCGATCCTCGCGAGGCCGAGTACCGGACCTGGGTGGACGGCGAAGAGGCGCTGGAACCCGAGGCTGAGGAGCTGCTGCGCTCTCGCGGCTACGCGCTGATGGACAAGAAGGAGGGAGAGGCGTTCCGAGCGCGGGAGTCGCTGCTGGAGCTGGGCATCGTCGTCCGTGACCGGGACGGGAATCAGCAGTTCCGCCGTGTCGAACCGCCCGAGGCCGCCTGAGCCTCCTGAACTCCAACCTTCCATCCCAGGGCTGGGCCCCCTCGGGCTGCGTGATCCCGCTGCTCCGGAAGTTACGTCTGCGTACAGGCCGCCCAACGCGGCCCGTACGCAGACGTAACTTCCGGGTGAGTGTGTGAGAGTGCGCACGAGGGGGGTGTGCGGCGGGGGCGGGGAGCGGCGGCCACCCCGAACGTCCGCACTGTGGACGGCTCATGGACTTCTCAGACTCCGGAAATGTATACAAAGAGTCTGACGGCAGAGAATTGTGTTCAATCTGCCCTGGCGGATCGCAGCTCCGCGGGGCGGGGGACGGGAGCCCATGTGACGACCAGAAGACGGCAATCCCTCGCGGTGCTCTCCGCGGGCGCACTGGCGCTCGTGCTCAGCGGCTGCATCCCGCTCCAGGACCTGGGCCCCGCGCCGCAGCGCGAGGACGTGACGGAGGTGGAGTTCGGCGACCGCGCCCCGGCCGAGGGCGGCGATCTCGTCATGGCCCTCTCCTCCGAACCGGACCGCCTGGACCCCACCACCTCGAACTCCCTCTACACCCGGTACGTCATGCAGACGATGTGCGAGAAGCTCTACGACATCGATGCGAACGGGGCGATCGTCCCCATGCTCGCCGCGGAGATGCCCCGGATCTCCAAGGACGGGCGCACCGTGGACATCCCGCTGCGCACGGACGACGTGCGCTTCGCGGACGGCACGGAGTTCGACGCGGACGCCGTCGTCACCACGCTCACCCGCAACCTCACGGACGAGGACTCCGCCCGGGTCTCGGAGATGGGGCCGGTGGAGGACGTCGTGCCCCTGGACGAGGACACCGTCCGGGTCACCTTCGAGACCCCCTTCGCACCCTTCACCGCGGCGATGGCCGACCGCGCCGGCATGATCATGTCGCCCACGGCGCTGGAGGAGAAGGGCGACGACTTCGGCGATGCGCCCGTCTGCGTGGGCGCGTTCAAGTTCGCGGAGCGGATCCCGCAGACCAGCATCACCGTCACCGCGGATCCGAACTACTACGCCCGCGACGAGGTGCACCTCGACAGCATCGAGTACCGCATCATGACGGATGCGAACATCCGCGCCGCCAACATCCGCTCCGGTGACGTGCAGGTGGCGGACATGATCTCCCCGCAGGACATCGATGCGCTGCAGCAGGAGTCCGGGATCGGCACCCTGGCGGTCGAGTCGCTGGGCTACCAGGGGCTGACCGTCAACCTCGACCGCCTGCCCGAGGGCGCGGAGCCCACGCCGCTGTCCGAGGACCCCCGGGTCCGTCAGGCCCTGTCCATGGCGGTGGACCGCGAGGCGCTCGTCAACACCGTCTTCAACGGCTGGTACCTGCCCGCCTGCTCCGGCATCCCGGACTCCTCGCCGTTCGCCTCGGAGGCCAGCCGGACCTGCCCGGAGTACGACCCGGCCGGTGCCAAGCAGCTCCTCGAGGAGGCCGGCGCTCCCGTTCCGTACCCCATCGACGTCCAGGTGACGAACTCGCAGGACTCGCTGCGGTTCGCCCAGGCGCTCCAGGCGCAGCTGGCCGAGGGCGGGTTCGACCTCAGCATCCGTCCGGTCGAGTACACGGCCCTCCTGGACGTGCAGGACCGCGGCGACTTCGAGGCCGTCCAGCTGGGCTGGTCCGGGCGCGTGGACCCCCACGGCAACCTCTACAACTTCCACTACACGGGCGGCGGCAACAACTACACCGGCGTGGACGACGCGGAGCTCAACAGGCGCCTCGACCGCGCAGCGGAGCTCACGGACGTGGAGGAGCGCGCGGACGCCTACGGCGAGGTCGTGGACCGGCTGCAGGAGATCGACTCCGTCATCTACCTCTACCGTCAGCGCAACCTCACCGCCTACACGGACGACATCGCGGGAGTGCAGGTCTACTCCGACGGCGTCGTCCACCTGTCCCGTGCCGGATTCCTCGAGGAGGAGAGCTGATGCTCCGCTTCACAGCCGTCAAGGTGGGCGAATCGCTTCTCACCTTCGTCCTCGCCGCGATCGTCATCTTCTTCGGCGTCCGCGCGCTGCCCGGTGATCCGGCGCTCGCGATGGCCGGGGAGGAGGCCACCCCGGAGCGCGTCGCCCAGATCCGCGCCGACCTGGGCCTGGACGCGCCGGTGGTCGTCCAGTTCGCCAAGTTCCTCGGCAGCATCGTCACCGGGAACCTCGGCGAATCCACCCGCACCGGCCAGTCCGTCACGGAGATGATCGCGACGACGCTGCCGGTCACGCTGTGGCTCGCCGCCTACGCGATCCTCGTCGCCGTGGTCGCGGGCGTCCTGCTGGGGATGCTGGCCGAGCGCTTCCGCGGCCGCCTGCCTGAGGCCCTCGCCAACTTCGCGGCCCTCATAGGGCTGTCCGTGCCCAACTTCTGGCTGGGCCTCCTCGCGATCCTCCTGCTGGCGGTGACGCTGGGATGGTTCCCGGCCTCGGGCTACGTGGACGTCCTGTCCGACCCGCTCCGCGGCATCTACTACCTCACCCTCCCGGCCGTCATCCTGGGAACCAGCCTCGCCGCGGTCATCACACGGCAGACGCGGGCCTCCATGATCGAGACGATGGGCACGGACTACGTGCGCACGGCCCGCGCCAAGGGGCTCTCCCGTCCGCGCATCCTGTTCCGCTACGGACTGCGGAACTCGCTCATCGTGCTCGTGACGATCATCGGCCTGCAGCTGGGCGGACTGATCTCCGGCGCCGTCGTCACGGAGCGCATCTTCGCGCTGCCGGGACTGGGCAAGCTCACCCTGGACGCGGTGTTCGCCCGCGACTACCCGGTCATCCAGGCCGTGGTCCTCGTCATCACCGCGGCCTACATCGTCATCAACCTGGCGGTGGACCTGCTCTACTCCGTCATCAACCCCACCATCCGGACAGGAGCTGCGCACGCATGACCGCTCCACACCCCTCCGCAGACACAGCCGCGGCATCCCGGGCCGGGACCGAGGCCGGCTCCCCGCCCGCTGCGGGCTCGCCGGGTGCCGCTCCCGCCGCACACCGCCGCCGAGGCGCACTCGCCACCCTCGTCCGCACGCCTCTGGGACTGCTGGGCTCCGTGCTCGTCGTCCTCTCCGTGGGTGCCGCGGTGTTCGCACCCTGGCTCGCCCCCTACGGCTTCTCGCAGACGGACTTCGCCCACCCGTACCAGGTCCCCGGCACGGTGGGCCACGTGCTCGGCACGGACGACCTCGGGCGCGACTCCCTCTCCCGCCTGCTCTTCGGCGTGCGGGCCTCCATGCAGGTGGGTCTGCTGGCCGTCGCCCTCGCCGTGGTGGTGGGCGTGCCGCTCGGCCTGCTCGCCGGCTACTGGAAGGCCTGCGACCGGGTCATCTCCCGGCTCACGGACGTGGCGCTGGCGTTCCCGTTCCTCATCCTCGCGGTGGGCTTCGTGGCGATCGCGGGAGCCAGCCTCACGAGTGCGGCGGCGGCCCTGGGGATCGCGCAGATCCCCACCATGATCCGGGTGGTGCGCGGCGAGACGCTGCGGCTGAAGGACCGGGACTTCATCCGCGCCGCGCACGCCATGGACGCCTCCGCCTGGCGGATCCTGTTCGTCCACATCCTGCCCAACGCGGTGAGCGCGATTATCGTGCAGGCCACCGTCATCATGCCCACCGCCGTGATCGGCGAGTCCATGCTGTCGTTCCTGGGCCTGGGCATCCAGCCGCCCAGCCCCAGCCTCGGCATCATGCTCTCCGACGCACAGCAGTACATCTACCGAGCGCCGGCCGCCGCGGTATTCCCCGGCCTGGCGATCCTCGTCATCTGCCTCGCTTTCAACCTGTTCGGCGATGCGCTGCGGGATGCGCTGGACCCGGGCTCCGCGCTCGCGCGGACCTCGCGGCGTGAGCGCCGGGCGCTGCGGGCGAAGAGGCGACAGGAGCGCGCACGCGGCACCATGATGGAACGAGACCAGAACGGAGACGTGCTCGCGGAGACGGGCGCGGCAGCGAAGGAGAACGACCGATGAGCGCTTTCGTCACCCCCAGCGAGCACACCACGCGGCCCACCCTGCAGGGCACGTTCGGCATGTCCTCCTCCACCCACTGGCTCGCCACCGCGGCCTCGCAGTCCGTGCTGGAGCGCGGGGGCAACGCCTTCGACGCGGCGACGGCCGGGGCCTTCGTCCTGCACGTGGTCGAACCTCACCTCAACGGGCCGGGCGGGGACATGACCGGCCTGTTCGCCACCGCCGAGGCCCCGGGCACTCCCGTGGTGATGATGGGCCAGGGAGCAGCCCCGGCGGGCGCGACGGTGGAGCACTACCGTTCGCTGGGCCTCGACCTCGTGCCCGGCGCGGGCGGTCTGGCCGCCGCCGTGCCCGCCGCGGTCGATGCCTGGCTCCTGCTCCTCCAGGAGCACGGCACCTGGGAGCTTGCGGATGTGCTCGACTGCGCGATCGGCTATGCCGAGGACGGCTTCCCCATCCTTGCGCGCGTGACCAAGCAGATCGAGTCCGTGCGCGAGCTCTTCGAGCAGCACTGGCCCAGCAGCGCCGCGCAGTGGATCCCTGACGGCCGCATCCCCCAGCCCGGTGAGCTGTTCCGCAACCCCGAGTACGCGCAGGTGCTCCGCGAGCTCATCGCCGCCGGGGAGAACGCGAGCACGCGCGAGGACCGGATCGCTGCCGCCCGCCGCGAGTGGGCGACGGGACGCGTGGCGAAGCTCGCGAGCGAGTTCCTCTCCCGCCCGCACCGCCACTCGGACGGCGGTGACTACGCCGCGGTCATCACCGAGCAGGACTTCGCGCAGTCGTCCGCGCGGTTCGAGGAGGCAGCGACGATCGAGTTCCGCGGGCACACCATCGCCAAGGTACCGCACTGGAGCCAGGGCCCCGTCCTGCTCGAGGCGCTGCGCATCCTCGACGGCTTCGACGACGAGAGGCTCGACCCGTCCACGGAGCTGGGCGCCCACACCGTCCTCGAGGCGCTCAAGCTCGCACTCGCGGACCGGGACGCGCACTTCGGCGACAACGACCTCGACCTGGACGAGATGCTCTCCGAGGAGTACATCGCGAGCAGGCGCGCGCTCATCGGCGAGCGGGCCTCGGCGGAGTCCCGCCCCGGCACCGTGGGTGGCAGCTCCGGGGACCTGCCCCGTCTCGTCACCGCGGCGGAGTTCGCCGCCACCCAGTCCGCGGACCTCTCCAGCTTCGGGGTGGGCGAGCCCACCGTCCCGGGTGCCGGCGCGGGACGTCCGGCGGAGGAGCCCGCGCCCGAGGCCGGCGCGGCCGCTCCCTTCACGGCCGCGGATCCGGCCGAGCCCGGTGCGGACGAGACCGGTGCGGTCCGCGGCGACACCTGCCACATCGACGTCGTGGACCGGTGGGGCAACATGATCTCCGCGATGCCGTCCGGCGGCTGGCTGCAGTCCTCGCCCACCATCCCCGGTCTGGGCTTCTGCCTGGGCACCCGCCTGCAGATGATGTGGCTGGACGAGGGACGGAACGCCGCTCTCACGCCGGGTGCGCGTCCCCGCACCACGCTCTCGCCCACGCTGGTCCTCCGCGACGGACAGCCGGTCATCGCGCTCGGCACGCCGGGCGGCGACCAGCAGGACCAGTGGCAGCTCCTCCTCGTGCTCCGGCTCCTGGTGGGCGGCTACACGCCGCAGCAGGCGATCGACGCTCCCGCGATGCACACCACCTCGCTCGTGGGGTCGTTCTGGCCCCGCACGTTCGAACCCGCCGGTGCCCTCGTCGAGGACCGGCTGGGCGAGGACGTCATCGCAGGCCTCGAGGCGCGCGGCCACCGGGTCACCCGTGCCGGTGACTGGGCGCTGGGGCGGCTCTCCTGCGTCACCCGTGACCCGGAGACCGGACTGCTGCAGGCCGCTTCGAACCCGCGCGGCGCGCAGGGCTACTCGGCAGGAAGGTGAGCGTGATGGATGAGGCGACTTCCGCCGCGGCGGCAGGCACAGACGGCACCCCGGTGCTCGAGGTCTCCGAGCTCACGGTGGCCTACGGCGCCACGGAGGTGCTCCGCCGCGTCTCCTTCACCCTCGGGGAGGGGGAGCGGATCGGCATCGTCGGCCAGTCCGGCTCCGGCAAGTCCACCACGGTGGGTGCGGTGCTCGGTCTGCTGTCCGGGGCCGGCCGGGTGACCGGAGGGTCCATCCGCTATCGCGGAGAGGAGATCGCCGGCGCGCCGGAGGCCCGGATGCGGGCCCTGCGCGGGCGCTCGATCGCGCTCGTGCCGCAGGACCCCATGACCAACCTCAACCCCTCCATGCGCGTGGGCGATCAGATCGCGGATGCGCTGCGGACCTACGGCACGCACGGGCGCGCGGAGGTCGAGGCGCAGGTGGTGCGCCTCATGGAGGAGGCGGGCATCCCGGAGGCGGAGCGCCGCCGGAAGCAGTTCCCGCACGAGTTCTCCGGCGGCATGCGTCAGCGCGTGCTCATCGCGATCGCCCTGGCCGGCGACCCGGACCTCATCATCGCGGACGAGCCCACCTCCGCGCTCGACGTCACGGTGCAGAAGCAGATCCTCGATCACCTGCAGCGCCTCGTGGACGACCGCGGGGTGTCCCTGCTGTTCATCACCCACGACCTCGGTGTGGCCTTGGACCGCACGGACCAGATCCTCGTCATGCACGACGGGAAGGTGGTGGAGGCCGGAGCACCCGCGCAGGTGCTCTTCCACCCGCAGGACGCCTACACGGAACGGCTCATCGCGGCCTCGCCCAAGCTGGCGGTGCCGCCGGAGGAGGATGTGCCCGAGGCCGGGGCAGGAGGCGGAGCGCGCGCAGCGGCCGGGGCGGCCTCGGCTGCGGGAGGTTCAGCGGCGGACGGCTCGGCGGCCGGCGACGGCCGGGACCTCGTGCTCGACGTCCGGGACCTCACCAAGGTCTACCGCCTGCGCGGTCGCCGGGAGGAGCTGCGTGCGCTCGACGGCGTGAGCTTCCAGGCGGAGCGGGGGAAGACGACCGCGATCATCGGCGAATCCGGCTCCGGCAAGTCGACGACCGCCAAGATCGTGCTGGGGCTGGAGGCTGCGACCTCGGGCGAGGTGGTGCTCGACGGCACCGCCGTGGCGGGCGGGACGAAGGCGGACCGGGCACGGCTGCGGCGCTTCACCCAGCCGGTGTTCCAGGACCCATACTCCTCGCTGGATCCCACGATGTCCGTGGAGAGGATCATCGCGGAGCCCCTCGCTGTGTTCCGGATGGGCACCCGGGCGGAGCGCAGGGCGCGCGTGCGCGAGCTGCTCGACCAGGTGGCGCTGCCGCAGTCCGCGGCGCAGGCCCGTCCCGGCGAACTGTCCGGCGGGCAGCGGCAGCGCGTCGCCATCGCCCGGGCCATCGCGGCGAGGCCGCCGCTGCTGGTGTGCGACGAGGCGGTCTCCGCGCTCGACGTGCTGGTGCAGGACCAGATCCTCGAGCTGCTCCGTTCGCTGCAGCGCGAGCTGGGCGTGTCCTGCCTGTTCATCACCCACGACCTCGCGGTGGTGGCGGACTTCGCGGACGACGTGGTCGTCATGCGGGCCGGCCGGATCGTGGAGGCCGGCAGCGTGCGCAGCGTCATCGAATCGCCGCAGCATGAGTACACTCGGAGCCTGATCGACGCCGTCCCGGGGGAGCAGCTCACGCGTGTCTAGTCCAGCCGCCGTCCGCGTCACCGAGCAGGTGCGGGCGGACATCATCTTCGGCCGCATCGCCGCGGGCACGCGGCTGACGGAGAAGCTGCTCTCCGAACGCTATGCCGTCTCACGCGTGCCGGTGCGCGAATGCCTCCGCGCGCTGGAGGCGGAGGGACTCGTGGAGGTCCGCTCCTATGCGGGGGCCACCGTGGTGGCACCGCACGAGGAGGACCTCGAAGTGCTCTTCGACCTCCGCCATACGCTCGAGACGGAGGTGGTGCGCCGCGCGGCGCTGCGTGCGCAGGAGCAGCTGGACCTCGACGTGCCCGGTGAGGGGTGGTGGGCCCTGCGGCGTGCCGCGACGGCGGTGCTGGAGGAGGGCGACGCCGCTCTGGCCGCCGGCGAGGCGGCTCGGCTGCCCTCCTGCAACCACCGGTTCCACCTGCTGCTCGCGGAGATGAGCGGCGCGACCTCCCTGCTCGGCATCCTGCGGCAGGTCTCCGGCCGGATCGAGAGGCTGTTCTCCGTCGCGGGCACGCATCGCGGAGGCGGGGCGTGGGACGAGCACCGGGCCATCCTCGCCGCGGTGCTCGACGGCCGGGCCGAGGACGCACCGGCGCTCATGGCCGCGCACCTGGAGCGTTCGCGTGCCGGACTGCGGGCTGCGAAGGTTCGCTAGTTCCCTGCGGTGCCGGCTCTGCCGGGGGCCGGGGTGCTGATCGCCCGGAAGAGGGCCTCACACCCTGTGGCGTGTGCAGTGGCCCAGGACGGCGACAGCACCGATGATGATCGCGGTGAGGAGGACGCCCAGCCACAGGTTCACCATGAGGGTGAGCGCGCCCACGAGAGCGCCCAGCAGGATGCAGGCGATGGCGAGGATGCGGCGGGGCCATTTGTCGCCGGACCCTCCGGCCAGACGGGATTCGCTGGCCAGCCCCACCATCGTGGAGGTGACGACGACCGTCGTGACATCTGCGACTCCCACCTTGCGTGCGGCTGCCGCCTGCATGCCCATGACGAGGGCGAGGACTGAGGTGGTGACGGTGCCCGCCGTGTGGTTCTGCGACGGATCCACGGCCATGACGAGGCCGGTGAGCCCGAAGCAGCCCCCGGCGACGATCCCCATGACGGTGGTGGTGCGCCCGGTCCACTCGCCCTTGCCCGTGGGCTTGAGAATGCGGCCGGCGAGCACAGCGCCCAGCATGAAGCCGGCGAAGGCGAGGAGGGGGCGGAGCACCGGGATCCCCTCCGCCCCGGCCAGGCCCATCCCGAGGATCACGACGTTGCCGGTCATGTTGCCGGTGAAGACCTTGTCGTAGCCCAGGTAGCCCACGGCGTCCACGATGCCGGTGGAGAACGTGAGGGTGAGCATGAGGATGAGGTGGAGAGTGGCTTTGGTCATGCCGTGATCGTATACAAACAGCGGAAAGTGCCGGGCGGTGGGGTCGCTACGTCTCTGAGCAGACCGGAGCGGCGTGGCCGATGGTTCCCGTCTGCGGATTCGCCGCCTCGGTGATCCGAACCGGGCGGATCCGCAGACGGGAACGAAGAACGCGCCGGCTCGGGTCTGTTCTGTGTCGGCTGGCACAGCGAAGGGCACTTTCACTCCTGCTCAGGACAAGGCAGAGACGAATGCCGCCAGTGCGGGATTGCTGCTGTCGGGGCGCCACAGCGCATGGAGGTGAACGACATCCGCGTCGAAGTCGGAGAAGCGAAGGTACTCGACGCCGGGGACTCTGCCGGCTTCGGCTGATTCCGGGACGAAAGCGACACCGTGACCCCCGGCGACGAGACTCACCATGGTCATGATCTGTCCGAGAGAGTACTTGACTCGGCTCGGTTCAATCTCGAAGTTCCCCACGATGATGTCGTAGAAGTATCGCGCCTTGGTGGCTGAATGCATGATGACCGACTGTCCGCGGATGTCCGACTTCGTGAGTTCGCGGTCAAGCTGCGCCAGGTCTGAGTCGGCTGGAACCGCGAGCAACAGCCTCTCCTTGAGGAGCAGTCGTGACTCCAGATGCGGCAGCGGAGTGTGCAGACGCCCGAGCGCCAGGTCGATGCGCTCTTCGTCGAGAGCCTGGAGCTGTTCCGCAGTCACCATCTCCACGAGGTCGATGTCCAGGTCCGGCAGCTCAGCCTTCACGGTGCTGAGTAGGCCGCTGAGAGGTCCGAAGCCCGCCGCGGCGGTGAACCCCATCCGGACCAGGCCCTTTCTCCCGGAGGCCACCCGGCGGGCGCCCTCCGGTGCCCGCTCGGCCAGGCCCAGCAGCTTGCGGGACTCGGTGAGGAAGAGCCGTCCGGCAGCCGTGAGTTCGACGTTGCGTCCTCGGCGGTCCAGAAGCTCGGCACCGACGTGGCGCTCGAGCTTCTGGATCTGGCGGCTCAGTGGGGGTTGCGTCATATTCAGCTCGAATGCGGCGCGTCCGAAGTGAAGATGCTCCGCGACCGCGACGAAGCAGCGCACCTGGTCCAGGGTGTACATGGCAGCTCCAATGCTCTCAAGTGCATCAAAGTATCAGAACACTGTCATCTCCAGCGGAGGCGCTGTCTGCTCTGTCGCAGGCCTGCCTCACCGGCGGCCGCTTGCCGGTTCCTCATCCGCGGAGACGACCGAGCGCGCGGGCCCCTTCTTTCCGAGCACCAGCTTGAGCACCAGTGGAACGAGGAGCACGAGTACGAAGAGCACGAGGATCGTCACTGCGATCGGATGGTTCGTCACCTGCGTGACATCGCCCTGGAACATCATGAGCGAGCGGCGGAAGTTGTCCTCCAGCAAGGAGCCGAGGACGAACGCCAGGACGAGAGGTGCTGGATCGAAACCCATCTTCTTCATGAGGTACCCGATCACACCGAACGCCACGACGACGAGCACCTCGAAGAAGCGGTTGTTGATGGTGTATGCCCCAATGCAGACGATCATGAGGGTGATCGGTGCCAGGATGGTGGAAGGGACGTCGAGGATCTTCACGAACAGACCGATGAGCGGGATCGACAGCACGATGAGGATGATGTTGCCCAGATACATCGAGTTGATGACGCCCCAGAACAGACCGGGGTCCTCACTGACGAGCTGTGGCCCGGGGGTGATCCCTTGCAGCATGAGCGCACCGAACATCACAGCCATCGTCGCATTGGCGGGTATGCCCAGGGTGAGCAGCGGGATGAAGGAGGAGGTGGCGGCGGCATTGTTCCCGGTCTCCGGCCCGGCCACGCCCTCGATGGCTCCCTTGCCGAAGCGGCTCGGATCCTTCGCCAACCGCTTCTCCGTGCCGTAGGAGACCATTGCGGAGACGGTGGCTCCTCCGCCGGGGAGGAGCCCGAGGAAGAATCCGATGAGGCCCCCGCGGGCGATGGGGCCGGCAGACTGCTTGAGATCCGCCTTGGTGGGAAGCACCTTGTCCACCTTGACTCGCAGCGGCTGCGGTAGATGACGTCGTTCCAGCGCGTAGAGGATCTCGGTGAGGCCGAAGACGCCCATGGCTATCGGGACGAACTGGAGGCCGTCAGCGAGTTCGAGGCTGCCTGCCGTGTAACGCATCTCCCCGGTGAAGCCGTCCCGGCCGACGACTGCGAGCAGCAGGCCGAAGGTGGCGGCGATGAAGGCCTTCACCCGCGAGCCGTTCGAGATGGTGGCGACCAGGAGGATGCCGAGCAGGGTGAGCGCGGCGTACTCGGGCGGGCCGAACCGCAGCGCCCAGCCTGAGACGATGGGTGCGACGAAGGTCAGCGCGACGATCGAGATCGTGCCGCCGATGAACGAGGCGATGGCACCGATGCCGAGTGCCTTGCCCGCCTGCCCCTTCTTCCCCATCGGGTAGCCCTCGATCGCGGTGATCGCGGAGCTCGTCTCACCGGGGATGTTGAGCAGCACCGCGGTGACGGTGCCGCCGTAGATGCCTCCGTAGAAGATGCCCGCGAGCATGATGATCGCGGAGACGGGCTCCATGCCGTACGTCAGCGGCAGCAGAATCGCGATGGTCGCTGCCTGGCCGAGGCCGGGCAGTACGCCGATGACCATCCCGACCAGCACGCCGACTAGGCAGAAGAGGAGGTTCATCGGTTCGAGGACGACCGAGAAGCCCTCGATGACAGGTGCGAAGTCCATGGGGTCAGTGCCTTTCTCAGGGACGCCGGGCAGCGGGGGCGATCAGAACAGGTGTGGGATCGAGATGCTCAGACCCGTGACGAAGATCAGGTAGAGCGCGAGGACGGCGAGTGCGGAGATGAGTGCCGACTTCAGCAGCTTCTCGCCTCCCAGCACCTTCATCCAGAACACCATGAGGAGGAAGCCGGGAATCTCGAATCCGATGACTGGCATCAATTGCACCGCGATGACGATGCTGAGCGCGCCTACGCCCACCGACATCGCCCGGCGGGTGATCCTCTCCGCGTCCGTGAAGGTCTTCGCCAGGGACATGAGTGCGAGACCGAGGACGATCAGCAGCACGGAGAGGATCGCCGGCCAGGTGCCTGCCCGGGGAGCGGTGAGAGTGCCGAAGCCGAGGTTCAGGGCCACCGCGAGGGAGCCCGTGCCCATGAGCGTGGCCACGATCCCGCTCACCAGGTTTGCCAGGGCTCCTGCCGGCGTCTCCTCGGCAGAGCTTCCCCGCGCCCTCGCGTCCGCGCTCATCGCAGCTGAGATCTCAGCGGCGCTTTCATGCTCGCTCTCGCGTACACCAGCGTGAGCACTGGTCTGCTTCTCATCCACGGCGTTCTCCTCCTCGAACGTTCCAGTGGTCAGCTCTGGCTGCCGCCGAGGTCGATGTCGTTCTCCTCGACCAGTGCGGCATAGCGGTCTGCCAGCTCGGTCCACTGCTCGCGCACCTCGTCGCCGGAGATCTCCGCGGGGGTGAGGAAGTTGTCCTCGTTGAACTGCTGGTACGCCTCCGTCTGGGTGATCTCGGCGACTCCCTCGCGGAGCGTGCTCAGCACCTCCTCATCGGCGCCCGCGGGCAGCGCGAGTGCGCGGTACTGGGAGACGGGCACGTCGTAGCCCTCCTCCACCGCGGTGGGGACATCGGGCAGATAGTCGACCCGTTCCTCGGCGAAGGTCACGACCGGCTTGATGGTGCCGGCCTCGATTTGTGGCATGGCCTCACCCAGCTGGATCGTGGCAACCTCGACCTGACCGCCCATCACTGCGGTGAGCGCGGGCGCCCCGCTGTCGAACGGCACTTCGTTGCCCTCGATCTCCGCCTCATTCATGAGCAGCAGCTGCGCGAGCTGACTCGCCGTCCCCACACCGGTGGTGCCGTAGGAGACGGACTCGTCAGACGTGACCATGTCCTCGACGGTGTCGATGTCGCTCTCCGCATTGGCGACCATGATGTAGTCATCCTGCGAGAGACCCATGATGATATCGAGATCGTCGAGATCGACCGTCTCCTCCTCGGATGCGGTCAGGGAAGTGACGGTGATGAGGGAGGCGTTGAGGAGAACGAGGTTGTACCCGTCCGGTTGCATGCCGGCTACTTCCTTCGTGGCGACGGCACCGTTGGCTCCGGGCTTGTTCTCCACGGTCATCGGCACACCGAAGGCGTTCTGCGAGCCGTCCGCCACCGACCGCGCGATGAGGTCGGTGCTGCCTCCGGCGCTCTGTCCCACAGTGAGGGTGATGCTCTGATTGGGGAAGTCTTCGTCGCCCCCTCCGCCGGTGACGTTGCCGCAGGCGGTGAGGGTGAGTGTCAGGGCTGCAGCTGCGCCGGAGGCGAAGACCAGTGGCAGGCGGGTGCGGTGGGTACGGAACATGGTGCTCCCTTGCAGTGAGTTTCCGGGTGACTTCGGGCCGTGAGCGGTGTCACGGATGAGGTGCCTCATGAGCCTAATGACGCTTTTCAATACCTGTCCAAACCATTTTCTGTATCAAGTGATGCACTGAAAGCATTGAATGGAGCATGGTTGCGGCCGTGTGGCCGGCGGGGGCGCTTATTCGAGTTCCCGCAATGAGCGAGTGAGGTGCCAGGCCATCGCGGCGGCGGCAGCGCGGGAGTCCTTGTCCTGAACTGCCTCGATGATCATGCGGTGTTCCTTCTGCACGGTCAGTGCGTGTCCATCATCCCCAGTGATGCGGGATGCAGGCATGCCGATCATCGCCGGGCCCAGCCATGTGAGTGCGCCCGCAAAATATGGATTGCCCGAGGTCTGAGCGAGTGTGCGATGCAGGTGGTAGTCCGCCGCCAGGCTGTCGGAAGCATGTGCGCCCGCCGTTTCGATTGCGATTGCGGCCTCTTTCAGGGCGGCCAGATCGGCGGCCGTGCGGCGCTCCGCTGCCAGCGCGGCCGCATCAGGTTCCAGTGCCAGCCGGAACTCCAGAAGTGCCGCCGGGTCTGGTCTGAGCGGCGGGGCCCCTCCCGTGGAACCAGATGGTGATCCGGCGCGGGGTCCTGTATTCGGCCAGGAGCCGTCGGACGGGTTCCCGGTGTCCGAGCCATACACCGCAGTGTGCGGCACCGCGAGGACGTAGGTGCCACTGCCGCGTGCCGAGCGCACCAGGCCCTCGGCGCGCAGAATCCCGATGGCCTCGCGGATCACTGTGCGGCTGACCGTGTGCTCCTTGGCAAGGTCGTTCTCGCTGGGCAGGCGCTCACCAGGCGTGAGCGCGCCTGTCACGATGCGCTCGCGCAGCGCCGTGACGACCGCGGAGGCCAGGGTGGTGGACATCGAACTCTCCCTGCGGATGAGTAGTGCGGACGGTGGCACGGCGTGAACGGTGCCCCGGAGTGGAAGGCTCAGGTTCCGGTGATCGTCACCGAATCCGTTGTCCAGGCGCGTGCCTGCTCGCTGATCGTGAAGCCCAGGCCGGGGCGATCGGGAACGATCATACGGCCGTCCCGTGTTTCCAGGCGCTCCTCGAACAGGGGATCGAGCCAGTCGAAGTGTTCCACCCATGGCTCCCGCGGGTAGCAGGCGGCCAGGTGCAGGTGGATCTCCATCGCGAAGTGCGGCGCGAGGTCGAGACCGGCCTCGTCCGCCAGCCGAGTCAGCCGGAGGAACTGGGTGATGCCGCCTACGCGTGGGGCATCGGGCTGGATGATGTCGCAGGCGCCGTGGCGGATGAGCTCGCGATGCTCAGCCACGGAAGCCAGCATCTCACCGGTCGCGATGGGTGTGTCGAGGGCGCGAGCCAGCTGTGCGTGCCCCGCCGCGTCGTAGGCGTCCAGGGGCTCCTCGATCCACACGAGGTCGAGGTCCTCGAAACGGCGGCCCATGCGCAGAGCCGTGGTGCGGTCCCACTGCTGGTTGGCATCGACCATGAGCGGCACCTCTCCTATGTGCTCGCGCACCGCGCTCACACGGCGCACGTCCTCGGCCGTGTCCGGCAGCCCCACTTTGATCTTGATGCCGCCGATCCCGGCTTCGACGGACCGCGAAGCCGCCTCCTTCACCTCTTCGAGCGAGGCGGAGAGGAATCCGCCGGAGGTGTTGTATGTCCGCACGGAGTCCCGGTGGGAGCCGAGGAGCTTGGCCAGGGGGAGCCCTGCGCGCTTGGCTTTGAGGTCGTAGAGGGCGATGTCGATCGCCGCGAGCGCCTGTGTGGCGACTCCGGACCGTCCCACCGAGGCGCCGGCCCACAGCAGCTTCGTGTACAGCTTCTCGATGTCGTTGGGGTCCTCGCCGATCGCGGCGCCTGCGACCTCCTTCGCGTGGGCGTACTGGGCGGGGCCGCCCGCTCGCTTCGAGTAGCTGAAGCCCACGCCTTCGTGTCCCTGGCTGGTGCGGATCTCCGCGAACAGGAAGACGACCTCGGTCATGGGCTTCTGGCGGCCGGTGAAGACCTTGGCGTCGGAGATGGGGCAAGCCAGGGGCAGTGTGATGGACGACAGGGTGATCGACGCGATGGTGTCAGGGGAGTACGGCATTGTCCTCTTTCCGATGTGGGATCCGCTGGATGCGGTGTCATCCGGGCTACGGTGCCCAGACGATGAGTATGACAAATTATATATAAGTCATACAACTAGATTCAGTGATTTCCTGATGCTCCTAGGGCATCACTGGATTCTATAATGGGCTTGGACTTGCATGATTGAGCGCTTCTAGTGTCGATGTGAGCATCGTTCCGTTCACCAAGGAGAGCCATGAGCCAGTTCGCCCCCGAAGACCTCGCCGCCCACCTCAAGGACGGTCTCCTGTCCTTCCCCGTCACCGCTTTCGACGCAGAAGGCGAGGTCGATCTCGCCAAGGTCTCTGCGCACGTGGAATGGCAGGCGAGCTACGGCGTGGCCGGACTCTTCGCCGCGGGTGGCACGGGCGAGGGCTTCAGCCTGACTCCGGCCGAGGCCAAGGACGTTGTCGGCGCTGCCGTCGCAGCCTCGCGCTCCGAGGTGCCGGTGCTGGGTTCCGCAGGAGGCAACACCCGCCAAGCCGTGCAGAATGCGAAGGACGCGCAGGAGGCGGGTGCTGAGGGCCTGCTCGTGCTGCCTCCGTACCTCACGGAGAGCGACCAGGAGGGCCTGTACCGGCATGTCTCCGCGATCTGCGCGGCGACCGACCTGGGCATCATCGTCTACAACCGGGCCAATGCCCACTACGCGCCGGAGACCGTTGCTCGGCTCGCTGAGAGCCACGCGAACTTCATCGGATTCAAGGATGCGCACGGCGACATCGAACACCTCGGCAAGATGTATGCCCTCAACGGCGACCGTCTCTTCTACCTGGGGGGCCTCCCCACCGCAGAGACTTTCGCCCTTCCGCTGCTGCAGCTGGGTCTGAGCACCTACTCCTCCGCCATGTTCAACTTCGTCCCGGAGTTCGCACTGGAGTTCTACGCGGATGTCCGCGCACAGGACCGCGACGCGGTGAATGAGAAGCTCAACCGCTTCGTCTTCCCCTACCTGGACATCCGTGATCGGGTGAAGGGGTACGGCGTATCCATCGTCAAGGCCGGACTGAAGGCGATCGGCCGCGACAACGGCCCCGTCCGGGCGCCGCTTCAGGATCTCACCGAGGCGGATCTCGCCGATCTCAGCGCACTCATCGAGCGAGCAGGCATCGCACCGGCGCTCCACTGACAAGACATATCCGGCAGGCTGACCAGACACACAGGAGAAGGAAGAGCAGAATGGCACTCACCGGACATTCGATCATTGCGGGGGAGACCTCCCCCGGCGGGAACGGCAGCACACGGGCCGTGAATCCGTCAGACAACGGTGAGCTGGAACCGGCCTATTCGTTCGTCGGTGAGGCTCAGGTGGAGCAGGCAACACGTGCCGCCGAGGAGGCCTTCGCTCAGTACCGCGACACCGACCCCGAGCGCCGCGCGGCGTTTCTCGACGCCGCGGCCGATCGCATCGATGCGGCCCGCGATGTTCTGGTGGCCCGCGCCATGCAGGAGACCGGCCTGCCTGCGGCCCGCCTCGTGGGGGAGACCGCGCGCACCACCGGGCAGCTGCGCATGTTCGCCTCGGTCGTCCGGCAGGGGGACTTTCACGGCGTCCGGATCGACCCGGCCCAGCCTGAGCGCACCCCGGCGCCACGTGTCGATCTGCGTCAGCGGAAGGTTCCGCTGGGGCCGGTCGCAGTGTTCGGCGCCAGCAACTTCCCGCTCGCCTTCTCCGTCGCCGGTGGTGACACCGCTTCGGCGCTCGCCGCCGGCTGCCCGGTGATCGTCAAGGCTCACAACGCCCATCCCGGCACCAGCGAGATTGTGGGCCGGGCCGTGACCGAGGCCGCTGCCGCCACCGGCATGCCGCCGGGTGTGTTCTCTCTGCTCTACGGACCCGGCGCCCAGGTGGGGCAGGCACTCGTGAAGGACCCACGCATCACCGCAGTGGGCTTCACCGGCTCCCGCAGCGGTGGGCTCGCTCTCGTCGAGGCCGCGAACGCACGTCCGGTGCCGATCCCCGTCTACGCGGAGATGAGCTCCGTCAACCCCGTGTTCGTGCTCCCCGGCGCACTCACCGGCGACGTCGAGGCGCTCGCGCAGGGATTCCTGGGATCCGTCACGGGGTCCAGCGGCCAGCTGTGCACCTCGCCGGGCCTGCTCCTCGTGCCAGCGGGAGAGGCTGGTGACCAGCTCGTCGAGGCGATCGCCCAGGCCTTCGCCGGCTCGACCGGACAGACCATGCTCACTCCGGGGATCCACCGCGCCTGGCAGGCCGGCGTCGCGGCTCTGGCCGCCCGGCCCGAGGCACGGAAGGTGGCCGAGGGGACGGCGGGCACCGGCGAGAACGCCCCGGCTCCGGTCGTCTTCGAGACCACCGCCGAGGCTTTCGTCGCGGACGAGGTCTTCTCCCACGAGATCTTCGGTGCCGCCTCGCTCATCGTGCGCTACGACGATGCGGCGCAGCTGCCGGAGCTGGCCTCAGGCATGGAGGGCCAGCTGACGGCCACCCTGCACCTCGCGGAGGCGGACCACGCGGCCGCGCTCGCTCTCCTGCCGGTGCTCGAGCGTCTTGCCGGACGCATCCTTGTGGGTGGCTGGCCCACCGGGGTCGAGGTGGGACATGCCGTGATCCATGGCGGGCCGTTCCCTGCGACCTCGAACAGCGCCACCACCTCCGTGGGCAGCCTTGCGATCGAGCGCTTCCTGCGCCCCGTCAGCTACCAGTCGCTGCCGGAGGCGTTGCTGCCTGCGCCGGTGCGGGACGAGAATGCATACGGTCTGAACCGATGCCTCGACGGGACGGTGACGGTCGCAGGCACGGCCGGTGCCATCGCAGAGAGGGGAGCCCGAGGATGAGCGCGCACAGCCCCACCATCGCGAAGGTCGAGGTGATCCCGGTCGCCGGGCACGACTCGATGCTCATGAACCTCTCGGGAGCCCACGGGCCGTTCTTCACCCGCAACATCGCGCGGATCACGGACAGCGAGGGCCGCGTGGGGATCGGCGAGGTGCCCGGCGGGGAGGCCATCGCCGCGACTGTCAGGGATGCCGCCGAGGTGCTCCTCGGGCAGCCGGTGGCGCGCTTCCGCTCGCTGCTGCGTGAGGTCCACACAGCCTTCGCTGTGCGCGACGCGGGAGGTCGCGGACAGCAGACCTTCGACCAGCGCATCGCGATCCATGCCCTGACCGCAGTGGAGTCGTGCCTGCTCGATCTGCACGGGCAGCACCTCGACGTACCGGTGGCCGAGCTCCTGGGGGAGGGGCAGCAGCGTGCGAGCGTGCCGGTGCTCGGCTACCTCTTCTATGTGGGTCCCGTCGACCGGACGGGGATGCCGTACCTGCGTGAGCCGAACGCGGTGGATGACTGGGCCCGTCTGCGCCGTGAGGAGGCCATGACGCCGGAGTCTGTGGTGGCGCTCGCCGAGGCCGCACAGAAGCGGTACGGCTTCCGCGACTTCAAGCTCAAGGGCGGGGTGCTTCCTGGCGAACAGGAAGTCGAGACCGTCTCCCGGCTGAAGGAGCGCTTTCCTGAAGCCAGGATCACCCTCGACCCGAATGGCGGCTGGCTGCTGGAGGACGCGATCCGCTTCGGACGCATGATGACGGATGTGGTCGCCTATGCGGAGGATCCCTGCGGTGCCGAGGGACGCTTCTCCGGCCGGGAGATCATGGCGGAGTTCCGGCGCGCCACGGGCCTGCGGACGGCGACGAACATGATCGCCACGGACTGGCGGGAGATGGCGCATGCCGTGCGCGAGGCCTCTGTGGACATCCCGCTGGCGGACCCGCACTTCTGGACGATGGCCGGATCCGTACGCGTCGCACAGCTCTGCAGCGACTTCGGCCTGACCTGGGGCTCGCACTCGAACAACCACTTCGACGTGTCCCTGGCGATGTTCACCCAGGTGGGCGCCGCCGCTCCGGGGGAGATCACCGCCCTGGACACCCACTGGATCTGGCAGGACGGCGAGGGCCTGACGACGGAGCCCCCGCGCATCGGGGACGGCGAGATCGCCGTGCCGCAGCGTCCCGGGTTGGGGGTGGAGCTCGACGAGGAGCGGCTGGCCGCAGCGCACGAGCTCTACCGTGAGCACGGCCTCGGCGGGCGCGACGACGCGGTGGCGATGCGGACGATCATCCCCGGATGGGAGTTCGACCCCAAGCGACCCTGCATGGTGCGCCAGACGTGAAGGCGCGCTGACCTTCTTCGCATCTGCTGTTTCGCCGCGCTGCACCACGGCAGGACGGCGAAACAGAAGACGGGAACGGATGGGGCATCCGTTCCCGTCTGTCTGTGCGGAGAGACTCAGCCGTCCACGTCCGTCATGACGTTGCCGCGCTCGCGGCGGCGCTGGGCGAGCTTGCCGAACAGCGAGGCGCCCACCACCGCGATCAGGACCAGGTACAGGACGATCGAGATGGGGCTGGACACGAACACCGCGTAGTTCCCGCCGGAGCTCAGCAGCGCATCGCGCAGGCTCGACTCCGCGAGCGGTCCCAGCACCATGCCGATCATCAGCGGTGCGAGCGGGATGTCGAAGCGCCGCATGGCGAAGCCCACCAGGCCGATCCCCACCAGCATGAACACGTCGAACACGCTGTTGGACGTCGCGTAGATGCCCAGCATGCAGAACACCGTGATGCCCGCGTACAGGTACGGCTTGGGAATGAGCAGCAGCTTGGCCCACAGCGGTGCGAACGGCAGGTTGAGGATCAGCAGGACGATCATCGCGATGAAGAAGCTCGCGAGCAGTCCCCACACCAGGTCCGGCGCACGGTCGAACAGCAGCGGCCCCGGCTGCAGGCCGTACTGTTGGAACGCCGCCAGCATGATCGCCGCGGTGGCGGACACGGGCAGGCCCAGGGCGAGCAGCGAGGCCATGGCGGTGCCGGTCGTCGCGTTGCCCGCGGCCTCGGGAGCGGCGAGGCCCCGGATGGCACCGGTGCCGAATTTGTTGCGCCCGCTGCGTTTGTCCAGCCTGCGCTCCAGGCCGTAGGCCATGAAGGTGGGGACCTCGGAGCCTCCCACAGGCACGACGCCGAAGGGCAGGCCGATCCCGGTGCCGCGCAGCCACGCCGGCAGTGCCTCGCGGAACTCCTTCCCGGAGAGGAACGGCCGGCCGGAGCTCTGGATGACCATCGCCCCCGGGTCCCGGCGCAGGCGGGAGGCCACCCGGAACACCTCGCCCAGGGCGAGGACCGCGACCGTGACGGTGACGAGCGAGATGCCGTCGAACAGCTCCGGCACACCGGAGGTGAAGCGCTCGGTGCCGGTGACGGAGTCGATGCCCACCACGGCGATCGCGAGCCCGAGCACCAGGGACGCGAGGCCCTTGAGCACGGAGTCGGAGACCACCGAGGAGGTGGCGACGAAGGCGAAGAGCGCCAGGCCGAAGTACTCGGCGGGGCCGAAGAGCGTGGAGAACGCCGCGAGGGCGGGTGCGAGGAAGACGACGACGGCGCAGGAGATCAGGCCGCCGGTGAACGCACCGATGGCCGCGGTCGCGAGAGCCTGCGGAGCCCGCCCGGACTTCGCCATCCTGTGACCCTCGAACGTCGAGGCGATCGCGGATCCCTGGCCGGGGGTGTTCATGAGGATCGCCATCGTGGAGTCCCCGAAGAGACCGCCGAAGTACACGCCGGCGAACATGATGAAGGCCCCGGCGGGGTCGAGGGCGAAGGTCATGGGCAGCAGCAGCGCCACCGCCATGGACGAGCCCAGTCCGGGCAGCACGCCCACGGCCGTGCCCAGCAGACAGCCGACCATGACCCAGAGGAGATTCATCGGGGTCAGCGCGGTGCCGAACCCGTCGAGGAGTGAGAAGAGCGGTTCCATGTCAGCGGCCTCCCCCGAAGATGAGTCCGCTGGGCAGATCGACCGCCAGCAGGACTCCGAAGATCAGATACACGGCGGACGAGAACAGCAGCGCCATCGAGATGTCGAAGAGGACGCGTGTGGAGCCCATGGACCGTGCGATGCACCAGAACAGGAGCGCGGCGGCGAGGATCCACCCCACCGGGACGAGCAGCACGGCGAAGGCCAGGCAGCCTCCCACGGCCCAGGCCAGACGCGGCCAGTCCGAGTACCAGGAGTGGACGCGCCCCACCTCCTCGGGGTCCGTGAGGGCGGCCATCTCCGGCAGCTGCGGCCGGCGGATGATGTCGACGGCGATGAGCACCGCGATGATGTAGAGCGCGGTGATGATGAGCCCCGGCATGAACTGCGGTCCGGGCTTGTCCGCGTCCTCGGCGACCTTCATCGTCAGCTGGCCCACGAGCATGTAGGTGGCCAGTGCCGCGAGGATGAGCGGGAAGAGCAGACCTGCCCGGCCCGTCCACCAGCCGCGTTCCCGGACCTGCTCCGTGCCGTGGACGGCGATCTCCGCGGCCTGGTCTGGAGTGTGCGCGGAGATGACGGGGCCCGCAGAGCCCGCTCCGGGGCCGTTCCCCGCACCCGAGGCGCCGGTGGGATTCGATGAGGTGTTCACAGTCCCAGCTCCTTGAGGAGGGTGGAGGTCTTCTCCACGTCGTCTGCGATGAAGGCGTCGAGCTCGTCGCCGGTCTCCCAGGCGTCGGCCCAGGCGTTGCGCTCCAGCGCGTCCTGCCATTCCGGCGTCTGGCGCATCTTCTCCAGGAGGGCGAGCTGCTGCTCGAACTCCTCGTCCGTGATGCCGGGGGCGGCGAGCATGCCCCGCCAGTTGGCGAGCTTCACGTCGAGGCCCTGCTCCGTGAAGGTGGGGATCTCCGTGCCTTCGATCCGCTCCGGTCCGGTGATGCCGATGGCCTTCACGCGACCCGCCTCGATCTGGTCGGACACCTCGTTGTAGCCGGTGGAGGCGTACTTCGCCGTGCCGTTGAGCAGGGCCTGGATGGCCTCGCCGCCGCCGGACTTGGGGATGAAGGTGATGTCCTGCGGGTCGATCCCGCCCGCCAGCGCGAGCTCGGCGACGACGAGATGGTCGAGCGATCCCGCCGATCCGCCCGTCCAGGGGGTTCCCTTGGGATCCTGCTTCCACTCAGCGATGAGATCGTCCGCGGTCTCGACGGGGGAGTCTGCGGGGACGATCACCACGTCGTAGTCCTCCGCGATCTTCGCGATGGGCCGGACGTCGTCGTAGCCCACCGGGGAGTCGTTGATGAGGATGCCGCCGGTCATGGCGGAGCCGGTGGCCAGCAGGGTGTCGGAGCGGCCGTTCATGGTGGTGAAGCGGCCGAGCCCGATCGTGCCGCCGGCGCCGGGGATGTTGACGACCTGGGCGTTGCCCACGAGGCCGCCCTGGCGGAGGGCCTGCTGCTGCTCGCGGACGAAACCGTCCCAGCCGCCGCCCGGGCTCGCAGGGGCGATGAGCGTGAGGTTGGCGGAGATGTCCGGCGGTGCGGATGCCTTCCTGACGGAGACGACCATGGCCGCGACGACGGCCAGAGCCGTGATGATCGCGTAGATCGTCATCGCCGTTCTCCGCACACCTTTCGATGCACTCATGATGAACTGCTTCCTTGATTCATTGGGGTTGGAGAGCGCAGCGGTTCACAGGAGGTCTCCACGGTGAGACTCAGCTGCCCGGAGGGCGACCATTCATCGGTGAGGAGGACCACGCGGCCCACTGTGCTGGTCAACTGTAGCCTGAACAGTCCCTGAGAACAGGTGTGTGCGGGTGCTGCGTGTCTCGGTGATCCGGGTGCGATGAGGACGGAGGCGGAGAACGGCCGAAGGGTTGCGCCGGAGTGACGGAGGCCGGCCCGCAGTCTCCTGCGGGCCGGCCTCCGGTTCTGCGTCGTCAGTGCGCGCGCATCACTGCGGCGTGATCTCCCAGTCGCCGTCCGTCGTGACGGTCACGAGGCCGGGGCCGGGCTCCAGGTCACCCGTGCCGGACCACGCGGTGCTGGACTCGGACACGACCAGCGTCGGGAAGACCTCGGCGTAGTCGGTCTGGCTGTACTCGGCCACGAACATGCCCATCTCGCCGTCGGTGCTGATGGCGTGCGTGCCGCCGGAACCGTCGTAGAGATAGGAACCGGAACCGGAGCCGGATTCCGGCAGGGTTTCGAGGGTGGACACCGGTGTGATCGTCACCGTCCAGTCGCCCTCGCCGTCGACGTTGAGCGCCGCGACTGGATCGGAGTACTCGGAGGCGATCCAGGCGGCGCTGCTGGTGCTGGGGGTGCCGAAGTCCGTGCTGAGGTAGACGTCCGAGGAGCTCTGGTTGTCCTCGCCGACGCTCTCGAGCATGCCGTAGTCGTAGTCTTCGCTCGGTTCGTAGTCGAAGACGATGACCGCACCCCGGACATCGGCGGGGAAGTCCACCTGTCCGCTCCCGGAGCCCGACTGCTCGACGGTCTCGAAGGTGCCGAAGTTGGCCTCGGCCCATTCCGCCGCGGCGCCGCCGTCCGCACCGGAGTTGGAATCCCCTTCCGCAGACGGACGCTGCGGTGCGCTGCTGCTCGACGAGCCGCCCGTGCTGCCGCCGCCGGAGGCCGCGGCGAAGATGCCGGTGGCGACCATCACGATCGTCATGATGATGCCGAGGATGACCCCCAGGCCCCAGACGATGAAGGTGACGAGGCGGGCCATCTTCTTGTTCTGTTCGTAGCCGGCGAGGGGGCGGCCTTCGGTGTCGCGGGTGGCGCCGAAGAGGGTGCGGATGACGTCGATGAGGGTCCAGATGCCCAGGCCGCCGGCGGTGAGGAGTTTGGCGATGGCGGTGCCGAATTTGCCGAGGTAGAAGCGGTCTGCGCCGAAGGAGCCGAGGAGCCAGCCGAGGAGCCAGGTGGCGATGAAGGTCTTCTGGGATTCGCTGGTGGTGGCAGTGCCGAAGGGGCCGCCCTGTGGGGCGTAGCCGGCGGCCTCGGCCCCGTAGGCCTGCGGAGCGGCGTATGCATCCTGGCCGTAGGCGTCCTGACCGTACTGCGGGCTGCCGTACTGCTCGTTCCCGTAGGGTGCAGAGGCCCCTGCCGGCTGGCCCGTCCCGTAGCCGCCGGGCGCGGAGCCGGATGCCTGGCCGTAGGGGCTCTGCGGGTAGGCCCGCGTGCTGTCGTCTCCGCCACCGGGGCCGTAGGGCAGTCCGGTGTGGGGGTTGATCCCCTGGGGGCCGTAGCCGGGGGGCTGTGACATCGCTGTGCTCCAGATCTGTGTGCGACCGGCGGACGTCGCTGACGCACACTGCCGCAGAGGACCTGGGAAGGCGCCGCTGAGGGCGGGTGCGGAAGTCGCCGGAACCGCGGGTGAGGGGGCTCTCCTGCGGGGTTGTTCCTTACCTCGCAAGTTTGTCACAGGAGCCGCACGCAGTCCTCGGCGCGGTTATCACAATGAACAGATGTGGCCGGGGACGGAAGACGGGGCCCGGGCGGTCTCACCGACCGCGCGGGCCCCGCAGGTCACGTCATTCGAGGGTGAGGGACCAGTCCCCGTCCGCGTCGACGGACATGACGGAGGGGCCGGCGGACACATCCACGGAGCCCGACCAGTCGCCGATCTCGTTGACCAGCAGACCCGTGGAGAGCGCGTCCCCGTACTGCCAGATGATGAAGTTGGACTCGCCGGAGTGCTCCGCCTGCGCCGTGGTGCTCTCCCCGTCGTACAGGTAGACCCCGCTGCCGGTGCCGCTGGCGTCCGGCTCGAGCTCCGGGGCGGAGCTCACGGGCTCGATGGAGACGTCCCAGCTGCCGCCCTCGAGGGAGATCTCCGAGACCTCGGGCATGTAGGTGTCCGCCGCATTGAACATGAGGGTCGTCTCGGAGTTCGGCGGGACGAACTCGATGAGGCCGGAGGTGGTGTCGCCCGCATCGTCGAGGGAGTTGAGGGTGAGTCCGTCGCCTCCGGTGGACACCGTGACGATGGCGCCCGTGACGCCGGAGGGGACCGCCCACGAGTCGTTCCCGGAACCGCTGATCTCCTCCGCCTCGAAGGTGCCGTAGGTGTCGTCGGCCCACTGGGCGAGATCGCTCGCGGCGGGTTCCGCCTCGGTCTCCGCCTCCTCGGTGGCGTCGGGAGTCGGCTCCTCGGCCGCCTCGGTCTCCGCGGGCTCCTCCGCGGCCTGGGAGGTGCTCTCTCCAGTCGGGTTCTCGTATGTCGCGGCACCGGCACCCATGAGCGCGATCGTCACGATGAGCGAGATGATGCCCGCCACGACGCCGATCCCCCAGACGATGAAGGTGACGAGGCGGGCCATCTTCTTGTTCTGTTCGTAGCCGGCGAGGGGGCGGCCTTCGGTGTCGCGGGTGGCGCCGAAGAGGGTGCGGATGACGTCGATGAGGGTCCAGATGCCCAGGCCGCCGGCGGTGAGGAGTTTGGCGATGGCGGTGCCGAATTTGCCGAGGTAGAAGCGGTCTGCGCCGAAGGAGCCGAGGAGCCAGCCGAGGAGCCAGGTGGCGATGAAGGTCTTCTGGGATTCGCTGGTGGTGGCAGTGCCGAAGGGGCCGCCCTGTGGGGCGTAGCCGGCGGCCTCCGCCCCGTAGGGATCCTGGGCGTGCTGCGGGGATCCGTAGGCGTTCTGACCATAGGAGTCCTGGCCGTACTGAGGGGAGCCGTACTGCTGGTTCCCGTACTGGTCGTTGCCGTACTGCGGGCTGCCGTACTGCTCGTTCCCGTAGGGTGCAGAGGCCCCTGCCGGCTGGCCCGTCCCGTAGCCGCCGGGCGCGGAGCCGTAGCCGGGCTGAGCGCCGTAGCCGCCGGGCGCCTGGCCGTAGGGGTCCTGCGGGTAGGCCCGCGTGCCGTCGTCCCCGCCGGAGACGTCACCAGGGCCGTAGGGCAGTCCGGTGTTGGGATTGATCCCCTGGGGGCCGTAGCCGGGGGGCTGTGACATCGCTGTGCTCCAGATCTGTGTGCGACCGGCGGTCCCCACGACTCACACCGCCGCTGCGGACCCGGGGCGTGGTGGAGGGTGCGTGTGCGGAACCCGCCGGAACCGCGGGTGAGGGGGCCTCTCCTGCGGGGGTTGTTCCTTGCCTCGCAAGTCTGACACAGGAGCTGCGCACGGGTCGCGGCGCGGTTATCACAATGAACAGATCTCCTCGGACGCAGATCAGCACCGGGCGGATGAAGGAGATCTGTGAGGCCCTCGCAGCGGCGACGGGGTGCTGATGCCGAGGCGGCCTCTTCTGCAGGGGCAGGCGTGGCTCGGCCCGGCGCGCTGGTCCGATGGGCAGGTCCCGCCGCTAGACTCCGAACATGGCTAAGGACACGATCTTCAAGGACGCAGCAGAAGTCAGCACGGCACCGGTGGTGGCCCTCGGTCTGGTGGGCGGATACCTCACCGCACGGGAGACCCTCATCCGTCCGCTGGGCGGTGCGGTTCTCGCGGCGGCCGGGGCCTACGCCGGCCGCACCTGGCTGAAGAAGCGCGGAGTGCCCACCACCGTGGGCCTGTCCGCCGCGTATGTGCTGGGCTTCGGCCTCTCCCACCCGCTCGCCAAGAAGATCGGTGCGTGGCCGGCAGTCCTCGCGGTCACCGGTGCGGCCGCCGGCGCCTCCTACCTCCTCGTCGACCGGGACTGAGCGCAGCGTGACCGGTGTGGAGCCGCACGGCAATCTGTGGACGGCGGCCGTGGAGCGCGATCCCGCGCACGCGCGGAACTACGCGCGTCGCTGGCGCACCCTGGCGGAGTCCGGGCAGGACATCTACGGAGAGGCGCGATTCGCCGATGCGATGGCGGAGCGTGAGTCGAAGATCCTCGACGCCGGCTGCGGCACCGGGCGGATCGGCGGCTGGCTGGCCCGGCGCGGCCACACGGTGACGGGTGTCGATCTCGATCCGCACCTCATCGACGTGGCGCGCGAGGACTTCCCGGACGTGAGCTGGCAGGTGGGAGATCTGGGGGAGATGGACCTCCGGGAGCCGTGGGGCTCGCAGAAGCTCTTCGACCTGGTGGTCATGGCCGGCAATGTCATGACCTTCGTGGCCACGGACGAGCGTGTGCGGGTGCTCGAACGCATCCGCGCGCACATGTTCGACGATGCGCGCTTCGTCTGCGGATTCGGTGCCGGGCGCGGTTACGGGTTCGAGGAGTTCCTCGCGGACGCCGAATCTGCCGGACTGGGGCTGAGCCTCCGGCTGGGAACCTGGGATCTGCGGCCGCCGTCGGACGACTTCCTGGTGGCGGTGCTGGCGCCGCGCTGAGTTCACCGCACGGATGCGTGTGCAGCCACCCACTTCTATGTGGGTGGCTGCACACGCATCCGGGCACATGTTTCTCGAACGGCAGAGGAACGCGGCGGGGGCTCCGGAAAGCCGCCTCCCCGCCCACGTATGGGCGGGCGTCTCTGTGGATGAGCGGTGTGCCCGCAGAAGGCGGCCGATGCCCGGAAGAAGGACGTGCGGCAGCGGTTGTCGCCCAAAAACTATATAGACATGTCTGTCTATTAACTTCATAATGGGGAGACCACAGGCGCACACGGTGAAGTGGGCGCCGGAGAGGTCTCACCATGGTTCACGCACACCCGGATGAGCTGAGACGGGAGTTCGAGTCCGCCCACGGCCATTGGTCGGAGGAGCTCGACGCCCTGCTGGCCGCGGACCCGCGCTACTTCGCGGCCTATGACCGCCTGCTGCGCGTCACTGCGCACAGGGGCGCGCTCACGGCGCGGGAACGCGAGCTCATCGCCGTCGCGGTCAACGCCCAGGTCACGTATCTGCACCCGGCCGCCACCCAGCTCCACATCGCGCAGGCGCTGCGGGCGGGGGCGAGCGAGGCGGAGGTGATGGAGACCCTGCAGCTCGCAGCGTCCCTGGGCACGCACTCGATGCTGGTGGGGGTGCCCCTTGCCCATGAGGTGTTCGCACGTCTGGGGGTGGCGGAGCAGGTTGCGGATGAGCCCGCCCAGACGCGGCACAGGGCGCTCAAGGAGCGCTTCATCCGGGAGCGTCGGTACTGGTCGCCGGGCTGGGACACGGTCCTCGCCTACACCCCCGAGTACTTCGAGGCGTATCTGGACGTCTCCAGCATCCCCTGGAACCACGGAGAGCTCCCCGACTGGTTCCGGGAGCTCGTCTACGTGGCGATCGACGTCGCCACCACACACCTGTTCACCGCGGGGATCAGCGTGCACACGGAGAAGGCGCTGCAGTACGGCGCAAGCCCGGCGCAGGTGATCGACGTGATGACGATCGCCAGCAGCATCGGCATCGACACCACCCTCATGGGCGCCCGCGCGCTCGTGCGCGCCTCCCGGGTGCGGGGCGAGCGGACCGGGACCGGCCAGGAGGACACGCCTCCGGCAGAAGAGAAGGAAGCCACGACATGACACCACAGTCACGGCCGTCACGACGGCTCGATCACGCCCACGCAGGGCTGCGGGCGGCCGCGCTCCTCGCGGTGCCCCTCCTCACCTTCGCCGGCTGCTCCAAGGCGGACCGCGAGAACGGGGGAGCGGCCTCGGCTGCGGGGGAGGGCGTGCCGGCGGGGGCGAGCATGGAGGAGTACCAGGAGGCTCTCGCGGACGTCGACCCCATCGACCTCACGTTCCAGGTGTCGTCCGCCACCGCGGAATCCACCTCCGGCCAGCGCGATGCCGCGTTCGCCGAATCCATCGAGGAGTGGTCCGGCGGTGCCATCACCGTGGAGGTCATGTACGGCAACTCCGTCGCCCCGCCCGACGACATCGCCGGTGCGCTGGCCGACGGCAGGCTCGATCTGGCGCACTGGCTCACGTCCTACCACGCGGACGAGATGAAGGCCTTCGTGGACGTGCAGAACTCCCTCGTCTCCCTCCCCTCCAGCCCGCTCCAGGGTGAGATCGTCTCGCACCTGGTCGCGCAGGAGGCCTCCTTCGACTCCCCGGAGGTGATGGCCGAGTTCGAGGCCCAGGGAATGACCGTGCTCAACCCGTACAACACCTTCGGCGCGACCGCACTCGCCTGCACGGAGGAGAAGGCGAGCACCTCGGACTTCGCGGACAGTCAGATCAGGGCCAATGCGGCCGCCCAGACGCAGCAGATCGAGGCGCTGGGCGGGTCGAGCGTCTCCCTCCAGCTCGCGGAGACCTACGAGGGGCTGCAGCGCAACGTCATCCAGTGCACCTTCGGCTCGCCCACCTCGATCACCGGGTTCGGCTGGGTGGAGACCGCGGCGAACGTCTACGTGCCGGAGGACAGCAGCTTCGTGTCCGGGCCCGGCAGCATCGTCGCAGGCGCCAGCTGGGAGCAGCTGCCGCTGGCGGCGCAGCAGCTGATCTTCGACCGCATGGTCTCGTACAACCTCGCAGAGCTCGGCAACTCGTTCGTCTCCACACAGGCCCTGGCCGCGGGGGCGCAGGAGCACGGCGGAGGGATGCACTTCCTCGACGCGGAATCGAGTGCGGCGGTGCGAGAGGGCAATGAGAAGATCCTCGAGGGCGTGCGGAGCTCCGAGAACCTCGACGGTGAGCAGCTGCTCGAGGACGTCGGAGCATCCGCGGAGAGGTGGACGGAGATCACCGAGGAGCTCGGCTACGTGGACGAGGGCGACTACCTCGACTTCGCCCAGTGGTATCAGGGCAGCGGCGAGGTGGTGGACACCGAGTACCTCACTCCGCTGATCGACCGCTTCTACGAGGAGGTGCTCGCAGAGCGCCGACCGGGCTGAGGCCGCCTCGGGCCGAGCGCACGGCGGCGGGCCGTCCGGGAGTGCACCAGTGGTGCGGCCCGGCCGGCCCGTCGCTCTGCCCCGGCGTCGCTCTGCCCCGGCCCGGTTCAGAGCAGACCGCGGAGGCTGTTGCCCGCGGTCTCCCCGCCGTCCACCGCGATCGAGGCCCCGTTCGTGAAGCGGGACTCGTCGGAGACGAGGTGCGTGACGAGGTGGGCGATCTCCTCCGGTGCGCCCACCCTGCCGGCCGGGATCTGGCCGATTCCCCGCCGGAGACCTGCCGTGAGCGGGGTGGCGATGCTGCCCGGGTGGATGGAGTTCACGCGCACGCCCTGTTCGCCGAGCTCCAGCGCGGCGGTCTTCGTGAGCCCGTGGACGCCCCACTTGGAGGCGCTGTAGGCGGCGGAGCCCTTGAAGCCCACGAGTCCGGCGATGGAGGAGATGTTGACGATGGACGAGCTGCTCCGCCTGAGCAGCTCCGGCAGCGCCGCCCGCATGCCGAAGAACACCCCGTCCAGGTTCACGGACATCACCCGCCGCCAGTCCTCCGTCGTGGTCTCCCGCACCGTGCCGCTGCCGCCAGTGCCGGCGCAGTTCACCAGCGCGTCGAGCCGGCCGAAACGGTCCACCGCCGCCTCGACGGCACCGGTCCAGGAGTCCGGGACGGTGACGTCGAGCAGGACGAAGCGGGCGCGGGCCCCGCCCAGGGCAGACGCCTGGGCGAGACCCGCCTCCTCGCTGCGGTCCGCGAGGACGACCCGCGCGCCCTCGGCGGCCAGCGCCCGCGCTGAGGCGAGGCCGATGCCCGAGGCCGCCCCGGAGACCAACACGACCTTGCCGGCGACACGGGTGCCGCCGGCCGGATGCGCGTCCGTGCTCATTGCGCCTGCGAGATGCTCGGCAGCCAGAGCGCGAGGTCGGGCCAGGCGATGAGGAGCAGCAGGAAGGCGATGGACAGCGGCAGGAACCACAGCAGGGAGGTGAACACGTCTCCCAGACTGATGCGGACCCCGGTGTTGATCTCCTTGCGCTTGCAGAGGTTGTACACCACGTAGGAGAGCACACCTACGGGCGGCGTGATCATGCCGATCTCCCCGAGCAGCACGATGAAGATGCCGAACCACATGAGATCGACGTCGAACGCGGAGAACGTGGGCAGCAGGATGGGGATCGTCAGCAGCATCATCGCCATGGTGTCGAAGAACATCCCCATGAAGATGTAGAGGACGATGAGCACGCAGAGGAAGGCGAAGCGCGAGAGTCCCAGGCCGGTGATGAAGCCGGTGACGGCCTCGGCGAGCCCGGTGACCGCGAGCATGCGGGTGAGCATCTCCGCGCCGATGAGGATGAAGAAGACGGCGGCGGAGGCCTTGACGGTGTTCACCGCGGCCGCTGTGACCTGCGCCAGCGGCTTGTCGCGCCAGGTGTAGAACACTGCGAGCACCAGGGACATTCCGGCGGCCGCGGCACCTGCTTCGCTGGGGGTGAAGACGCCGGTGAACATGCCGCCGAAGAGCACGAGCATGATGAGCGGGAAGCCCCAGATCTTGGCGAGTGCGTCGAAGCGCTCGCCCCATGTCACCGTCCTGTCCTCGTGGGCCTGCGCATTCCTACCGCGGCCCACGAGCGTGGGGAGGAAGATGCCGATGAAGAGGAACATCAGCGCGTAGGCGAACGCGATGGCGAGACCGGGGACCACCCCGGCGATGAGCTGCGGGCCCACGGGGACGGAGGCGATCCCGGCGTAGACGACCAGGAGGATGCTCGGGGGGATCAGCTGGCCGGGCAGGCCCGCGATGATGATGGTACCCACCGCGACTCGCCTGTCGTATCCGGCTCTGAGCATCTCGGGTATCCCCGCGCGGCCCAGGGCGTACGTCATACCGATCGTCGATCCGGAGACGGACGCGAGCCCGGCACCCGCGGCGGTGGTGCCGATGCCGATGCCGGCCGGGAGCCAGCCGAACCAGAGGTCCGTGGCGCGGTAGAGGCGCTGTGTGAGGCCCGCCTGGGTGAGCAGCAGCCCCATGAAGATGAACAGCGGGAGCACGGTCATCGACCAGGACGACGACGCGGTGAAGGCCGAGGTGGACAGCACATTGGTGAGCGCGAGGGTGCCGCTCACGTAGTAGATGCCGAGCACGCTGGCGAGACCGAGCGCCACGGGGATCGGCATGCCCATGAACATCAGCGAGACCATCAGGGCGATGGCCCAGAGCCCGGACGCCACATCGCTGACCGAGGTGAAGAGGCCGATCGCGCAGGCGAGGCTGATCCCCGCCGAGACGAGGAAGCCCAGGGGCAGCCGTCCCCGCGGTCCGCCCCGCGTGCGCGCACCGGTCCCTGTGGGTGGGGTGGTCTGATTCTCCACGGAGGAGTCGGAGGTGGTCGGAGACATGGAGGAACCCCTCTCAGAGAACTTCTTCTTCGGGGTCGACATTGATCGACCGTCCTGTTCCTGTGTTGATCTCGTCCTCCGGATGTCTGAGCGCGAGCAGCGCGTCCATGACGAAGACGAGCACGCAGAGAGCCATTCCGACCGGCACCAGGTAGTAGAAGGGCCAGACGGGCAGCGAGGTGATCCCCGCCGTGGCGCTCACGGAGGTCTTCTTCAGCGCCTCCTCGAGGCCGTACCAGGCGAGGCCGGCGCACAGCAGTGCGCCGGAGAGGAAGCCTGCGAACTTGAGCAGGGCCAGCGAGCGTGCGCCCATGCGCTCGGTGGCGATGGTGACGACGTAGTGCTCCTTCCACACCTGTGCGCTGGGAATGGCGAAGAGCACGATGATCGGGAGGATCCACTGCGCGGCGATCTCGTTGGCGCCGTGGATGGGGGCTCCGAAGAACGTCCGTCCCAGTGCATGGGAGACGCTGAGCACGATCAGCGCGACGAGTGCGAGCGCGGCGATGCCTGACAGCACCCGCTCAAGGATTCTGACGGTTCTCAACATGGGTGGGACTCGCTTTCTCGAGTGTGCGAGAGGCTGCGCGACGATGCGGTGGACGAGGCTCCGCGGAGCGGACGCGGACGGCGAGTCCGCGGAATCGCGGCCGGGCGGCCTCAGCGGACGAAGGGCGTTCGCGAGGTGAACTCCCCGCGGATCCCGCCGTCGATGCGGATGACCTCTGCGTTGATGTAGGGGTTCTGCGCGATGTGCAGTGCGAGCGCGGCGAACTCCTCCGGCCGGCCCACGCGGGCGGGAAAGGGCACATGGCGGGTGAGCTTGGGTGTGCCGTCCAGGATGGGGGTGTCGAAGAGCCCCGGCGCGATCGAGGCGACGCGGATGCCGAAAGCCCCCATCTCGCGGGCGAGCGGCAGCGTCATGCCGATGATCCCGGCCTTCGAGGCCGAATAGGCGGACTGCCCGGCCTTGCCGTCCGTGGCCGCGCCGGAGGAGGTGAGGACGATGAAGCCCCTCTCCTCACCCGCGGGCACCTCGCGGGCGGCCATGGCCGCAGCGGCGTGGCGGACCATGACGAACGATCCGAGGAGGTTCACGCGCAGGGTGCGCTCGACAGCCCCGAGGTTGTCCGCCGGCCGCCCGCTTTCGGGGTCGAGCAGGTGACCCGGCTGTGCGGGACCGAACTCCGCGATCCCGGCGCAGTGCACCAGGCCGACGACCTCGTGCGAGGCTGCCGCCTCCGCCACTGCCCGGGCCACCGCCGCGTCGTCGGTGACGTCGACACGCGCGGGGAAGAACGGTTCTCCGCGCTCCGCGGAGGGCTGCTGTTCCGTCCGGTCGAAGCCGTGGACCGCGAACCCGGCGTCCAGGAACGCGCGTGCGGCGGCGGCGCCGAGGCCGCTGCCCGTGCCGGTGACGACGACTGCTCTGCTGTGCTCCATCTTCACTCCTCGCTGAGTGCAGGTCCCCGTGGGGAGGGCCGATCCCGGACGAAACTATACACACCTATATCACTGCGGTGTCCAGATCTCAGACGAGATGATTTTGAAGCCCGCTATTGCGCGCCCAGCCAAGCAGATGCAAGATGTATATAAGCTTGTATAGAAACAAGTCTGAACCTGAAGCCGTGCGCCCGCGCGGCAGCGACTGACAACGGAGGTAACAGTGAGCCACGACCAGCTGCACTTCGGCATCTTCTGCCTGACCAACGTGCCGGACTGGACCACGGAGCGCGAGGCCGTCCACAAGAACCTCGAGCAGATCCGCCTCGCGGACGAACTGGGCTTCGAGGAGGCCTGGGTCGCGGAGCACAACGCCCGTCAGTACGGCATCATCTCCTCCTCGCAGGTGCTGCTCGCGGCCTGCGCCGGCACCACGCAGAACATCCGCCTGGGCTCCGGCGTCACCCGCCTGCCCATGAACCACCCGCTCAAGCTCGCGGAGGACTTCTCGCTCCTCGACGTGATCAGCGACGGCCGCCTGAATTTCGGCATCGGCAAGGCCTACGACCTGCTCGAGTTCCAGGCCTACGACATCGACCCGGACGAGCGCGACGAGCGCTACCAGGAGACCTTCGACATCATCATGGAGGGCTGGCGCACCGGGAAGATCAGCTACAAGGGCAAGCACTTCCAGGTCCCGGGACGGGGCGAGCAGGCCACGGAGATCCAGCTCATGCCGATGCCGCTGCAGAAGCCGCACCCGCCGGTCTTCGTGATGGTCTCGCAGACGGAGGCCTCTCTGCGCGCCGCCGCCCGTCAGGGCTTCGCCTTCGTGATGGGCCAGCTGCCCACGTGGGAGGACATGGCCCGTCTGGTCGGCATCTACCGCGAGGAGGCGCGCGACGCCGGCCGCAGCTATGACGAGATCGACGAGCTCGTCGCCCGTTCCTCGCAGCTCAAGGCGATCCATGTCTCCGATGACCGGGCCACCGCCGCACAGGAGTACGAGCAGGGCCTCATGTGGTACCTCAGCATCCTCAGCAACCGGGCGAAGGTGGGCCTGGGCCTCAACGAGCTGAGCTTCCAGGACTACCTCGACAAGGGGGCCATCATCCTGGGCTCCTCCGACGACGTCGCGCAGCAGCTCGAGGACTACAAGTTGGTCACCGGGATCGGAGGCCTCGTGGGCTGGTTCGACGCAGGCAGCCAGCCGCAGCAGCAGGTGCTGCGCTCCATGACCAAGTTCGCACGGGAAGTGCGTCCGCAGCTCACCGGCGCCGCGTCCTGACGTGGCCGCGCATCTGACACAGCACACGAAGAGGTCACGGATGGCAGACAGGACAGTGACAGAGGCCCAGGAGCACCGGGAGATCATCGAGGCCCTCTTCGGCTTCGTGGACAAGGCCGTCGCACCCATCGAAGAGGAGCACGCCGAACTCCTGGCGGACGAGACCCGGGTCTTCGACGAACGGGGCCTCATGTCCCCGGAGTACCAGGACATCAGCAGGCAGGTGCGGGAGCTCTCCGCGGAGGCCGGCTTCTACTCGCTCTACGGTGCGGAGGAGCTGGGCGGGGGCAACCTCTCCGCAGCCGGCATCGTCGCGATCCAGGAGGCCATGCACCACCGGTACGGGCCCAACCGCTCGGTCGTGCACGAATCCGTCATCCCCTCGCCGTTCACGAACGGCCTGTCCCCGCTCCTGCTCGAGCTGGACGAGGGACTGCGCGAGGAGAAGCTCGAGGCGATCGCGGCAGGCACCGCGACGCTCTGCTTCGCGCTCTCCGAGCCGGACGCCGGATCGGACGTCTTCAACCTCAAGACGAGGGCGAGCGCGGTGGACGGAGGCTGGGTCCTCAACGGCCAGAAGCAGTGGATCTCCAACGCCGCACACGCGAGCCACGCCTTCGTCTTCGCGGTCACGGACCCCGAGGCGTTCAAGGCGCGCACCGGGGGCATCACCTGCTTCTTCGTCGACACGGACGCGGAGGGGTTCTCCGTGGACACGGGCATCCCCATGATGGGCAACCGGGGCTCCAACGCCACGATCATCTCCCTCACGGACGTGCACGTGACGCCGCGGCAGATCGTGGGGGAGGAGGGGAAGGCGCTCAAGCTCGCACTGGGCGGCATCAGCCGTGGCCGCCTCACGATGTCCGCCACGTGCGTGGGGCTCGCCCGCTGGGCGCTGGACATGTCCCTCGAGTACGCGAACACCCGCAGGACGTTCGGCAGGACGATCGGCGAGCACCAGATGGTGCAGGCCAAGCTCGCGGAGATGGCGATGGAGATCTATCTCTGCAAGTCCGCCGTGCTGCGCACCGCGGAGATGGTGGACGCGGGGGAGGCCTCCGTCAAGGAGACCTCGATCATCAAGGCCCGCTGTACGGAGATGGTCGGCCGGGTCCTCGACGAGGCGATCCAGATCCACGGCGGCCTCGGGCTCACGAACGAGCTGGGGCTGGAGGCGGGATACCGCTTCGCACGGATGCTGCGCATCCCCGACGGCACCTCGGAGATCCAGCGCCGGACGATCGCCAGGCGCATGCTGGCGGGGGATTCGACGCTGTGAGCGGGGCGGAGCGGACCGGCGCTGACCGGCACGACCCCACCGCTTCCCGGGACGGCGCCGTTCGCGGCGGGGCGGGGGCTGACTTCGCCGTGCTCGAGGTGGTGGAGCGGGAGCTCCGGGACGGCGTCCTGTACGTGCGGATGAACCGGCCCGAGGCCAAGAACGCGCTGAGCGTCGAGCTGCGGGCGGATCTGCGCACGGCCTTCCTCGAGGCGCACGACGATCCCCGGGTGCGCTGCCTGGTGCTCACCGGCAGCGGCGGCAGCTTCTCCGCGGGGGGCGATGTGAAGAGGATGGGCGGTCCGTCCACACCTGCGCACAACGCCGGCCGGATCGCCCTCGGCCGCGAGCTCGCGGAACTGCTGCGCGGGGTGCGCAAGCCCACCCTCGCCGCCGTGGAGGGCCACGCCGTCGGAGCGGGATTCGGTCTCGCCCTCGCGACGGACATGATCCTCGTCAGCGAGAGCGCACGGTTCCAGTACGGCTTCATCAAGCGCGGACTCGCCCCGGACAGCTCCGTCCCCTACCTGCTCGGCCAGCAGATCGGCACCCGCACCGCGATGTACTACGGCATGACCGGAGAGGTGATCGACGCGGCCCGTGCGATGGAGCTGGGCATCGCGGTGAGGTCCTTCGCCCCGGAGGAGTTCGCGGACGGGGTCCACGCCTTCGCCCGCTCGATGGCGGAGGGGCCCACCCAGGCGCTCTTCGCCACGCGCAAGGCGGTGCAGGCCGCCGCGGATCTCAGCTTCGCCCAGACCTGGGACTTCGAGTCGTTCGCCTCCGCGGTGACCTCGACGACCCAGGACCACAAGAACTCCGTCGCCGCCTTCAAGGCGAAGACGCCAGTCCGATTCCAAGGAGAATGACCGATGCCCCTCGTCTCGACGGAGCGCTTCGAAGCGGAGCGCTATGCGACGGTGACCCTCGACCGTCCGGAGAAGCTCAACGCATTCAACGACGAGCTGCTGGACGACCTCTTCAGCGCACTGGACGCGCTGGCGAAGGACGACGCCGTCTCGTCCGTGATCATCCGCGGCAGCGGCGGCAACTTCAGCGCCGGCTACGACGTGGTCTCCGGGTACGCCTCTGCCAGCGCCTATGCGGACTGGCGGAACCTGCAGGAGAAGATCGACCTGTGGGAGCGCATCTGGAAGTATCCCAAGCCGCTCATCGCCGCGGTCGAGGGGCACTGCCTGGGCGGGGCGACCATGCTGGTGGCCTGCTGCGACCTGGTGGTCGTGTCCGAGACCGCCAACATCGGCTGGCCCTCCATCCCGCTCGGCGGCGGTCTGCTGAGCACGGTGTCGCTGTGGCACATCGGCATGCGCAAGGCCAAGGAGCTGAGCTACATCGCCGGCAACGGCATGACCGGGGTGGAGGCCACCCAGCTGGGCTGGGCCAACCAGGCGGTTCCGGCGGAGGAGACGACCGAGGCCGCCGCGACGCTGGCGCGCCGGGTGGGCAGGACGCCGCTGGACCTGCTCTACCTGAAGAAGAACGCGCTCAACAGGGTGTTCGACCGGCAGGGCTTCACGGAGGCGCTGCGGGCGGGCGCGGAATGGGACTCGATCTCGCACACGGCGGAGTCGATCGATGCGGTGAAGGCGCAGATGGCGGAGCTCGGCCTCAAGGGCGCCATCAGGCACTTCAGCGGTGACTGAGGTGAGCGGCGGCACCCGCCGCCGCAGCGAGGACGCCGCAGCGGCAGGCACCGCGCACGGCATGAGGACACGGACAGATACAAAGGGGTATTCGTGATGAGGACAGGACATATGAGGCTGGCCGCCGTGCCCGTGGCGCTGGCGGCGGTCGTGGCGATGACGGGCTGTTCCAAGGCGGACAGCGGCGGAGGCGGCAGTGCGGGAGGCGAGGGCGTCGCCGCGGACGCGACGATCGAGGAGTACCGGGCGGCGTTCGAGGACGTCGATCCCATCGACCTGAACTTCCAGGTGGCCTCCCCCAACCCGGAGGCGCACGCGTCTCTCCGCGATCGTGAGTTCGCGGAGTCGCTCGAGGAGTGGTCCGGTGGGAAGATCACCGTCAACATCCACTACGCGGGATCGGTGGCCGCGCCCACGGAGGTGCCGGCGGCGCTCACGGACGGGCGCCTCGACATGGCCCACTACTACACCACCTATGAGCCGCAGGAGATGCCCGGCTTCGTGGACATGACGACCTCCATGGTGCAGGCTCCCTCCACACCGCTGGTGGGCGAGATCGTCAGCCACGCTGCCCTCCAGGAGGTCTCCTTCAACACCCCGGAGATCATGGAGGAGTTCACGAGCCGCGGCATGCACGTCATCAACCCGGCCAATCCCAACGGCAACATCTCGATGGTGTGCGCGGATGAGCGGAGCACGCCCGCGGATTTCGAGGGCGCGCAGATCCGCGGCAACGCGGCCTCCCACAAGGTGCAGGTGGAGGCGCTGGGCGGCACCATCACCTCGGTCGAGCTGGCCGAGGGCTATGAGGCCTTCCAGCGCGGCATCCTCGACTGCTCGCTGCAGTCCCCGGCCACGGCGCTGGCCGTGGGCTGGCTCGAGGTCGCGCCCCACGTGTACTTCCCGCAGGAGCAGAGCTTCGCCCCGGGCCCGGGATCCCTGGTGGCCGGCGCCAAGTGGGAGCAGCTGCCGCTCGTGGCGCAGCAGCTGATCTTCGACCGTCAGCGCGAGTACACCAGCGCCGAGTTCTTCAACGCCCTGGAATCGGTGCGGGAGACCTCGGACGCGGCGTCGGCGGCCGGAGGCAGCGCGCAGTACCTGGACGCGGAGTCCGAGGTGGCGCTGACCTCCGCCAACGAGGGCCTGGTCAAGGGCCTGGAGGAGTCCGAGAACCTCGACGGCGCCGCGCTCAACACGGCGGTGAAGGAGAGCATCGACAAGTGGACGGGCATCTCCGAGGAGCTCGGCTACACGGACGAGGGTGGTTTCGAGGACTTCGCCTCCTGGTACAAGGGGAGCGAGGACTTCGAGGACCGGGAGTACCTGCAGGCGATCTCGGACCGGATGTTCGACGAGATCATCCTCCCCCACCGCCCCAGCTGACCACGCGATCCAGGAGGACGCTGACATGATCCCCACCCTCACCGGCACGGTCGCCGCTGCGGAGCTCGGCCGCACCCTCATGCACGAGCACGTGTTCGTGCTCAACGCGGAGCTCGTGCTCAACTACCCCGAGCTCTTCCCCGTGGAGGAGATGGTCGCGCGGGCGGTGACCGTGCTGGAGGGGGTGAAGGCCACCGGGATCGACACCTTCGTGGACCTGTCCGTGATGGGCACGGGCCGCAACGTGCCGGTGCTCAAGCGGATCGCCGAGCAGGTGGACCTCAGCATCCTCGTCGCGACGGGGTGGTACACCTACCACGAGGCGCCCGTGTTCGCCCAGCTCAACGGGCCGGGCAGGCTCTTCGACGGGCCGGACCCGCTCACGGAGATGTTCGTCCGGGACATCCGCGTCGGCATCAGCGACACGGGAGTGCGGGCCGCCGTCCTCAAGTGCTCCGCAGACCGGTACGGCATGACCGAGGGCGTCCGGACCGTCATGCAGGCGGTCGCGGACGCCCACCTGGAGACGGGTGCTCCCATCTTCACGCATTCGGACACCGGGAACGGCACGGGGCTCGCGCAGCAGGACTACTTCGAGTCACGGGGCATCGACCTGTCCGGTGTGGTCATCGGACATGTGGGGGACACCACGGACATCGACCTCCTGCGGCGCATCGCGGACCGCGGCTCCGTGCTGGGCATGGACCGGTTCGGCCTCGAGTCGAGGCTGCCCTACGCCCAGCGCATCGACACCGTGGTCCGCATGTGCGCTCTCGGCTATGCCGACCGCATGGTGCTCTCCACCGATTCCTCCGTGTTCAGCATGAACTTCCCGGACGAGCACCGGCGGACGGATCTGCCGCTGTGGGATGCGCGGGCGATCATGTCCAGTGTGGTCCCCGACCTCCTGGCGCGCGGTGTGTCCGAGGCGGAGATCGAAACGATGATGACGGGCAACGCGGCCCGGATCCTGGCCGCCGGCCGGAAGTGAAAGGACGAATGTGATGAGTGCTTTTGACAGTGACGAGTTCCGCCGGGTGCTGGGATCGTTCCCCACCGGCGTCGTGGTGATCACGGCGGCTGACCCGGACGGCGGTGCGCTGGCCATGACGGTGGGCTCCTTCGTCTCCGTCTCCCTCGACCCGCCGCTGGTGGGCTTCCTCCCGCAGAAGACCTCCTCCTCCTGGGCCGCGCTGCGGGCCAGCGGGACGAAGTTCGGCGTCAACATCCTCGGGAACACCCAGGAGGACGTCTGCCGCGCGGTGGCGAAGCGCAAGACGGACAAGCTCGACGGCTTCGACTGGTCCCCGTCCGCGCACGGGAACCCGCGGCTCGCGGACGCGATCGGCTTCATCGACTGCGAGACGCAGGACGTGTTCGACGGCGGCGACCACGACATCGTGGTGGGCCGGGTGGAGGCGCTCGAGACCCTGCGCTCCCACCTGCCGCTGCTGTTCTTCCGGGGCGGCTACGGTTCCTTCAGGCCGGGGTCCATGACGCTGGGAGCCGGCATCTCCTCCGCCCGCGTGGCGCAGCTCGACCTCATCCGCCCGCACATGGAGCGGCTGGCGGCGGACCTCTCCACGGAGGTCACGGCGATGTGCATGGTCGACGAGGACATGGTCACCGTCGCGGCCGCGGGCACGGACAAGCGCTCCACCCGCGTCACCAGGGTGGGCCGGCACGTCCCCTTCATGCCGCCCATCGGCGGCGTGTTCGCCGCCTTCGGCGGTCCGGAGATGGAGTCGCGCTGGATGTCGCAGGTGCACGACGACGCCGACCACGTCGCCCGCGACAACTTCGAACGGGGCCTCGAGCGGGTGCGCAGCTCCGGCTACGCCTACGGCATCGGCCACGAGACCGGGCTCGCCATCGAGATCGCCTCGGCCTCCGCCGGACACTCGCCCGCCGCGGAGAACCGCCGCGAGCTCTCCGCGGCGATCAACGCGGCCTCGGCGCACTTCAACAACACGACGGTGGAGAAGGCGGGGGAGTACGAGTTCCACTCGGCCACCGCTCCCGTGTTCGACAGGGACGGGACCTGCGTGTTCTCGCTGACGGTCTGGGGTCCGGACGGCCTCAGCCGCGGCACGGACGTGCTCGCGGTGTTCGACAAGCTCACCCGTGTGGCGGAGACCTGCACCTCCGAACTGCGTCATGCCGCGGTCTGAGGGGCGCACCGCCGCGCTCCTCGCCGCGCGCCGTCCATCCGAACGTCCTCGAAGAAGCGGAACCCCATGCTCACGTCCTTCGCAGATCTGACCGTCATCGAACTCGCGCACATCTACAACGGCCCGTACTGCGGACTCATGTTCGCCCACCTGGGTGCGGAGGTCGTGAAGGTCGAACCGCCGGCCGGCGAGAAGCTGCGCGGGCGGGCGCGGGACGACGCGGACCCGCAGGAGTTCATCATGCTGAACTCCAACAAGAAGAGCGTCGCCCTCGATCTCAAGAGCGAGGCCGGGCGTGAGGCCCTGCTGAAGCTCGTGGACTCCGCGGACGTGCTCATCGAGAACTACGCCCCGGGTGCGCTGGAGCGGCTCGGGCTGGCCCCGGACGCCCTGCTGGAGCGGAATCCGCGACTGGTGGTGGCCTCGGGCAAGGGCTACGGCTCCTCCGGTCCGTACGCGGAGCTGCCCGCCATGGACCTCACCGTGCAGGCGATGTCCGGTGCGATCGCGACGACCGGGTTCCCGGACGGGGCGCCGGTGAAGGCGGGACCGGCGTTCACGGACTTCTCCGGCGGCATCCACCTGTTCGGGGCGGCGATGGCCGCGCTGTACGACCGTGAGCGCACGGGGGCCGGCCGCGTCGTGGAGGTGTCGATGCACGACACGATCTACCCCATGCTCACCTCTGCGCTCAGCGGTCTCTACAACTATCCGGACCGCGAGCTGCCGCAGCGCACGGGCAACCGCCATTCGGGCCTGGCGATGGCTCCGTACAACGTCTACCGGGCGGCGGACGGCTGGCTCGCGATCATCAGTGCCGCCGAGGCCCACTGGCAGGGGGTGTGCCGCGCGCTGGGGCTCGAAGCGCTGCTGGAGGATCCGCGATTCACCACGGTGTACGAGCGCGCCGTGCACATGGATGCCCTCGACGCAGCGGTCACCGAGGTCACCTCGACCCTCACCCGGGACGAGATCACCCGACGGCTGGGGGCGCACAAGGTGCCGTCCGCGCCGGTGAAGGAGCTGAAGGAGGTGGATGAGGACCCGCATCTGCTCGCTCGCGGGATGATCCGGTACGTGGACCACCCCAAGAACGGCCGGGTGCCCACCGTGGGCAATCCGCTGCGCATGTCCCCGGACTGCGGGACGGAGCCGCTCACCCCGGCACCCGCAGTCGGTGCGGACCAGGTGGAGGTGCTCGTGCGGCTCGCCGGTCTGTCCGCGGAAGAGGCGGAGAGCCTGCTGGGCCGATGAGCGGGCTCACGGAGGACATGCACGGGAGAAGGAGAGAGGAGGTGTCGAACACAGAGCCGTCGATTCCGCACAGCGAAGTTCATGTGCCGGAAATGGCGACACGTGGACAGGGGCGACACAATCGGAGGATGAACCAAGCACTCGGGAAGTTCCCTGCGGCGGTCGATGCGGACATCGAGGACGTGCGCTTCGCACTCAGCGTGTGGAGCGGAGTCTCCGATCCCGCGGAGCCCAAGAACAAGCGGGGGATGCGGACTCGTCAGCACCTGCTCGATGCGGGGACCCGAGCGCTGATCCGGCACGGCTACGTCGACTGCGCGGTCGAGGACGTCCTCCAGGAGGCCGATGTGTCCCGCGGCACCTTCTACGCGCATTTCAAGAGCAAGAAGGCCCTGTTCGCGGCGATCATCGAGCGCTCCATCGCCTCTCGTCTCACCAGTACGGATGTGAGCGAGATGGACGTCCCCCTGATCCGGGACCGGATCGAGGCATCGGTGCGGAAGTTCCTCGATTCGTTCCATCAGACCCTGGGTCTGTCGCTGGTGATCGAGCAGGTTGCGCATCACGACGAGAGCTTCCGCCGGGTGCGGCTGCTCATCCGCGACAGCTTCGCCCGGAGGATCGCGAAGGGCATCCGGAGACAGCAGGCGCAGGGCTCCGCCGATCCGGAGGTCGATCCTGCCGAGGCAGCGCTCGCCATCGTGTCGATGATGAGCTACTACGCCCAGACGGAACTGGGGTGGCGCGGCCGGCAGCCCAGCGAGGAGATGGTCGACCTGCTCACCCGTTTCTGGGTGAAGGGCATCTCCCTCCGGGAGGACGCGCCGGTCCGCGGGCAGGACGCAGGGACCGGTCGGACGCAGACGGCGGCACAGGGACAGGGATCGGGCGCATCGAGCACGGCTGCGGAGTGAGTCCCCGCGTCCTGCGTCAGAGGAGCGCAGCCGGGCTGGGTGCGGTCGTGTCGAGGACAGCCGTGTCGAGGACGGTCGTGTCGAAAGAGCAGGACAGTCGCGTGAACGGGCTGTCGAATGAGTACGTCAGCTGAGTGAGTACGTCAGCTGGATGAGCACAACAGAGTTGGATGAGCACAGAGGAGTGCAGTGATGTCGTTGTATCAGATTCTCAACCCTGCGACCGGTGAGGTCGTCGAGGAATA
>NZ_BAAAPZ010000003.1:193634-235884 GCF_039531405.1 Brevibacterium salitolerans | reverse complement strand
GTAGGGGAAGTTCCAGGGCATGATGCCCAGGATCGACCCGACCGGACGCCGGCGCACGAACGCCTGGTCTTCCGGCGCTGTCCCCCGCAGGGGTTCATCGGCCATGAATGCTTCAGCGTGCTCGGCGAAGTACCGGTAGATGAGTTCGCAGAGCTTGAGCTCGCCCTTGGCCTCGGCGATCTTCTTGCCCATCTCGAGGTGGATGATCTCGGCAAGCTCATCAGCACGCTCGGCGTAGATGTCCGCAACCCGGTTGAGGATCGCGGCACGCTCGGCCACGGGGCGTGCTGCCCACGGGCCGAAGGCGTCGTGCGAACGCTGCTGAGCCTCCGCGATCTGCTCATTAGTGGCGGTGGGGTATTCCTCGACGACCTCACCGGTCGCAGGATTGAGAATCTGATAGATCGACATCGAGCTCTCCTTCTCCATAGGTGGCGTCTGCACGGTCGTGAGACCCGCCGTCCAGCCGGCGGCTCTGCCAGCTAGTGTGGTTCCCACGTTATGCGGGTCACAGCCCGCAAGGCAAAGGAGTCCGTCCGCTGTTGAGACTCGTCTCAGGTTGCGTCCCCTGCAGGCTGCCCGGGTCTCTGGACCAGCCAGGTCTCAGGACCAGCCGGGTCTCAGGATCCGCCTGGCCTCCGGTTCCGCCGGGCACCCCGTTCAGCCAAGTACCCCGTTCCGCCAAGCCGCAGCCCCGAGGAGAGAAGCCATGTCCCAGTTCCAGCCCGCCTCCCGCACGGAGGAGCGTGCCCTCCACTACTACGCCACCGTGGACGCCGGAGACGCGGAGGCCACCGTCGCCCTGTTCTCCTCCCATGCCGTCTACGACCGCCCCGGGTACCCCACGCTCACCGGCGAGGAGGTTGCGGAGTTCTACCGCGGCGCGCGCGTCATCTCCTCCGGCCGCCACACCGTCACGGAGATGGTCTCCAGCGGCAACCGGGTGGCCGTCCGCGGCACCTTCGACGGCGTTCTCAAGGACGGGACCGAGGCGCACGAGGGCTTCGCGGACTTCATGCGCTTCGATGAGGCCGGTCTCATCGCCGCACGCACCACCTACTTCTTCCGCGCGGCGGTGTGAACTGAGCACGCCCTGACGCCGGAGGCTCGTTGTGCATCCGGCACCGCGGACGGGCCCGGTGCGGCGCCTCGGCCATTCCGGGGCGTGACCTCATACTTCCCCCGCACTGGGCCTCCGCCGCTCCGCACAGCGCCACCATGCGGCACCGCGCGTCTCCCGCCCGGGCCGTCAGCCCTCCTGCGGCTCGCCTCGGAGGCGGAGCACTCCCTCCTGGAAGCGGTCACGTTCCGCGGCGATCTCCGCACGGGGCGGCATGCCGTAGGCGGCCTCCGTCTGTGCGAACACCGGTTCCATGCCCTCCGCGGACATGTCCGGTTCGTGGAGGTCGATGGCGGCGAAGGACGGCCCGATGTGCTCCATGAGCCCGCGCAGACCCTGCGCCCCGCCGCCCGGGTGCAGGCCCTCCAGAGGTCCGACGGCCGCCCAGCGCAGCCCCAGCGAGTTCTTCACCGCGGTATCCAGGTCTGCCGCGTCCACCACACCACTCTGCACCAGGTGCACGGCCTCGCGGAGCACCGCGTTCTGGAGGCGGTTGCCCACGAATCCCCGCACCTCCTGCTTGAGCACGATCGGCGCGCGCCCGTAGGAGCGGTACATCTGCACGGCGCGCTCCACCGCCTCCGCTGCGGTCCGCTCCCCCGGCACCACCTCCACGAGCGGCATGATGTGGGGCGGGTTGAAGGGATGACCCACGAGCACACGGGCAGCCGCGGCCTCGGGCAGATCCGCGGCGAACCGACTGGCCGGGATCGCCGAGGACGAGGACAGCAGCAGCGCGTCCTCCGGCGCCGCTTCCGCCAGCTGCGCGAACAGCGCGGCCTTGGCGTGCGGCTCCTCCGGCCCGCTCTCCTGCACGAACTCCACACCGTCCACGGCCTCGGCCGCGGTGCTCGCCCGGGTGAGCGCGCCCTCCGGAAGGCCTGCGTCCGCGGTGAGTGCCGCCAGGACCTCTGCGAGGTCGTCCCGCGGATCGAAGACCGTGACCGCGGTGCCCGCCGCCGCGAACAGTCGCGCCCAGGACAGTCCGATGGTGCCCGCACCCACGACGGCGGCACGCGCAGGCACCCCCGCCGAGGCAGCCTCGGGCGGGGCGGGTGTGCTCACCTGTGCGGAGGCAGGGGTTCCGCCCTCCGCGGCGGCTGCGGCAGCCGGGGCACCGGACACGGGACGGGAGGCATGCGGATCGTTCATGCTCGCCACTCTACGACCGCCGACCTGCGCAGACACTCCCCCACCGCCCGCCCGAGTGGCAGAATGTCGCCATGGATGCAGCAGCAGGAATCAGCCCCCAGACCATCGAGGCGGCAGAGCACGAGCTCGAGCTGGCGCAGGAGCGCGCCGGGGTGGAGCTGCGCCTCATCCACGACCCGGCATCCGCCGCCGAGGCCTCGCTCCTCCTCGACGAGGTGTGGAACGTGGGCGCCGCCGGCACCACCGTCATGGAGCCCAGCCTCCTCATGGCGCTGGCGCACGCACAGAACTACGTGGGTGCGGCTGTGGACCCGGAGACGGGCGAGCTCATCGGCGTGACGGTGGGCTTCTTCTCCTCGCCGCCGGAATGGGCGATGCACTCGCACATCGCCGGTGTGCGCCACGACGAGGTGGGCCGCGGCACGGGAGCGGCGATGAAGCTCCACCAGCGCCTGTGGTGCCTGGAGCGCGGCATCACACAGATGACCTGGACGTTCGATCCGCTCATCAGCAGGAACGCGTACTTCAACATCGGCCGTCTGGGGGCACGCGTGGTGGAGTACCACGAGGACTTCTACGGCCAGATGCGCGACGGCGTCAACGAGGGAACCGCCTCGGACAGGCTGCTGGTGTCCTGGGACCTCGAGCGGTCCGCGGGGTGGGGCGGCGTCCGGCTGGGTGAAGGGGCGGCGGAAAGCGTGGACGCGGCAGGAGAGGTTGCCGCGGACCGAGGTGCCGGCGGGGTCGGTTCGGATGGGCGCGCGGATGCGGCGGGCGCTGCCGGCGGGGCGGATGCGGCGGGTGCTGCCGGAGGGGCGGCTGCCGTCACACGCGGACGGGCAGGTGCGGGCGGGCGTCCGCGGCTGGAGGATGCGGTCCCCGCGCTCAGCATCGACGACTCCGGCAGGCCGCTCGAATTCGACGTGCCGCGGGAGGCCGAACTGGTCAGCCTCGCGATCCCCAGCGACATCGAGACGCTGCGCGGTACGGACCCGCAGCTCGCCGACGCCTGGCGGCACGCACTGCGCCGCGGCATCACGGAGCTCATGGCGGACGGCTGGGAAGTCGCGGACTTCCACCGCTCCGGCGCGTATCTCCTCACCCACCCCTGAGCGGGGCTGCGCGCGGTGCGGTGCGCATGGCGCACAGCGCCCGCACCCGGGGCCCCGCACCGGACTCTGCGCACCTCGCACCGGACCCCGCGCCTAGCGCACCACACCCGGCGCACAGCGCACCGCACCCCGGGGCGCCTCGCACCACACCCCGCGCGCCTCACACCGGACTCGGCGCACCTCGGACCACACCCCACAAATCCTCTTTGCCGCCCACGTATAGGTGGGCGGCAAAGAGGATTCGCGGTCTTTCCGAAAACCGCACCCCGTGAATGCTTTGAGCCACCCACGTATAGGTGGGTGGCTCAAAGCATTCGCGGTGCCGGTGCTCCCAGGGACAGCTACCGCTCAGCGCGCCAACACTCGCCGCACCACCGCGGCACCGCGCACAGCGCCTCACCGCGTCAAGTGCGCCGCTTCCGCGCTCACCGCCTCACCGCGCTCACCGCCTCACCGCGCTCACCGCGGCACCGCGCACAGCGCCGCACCGCGGCAAGCACACCAGCACTCTCCTCAGCGCTCCAGGGCGGTGAAGAGGTCGGTGCGCAGCTCGGCCGGGTCCATGTCCGGTCTGGGCTCCGTCACGTAGACCTCCCAGAACGGCACGGCGGGCGTCTCACCCTGCGACTCGAGCGCGGCGACCAGGGTCTGCCATGCCCCGCTCAGACCATCGAACCCGCCCAGGTATGTGGCAGCGGCGATGCGTCCGCCTGGGACAGCGGAGGCCACCGCACGCAGTTCGAACACGCGCCCCTCCGCACCACCGGCCTCGGCACCGGGGCTCGCACCGGCCTCGGCGCCCGTGCCAGCCGGCCCGACCTCGGCACCCACCGGCCCGGCGTCCTCACCGGACGAGGCACCCATCTGCGCGGCACCCACCGGTCCAGCACCCACCGGCACCGTGCCCAGCAGCGCCTCGCCCTCGAACACGCGGTCCACCGGGATCCCCACCTCGATGTCCACCGTCTGCGCGGGAGCGGAGGTGTACAGCGAATACGCGGGGCCTGCCGGCCGCACCCCGGCCTCGGCGAGCGCGGGGAACAGCCCGGTGAACACGGTGTCGAACAGCGCCGGCAGTGCGGCGGTGGGGTATCCGTCCACCCGCACGGCCACCGTCACGGTCTCGTCCGCGGTCACGATGTCCGGATGCTCCGGAGCACCGTAGGGTCCGGGCACCACGGCACCCTCCCCGCTCATCACGCGTCCTCTGCGGCCCGCTGACTGCGGATCGCCTTCTTGTCGAGCTTGCCCACGGAGGTGCGGGGCAGCTCGTCGACGAAGACCACCTCGTCCGGCAGCTGCCACTTGGCGAAGCGCTCGGAGAGGCCGGAGCGCACGTCGTCGGCGGTGAGTGTCTGCCCCTCCGCGGCGACCACGTAGGCCACGGGACGCTCGTCCCACTTCTCGTCCGGCACGCCGATCACGGCGGCCTCCTTCACCCTCGCGTCGTCGAGGATCGCGTTCTCCATGTCGATCGAGGAGATCCACTCGCCGCCGGACTTGATGACGTCCTTGAGGCGGTCGGTGAGCTTGACGTAGCCGTGCGCGTCGATGACGCCCACGTCGCCGGAGCGCCACCAGCCGTCGAGGAACCGGTCCGCATTGTCGTCGAGCTTGTGGTAGGAGGACGTGATCCACGGGCCGCGCATGATGAGCTCGCCCATCGACTTCCCGTCCCGCGGCAGCTCCTCACCGGCCGGATCCACCGCCTTGATCTCCACGCCCAGGAGCGGGAGGCCCTGCGCGCGCTTGAGGTCCCAGCCTGCATCCTCGTCCAGCCCGGCGAGCTCCGGCTTGAGACGCCAGTTCAGCGTGGCGAGCGGGCTCGTCTCCGAGGCGCCGTAGCCGTGGATGATCTCCGCTCCCGTGAGGTCCTTGAAGCCCTTCATGAGGGAGACCGGGGGCTCCGTGGAGCCGCTGACCATGCGGACGTGCGAGAGGTCCGGGATCTCCGGCTGGGCCCTGAGGTACTGCAGCAGGCCGGAGAAGATCACGGGGGCGCCGTTGGCCACCGTCACCTTCTCCTCCACGAACGCCTGCGCGATCGCGCTCATGTCCTCGGCGGAGAACCGGCCCGGCAGCACCAGCTTGGCGCCCACGGAGGTCGCGGCCTGAGGGAAGCCCCAGGAGAGCACGTGGAACATGGGGGTGATGGGCATCGTCACGTCCGTGAACGTGAGGCTCAGCCCCGCGTCCACGCCCAGCGAGTGCAGGTAGGAGGCGCGGTGCGAGTAGTAGACGCCCTTGGGCCGCCCGGTGGTCCCGGTGGTGTAGCCGGCGTACGCCGCGGTCTTCTCGTCCACCTCCTCGAACGGGTAGTCCTCACGGGCCCCGCTCATGAGGTCCTCGAGGAACACCGCACCGGGCAGGCTCGTCTCCACCTCTGCGGCGGGGCGGTCCGAGGCGACGATCCACTGCTTGACGTAGGACTCGCCGGCGAGCTTCTCCGCGATGGGCAGCAGCGACTCGTCGACGATCACGTATTCGGCCTTGGAGTGGTTGACCACGTAGGCCAGGTCCGCCTCGCCCAGGCGCAGGTTGAGCTGCACCATCGTCGCACCCAGGCTGGGGACGGCGAAGTACGCCTCGTAGTGACGACGGGAGTTCCAGTCGAGGACGCCCACGGAGCTGCCCGCCTTCACGCCCAGCGAGGCCAGCGCATCCGCCATGCGTGAGACGCGGGCGAACTCCTCGCCGTAGCTGCTCCGGCCCCAGCTGCCGTCCGAACGCCGGTGGACCACCTCCGTCTCCGCGAAGGTGGTGGCCGCGTAGCGCAGCAGGGAGAGGACGTTGAGCTGATAGTCGTCGCCCATGGTCGAGGGGATTCCGTGGAGCATTCTTCGCCTCCGTCATGTGGCCCGCAGTGGGGCGTCGGTCCTGAGCCGGGCACCGCCGGCCGCTGCGGAAGTCCCCGCTCGGCCGACGGTGCCCGGGTGCGCAGCCCAGTGTGAGCTGCGTCTCGAATCTCAGAATACGGTGTAACCCCCGTCGATGACGAACTGCTGCCCGTTGACGTAGGAGGAGCCCGGAGAGGAGAGGTACACGGCCGCCGCCGCGAAGTCGTCGGGCGTGCCCCACCGGCGCTCCGGCACCCGCGAGATCACCTTGCGGGTGAACACCTCGCTGTCCTGCGAACCCTGCGTCATGTCCGTGGCGATCCAGCCCGGGAGTACCGCATTGGCGCGGATGCGCTCGCGGCCGTACTCCACCGCGATGGCCCGCATGAGCGAGAGCACCGCGCCCTTCGTCGCGCCGTAGAGCGAGTTGCGGCCGGCGCCCTCGATCCCCGCCAGCGAGGCCAGCAGCACGAGCGAGCCGCCCTCGCCCTGGTCGAGGAACTGGCGGAGGGCCGCCTGGCAGCTGGAGATGACGCCCTCCACGTTGACGGCGGAGACCTTCCGCCACGCCTCGAGGTCCAGCTCGTGCAGCCGGCCGTACATGCCGGACACGCCCGCGTTCGCGATGAGCGAGTCCAGCCTGCCGAACCGCTCCAGCGTGCCCTCCATCGCCCGGTTCACCTGCGCGGGGTCCGCCACATCGCAGACGAAGGAGGCGACCCCCGGAACCGGTGCCCCGGCCTCGGCGGATCCCGCACCGGAGGCGCCCGCACCGGCAGCCCCCGCGGCCGAGGCCCGGCTCGCCTCCGCGAGCGCGCTCAGCTCCGCCGCGGCCGCCGCGTTGGTCTCCTCGCTGCGGCCCCAGATGGCCACGTTCGCGCCGGCCTCCACGAGGCCTCGGGCCATGCCCAGGCCGATTCCGCGGTTGCCGCCGGTGACGACCGCCGTGCGGCCGGTGAGATCGAATGCGCTCATGTCAGCCCTCCGCCTTCACTTCGAGGAGCACCTTGCCGCGCACGGAACGCGTCTCCAGTTCGCCGATCGCCTTCGATGCCTGCTCCAGCGGGTAGACGGCGTGGATGACGGGGTCGAGCCGGCCCGCCTCGAGGTGCTCCCACATCGCCTCCCACTGGCGGCGCACCAGATCGCGGTCCTTGGCGAAGGCCGCGCCCCAGCCCACGCCGGCCACGCCCACGTTGTTGAGCAGCAGCCGGTTGACCTTGACCTGCGGGATGGCGCCGGCGGTGAAGCCCAGGACCAGGGCCGTGCCGAACGTCGCGAGGCAGCGCAGCGAGTCCGTGAAGCGGTCGCCGTCCTGCGGGTTGCCCACCGGGTCCGCGACGAGGTCCACGCCGTCCGGGAAGAGCTCCTTGACCGCGTCCTTGAAGCCGTCGCTCAGCACGGCGTGCTGTGCGCCCAGCGCACGGACGGTCTCCGCCTTCTCCTCCGTGGAGACGACGCCCACCACGGTGGCGCCCATCGCCACGGCGATCTGCACGAGGGCGGTGCCGAGGCCGCCCGCGGCACCGTGGACGAGCACGGTCTGTCCGGCCTCCAGCCGGCCCCGCACGCGCAGGGCGAAGTCCGCGGTGAGGAGGTTCATGGGCATGCCCGCGGCCGCTTTGAGGGAGACGGAGTCAGGCAGCTTCACGGTGGCGTTCGCAGGCGCGATCATCGTCTCCGCGTAGCCGCCCTTGTTGGAGATGGTGGCGATCCGGTCGCCCGGTGCGAACCCCTCGACGCCCTCGCCCACCGCCGTCACGATGCCGGAGGCCTCGGCGCCCAGCGTGAACGGCGGCTCGTGCTTGAGCTGGTACAGCCCGCGGGTCTGGAGGAGTTCTGGGAAGGTGACGCCGGAGTAGGCGACGTCGAGCTGGATCTCTCCGGGGCCCGGCTGCGGTGCCTCGACCTCGCGCAGCTCGATGGACTCCGGACCGTCGAGTGTGACTACCTGTACGGCTTTCATGTGTTCCTTTCCTCGCTCCGCGGACGGGGCCGCGGGGCGCTGGGGGTAGGAGTGCTGGGGCTGTGACCGGGAATGAGCGGAAGGCGCGCCCGAGGTGCCGGCTCAGCGACCGGTGAAGGTCGCCGCGCGCTTCTCGCGGAAGGCGGTGGTGCCCTCCACGTAGTCCTCCGAGCTCAGGAGCATGCCCTGGCCCACGGTCTCGCGGTCGAGGACGTTCTGCAGGGTGCCGAGCGTCTCCGCGTTCACCGCCCGGCGGGTGGCCGCCAGCGAGAGCGGGGGGCCCGCGGCGAAGGAGGCGGCCACCTCGGCGGCGCGCTCCAGCGGGGTCTGCTCGGAGACGAGCTCGCTCGCCAGACCCCATTCGAAGGCCCGCTCTCCGTAGACCCGCTCGGCGGTGAGCGCCATGCGCATGGCCCGGTGACGCCCCGCCGAGGCCGCCACGAGGGCGCTCGCGCCGCCGTCCGGCATGAGGCCGATCTTGGTGAAGGCGAGCATGAGGAACGACTTCTCGTTCATGATCACGTAGTCGCATGCCAGCGCCAGGGAGCAGCCCACGCCCGCGGCCGCGCCGGAGACCGCCGCGATGGTGGGCACGGCGGAATCGCGCAGGAGCACCATGATCTGGTTGATCTCCGTGAGGATCGAGCCGGTCTGCGCCGAGTCGCGCTTGGCCTGGAGATCCGCGCCGGAGGAGAACGCCCTGTCCCCGCCGGTGAGGACGATCGCCCGCGAGCCGTCCGTCTGCGCCGTGCGGAGAGCGTCGAGGAGTCCGAGCGCCACCTCCTTGCTCAGCGCGTTGAGGGTCTCCGGGCGGTTGAAGCGGATGGTCGTGATGCCGGCGTCGTCGGTGGTGACGACGAGCGGCTGTGCGTCTGCGGGCTGTGCGTCTGCGGGGGCCTGGTCTGTCATGGTCCTCTTTCTCTGTTCGTCTTCAGGCCCCGGATGTCTTCCGAGACCGGAGGTCTGCCGGAGGGGTCACCGTCCGGCGCGGATCCCTCTGCGGCGGCGACGCCGGCAGATCGCGCGGCGATGCGGCCGCGCAACGGCCCGGCGGTCAGCTCCGCGCGAGCTCCGGATCCAGCTTCCGCTTGACCAGTTTGCCCGTGGGCGTGCGCGGAAGCGCGTCGATCACGCGGATCCGCCGCGGAATCTTGAACTTCGAGATGCGGCCGTCCAGCCATTCGAGCACCTCGGCACCCAGGTCGCGCTCCGGCGAGACATGGTCCTCGGCCTCCACATAGGCCACCGCGATCTCGCCGAGCTCCTCGTGGGGCTCCCCCACCACCGCGACATCGCGCACGTCCGGGTGGAGGGCGAGCGCGTTCTCGATCTCCTGCGGGTAGATGTTCACGCCGCCGGTGATGATGAGGAAGCTCGTACGTTCGGCGAGGTACAGGTAGCGGTCCTCGTCGATGTACCCGAGGTCTCCCGTGGTCGCCCAGCGCGGGTGGTCCGGGTGCCGGGAGGCGGCGGTCTTGGCTTCGTCGTGGAAGTAGCTGAACATCGACTTGGCGGGATCGATCTCGAAGTAGATGGTGCCCACCTCGCCCGCGGGCAGCTCCTCACCGTCCGGGCCGCAGATGTGGACGGTTCCCATGTAGCCGTCCCGCCCCACGGAGCCCGGCTTGGCGAGCGCCTCCTCCGAGTCGATGAGGGTGAGTCCGGGGGCCTCCGTGGACGAGTAGTACTCGTAGACGACGGGGCCGAACCACTCGATCATCTGCCGCTTGACCTCCGCCGGGCACGGAGCCGCGGCATGGATGGCCGCCCGCAGCGAGGAGACGTCGTAGGACTCCCGCACCTCGCGGGGCAGCTTGAGCATCCGGATGAACATGGTGGGCACCCACTGCGAGTGCGTCACGCCGTACTTCTCGATGGTGGCGAGCGCGGCCTCGGCGTCGAACCGCGGCATGATCACGGCGGTGCCGCCCCGGGCGTGCGTCGTCATGACGAAGCGCAGCGGAGCGGCGTGGTAGAGCGGCGCCGGCGAGAGGTAGACGGTGTCCTCGCCGAAGCCGTACACGGAGGTGAACAGCTGGACGAGGGGGACGTTCGGATCGTCGACGGACTGCTCCTTGGGCTCCGGCAGGATGCCCTTGGGACGTCCCGTGGTCCCGGAGGAGTAGAGCATGTCGTCACCGCGCGGCTCGTAGTCCGGCTTCTCCGTCGAGGCGGCGGCGAGCACCTCCTCGTAGGAGTCGAATCCCGGCAGCGGCTCCCCCAGCCAGATCCGGTGCTCCACGTCCGCGCACAGCTGGGCGAGCTGGGCGGCGTTCTCCAGGCTGCCGGAGACGAGCACGACCTTCGCCTCGCAGTCGTGGATGATGTAGGAGCTCTCCTCCGCCGTGAGGTGGGAGTTCACGGCCGTGATGAGAGTGCCGGTCCGCAGCGCCGCCCACATGGCCTCGACGATCTCGAAGCGGTTCTCCGCGACCACTGCGAGGTGGTCCCCCGGCTGCAGGCCGAGGCTGCGGAAGTGGTTGGCCAGCCGCAGCGAGCGCTCCTCCAGCTGCGCGTAGGTGAGGACCGCGCCGGTGTCCGCCATGATGAGCGCGGGTTTGTCGGGGTGCTGGGTGGAATGGGCTCCTGGGTACATCGGATCACTTCCTTGTGACGAGGCGATGCGGGTGCGCAACGGGCGGACAGCGACAGCCTCGCCGCTGCACCGCTCACCTGCGGCGCTACACTGCGGACAGTGGAAGCGCTGACTGAACGTTTGCTAAGGACCCTAACCGGATCCCCTTCCGCAGACAAGATCGCCACCCCGGCGGCACCGCTGCCGGGCAGATTCGGACCAGAGAGGACGCAGAGTGAGCGTCTCCCCCTTCGCAGAGCACACCACCCGACTCACGCGCAGCCTCATCAATGCGCTCGTCTCCGAGCATGACGATGCGGCCCTCGCCTCCCGCGTGCGGGAGATCGCCGCGGATCTGAGCGCCGCGGCGGAGGATCCCTCCGTGGTGGAGATCCGCGACCCCATGCGCCCGCGCAGCCGCTTCCGCCTGGACCTCACCCCGGCGTCCTCGGCGCGCAACCCCATCGCTCCGCCGCTCGAGATCCGCCACCGTGTGCGCGGCGCGGCAGAGGACGACGGGACCGCAGAGTCCTATGCCGACGTGGTGCTCCCGTTGCAGTACCAGGGCCCCCCGGGGCGGGTGCACGGCGGGATCGTCGCGCTCATGCTCGACCAGGTGCTCGGGGATGCCGCGCACGCCTCGGGCCTGCCGCCGGCCTTCACCCGCGAGCTGACCCTCACCTACGATGCGGGCACACCGCTGAACTCCACCGTGCGCGTGAGCGGCCGGATCAGCAGGATCGAAGGCCGCAAGCGCTTCATGGAAGGGGAGATCACAGCGGACGGAGTCGTCACCGCCCGAGCACGCGGCCTGTGGATCTCGCCGCGGGAGCAGAGCGCACCGGCATCGTCCCGGAGCTGACTCCGCACCAGGCGCTCGGCCTCGGCGGCCTCCGCCCGCACCTCTCCCGCACACCATCCCAAGCTGCGTACATGACGCCCCACCCGTCCTGTACGCAGACGCAACTTGCCGGGGAGCAGCTCCGCCCGGCCGCTCCCCGGAGCTGTTTCCGCCGCGCCCTCCGGGTTTCCGGACTCCGCTGAGACGTTTCCCACCTGCGGCGCTCTGCGGTGGGTTCCTCAACCCCTCTTGTGGTTGACTGTTGCGCTGCACATGAGGCGAGCCTGACGGCTGACGGAGACGCTCCGGATCCCGCTCGCCTCGACGCCTCTGAAGCGCCGTGCAGCGCTTCCGCTGCGCCTCAGGCATCCGGCCGAGCGCACAGTGCACCTCAACGTTAGCGAGACCCGATGCCCGAGCGCTCCAGCGCCGCGTCCCCTCAGCCCGTACATCCCTCAGCACCTTCAGCGCACACAGCACCTCCAACACCCCCAGCGCCCTCAGTGCTCGACCGCAAGGTCGCCTTCATCAGCATCGGCATCCTGGCCGTCTTCATCCTCCTGGCACTCGTGTTCCGCGACGCCGTCACTCACAGCATCGACACCGCGTTCGCGGCCTCCTCGCAGTGGTTCGGCGGCTACTGGCAGTACCTGCTGCTCGTCACCTTCCTCGTCGCGATCGTCCTGGCCTTCACCCCCTATGCCCGTGCGCGCATGGGCGGCACCGCCACGGTGGAGTACAGCCGCTTCAAGTGGCTCGCGATGATCATGTCCACGCTGCTGGCCGGCGGCGGCGTGTTCTGGGCGGCCGCCGAGCCGGTGGCTCACTACCTCGACGAGCCGCCCCACTTCGGCACCGCGGCGACCGCGCAGGAGCGGGTCACCAACGCACTCGCGCAGAGCTTCGTGGACTGGGGCTTCCTCGCCTGGGCGATCCTGGGCACCCTGGGCGCCGTCGTGATGTCCTACGCGCACTCCAAGGGCATGCCGCTGCGCCCGCGCACCCTGCTCTACCCGGTGATGGGGAAGAAGATCCTCACCAGCTGGGTGGGCACCGTCGCGGACATCGTCTCCGTCCTCGCCGTCGTCGCGGGCACGGTGGGCCCCATCGGCTTCCTGGGCCTCCAGGTGTCCTACGGGATCTCCGCACTGACCGGGATCCCGGACGGCTACCCCATGCAGCTGACCATCATCGCGGTGCTCACCGGCGTGGCGGCGCTCTCTGTCTCCTCCGGCCTCAGCAAGGGCATCCAGATCCTCAGCCGCGTGAACATCTGGATGGCGCTGATCCTCATGGCCGCGGTCCTGCTCCTGGGCTCCGCCGGCTACGTCCTGCGCGCGTGGGTGGGCGGGTTCGCCACCTACGTCGCCGACTTCTTCAGCCTCTCCCTCTACCAGGGCGACCAGGCGTGGCTCTCCGGCTGGACCGTGTTCTTCTTCGGCTGGTTCGTGGGCTACGCCCCGCTCATGTCCGTCTTCGTCGCCCGGATCTCCCACGGCCGCACCCTCCGCGACCTGCTGCTCAGCAACGCTGTGCTCGCGCCCGTCGTGACCACCGACTGGTTCACGGTGCTGGGCGGCACGGGCCTCGCCATGGAGCTGCAGAATCCGGGCAGCGTCACCGGGGCCTACGCCTCCGACGGCGTCCCCGCCGTCGTCATGTCGATCTCCGCGCAGCTGCCCCTCTCACTGCCCGTGGCCGTGTTCTTCCTGATCCTCACCACCATGTTCGTCACCACGACGACGGACTCCATGTCGTTCGCGATCGCGCAGTCCTGCACCGCCTCGGGCGAACCGTCCACGCGCATGCGGGCGACCTGGGCGGTCATCATGGGCGTCGCCGCGGCGGTGCTCATCTCGATCGGCGACGGCGGGATCGGCGCTCTGCAGTCGTTCATCGTCATCACCGCAGTGCCGGTGGGCTTCCTCATGCTTCCGTCCGTGTTCGCCGCTCCGGTGTTCGCGCGCCGCATGGCAATCGAGCAGGGAGTGGTCACCCCGCGCGGTGGGACCGCGCGTGCGGCTGGGGAGGGTTCGGCAGAGCCCGCGCCCGAGGCCGTGGCGGGCGCTGAAGCCCAGGCCGGGAAGGTGCCCACCGGCGGATCTCCGTACGAGGCAGAGATCGGGCTCGCCACCGCTGATGTGCCGGAGGCAGAGCCTGCGGTCACGTCAGCAGGCCGGTCCGCAGAGCGCGGCTGACTCCCGCAGCCGGCCTCGCTGCAGCGCAGCAGACAGCGAAGCCGTGCCTCCCGGCATCCGGGAGGCACGGCTTCGTGCATTCGTTCAGGTCTCAGCCCCAGCCGCAGAGCCGGGCCGCCGGTTGCAACGTGGTCCCGCTGGATGCAGACACGGGACCCTCGGAGGCATTCGCCAGGGGCTCATCCGCCCGGTGCGGCGATGCACGGTCGTCCGCAACGCTCAGACTTCCACCGCGCTCAGGCTTCAGCAGCACTCAAACGTCCACCGCGCTCAGTCCTCTGCGTCGTCCTCCACGTCCAGCAGCACGCGTGCGGAGGCGAGCCAGGTGGCGCGCATCGGCTCGGTGTCCATCGGCCTGCCGGAGAACGCGTAGGTGAGCGCCATGCCGCGCATGCTGGTGAAGAGCAGGTCCAGCACCTGCGGGAACCGCGGATGCGCACTGAGCTGCGGTCCCGCGAGCACATGGGCGTTGGCCCGCACCCTCCGGAGCACGCTCCGCTCATGGTCGACGATCTGCCCCGCGAGCTCGGCGTCCGTGCGCGCGGCCACCCAGGTCTCCACCGCCGCCCAGAAATTGGGTTCGGAGAAGCTCGACCACAGCCGGTCCAGCATCCAGGCGAGGCGGGCGGCCCGGTCCTCGGCGGCCGGCGCACCGGCGAGCTCACCGAAGGAGCCTCCGCGCGCACCGCTGCCGCCCGCAGCACCCTCCGGCGCCTCCGCGACCGCCCCGCCCCCGGCCTCGGCACCGACACCGGCAGCGTCCTCCTGCAGGTGCACGGCGGCCAGGCGGTCCTCCGTGAGCCTGCGGGTGGCCGCGGCGAGGAGCTCCCGCTTGGACGGGAAGTGGTGGAGCAGCTTGCCGCGCGAGACCCCTGCACGCTGCTGCACGCGCAGGGTGGTCGTCGCCGCGTAGCCGTCCTCGAGCAGGCAGTCGATCGCGGCGGAGAGGATGGCGTCCTTGGCCTCCCTCCCCCGCCGCTGACCGCCCTGCCCGCCCTGCGCCTGCGTCTCCACGTCGCGGCTGCTGATCAGCGCGGCGCCATGCGGATAGAGCCGTCCAGGCGGATGGTCTCGCCGTTGAGCATGGGGTTCTCCACGATCTGCGCAGCCAGGAGGCCGTACTCGGACGGCTCGCCCAGACGCTTGGGGTGCGGAACCTGCTCGCCCAGCGACTTGAGCGTCTCCTCGGAGGCGCCCAGCATGAGCGGGGTCTTGAAGATGCCGGGGGCGATCGTCATGACGCGGATCTTCTGGCTCGCGAGATCGCGGGCGGCGGGCAGAGTGAGACCCACGATGCCGCCCTTGGAGGAGGAGTACGCGGCCTGGCCGATCTGGCCGTCGAAGGCCGCGGCGGAGGCGGTGTTGATGATGACGCCGCGCTCCTCGCCCGCCGGCTCGATCTCCGCCATGAACGCCGCACCCAGGCGGAGCACGTTGAACGTGCCGATGAGGTTGACGCTGATGACCTTCTTGTAGGCGTCGAGCGGGAAGACCCCCTTGCGGCCCACGATGCGGTGCGAACCGCCGATCCCGGCGCAGTTGACGACGACGCGCAGGTCGCCCAGCTCCTTCGTCCGCTCGAGCGCGGCCTGGACGGCGTCCTCGTCCGTGACATCGCCCTCGACGACGATGACGTCGTCGCCCAGCGCATCGGCCTCGGGCGTGGTCCTGAGGTCGAAGACGACGACCTTGGCCCCGCGGCTCAGGAACTCCTTGACCGTGGCGAGGCCGAGTCCGGACGCGCCTCCCGTGACGAATGCGACCTGATCCTTGATCTGCATGTGATGACTCCCCTTCGAGCGAGTGTGTCTGCGAATCTGCGGCGCCTTCCACCGCACCAGTCCATATTGACTGGTTTGAGGCGATATGTGAAGCTGAACGCACGATAAGTACCGTCTCGACAGGTGCGTCGCCAAGCATGCCGGGCGCGGAGGCGTCCGGCCCATTCGAAGGAGAATCCCATGCAGGACGCAGTCATCGTTGCCGCCCGCCGCACCCCCACGGGGAAGCGCGACGGCGTGCTCTCCGGCATCCACCCCGCAGACCTCTCCGCGCTCGTCCTCGAGGACATCGTCGCCACCACGGGCATCGACGCCGGCCTCGTCGAGGACGTGATCTGGGGCTGCGTCACCCAGGCCGGCGAGCAGACCGGCGACATCGCCCGCACCGCAGCGCTGTCCGCCGGCTTCCCCGAGTCCGTCACCGGCGTCACCGTCGACCGCCAGTGCGGCTCCTCGCAGCAGGCAGTGCACTTCGCGGCCGCCGGCATCGTATCCGGCCAGTACGACATCGCGATCGCCGGCGGCGTCGAGTCGATGTCCCGCAATCCCATGGGCTCCTCCTCCCAGGGGAAGAGCCCCTACGGCGAGAAGTTCAGCGCCCGCTACGACGGCGCCCGCCCCAATCAGGGCATCGGCGCGGAGATGATCGCGGAGCAGTGGGGCTTCTCCCGCGAGCAGCTCGACTCCTTCGCCCTCGAATCGCATGCCAAGGCCCAGGCCGCCACGGAGGCAGGCCGCTTCGAGAGCCAGATCATCCCCGTGGAGACGGAGCACGGCACTGTCACGAAGGACGAGGGCATCCGCGCCGGCGGCACCCTGGAGAAGCTCGCCAAGCTGCCCACCGTCTTCAAGGAGGACGGCGTCATCCACGCCGGCAACGCCTCGCAGATCTCCGACGGCTCCGCCGCGCTCCTCATGATGAACGGCGACCGGGCGAAGGAGCTGGGGCTCAAGCCGCTGGCCCGCGTCCACACCGCCGTGCTCGCCGGCGCGGACCCGAAGATCATGCTCACCGCACCCATCCCGGCCACCCAGAAGGCGCTCGAGCGCTCCGGCCTGAGCATCGACGACATCGGCGTGTTCGAGGTCAACGAGGCCTTCGCCCCGGTCCCGCTGGCCTGGCTCAACGACCTGGGCGCGGACGCCTCCCGGCTCAACCCCAACGGCGGTGCCATCGCCATGGGCCACCCGCTGGGCGGTTCCGGCGCGCGCCTCATGACGACGATGCTTCACCACATGCAGGACAACGGCATCCGCTACGGCCTGCAGACCATGTGTGAGGGCGGCGGCCAGGCCAACGCCACCATCCTCGAGCTGCTCTGAGAGAGGACGAGACGTGAAGAGGAATCTCTACACCCAGGACCACGAGGACTTCCGCACCACCGTGGCCGCCTTCCTCGACAAGGAGGTCGTGCCCCACTTCGAGCGGTGGGAGGAGGCCAAGATCGTCGACCGCTCCATGTGGAAGGCGGCCGCCGAGGCCGGTGTCATCGGCTTCTCCCACCCCGAGGAGTACGGCGGCGGGGGCATCGAGGACTTCCGCTTCGAGATGGTCCGCGCGGAGGAGGTCGCCAAGCGGGGCGTGGGCTCCGCGACCGGCGGCTGGGGCGTGTCCGACGGGATCGTGCCCGGCTACCTCACAGCCTTCGGCTCCGACCACCTCAAGGAGAAGTACCTGCCGGGGCTGGCCTCGGGCGACCTGATCTCCGCCATCGCGATGACGGAGCCCGGCGCGGGCTCCGATCTCCAGAACATCCGCACCCGCGCCGTGCGCGACGGTGACGACTGGGTCATCAGCGGCGCCAAGACCTTCATCACCAACGGCCAGAACTGCGACTTCGTCGTCGTGGTCGCCCGCACGGATCCGGACGCCAAGGGCTCGCGCGGCACCTCGCTGTTCATCGTGGACGCGGATGCGCCCGGCTTCACGAAGGGCCGCAACCTCGACAAGGTGGGGCTGGCGGCGCAGGACACCTCGGAGCTGAACTTCGAGGACGTCCGCGTGCCGGAGTCGCAGCTGCTGGGCGAGCTCAACAAGGGCTTCATCCATCTCATGGTGAACCTGCCCTACGAACGGCTCACCATCGCCTCCGGTGCCATCGCGGGAGCGCGCGCCGCACTCGACGGCACGGCGGAGTACGTCTTCAGCCGCGAGGCCTACGGCCGCACCATCGGCGATCTGCAGAACACGCAGTTCGAGCTCGCGGAGATGGAGGCCCGCCTGGATGCGGTCGAGGCCTACGTGGACAAGTGCGCACTCGCCCTCAACGACGGCGACCTCACCGCGGTGGACGCCTCCAAGGCGAAGATGGTCGCCGCGGAGCTCCAGCTGGAGATCATCAACCGGTGCCTCCAGCTGCACGGCGGGTTCGGGTACATGCTCGAGTACCCCATCGGCAGGGCGTTCCGCGACAGCCGCATCCAGACGATCTACGGCGGCGCCACGGAGGTCATGAAGCACATCATCGGCAAGGACATCAAGTCCCGCCACCACTGAGGCCCTCCGCCCACCCGGGCGCAGGAACCGCACCCCCAACTCCCCACGTTACGTCTGCGTAGCGGCCGCCCACCGCGGCCGCTACGCAGACGTAACTTGCATATGGGCGGGTTCCGCGGGGCCTGGATGCAGGCCGCCTGCGGCACAGGCACCGGGCCGCTTCGGTTCCCATGAATTTCCGCGGCACGGTTCCCATGGATGTCCACGGCGCGGGACCCTTCGCCTCCCCGGCACGAGCCCCTTCACAGCCCCGGCTCCAGACCCTTCCGTCGCACTCTAGAGTGTTGCCTGAATCACAAATCGAGAACTTCCTCAGATTCTCCTGACACGGCATTGCAAGTGTGATGATCATTCGATAAGTTCATCCACGTCGTCCGCGGCCTGACCCCTTCGGTCCGCGACAGAACAGTTGAAGGCAAAGGTGGCTTCTCATGCACAACCTGAATCAGCTCATCGACCGGCTGCTGTCCGCCATCACCGGCGTCGCAGTCATCGCGATGATGCTCCATGTGGTCGCGCACGCGCTCATGCGCTTCTTCTTCAACGCCCCTCTCTACGGCACCAACGAGATCGTCGCCTTCTGGTGGCTGCCTGCCGTGGCGCTCCTGGGAATCCCTGCTGCGCATCTGCAGAAGGAGCACATCACGGTGACGATCATGCTCGAGAACCTCAACGCCCGCACAGCGAACGTCTTCCGCATCTTCGCCTGTGCCGTGGGTGCGCTCATCAGCCTGGGCTTCGCCTGGTTCGGGCTGGAAGAAGCCATGAAGAACACCCAGATCGGATCTACGGCCGGCGTCACCGACATCATCACCTGGCCCGTGTACTACCTGGTCCCGCTCGTCTTCCTGATGCTGCTGGTCCTCTACATCCTCGACATCGTCGTCATCGCCCGCACGGGCCGGTCCGATGTCGATCCGCTCACGGGTGAGACCGTGAGCAATGAGCCCACCGAGGCCCCGCTGTGAGCCGCATCCCGACTGACACGGCAGACGAACGGAACACCATGACCGAAACCTCCTCCGCTCCGAGCGCAACGACGCCCTCGCTGTTCCCCTCCGCACGGCGGGGCTCGCAGAAGCTCAGCCTCAAGGCCCTCCTCATCTGCTTCGGCCTGCTGGCCGTGACTCTGGTGGGCTTCTTCACCTCCTCTTCCGGGCCTGCCGCAGGTATGTGGTGCATCGGCATGATGCTCGTCCTCATGTTCATGGGCGTCCCGGTCGCCATCTCCTTGGCGATCCCCAGCCTCGTCGGCGTGTACGGGCTCGCAGGCATCCCGGCGACCGTCAACATCCTCTCCACCGCACCCTTCAACTCGGTGTCCAAGTGGTCCTACTCCGTCCTGCCCATGTTCATCTTCATGGGCATGCTCCTGGCTCAGTCGGGCATGGCCACTCGCATCTACCGTGCCACGGACCGCTGGTTCTCCTGGCTGCCGGGCGGCATCGGCATCGGTACCACAGCCGCCGGCGCGGGCCTGGCCTCCGTCTCCGGTTCGACGATCGGCATGACCTACACCCTGGGCCGGGCGGGCATCCCGGAGATGCTGCGCGCCGGCTACGACAAGCGCGTGGCTGTGGGCACCGTCATCGTCTCCGGTCTGCCCGGCGGCCTCATCCCGCCGTCGATCCTGCTGGTGGTCTATGCGGGCATCGCCTCCGTACCCGTGGGGCCGCAGCTCATGGCCGGCGCAGTCCCCGGCATCCTCATCGCCGTCACATTCGGGCTCTTCATCTTCTGCCTGGGCGTCTTCGCTCCCAAGCTCGTGGGCCGCGGCAAGGATGCCGGAGGCGAGAAGCGGGTCATCACCTGGAAGGAGCGCTTCCAGTCACTCGGCGAGATCTGGGGCTTCCCGGTCATCATGCTCGTGCTGTTCGGCGGCATGTTCTCCGGCGCCTTCACCCCCACCGAGGCCGGCGCCGCCGCTGCTCTCACCGCGCTGCTGCTCACGATCTTCTACACCCGCAAGGACAAGCCCGTCTCCAAGGTGGGGCATGCGGCCATGTCAACGGTGTCCGCAACCGCAGCGATCTTCTTCATCATGATCGGTGCGGAGATGCTCACCCGCCTGCTTGCCATCACCGGCCTCGCTCCGGTGATCACGGACTTCATCGTGGGTCTGGGCCTCAACCGCGTGGGCTTCCTGCTCATCCTGGTGCTGCTCTACCTCGTCATGGGCATGTTCTTCGACACTCTGTCGATGATGCTGCTCACCATCCCGATCCTCCTGCCCACGCTGGCGGAGATGGGAGTGAACCCCCTTTGGTTCGGCGTGTTCGTCGTGCTGCTGGGCGAGCTGGGCATGATCACTCCCCCAGTGGGCATCCTGTCCTTCATCGTCCACAACATCTCGAAGAACCCCGAAGTCAATCTGGGGCAGAACATCACCCTCAAGGACGTGTGGACCGCTCTCGTCTGGTTCCTGCCGGTCGCGGTGCTGTTCCTCATCATCATGATCGCGGTACCGCAGATGACGGAATGGCTGCCGGCACTGCTGGAACGGGCAGCCGGAGCCACAGCGACGGAGTAGCCACCGGCTAATTCCGCCGCGGAACGCGGGCGAGTACGGTGAGTCCGCCCTCGCCCGCGTTCCGCGCGCGGGGCGGCCGTCCTGGCCAGGCCAGGCCGGGCCACCTTCTCCCGAAGACCACCCCCAGACCGCGCGCTGCGCAAGCCGCGGGCACACAGAAACAGAATCCAGAAGGCGAACCCACACCATGTCACTGCACACATCCTCTCCGCGCACTGCCCCGGCCGCCGGCCGTCTGGCAGGCGCCACGGCCGGCATCGCCGTCCTCTCCCTTGCTCTCTCCGCCTGTGCCGGGTCGGCTGGCAATGCCGGCTCCGGCGGAGCCGGCGGCGGGGAAGGCTATGAGGTCGGTGCGGACCAGGCCGAGATCGACGCGGCGCTCGCAGATCTCGATCCCATCGAGATCATCTATCAGCCCTCGGCAGCCTCGCAGGCGTCCGTCCAGTCCCCCTCCGGCACCGTGCTGGCGGAGGCCATCGAAAAGCGCTCGGGCGGAAAGATCAAGGTCGACATGGTCTGGGGACAGGCCATCGCCCCCTACGGCGAGCTCGACTCGGCGCTCGCGGACGGACGAGTGGACCTCGCCTACTCGCTGCCGGTGTACAAGCCGGCGGAGTACCCGGCGGTGAACGCCCTCGGCGACGCCCTGGGCGGCACCAACCCGTCCCCGTTCGTAGGCGAGCTCATCACCAATGCGACGGCACTCGACGTCGCATGGAACACGCCGGAGATCCTTGCCGAGTACGAGGACAAGGGCATCCGCCCCATCGCCCCGCTCACGGCCTCGGGCGGCTACTACTCCGTCTGCAACGACACCGGCATGTCCCAGGAGGACTTCAAGGGCCGTCAGGTGCGGATCGCTTCGAAGACACAGGGCGAGCTCATCTCGCACATGGGGGCCTCACCGGTGTCGATGGAATACACGGAGACCTTCGAAGCGCTCCAGCGCGGCACTGTCGACTGCACTCTCGGCCAGCTCGTGCCGTCCGCGGAATCCGGCATCTTCGAGGTGGCCCCCAACGTGGGCTACATGACGGAGACGAGCTTCTCCCGTGCTCCCGGTGCCCTCGTGGTGGGCTCCAAGTTCGAGAGCATGCCGCTTGCCTACCAGCAGGTCATCTTCGACTCCTACGCCGACTACTTCCAGGGCCAGATGATGACGACCATCGGCGGCAACGCGGACGGCATCCGGCAGGCAAAGGAAGCCGGTGGTGAGATCGAGCAGTTCCCGGAGGAGTTCCAGTCCGAGATCGCCTCGTTCAACGAAGAGAACCTCGCGGCGATCAACGAGGCCGGCCCGATCGAGGGCGATCTGGAGGCCGCTGTCCTGGACGCCCAGGAGAAGTGGACTGCCAAAGCCGAGGAACTGGGCTACGAGGACGGCGGCACCACCGCTGACATGGACGAGTGGTACGACCAGGAGTCCGACTTCCGCCCGATGGGTCAGGCGATCTTCGACGAGGTCTTCCTCCCCCACCGTCCGTCCTGACGCACTGCGCGGACCCGAGACCGAGGCACTCGACGGAGTCCTCGGAACTCCCGGATGTGCGTCGTCGCACACGGCGGCGCACATCCTCCCCACAGCTTCCGGCGCGACGGAGCAGTCGCCCGGCCTCAGCGCGACAGGTTCGCTGAGACCCCGGAGCACCTCGGTGCTCGCACATGATCGACTCAAAGGAGAGCCGAGATGACGACAGTGAAGATGTCCCATTCGATCCTGCCACGTGCCGTGACCGCGGTGGCCGGCGGCGCAGCCCTCGCACTCACGCTGAGCGCCTGCGCCGGATCTGCCGGAAGCGCCGGTGGCGGAGGCGGCGGGGAGTCCGCGGGCTTCGCCTACGACGCACCGCAGGAGGAGGTCGACGAACTCCTCGCCGACCTCGACCCCGTCACGATCAAGTTCCAGCCCTCGTCCGCGTCCCCCGACTCCGTCATGGCACCGGCGGGCACCGTCTTCAAGGAGTTGGTCGAGGAGCGCTCCGGCGGCAAGATCGAGGTCGAGATCGTCTGGGGTCAGGCCATCGCGAGCTACGGTGAGGTCCACGACGCGCTGGCAGACGGCCGCGTCGACGTCGCGTTCACCCTGCCTCCCTACGACCCGGCCGAGTTCCCTGCGATCAACGATCTGGGAACAGCGATGGCTGCGTTGCCTGCTTCCCCTCTCGTGGGTGAACTGGTCGCCAACGCAGTGGGCAACGAACTCGGCTGGTCGAATCAGTCGGCCCTCGACACCTACGAGGAGAAGGGGATCACCCCCCTCACCCCGCTCGCGGCCTCGGGCGGCTACTACACCGTCTGCAACAAGGAGGTCCATGGCACAGACGACTGGAAGGGGCTGCAGGCTCGCGCCGGCTCCAGCGCCCAGGGTGCGATGATCCAGAGTCTGGGCGGCACCCCTGTCTCGATGGAGTACGCCGAGACCTTCGAAGCCCTCCAGCGCGGCACAGTGGACTGCACCGTGGGCCAGCTGGTCCCGTCCGCGGAGTCCGGCATCTTCGAGGTCGCTCCGAACTTGGGCTATACGACTACGGCGAGCATCCCGCGCCTGGCCGGCGCCTACCTGGCCGGTTCCAAGTACAAGGAGCTCCCGCTCGCCTACCAGCAGATCATCTTCGACTCCAACGCGCTCGCAGGCTCCGGTGGTATGCAAGCTGTGATCGGCGGCAACGCCGCCGCGGTCGCGCAGGCCAAGGAGGCTGGCGGAGACGTGTCCGCGTTCGACGACGAGCTCCAGGATGCCATCGGAGAGTTCTCTCAGAAGGCGACCGAGGAAGCCATCGGCAATGGCCACATCGACGAGAACATCCTCGCCACCATTGCGGAGGGAGAAGAGCGCTGGGCCGAGGAATTCGCAGAGCTGGGCTACGAGGACGAGGGTGAGGTCTCCGACTTCGACGAATGGTTCGACCCGGAAACCGACTTCATGCCTTACGCCAAGGCCAGCTACGAGAAGGGTCAGGCGATGGAGCATCGCCCCAGCTGAGCGGTTGACCGTATGAGCCGCTCCCTCACTATCGCGTCCCATGGCTGTCCGGCGCTGGACAGCCATGGGACGCGATCAGGGCGCACTGAACGTGGGCAGCTGCGGGAGCATGCAGAAGCCGCGGGAAGCGCGGGAGCGCAGGAGTGGCACTTCACTTCTCATGCTCCCGCGCTTCTCTCCCGCCACGCTCCTCCCCGCGCCCAGCCAAGTTACGTCTGCGTAGCGGCCGCCCGCCACGGCCGCTACGCAGACGTAACTTCACGGAGGGCGCAGGGGTGACGTGCATGCGAAAGACCCCGGGTATGTGCTTCGCCGCCCATCTGCATGTGGGCGGTCAAGCGCATACCCGGGGTCTCCGTGTCTTCAGCAGCCCAGCTCTCGGCCCCCAGCTCTCAGCTGCCCAGGCCCCAGACGCCCAGGCCTCAGCTGCCCGGGCCTCAGATGCCCAGGTCCGCCACGACTCCGAGCAGATCCTTCGCACGGGTGTCCACGTCCTCGCTCTGCATCTCGTTGGTGAGCAGGGAGAACGCGAGGCCGCGCTCCGGCCAGGCGCCGTGCAGTCCCCCGCCGGCACCGGTGTGGCCGAATGCAGGGCGCACGGGCCCATAGGTGCCGATGGGGTCGTCGAGCTCGTAGCCCAGCCCGAAGCGCAGCGGCCTGTCGTTGACCGCGTCCGTCCCCTCGGACCAGGTGCGGGTGTAGAGCGCGAGCGTCTCCGCGGACACGAGCGGGGCCTCCGGGGCGATGAGCAGGGAGTAGAGCTTCGCCATCGCGTCCGCCGTGCCCACCGCCCCGCCGGAGGCCAGTTCCGCGGCATGCCACAGGCGCGAGTTGTAGAGCGGCTCGTCCCCCGTCAGCAGCGCGCCGTACATGCGGTCCACGACGGCGCGGCGCTCCGGGTCGTCCCGGAGGAACGTCTGCACCCGATAGCCCGGAGCCTGGTGGATGGGAGCCACCCGCGGCTCCTCCGATTCCGGCAGCCCGAGGTGCAGGTCGAGCCCCCACGGCTCGCTCAGCTCGGTGCGCACCAGTTCGCCGACGCCCTTGCCCGTGATCCTGAGCAGGATCTCCGCGAGGAGGTAGCCGTAGGTGGTGGCGTGGTAGGCGACCTTGGTGCCGGGCTCCCACAGCGGCGCCTGCGCGGCGAGGATCTCCGCCATGCGCGCGTTGTCGACCCGTTCCTCCACCGCAGCCGGTTCCGGGTCCGCGTAGAGAAGGCCGAGGGTGTGGGACAGCACGTGGTGGACGCGCACGTCCGCCTTGCCCGCCGCGGCGAACTCCGGCCAGTACTCGGCCACCGGGACCTGCGGGTCCAGCTGGCCGCGGTCCGTGAGCTGTGCCGCGAGCGTGGCAACGACCCCCTTGGTGCCGGAGAACAGCACCGCCATGGTGTCCTCGTTCCAGGGCTCCTCACCGTCCCGCTCCGTCACGCCCCCGGTGAGGCGCAGCAGCGGCCTGCCCTCCCGGTAGAGGGAGAACGCCAGCCCGCCGGAACTCTCCCGCACGTGTGCGGAGAACACCTCGGTGATCCGTTCTGCGGCTCCGGCCGGGAGACCGTCCGCGGCGTGTGCCGTGGTCCGCTGGTGCGGGGCTGCCGAGGTCGTCTCAGAGCGTGGGGACATTCGCGAGGAGCTCCTTCGTGTAGGCGTGCGTGGGATGGGTGAGGACGTCGTCCGTGGGGCCCTCGTCCACGATGACCCCCTGGTTCAGCACCGCCACACGCGCGGCCACGTGCCGGGCGAGGGCGATGTTGTGGGTGACGAACAGCATGGACAGTCCGCGCTCCTCACGGAGGCGGGTGAGGAGGTCGATGATGCTCGCCTGCACCGAGACGTCCAGGGCCGAGGTGATCTCGTCGCAGATGAGCACCTGCGGCATATTCACCAGGGCGCGGGCCACGGCGGCGCGCTGGCGCTCACCGCCGGAGAGGTCGCCGGGCCTGCGGGAGTAGAACTGCCGTCCCAGCCGCACGGAGTCCAACGCCTCCTCCACCCGCTCGCGCCGCTGCGCACCGCTGAGTCCGCCGGCCATCTCCAGCGGCACGCTCAGCGACTCACCCAGCGTCCTGCGGGGATTGAGCGAGGAGAACGGCGACTGGAAGATGTACTGGATCTCGCGCCGCTGGTCCAGCGTACGGCGGCGGGTCGAGGTCGCGAGCTCCTCTCCGCGGTAGGTCAGCGAACCGGTCCAGGAGTCGAGGATGCCCGCGAGCGACCGGGAGAGGGTGGTCTTCCCGGAACCGGACTCGCCCAGGAGCATGGTGCACTCCCCCGCGCGCAGGTCCAGATCGATGCCGTCCAGCACCGTCTTCTCGCCGTAGGACAGTGACAGTCCGCGTGCGGACAGGACTGCCTCTCGTTCAGCCTCCTGCGGTGCCGGAGAACCCGCGCCCGAGGCCGGCTCACGGGCCGCAGGCGTCCCGCCGGCCGCAGGCGTCCCGCCCGGGCGCTCGCGGACCGTCGCCGGACCGGCGGCCGCGGGCTCGGCGGCCTCTGGCGGTCGGGTCTCTGCCGCACCCGGGGCCTCCGCATCCGGGGCCTCGGCGCCCTCCGCATCCGCGGCAGCCAGCACAGCGGCACCGCCGGGTGCCTCCGCACCGGCGGCCGCGGCCTCGGCGGCCTTCCGCCGCGATTCGAACTCGCTGATCCGGTTCCGGCCGGCGAGGTCCGGGACAGCTGCGATGAGGGTCTTCGTGTAGACGTGCCGGGGTGCGCCCAGCACCTCGGCGGCGGGCCCCTCCTCCACGAGTTCTCCGCGCAGCATCACCGCCACCCGGTCCGCGATCTCCGCGACCACGGCGAGGTCGTGCGTGATGTAGAGACCGGCGACGTTGTTCTTCAGCACCATGTCCCGGATGGTGTCCAGCACGAGCGCCTGCGTGGAGACGTCCAGGCCGGTGGTGGGCTCGTCGAGGACGAGAACGTCCGGGTACATCGCGAACGCCATCGCGATGCCGATCCGCTGCTGCTGACCGCCGGAGAGCTGATGCGGCCAGCGTCCCTGATAGGCGTCGTCGTCGGGCAGGCCCACCTCGCGCAGCACGCTGCGCACGCGCTCCGTGCGTTCGGCGGCGCTCGTGCCGAACTCGTGGATGTCCAGCACCTCGCGGATCTGCTCCCCCACCCGCATGCTGGGGTTGAGCGAGAGCGCGGGGTCCTGCGGGATGTAGGACACCCGGGAGCCGCGCAGACGGCGCAGTGAGACGTCGTCCAGCTCCGTCATCTCCGCCGGCTCCGTGGCATTGGAGGGATGCAGCGTGACGGAACCGCCGGAGTGGACCAGTCCTCTGCGGAAGTGGCCCAGTGCGGCAAGCCCCGCTGTGGTCTTGCCGGAGCCGGACTCGCCCACCAGCGCCAGCATCTCCGCCTGCCGCAGGTGGATGTCGACGCCCTTGAGGATCTCCGCGCCGCGTGTGGTGGAGATGCGCAGCGCGTCGATGTCGAGGATCGTGTCACCGGCGGCCACCCTGTCGTGCCAGGCGGAGCCCTCCACCATGGGCGCGCCGGTGGCGGTGCGGGTGCCGGTGGCCGTGCGTGTGCCGGAATCAGTGCTGCGCGCCATCATTCGTCCCCTACGTTGGCTGTGGCCGAGGCCCGTGCGATCGAGTCCGCGAGCAGGTTCGTGCCGATGGTGAGCACCGCGATCGCGAGGACCGGCAGCATCACGCCCCACGGCTGGACCGCGAGCGCGATGCGGTTCTCGTTGATCATGAGGCCCCAGTCCGCCGCCGGCGGCTGCATGCCCAGGCCCAGGAAGGACAGCGAGGCGATGGCGCCGATCGAATACGTGAGGCGCAGGCCGGCCTCCACCGTGAGCGGCCCGGTGACGTTGGGCAGGATCTCCCGGAACAGGATCCGGGTGCGCGGCATCGCGTACATCTCCGCCGCACGGATGTAGTCCTCGTTGATGACGCCCAGCGCTGCGGCCCGCGTCACCCGGGCGATGCGCGGAGCGTGCGTGATCGCGATGACCGTGACGAGCACCCACGGCTGGGGGCCCAGCACGGTGATGGCGAGCAGCGCGAAGACCAGCTGCGGAACGGCCAGCAGCACGTCGTTAGCGCGCATGAGCAGCGAATCGAGCCAGCCGCCCACGTAGGCCGCGACCATGCCGAAGAACACTCCCAGGAACATGCCGAGAGCCGTGGCCAGCACCGAGTAGACGAGCAGTGTGAGACCGCCGGCGAGGAACCGTGAGAGCACATCGCGGCCGAGGTTGTCCGTGCCGAAGAGGCCGGAGCCCTGGAACGGCCGGTCTGCGAAGTCCGTGGCCGTGAAGCCGGTGACCCCGGGCAGCAGGAGCGGTCCCACGAGGGCGGTGACGAGCACCAGCGCCGTGAGCGCCGTGCCGATCTTCGCCTGCCGCTGCGCCCAGAAGCGGGTGACGACGGTGTTCCTGGGAGAGGGCTTCTCCGCCGGAGCGCCCGAGGCCGCGGTCCCCTGCGGCACGGGCGCTCCCTGCGATGTGACTCCCTGTGCGGCGGCCTGTTCAGGAGAGGGTGTGTGCGCGGTCATCGCTTCTCACCTCCGATGCGGAGCTTGGGATCGGCCAGGATGCCGACGATGTCCGCCAGCAGGTTCACGACCATGTAGATGACGGCCACGAGCATGGTCAGCGCCTGCACGACCTGGACATCGCGGTAGTTCACCGCGTCGATGAGCGCCTGCCCCAGGCCCGGATAGCGGAAGAGGAACTCGACGACGACCACGCCGCCGGCCATCCAGGCGAGCTGGATCGCGGCGACCTGGGCGACGGGGCCGATCGCGTGCGGGAGCGCATGGCGCAGGATCACGCGGCGCTCCGGCACGCCCTTGAGCCGGGCCATCTCCACGTAGCCGGAGTCCAGCACCTCCAGCATCGTGGCACGCATCATCCGGGCGATGTAGGGGGTGACGACGAGGACGAGGACCGCCGTGGGCAGGATGAGCTGGCTGGGGAAGTCCCAGACATTGGTGCCCGGCGGGGCCATCGTCACGGCCGGCAGGAGGTTGAACACCGTCGTGGCGAAGATCGCCACGAGGGCGATGCCGATGACGAACTCCGGCAGCGCGGCGAGGACGAGGGCGATGCCGGTGATCGTCGAGTCGACGGCCTTCCCGCGGCGCAGCGCGGACCAGATGCCCAGCAGGATGCCCGCGGGGACGGCGATCACCGCGGCGATGACCATGAGGAACAGCGAGGCGCCCGCGCGCTCCCCGATCATCTGGGACACCGGCAGACCGGAGGCGGCCGAGGTGCCCAGGTCGCCCGTGAGCAGGCCTCCCAGCCAGATGAGGTAGCGCTGCCAGGCGGGGTCGTCGAGATTCATCTGCGCGTGCAGGGCGGCGATCCGCTCCGGGGTGGCCTGCTGGCCCAGGATCGCCCGGGCCGGGTCGCCGGGCAGCAGCAGCGTGGCGCAGAAGATCAGCAGCGAGACGGCGAGGAGGATGACGATGCTGATCGCCAGCCTCCTGACTATGAGCTTGGCGATCATCTGACCTCTCCGATCCAGACCTTGTGCAGCTGGAAGCCGGAGAGCGGCACACCGCTCCGGTCCTCCTCCAGTCCGCCCACGTAGCTCTGATAGGCGTCGATCTGATTGGCGAAGCCCCAGATGATGAGACCGCCGCGGTCGTAGAGGATCTCCTGCGCCTGGCCGATGAGCTCCTGGCGCTTCGCGTCGTCGGTCTCCGAGCGGATCCGCCCCACCAGGTCGATGTACTCCTCGTCGTCCCAGTGCGTCTCGTTGAAGGGCGCGTCCGGCATCATGCCGGCGTTGGACTGGCCCAGGAAGTCACGGGTGTACCAGAACGTCTGGGAGAAGTCGTAGTTGAGATAGTCCGTCCAGTAGGTGGTGAGGTCCATCCGGTTGATCGTCACGGTGATGCCGGCCTCCGCGGCCTGCTCCGCGAACACCTGCGCCGCTTCGACCACGCCGGACTGGATGGGTGCGGTGACCAGCTCCACCTCGAGCCCGTCGGGATAGCCGGCCTCCGCCAGCAGCCGCTTGGCCTCCTCGATGTCCTGCTCGCGCTGCGGCAGGTCCTTCGGATATCCCTCGCCGAACACGGCGAACATGTCATTGCCCACCGTGCCGCGGCCGGAGAGCACCTGTTCGAGCATGCCGGGCCGGTCCACAGCCAGCCGGAAGGCCTGCCGCACCTTCACGTCGTCGAACGGCTCGCGGTCCACCCGCATGGTGAACGGCATGTACATGCCGGTGACGGAGTCGAGGATGTTGATGCGCTCGTCCGCGCCGATCACTTCGACCAGCGCCGGCGGGATCTGTGCGATCGCATCGACCTGGTTGGACAGGAGCGCGTTGATGAGCGCGTCCGTGTCGTTGAAGTTGAGGAGGCTGACCTCGTCGAGGTAGGGGCCCTCGTCGCCCCAGAAGTGGGGGTTGCGCACCATCACCGTCGACATCGCCGGCGTGAAGCTGTCGAGCATGAACGGGCCGGTGCCCACCGGAGCCGCCGGGTCGAAGTCCTCCGGCACGATGATGTTGCTGTAGGAGCCGAAGTTGTTGAGGAACGCGGAGTCCGCCACGGAGAGCCGGAACTCGATCTCGTTCTCACCCGTCTTGGCGATCTCGTCCAGATGGGCGAGCGAGGCCGCGCCGGACTTGGGGTCGTCCGGGTCGATGATCCGCATGTAGCTGGCGATCACGTCCTCCGGTCGCAGAGGTCTGCCGTCACAGAACTTCACGCCCTCGCGCAGCTGGACGGTCCAGACGGTCGCATCGTCGTTGGGCGTCGCGGCTGTGGCCAGCATGGGCTGCAGCGTGTAGTCGTGGTCGAAGTACATCAGCGTGTTGTACAGGTTGATGGCGCGGGCGATGTCGCCGAGGTTCGTGGCGACCGCGCCGTCCAGGGTGTCCGAGGCGCCGCCGCCCACGAACCCCACGCGCAGCTCGCCGCCGGAGACGGGCGGTCCCTGCACGTTCACCTGCGGCGCCGCAGCGGGCCTGCCGCCGCACGCGGCCAGCAGGATGCCGAGGCCCAGCCCCAGCCCGCCTCCGAGCACCGTGCGTCTGCGCAGCTCCGATCGACCGGAATGCTCCGGTGGGATCATGGCTCATCGCCCCCTGTCCTGTGTTGGGATGTACGTCACAGTAAGAGGCTTGTTGCAATATGTGCAACTTCAGACGAGTTTCGCGACGTGGAACCCTGCGCTCTCAGGGCAGGCGCGCTCCGCACTCTCAGTGCTGGTGAGGAGCCTCCCGCAGCGCCAGCTCGAGATCCGCCCAGAGATCCTCCACGTGCTCGATCCCCACGCTCAGCCGCACCAGCCCCTCCGGCACCGTGGCCGGCTCCGCCGTGTGACGACGGCGGCGCTCGATGAGGCTCTCGACCCCGCCCAGGGAGGTCGCGGGAGTCCACAGGCGGCACGCGCCCACGACCGCCTCGGCGACGCCCGCCGGCCCCAGGTCGATCGAGATGATCGCCCCGAAGCCGCTCATCTGCGCACGGGCACGCGCGTGACCGGCATCACCCGGCAGTCCCGGATAGCGGACGGCGCGCACCGCGGGATGACCGGCGAGGCGCTCCGCGAGCACCTGCGCGTTCTCGCACGCCCGCTCCATGCGCAGCGCGAGGGTCCGCAGACCGCGCAGCGCCAGCCACGCCTCGAAGGGGCCGGCGATCGCACCGCGGATCGAGCGGTCGTGGTGCAGCGCCGCCCGCACCTGCGGGTCGCCGGTGACCACGGCACCGAGGACCACGTCGGAGTGACCCGCCAGGTACTTCGTCACGGAGTGCACCACCACGTCCGCGCCCATGTCCAGGGGCCGCTGCAGCAGCGGTGTGGCGAAGGTGTTGTCCACGATCACGAGCGCGCCGTGCGCATGCGCTCCGGCCACCAGCGCGGGCAGGTCCGCGACCTCCAGCATGGGGTTGGTGGGGCTCTCCACCCAGAGCACCACGGGATGACCACCCAGGATCCCAGCGCGCTCCACGCCCGTCTTCGCCTTAGCGGCCGCGAGGGCTGCGAGGACGGCCTCGGTGTCCGCGATGTCCACCGTCACGAGGTCGAACCGGCCCTTGGCGGCGGCCTCCTCCGCCCCCACCAGCGCACCCTGGTAGGTGTGGGCGGGCATGATCACGGTGCCGCCGGGGGCAGTGAGCTCCAGCGCGGAGGCGATGGCCGCCAGACCGGAGCCGTAGAGCAGGCCGGGGAGCTCGCAGCCCTCGAGCCGCGCGAGCGCCTCCTCGAACGGATCCCAGGTGGGATTGGAGAACCGGCCGTAGCCGCGTCCGCCGTCGGCCAGCTCCCCCACCCCCACGAAGGTCGAGGACACGGTGATGGGCAGGTTCACGGGCGCGTCGTCCTCCCGCGCCGGTCTCGCGGTCTCCACGACCACGGTCTCCGGACGAAGGGACGGCGGCGCCGCGGAGTGCGGGGGCTGCACGGAATGCGGGGCGGCGGGATTCGCTGTCTGCGGAGTGCGGGGATCTTCAGGGAGCGACATGGGAACAGGGTAGACCGCGCCCGAGGTGCATCGACGGGCCGTTTCACCCCCGCCGGCTGCTGCTCACCTCTGGCGGACGAGGTCCAGCAGCTCCGCCGCGGCTCCGCGGGGGCGGGTGCCGGCCGGCCAGAGCGCGCGCAGCGGGCGGGTGAGGCGCACCTCGGGCGCGTGGGCCACCTCGACGAGGGCACCGGAGTGCACCGCCTCGTGCAGCGCCAGGCGGGAGAGCGCGCAGGGAGCGATCCCGGCGCGTGCGGCGACCCGGATCGCCGCATTGGAGGAGTGTTCGGCCGCGATCGCCGGCCCGCCCCAGCCGGCGAGCGCACGGTCCACCGCATCACGCGTGCCGGAACCCGGCTCCCGGACCAGGAGCGGGGTCGCGGCGAGCTCGGCCGCGCCCACGGGCGCACGCCTGCGGGCCCAGGGGTGGCCGGGGCTCACCGCGACGATGAGCTCGTCCTCGCCGATCACCTGCGACTCCACCCCCTCCGGCGCTCCGGGGGACTCGATGAGGCCGAGCTCCACGCGGGAGGCGCGGACGGCCCGGGCCACCTCGAGCGAATTGGCCACCTCGAGGGCCACGCGCGCTCCCGGCCGAGCGGCGCGGAAGCGCTCCAGCCAGACCGGCAGGAGGAATTCCGCGACGGTGAGGGAGGCGCTCACACTCACCTCGACCGCCCGTTCCCGGCGCAGCGCGGTGAGGCCGTCGCGCACCCGCACCAGCCCGTCGACCACCGGCTCCGCCCAGGCGGCCACCGCCCGGCCCTGCTCCGTGAGCACGGTGCCGCGCGGGGTGCGGACGAGCAGCCGCAGACCGGACTCCGCCTCGAAGGACCGCAGTGCGCGCGAGGCATGGGGCTGGGCGAGGCCGACGGCCCGCGCCGCCTCGCCGATTGAGCTCATCTCCCCGTCCCTGCCGGCGCGCAGCAGGTGGACGAGGAGGACGAGGACGCGGGTGTCCGGCAGCTCGTGGACGGGAAGGGGCATGCCCGCATCCTCCCACAGCCCATACCGATTCTGTATGCATATGGCCGGATCCGCCGTCTACCGCGGGCTCTTCCGACGGCGGAGAGTGGCGGACATGCCCACAGCTTCCCTCCTCAGACCCGTCAGCGCAGCCCTTCCACGGCGTTCCTCCGTGCCCGGCCTGGCCGTCGCCGCCGCGGCCACCGTCGTCTCCCTCCTCCTGGGCTCCCTCGCCGAGGCCCTCAGCCCCATGCTCGTCGCGATCGTGCTGGGCGCCGTGCTCGCCAACACCGTGCATCTGCCGGCCGCCCTGGAGCCCGGGCTCGGCTACGCGGCCAAGACCCTGCTGCGCGGCGGCGTGGTGCTGCTGGGCGCACAGCTCGCGCTGGGCGACGTGCTGGCGCTGGGCGGCGGCGGAATCGTGCTGGCGGTCCTCGTCGTGGGCCTCGGCTTCGGGGCCGCGCTGCTCAGCGGCCGGCTGCTGCGGGTCCCCGCCGGCCTCACCCTCCTCATCGGCGCCGGCTTCTCCGTCTGCGGGGCCGCCGCGGTCGCCGGGGCACAGTCGGCGGTGCGGGCGAGCAAGGAGCACGCGGCGGCGGCAGTGGCCCTCGTCGTGGGCTTCGGCACCCTCATGATCGCCTTCGTCCCGCTGGCCGGTGCGGCCCTGGGCCTCGACCCGCACACCACCGGCGTCTGGGCCGGCGCGAGCACCCACGAGGTGGCGCAGGTGGTGGCGATCGGCGGGATCGTGGGCGGGGGCGCGCTCGAACCGGCGGTGGTCGTCAAGCTCGCCCGTGTCGCGCTGCTCGCGCCCCTCGTCGCGATCCTCGCCGTGGTCGGCGCACGGGCCGTGCGCCGCGTCACCTTCCCCGAGGACGGGGCCGAGGCCGCACACACCCGCCCGCCGCTGGTCCCCGCCTTCCTCCTCGGCTTCCTCGCGCTGGTGGCCCTGCGCAGCCTCGGCTGGATCCCCACAGGCTGGCTCTCCCCCGTCCAGACGGTGCAGACGGTCCTCCTCACGGCGGCGATGTTCGCGCTCGGCAACCAGGTGCGCCTCACCCAGCTGCGCGCACTGGGCGCCGGTCCGCTCCTCGTCGCGGCGATCACCACCGTGGTGGTCGCGGCCGTGGGCCTCGGCGGGGCCGTGCTGCTGGGCTGAAAGGGCGGTGCTCCGGCGCGTCGCGCGGGGGCCGGGACCGGGGCCGGCAGTACTGTTGCTGCGACAGCAGCCTGCGACGAGGCTCACGGGGCGCGCACCCACTCGAGGAGGAGTGAGCACAGTCCTCCCCGCACGGCTTTGTCGCCGGACACGCAGATGCGACGCTCCCCGCCCTCCCTCAGGTTAAGGTACTGCGTCGCCCCCTGCGGGGCAGCCCATCGTCCCACTCTGAGGAACCATGACAGAACAGCTCATCGCCCTGGCGGTCTTCATCGCCATGTTCGCCCTCGGCGCGATCCGCGGGATCCCCATCGGCGTGCTCATGCTCGCCGGCGCCGCCGGAAGCGCCCTCCTGCTCACCGACCTCCCGCTCGACGACGTGATCGCGGGATTCCCGCTCGACATCATGGTCCTGCTGGCGGGCGTCACGCTCTTCTTCGCGATCGCGCAGCTCAACGGCACCATCGACAAGCTCATCGACCGGGCCCTGGCCAAGGTGGGCTCCAATGCGCTCCTGCTGCCGTTCGTCTTCTTCCTCATCACCGGGGCGATCGCCTCCATGGGAGCTCCCCTGGCCGGCCTCGTGATGATGCCGGTGGGCATGCAGGTCGCCCGCCGCTACGGGATCGACTACGCGCTCATGGGGCTGTCGATGTGCTTCGCCATCGGCGCCGGCGGCTTCGCTCCCACCAGCCTCTACGGCATCGTCACCTATTCCACCGCCCACGGCGCGGGGATCGAGCTCAGCCCGTTCCTCCTCTTCGGCATCGCAGTGGGCGTGTACCTGCTCATGCTGGCCTTCTCCTACGCCGTGTGGGGCCGGAGGAAGGCCTCCGCTCCCGTGCCCGCGGCAGCCGGGACCCTCTCGCGCGGCTCCGCCTCGACCTCCTCGATCGAGTTCGGCGAGGGCGATGACGACGACGCCCGCTTCTCCGCGGACGAGGCCGGCGAGGGCTTCTCGAAGGTGGAGCCGTTCACCGGCATCCAGTGGGCCACCGTGGCCGCGATCCTGGTCCTGCTCGCCTCCGTCGTGGTCATCGCGGCCACCGGCGGCGATCCGGACATCGGCATCCTCTGCTTCGCGCTCTCCGGCATCCTGCTGCTCATCGACCCCTCCCAGAGCAGGGCCGCGGTGACGAAGATCGACTGGTCGACCGTGCTGCTGGTGGGCGGCATCATCACCTTCGTGGGCCTGCTGGAGGAGATGGGCGCCGTCGAGATGCTGGGCGACGCGGCGAAGTCCGTAGGCTCCCCGCTGGTGTCCGCCTTCGTACTCTGCCTGGTGGGCGGGCTGGTCTCCGCCTTCGCCTCGACCACCGGCATCCTCGCGGCCCTCGTCCCGCTCGCGCTCCCGCTCATCGCCGACGGCAGCCTGCCCGGCTGGGCGCTCATCGCCGCCCTGGGCGTGTGCTCCGCCGTGGTCGACGTCTCGCCGTTCTCCACCCTGGGCGCGACCGTGGTCGCCACGGCGCCGGAGGAGCAGAAGTCCCGCCTCACGCGCCTGCTCGTGCGCTTCGGCCTCTCGATGGTCGTCGTGGGGCCGGTCCTCCTCGTGGGCGGCCTGGTGCTGCCCGCGATGCTGGCAGGCTGAGGCCGCTCGTCCTGAGGCTGCTCGTCCTGAGGCGCCCGCTCCGCGACCGTGCGGGGCGAGCGCCTCTTCCGTTCCACGGCCGGCTCTCCTACGGTGGAGAGAGGAGGCTCGACCGCCGAGGAGGACGCAGAGGAGGCAAGCGCGATGAGGGGGCGCAGGGATCCGATCCGCTGGAAGGGGACGCTGCGGCACCGGCTGATCTGGACGGCGCTCACGGCGGTCGCGATCGCCGTGATGTTCGCCCTCAACTGGTCCGAGCAGCACACGAGCTTCCCCGGTGCGGCACAGCAGCGCTCCTACCTGCTCCTGTGGCTCATCAGCGCCGCCGGCCTGGTGACCGGCGCGTGGATCGACCGGCCGCGCACACTGCGGAACCTGCTGCTGGCGGCTTCGACGGCCCTCCTGCTCGGGGCCGCGCTCGGTACGGCTGCCTGGCCCGAGGCGAGTGTCCAGATCAGCACCTCCCTCCCCCTCCTCCTCGGGGCCGCCATGGTCCTCTGGCCGGACAGCCCCGGGTGGATGCGCCGCCGGGAGGCGGAGGAGTCCGCCGCGAGGGGAACCGCGCACCGGCCCGTGCACCGCACGCGGTGAGACGCCCCTGCGGGCCGCTCAGACGCCCGCGCCCTTCACCAGCTTCATCGTGAGGTGCGAGTCCACGCGGGCCACTCCGGGGAGCGCACTGAGCGTGTGCGAGATGAAGCGCTCCGCCGCGGCGAGGTCCGCCACCGCGATCCGCACCAGGTAGTCCGGCAGACCGAACATCTGCCGCAGCTCGATGACCTCCGGACAGGGGGCAAGCGCGGATTCGAAGGCCTCCGCGCTGTCCTTCGTCTTCAGCCCCATCTCCACGAAGACGAGCACTTCCAGGCCCCGCCCGAGCTTCGCCGCGTCGACGCGCGCGTGGTAGCCGGAGATGATCCCGGCCTCCTCCAGACGGCGCACCCTGCGCAGACAGGGGCTGGGAGTGAGCCCCACGGCGTCCGCGAGTTCCGTGTTGCTCAGTCTGCCGTTCTCCTGCAGGAGGCGGATGATGTCCTCATCGATGGAATCCATGAGCAGATCATGCCACGTCAGGGCTTGGATGAGGCATTATCGGCAATCGCCTGCTTCAGGGATTTCCATAGCATTGCGCCATGACCACCGTTCCCCACACCACACGCACCCTCGGAGCCCGCACAGCCGCGTCGCTCCCGCCTCGCCCGGCAGCGCCGCTCCTACCCCGCACGGCAGCGCGCACCGCAGGAGGATCTGCGGGGGCCGCGGGAACCGTCACCGGTGCACTGCAGGTGACGGCGGCAGCGGTCCTCTGGGGCGTCGGCGCCGCGGCAGCCGCCTTCGTCTTCGCGATCTCCACGCTCTCACCGGCCGCGCTCTCCTTCTGGCGCTTCGCCCTGGCCGCCGCGATCCTCCTCGCACTGCACACCCTGCGCCGCGTATTCCGGGGAGGGCCCGGCCTCTTCCGGCTCCTCCGCTCCCAGGGGCCGGCTCTGCTGCTCACCGGCGCACTGCTGGCGGCCGCGCAGACGCTCATGTACGCCTCGGTGGCGAGCATGGGCGCGGGCCTGGGCTCCACCCTGGTGCTGGCGACGGGGCCGGTGGTGATGGCGCTGCTGTCCATTCCGGTACTGGGTCTCACGCTCAACCGGGCAGGATGGCTGACGATGGTCCCTGCGCTCGCGGCGATCACCGCACTGCTGCTGGTCAGCGGCGAGGAGGCGAAGCTCACCGTACTGGGCCCGGTCTTCGCCGTGGCCGCGGCGACCTCGCACTCGCTCATGACCCTCGTGTCGAAGAAGCTCGCGGGGAGCGCTCCGCCGCGGGCGAGGGACGCGGAGGAGGCTTCGGGCGACTCCGACCTGCTGGGCCGCACGGCCCTCACCTTCGTGGCGGCGAGCCTCGCGCTGCTGCCCGTCGCCGCCGCACAGGGTCTGGCTCTGGGGACTGCGCGCCCCGGTCTGGTGATCGCCCTCATCGCAATGCTCGCGGTGTGCATGACGGTCGTGCCCTATCTGCTGTACTTCGACGGGGTCACACGGATCGCTCCCGCCACCGCGGGCGTCCTCATGATGTGCCAGCTCGCGGCGGCGAACATCGCGGGCGTGGTGCTGCTGGGCGAGAGGATCAGCCTGCTCTCCGGGCTGCTGCTCTGCGCGCTCATCGCGTCGATCGTCCTTCACGTGCGGCTGAGCCGCTCCCGCCCCACCCGCGCCGCGCCACGCTGACCTGCGAGGCCCCAGACCGGAAGCCCCGCACCTTCCCTCCCGTCTGCGGATTCGCCGCGCATCGGTGTTGGAAGCGGCGAATCCGCAGACGGGAAGCCGTGGAATCCGGCTTCCCGTCTGTTCCGCTTTTCGCCTCACTCAGTCCAGCGGCTTCTCCAGCACCACGAACTCGAGGTCGTCGCGCTGCGGCAGACCGAACTGCTCCTGCCCGTAGGGGAACGGCTCCGTCTCTCCGGTGAGCTCGAATCCGCGCCGGCGGTAGTAGGCGATGAGCTCCGCGCGCTGACGGATCACCGTCATGCGCATCCGCCCGGCTCCCCACTGCTCGACGACGTGGGCCTCCGCCGCCGCCATCACCGCGGAACCGATGCCCGTCCCCTGGTTCCCCGGTTGCACCGCGAACGTGCCGAAGTACGCGAGACCGTTCCCCCGATCCGCCAGCTGCACGCACGCCCGCAGCGCCCCGCTCACGTCCTCACCCGCGGCCCCGGGCACGCTCACCGCACCCGCAGTCCCAGCTGCACCCGCAGCGTTCACCTCGCGCGCCGCACGGAACAGCAGCACCACGGTGCCCTCCTCCGCGAGCATCTCCCGGGCCATTCCCGCGTCCATGCGCTGCCCACCCAGCAGGTCCGCCTCCGTGGTCCAGCCCGCCCGGGAGGCGTCGCCGCGGTACGCGGACTGCACCAGGGCGACCAGCTCCGGCACGTCGGCGGGGCCGGCAGGGGCCATCTCCAGCCCCGCTGCGCGCAGACGGGCCGCCGCCGAGGCCGCCCTCCCCGTCGAGGGCTCCGTGCGTTCCGAGGCCTCCCGCGCAGGGCCGCCGGCCGCCTCCGCAGGGTTGCCCACCACCTCCACAGAGCCGCCGCCGGGCGTCTCCGCCGTCTCACCGCCCGCACCCGCGCTGCCGGCCACGGCTTCCTTCTCGCTTCTCACTGCTCCACGTCCTCTCGCCCCGCGCCTGCTTCACCGGCCGCGCCTGCTGCATCGGCCGAGCCCGCGCCCGCGTCCTCTGCTCCCGTTCCCGCACGGCCGGCCGGGTCTGCTCCGCCGCCCGCACCCGCACCCGCCGCGCCGCCGCTCTGCACGACGGCCTCGTAGATCGCGCCGGCCACGGCCACGTCCTCCCAGGACATGCCGGAGGTCTTGAACACGACGGGGCGGTCGTCGCTCAGGGCCGCCTCTCCCTCCGTGACGACCTCGCGCAGGGTGTGCACCTGCTCCCAGCCCAGATGCCCCTCCTCGATGGCGAGGATGACGTCGCCGGCCTCGCGCCGGGCGTTGGCGAAGGTCTCCACGATCACGTGGCTGCGTCCCAGCAGGGCACCGGGCAGCTCGCGTTCGGAGGGTGAGTGCGAGCCCATCGCCACCACGAGCGCGTCCGCGCGCACGGCGGAGTCCGCGAAGAGCGGCTCCGAGGCCGAGGTGGCGGTGATGATGAGGTCGACGTCTGCCAGGGCGGCATCGAGGTCCTCCCCCAGTACGGCCTCGGTCGCGGGCACGCCCTCCTCCGTGAGCGTCCGGGTGAGCTCCTGCGCCCGTCCTGCGGTGCGCACACCGAACACCACGCTGCGCACGGGTGCCACCGCCTGAGCCGCCCGCACATGCGGCAGCGCCTGCGCCCCGGCGCCGATGACGCAGAGACGCACCCCGTCCGGGAAGCGGGCGGGGACGAAGCCGGAGACGCCGGCCAGCGAGAGCGCGGGCGTCCGCAGGTTGGTCGCCGCAGCTCCGTCGATCCGGGCCAGCTGGGTGTGGGTGGTGCGATCGGTGAGGAGCACGCTGCCCTGGATGGTGGGCAGTCCGCGTGCGGAGTTGCCGGGCGTGCGTGTGACGACCTTGACCGCGGCGTAGTCCCCCAGCTCGGAAGGCATGAGGATCATCTCCCCGCCGCTGAGCTCCACGATGGTGCGCGGCACGTCCTCCTCCGGGTCGAAGCCCGCCACCGCGTCGCGGATGGCCGCGATGGCCTCGGCGAAGCCGAGCGCCCCGGCGACCTCCTCCGCGCCGATGTCCAGCATCTCCTGTCCCGCCGCGCCGGTGTGCCGGGCGTCCGCACCGGCCTGGGCCTCGGCCCGCGCTCCGGCGCCCTGCGCACGACCGTCCGTCTTCTCACTGCCTGCCATGTGACTGCTCCTGCTCCTGCAGATGCTCCGCGAGCACCCGGGCGTGGTTGTGCGTCTCGTCCTTGGCACCGTACAGGAGCACGAGCGAGTGCTTGCGCGAGTTCCGGAAACGCTGCAGCAGCGCCTCCCCCGCACCGGATTCCTCGAGCTCCGCACGATAGGCCTCCCGGAACTCCGCGAAGCTCAGCGCGCCGGAGTGGAAGCGCTTGCGCAGCTCGTCCGAGGGAGCGGCGTCCTTGTCCCATTCGTCGAAGGCGAGGTCGTCCTTGCGCACCCCGCGCGGCCAGAGCCGGTCCACGAGAACCCGGAATCCGGTCTTTCCGTGCCTGTCGTCGTAGAGCCGATGGACCTCGATGTCGATGTGCTCGCCCATGACGCCACGATACGTCGTCGGACCCCTCGCGCGCTCTCCCCGGCGGGCGGGGATATGAGGGCGCCCTCCCCTGGCGGGCGGGGGCACGAGGGCGCCCTCCCGGCGGGCGGGGATATGAGACAGCGCACACCGGCCGCCCGCACATGACTAGACTGCACACCAGCCGGTCCGGAGGCCCCCAGAGCACCGGGTCGGCGATGATTCCTTTTCGCACATGAAGTCGTCGCCGACGAAAGAGGAGAAGACGTGGACCTCACCCCCATCATCGAGAAGCTGAACACCGGGGTTTTCATCAACGGACAGTGGCGTGATGCCGAGGGCGGACGCACCCTGGAAGTCCGCAATCCCGCCACGGGCGCGGTCATCACCACCATCGCGGACGGCTCCGAGAACGATGCGCTCGAGGCGATCGCCGCCGCCGGCGCCGCCCAGGCGGACTGGGCCGCCACCGCTCCCCGCGAACGCGCGGAGATCCTCCGCCGGGCCTTCGAGCTGCTCCACGAGCGGGCGGACGACATCGCCGCGATCATGACGGCGGAGATGGGCAAGCCGTTCGCGGAGTCCAAGGGCGAGGTCGCCTACGGCGCCGAGTTCTTCCGCTGGTTCTCCGAGGAGGCCGTCCGCGTGCACGGCGACTTCACGCAGTCCACGGACGGGAAGAACCGCCTCATGATCAGCCGGGAGCCGGTGGGCCCCTGCATCCTCATCACGCCGTGGAACTTCCCGCTGGCGATGGGCACGCGCAAGATCGGCCCCGCGCTGGCGGCCGGCTGCACCGTCGTCCTCAAGCCCGCGCAGCTCACCCCTCTCACCTCGTTCATGCTCGTGGACGTCCTCCGTGAGGCCGGGCTGCCGGACGGCGTGGTCAACGTCGTCACCTCGTCCTCCGCACGCCGCGTGGTGACGCCGTGGATGGAATCGGGCATCGCCCGGAAGATCTCCTTCACCGGCTCCACCGAGGTGGGCGTCAACCTCATGAAGCAGGCCGCGGAGACGGTCATGAAGACGTCGATGGAGCTGGGCGGGAACGCGCCGTTCCTGGTCATGGACGATGCGGACGTGGACGACGCCGTCGAGGGCGCAGTCCTTGCGAAGATGCGCAACAACGGTGAGGCGTGCACCGCGGCCAACCGCCTCTACGTGCAGAGGGGCGTTGCGGAGGAGTTCTCCCGCAAGCTCGCGGAGCGGATCGGCTCCATGAAGGTGGGCGACGGCCTCGCCGAGGGCACCCAGGTGGGTCCGCTCGTGGACCAGGACCAGCTCGACAAGGTCGCTGAGCTCGTCGACCAGGCGGTGGAGGCCGGCGCGACCGTCCTCACCGGAGGCAAGAAGATCGAGGGCGACGGCTACTTCTTCGCCCCCACCGTCCTCACCGATGTGCCGGAGAACGCGACGCTGCGCGTCGAGGAGATCTTCGGTCCCGTCGCGCCGATCGTCGTCTTCGACACGGATGACGAGGCGATCGAACTCGCCAACGGCACCGAGTACGGCCTCGCCTCCTACCTGTACTGCAAGGACATCGACAGGGCGCTGGCACTTGCGGAGCGGATCGAGTCCGGCATGGTGGGCCTCAACACCGGCCTGGTCTCCAACCCGGCCGCGCCGTTCGGAGGCGTCAAGCAGTCCGGGCTGGGCCGCGAGGGCGGCTCCACCGGCATCGACGAGTACCTGGAGCTCAAGTACGTGGCGCTCCCCCGCGCCAACGCACGATGAGACGCTGAGCCAGGCGCAGCGCCGCACTGCGAACCGCGAGGCCCCGGGACGTGTGACAC
>NZ_BAAAPZ010000003.1:135763-193613 GCF_039531405.1 Brevibacterium salitolerans | reverse complement strand
GGGATGCGAAACGCCGAGCGAGTGAGACCCGCTCGGCGTTTCGCGCATCTGCGTCCCGGACCGGATGCCTCGGCTCCATCGGCCCGGAGAGCCGCGAACAGGGGCGTGCGCGGCGGGAGAAGGGCCCGCGCCCTCACCGTTCGCAGGACGGTCTGCCGCCGGTGCAGGCGTGGAGCGTGTGCTCCCGGGGAGAGCGGCTCCGGGAGAACGGTTCAGGCGCGGCGGCGGGCGAGGATGTCGCCCAGGTGCGCCGTGTCCTGCTCCTCCGCCGGAGCCGCCGGAGCGCCGCCGGCGTTCTTCCTGCGGGTCGCGTTCTTGCCGTGGCTCAGCGGGCCGGGATCGGCGGCATCGCCCTCACGGGCGGCGTCCTCGAGCGGCGGCCGGAACCCCAGCTCGTCCGCGAACTGTGCCGCCAGCGACTCCCGGCTGGTGGGTGCGAGGGCGTACGAGGAGGCGTCCGCGACGACGGGCTGCGGCTCCTGCCGCTCCGCCACCGGCGCGTCCACGTAGGTGGGAGCCGGTACGGCGGACGGCGTCCAGCCGCCGGAGCGCAGCCGGCGCGCCAGAGCGTCCCCGGCGGCACTGCTGCGGGGCAGACTCGCAGTGTCCGGGACCGCCGGGGCCGGGGCTGCCGCCTCGGAGTCTACGGAGGCGTCTTCCGAGGCGTCCGCGGCCGCAGCCGTCCGGCCGGTGGTGTCCTGAGCTCCGGCCTCGCGTTCGGCTGCCGCAGTGCCGGCGGACTCCGCGCCCGCCTTCCGTGTGCTCACTGCGTCAGCGCCCGAGGCCGCAGCGGCTCCGTCCGCGGTCTCACCGCTCTCGGTCTCCGGGCCGGGAGCACCTGCGGCGCTGCGATCGGCCTGGGCCGAGGCCCCCGCAGCGGAGCCGCCGGAGGCGGGTTCGGTCGCAGCTGTGTGTGCGGAGCCGGAGACGCCCTCAGCCGGAGCCTCCGCAGAGCCGGACGCCGTTCCACCGGCCTTCTCTCCGGAGGAGGCTGTGAAGCCCAGCGACAGCGAGGGGGCGGATGCCGAACGCTCCACGATGGAGCGGGCAGGCTCACGCACCGGCGCCGCCTGCTCGGCCGCCCTGTGCCGAGGCGCTGCGGAGACGGCCGGGATCTCCGCGGTGATCGGGTCGGACTCGTCGGAGCCCGGCGCGGAGCGGTCGGCAGCGGCCTGCGCCTGGCGCGGCGCGCCCTCGTCGAGGTCGAGCACCTCCCGCGACTGCGGCTTCCGGCCGGCGGCGGAGCGCTCCGACACGTGCCGGGCTGCGCGGCCTGCGGCCTCACGTGCACGGCCCGCAACCTCGGTGGCGGCGCCGCGAGCACGGTCCGCGAGCAGCTTCTCCTCCCTCTCGATGCCCTTCCGCAGAGCGGTGATCTCGCGGTTGAGCGAACGCAGCAGGACGAGAGTGGCGGCGGCGAGCGCAGCGGTCACGGCCGGAGCTCCCCAGGGCAGGGAGCCGAAGACGGTGAAGCCCAGCATGACCACAGTCGCGGCGGCCAGGAGCAGGAACCCCAGGCCGCAGTAGGGAAGGATCCGCCGGAGGCCCCGGATGCGGCGGCGATCCGCGGCGGAGACCTCTGCGATCCGGCCCGGACGCGGTGCCTGGCCGGTCCGCCCAGCGGCAGGACCGGCCGCGCCGCCGGAGGTGCCGGCGCCTCCCGCACCCTGCGGCGCGGTCCCGCCGCTGCGGCGCGGGGACGAGGCGTACGACTGGTCCAGCCGGGCGCGGACGTCCGCCGGCAGTGCACGGGGCATGCGCTCGGCCGCCGCGGCGATGCGTCGGGGAGCGGTGCGGGGCGTGTGGTTCATGGCTGGATCCATCGGTTGGGAACGTGTGGAGGCGACGACGGTGAGGACCGGCGCGTGCGGTGCTGCGGAGGAGCTGCCGGGGGCACTCCCGCTGCCCGCCTCGGTGAGGACCGTGGTCTCACCCACCGCCATGGGGAGCGCGACCACCTCGGCCTCGGGGAAGGGGGTCGTCTCACGATACGGGTTCGCCGCGGCGACAGGGCGGACCGTCTCGGCTGCGGCCTCGGCGACCCCCGCCCGGACCGTGTGGTCCGTGCGGTCCGCCGGGGCCGGCTGGTCCGTCTCGCCCACGACCTCGAGCACCGGATGTGCGCGGCGCAGACGCAGCCGGGGCGCGGTCTGCACGTATTCCGCACCGGCCTCCGGCAGGCCCACGTCCGCAGGATGTGCACGGTCCGCGAGGAGCACGGGACGGGAGGGGTCCACGGCGCATCCGGGGACGCGGGGGGCCTCGACGGGCTGGGCACGGGCGCGCTCGTCTTCAGCGGGATCCGGTTCTGCGACCTCGGCGCCGCGGCGGAGGACGGAGGGCACGATGAAGACGAACAGCGCGGCTGCGACGATGGCGATGGCGATGCTCGTATCCACGCTCCAACTGTAGGTTCGCTCACGGGCTCCGGAACGCATCAGGCACGGTGTGTCTCCACCTCTCGGGAAGTTGTGAGGGAATTGAACACCGTCTCAAGTCAGTGCTCAGCCTCTTCCGCGTCCTCCCACCTGCGCTGACGCAGGTACCAGGCGAGGAGTCCGAAGGGGACGTCCTCGCTCAGCAGGCTGAAGACGAGGTGGTCGCGCCAGTCGCCGTCGATGTGCATGTAGCGCTCCCGGAGCCCTTCCCGGCGGAAGCCCAGCTTCTCGACCACCCGGAGGCTGGCGGCGTTCTCCGGGCGGATGGCGATCTCCATCCGGTGCAGTCCGTGCGCAAAGCAGTGGTCCACGGCCAGCGCCACCGCCAGGGGCACGTGCCCGCGGCCGGCCTCGCGCCGGTCGATCCAGTAGCCCAGGTGCGCTGAGGCCAGCGAACCCCATTCGAAGCCGGACACCGTCAGCTGCCCCCGGAAGCGCCCGCCGATGTCGATGGCGAACGGCAGGGAGCGCCCCTGTCTCGCCGAGGCCTGGGACAGCCGGCGCATCTCCGCGAAGTCCGGGCGCGACCAGAGGGGATCCGGGACCGTGGCCTCCCAGGGCCGCAGCCACTGGACGTTGGCCGCACGGACCTCCTTGTATGCCCTGCGGTCCCCGCGCACGTGCGGCCGCAGCAGCACCTCCCCGTGGGAGAGCTCCACGGGCCAGAGGGGAGAGGAGCCCACCCGTCAGTCGTCGAGGTCCGCGACGAAGCCGCGGAGCCAGGCGCGGAGGTCCGCGCCCAGGTCCTCGCGCCGGCTCGCCAGCTCCACGACGGCCTGGATGTAGCTGAGCTTGTCACCGGTGTCGAACCTGCCGCCGGAGAACACCACGCCGTACACGCCGTTGGACTCCGGGTCCGCCGCGAGGGACTTGAGCGCGTCCGTCAGCTGGATCTCGTTGCCGCGGCCGGGCTCCGTGCGGTGCAGCGCCGGGAAGATCTCCGGCGCCAGCACGTAGCGGCCGATGATCGCGAGGTTGGAGGGGGCGTCCTCCTGAGCGGGCTTCTCCACGAGGTCCGTCACCTTCACGACGCCGTCCGAGTCCGTGGGCTCCACGGCCGCGCAGCCGTAGAGGCTCACCTGGTCCTCCGGGACCTCCATGAGCGCGACGACGCATCCGCCGGTGCGCTGCTGGACCTCCACCATCTCCGGGAGGATGGGCGTGCGCTCGTCGATGAGGTCGTCGCCCAGGAGGACGGCGAACGGCTCGCTGCCCACGTGGAGCTCGCCCTTGAGGACGGCGTGGCCCAGGCCGAGCGGATCGCCCTGGCGGACGAAGTGGATGTCCGCGAGTTCGGAGGACTGCTGCACGAGCTCCAGCTTGCGGTCGTCGCCCTTGGCCTGCAGCGCGGATTCGAGGCCATCGACCCTGTCGAAGTGGTCTTCGAGCGGCCGCTTGTTGCGCCCGGTGACCATGAGGACGTCGGTGAGACCGGCCTGCACCGCCTCCTCCACGACGTACTGGAGGGCCGGCTTGTCCACGACCGGCAGCATCTCCTTGGGCATGGCCTTCGTGGCGGGCAGGAACCGCGTTCCGAGTCCGGCGACCGGGATGACCGCTTTGCTCACTGTGGCTGAGGAGGGGGCTTGGTTCGACATGGGCACAGCATAGTCCCGCACCTCTGCGAATGCGCTGACCGATGCGGGCCGGTGCGGGGACCCGCGGAATATGCGACAGGGCCGGTGCAGAGCACGCCACCGCACGCGGCACTGGCCTATCCTCGGGAGGATGAGCGAATCCCCCGAGCAGCGCCGCCGCGAGGAGCACGAGGAGAAGACCGCGCTGAGAGCGGAGATCCGTGCCGCGCGGCGGGCACAGGCAGGCCAGGACCAGGGTTCGAGTGCGCACACGCAGCTGTGCACGCACGCCGCCGGGCTCGTCTCGCAGGTGCGGCCCGCCGCTGTCATCGGCTACGCGGCCCTGCCCGGCGAGCCCAGCATCGACGCGTTCCTCGAATCCCTCGCGCCGCAGACTCCCGCATTCCTCCCCGCCACCCGGCGCGGAGAGCCCCTCCGCCTCGGCAGGCTCACCGGGAAGGTGGCGGAGCTCCCCGCCCGCATCTGGGGCATCCGGGAGCCGGAGGACACGGACACCGTCGCCGAGGCGCTGGCCCGGGTCCCGGGACCGGCTGACCTGCTCGTGCTGGTCCCGGGACTCGCCTACGACGGCAGCGGCGTGCGCCTCGGCAACGGGGGCGGGTTCTACGACCGCACCTTCGGACCGCTGGGGGAGCTCGCCGGGCTCGCCCGGGCCGGGGACCCCGCCGCGGCCGCGGTGCGTGAGAGGCTGCGCTTCGTGGGCGTGTGCTGGGAGCGGGAGCGGGTCGATTCGCTGCCGTGCGAGGACTGGGATCTCACGGTGTCCGCCGTGCTCACGGAGAACGGCGTGAGGCCGGTGCAGGAAGCCGGTGCGTGAGGCCGGTGCGTGAGCAGGGCGGGAAGCGGGGACGGGAGCGGAGTATGATTCTTCCGGTCTCTGATTGGAAGGTCACAGGAAGACATGCCCACATACGCATACCGCTGCAAGAACTGCGACTACGCCTTCGACATCCACCAGGCGTTCACCGACGACGCCCTGCGCGTCTGCCCGGAGTGCGGTGAGGAGAAGCTGCGCAAGGTGTTCGGAACGGTCGGCGTGACGTTCAAGGGCTCCGGCTTCTACGCGACGGACTCCCGGTCCGCCTCCTCCGCCTCCGCCCCCGCGTCGTCCGGATCCTCCTCCGGTGCGGGGTCCGCGGACTCCGGCTCCGCGAGTTCCGGGGCCTCCGGCACGGGGTCGGGTGCCTCCAGCGCAGGGTCCGAGGGCTCCTCCTCGAGCTCGAGCAAGCCCGCCGCCGCGGCGTCCTGAGCCGTCCGCCCGGCAGCGGCGGGCTCGCTCACAGACGCTGACCACCGCAGGTCACACACCGCATCCCGCAGCACCTCGACATGAGGTCACAGACGGTCACTCAGAGGGCGCCGGCATCCACAGGATCCGGCGCCCTCTGGTGTTCCACGTGCAACGGCGCCACGGTTCTCGTATGCATGCTCTCCGCCGCATCCCACAGCTCCTCCGCCGCCCGCTGGCGCGTCTGCCGCCGCGCCGGACCGGAGCGGTCCTCCTCTGCCTCGCCGCGGCCGCAGCGGCATGGGCGCTCGTCCCCCGCACCGCGGGCCACGGTGTGCTCGTGGCCGCGCACGATCTGACTCCCGGCCAGGTGCTCGCGCGCGGCGATCTCCGCATGGCCGACTATCCCGCGGAGCTGATCCCCCAGGACGCCCTCTCCTCCCCGGCCGAGGCCGTCGACGCCGTGGTGGCAGGCGGACACTCCGCCGGCACTCCCCTGACCTCCGCCTCCGTGCTCGCTCCGGAGGCCGCCGCTCGTCCGGAGGGGACGCTGCTCGTTCCCGTGGTGTTCGGCGACGGGCAGGCGGCCGCGACGATCCGGCCCGGGCACCGGCTGCGCGTCTACGCCGCCGTGGACCCCCTCATGGACACGGGTCCGCCCGGCGGCGGAGGGGCGGACGGGAGTGGTTCCGGTCCGGACGGGCCGGAGCAGACGGACACGCGCGCGGACGAAGGGGCCGACGGCGGCGTCCTGCCGGGAGTGGGCGGCCCGCTCTCCGCGGGCGGAGCGGCCTCGGGCGCGCTCGTCGACGATGCGGCGGTGGCCGCGGTGCAGGCGCAGGGCGGCGGCCTGGGGCAGGGCGCCATGGTCGTCACGCTGGCGGTGACGGAGCGCGATGCCGCCGCTCTCGCACGCGCATCCGGCTCCCACCTGAGCTTCGCGCTGCTGAACTGAGCCGTGCGCCGGTGCCCGGGCATGTCATCGCGCGTCCCGCTTCCCTTCCTCACCGGGCTCCGGCCGTGTAATCTGTCCGCGCACACGCCACTGCGCAACGGACGTTCCCGCACGGGGTCGCCCGCACCCGCGAATCCGGGCGCGTGCGCTTCCCGTCTCACATCAGCGCCGGGCCCCGGCCGCGAAAGGACTGCAATGCTCAAGGGCTTCAGGGACTTCATCCTCCGAGGCAACGTCATCGAACTGGCGACCGCCGTCATCATCGGCGCCGCGTTCACCGCGATCGTCACCGCCGTCTCGGACAAGCTCATCAACCCGATCATCGCGTCCTTCGGCAGCACGGATGTGGAAGGGCTGGGGTTCCAGCTGCGTGAGGGCAACCCGGCCACGTTCGTGGACTTCGGCGCGATCATCACCGCGGTGATCAACTTCCTCATCGTCGCGGCCGTGGTCTACTTCCTCATCATCATGCCGATGAACAAGGTCAACGAGCTGCGCAAGCGCGGTGCCCCGGAGGAAGAGGTGCCTCCCACCTCGGAGGAGCTGCTCGCGGAGATCCGCGACCTGCTCGCCACCGCACAGCAGCGCCAGGTGCCGGACGCGCGCATCGAGGGGACGGACCAGGGCGGGAGCACTCCCAGCCACTGAGACCTCTCGGACATGACGAAGGCTCGACGTCTGCTGACGTCGAGCCTTCGTCATTCTCCGCCGGGTCCGGCGTCCGATCGGGCGGCCTCAGGCGTCCGGGTCCCTGCGCGATCCGGTGTCCTGATCCTCACCGCATCCGGCGTCCGGGCCCTCGCCGTGTCAGGCGTGTGGATTCTCGCCGCGTCCGGCGTTCAGGTTCCCGTCCGGTCTGACCTCCGGATCCCCGCGGCGCTCCGCATGTTCGGGCTGCCCGGAGAAGCGGCGCGAAGTTTCGGGGCGGTACGAGGAGCTGTACGACGGCGGGCTGTGGTGCGGGGGCCGTTCCGCGAGGTATCGGGCCAGAGCCGGATCCCCTTCGCCGGCGCCCACGGACTCCTCCGGCTCAGCCCGATTCCCCAGGAGACGGCGATACTTCGCGATCGCTGCGCGGGCCTCCGGGCTCAGCGCGGAATGGTCCGGCGACGGGGTGCCGCCCATCCGCCTCAGTCCTCCGTCCGTGAACCGTCCGCGCCGGAGGCCCCGGGGTGCGCCTCCGCGGAGCCTCGCCCCTGCGACCCGTCCTCGGCCTCGGCGGACGCAACGCCCGCGCCCGGGGCCTCGAGCTGCGTCTCCGTGCCCTCGGTACGGCCCGCTGCGCCCGTGGTCTCAGATCGGTCGGTGCCTGCGGCGTCTGTCGTGCGTGCCGCACCCTCCGCGCTCTCCGCGTCGTCGGCCTCGGCCCCTGCGGCGGCACCAGTCGTACCCGAGGCACCAGTCGCACCAGTAGTACCCGTCACACCAGAGGCACCGGCGGACGCAGCCTCGCCGGCGCCCTCACCTGTGCGGGAGGCCGTGGGCGCAGTTTCGCCGGCCGAGGTCTCCCCCTGCACCCGGTCGTCCGAGGCAGTCGCCCGGTTCTCTCGTCCGAGGCTCCCGTCACCGCTCCCAGTCTCCCTGCTGCCGGCCTCGGCGTCCCGGTCAGCGGGGACCTGTGCCTTGGTCGCACGGTCCAGGGTCTCGTCCGAGAGCTCGTCCACGACCGGGCGCAGGCCAGCGTCGCGGAGCTCGGCATGCCGCAGGCTGTTCGTGTCGTAGGGCGGAAGCACGGAGTCCGCGGGCGGGCCCACGAGCTCACCGTTCTCGTCGCGGCGGAGCTCCTCGGAGCGGGTACGGCGGGAGGCACCGCGGCGCGAGGCACCAGCGGGGCCTGCCGCACCGGTCTCAGCAGCACTGCCGGAACGCCCGAGTCCGCGTCCGCCCGCGGCGTCCCCGTCCGCATCCTCGGCGCCCGCCTGCGTCGAGGAGGGAGAGCCGGCATCCGAGGCCGCACCCGTGCGAGGCTCGTCGGCACCCGTGCGCGGAGTCCCCTCGGCACGATGCGCACCGCCCTGCCCGGGCGCGCCTCCGCCGCCCTCGGAGGACTCCCGGGCCTCGGCGTCCGCCCGCTTGAGCTCCGCGACCTGCCTGCGGTAGGCGCGCACGGCGTTCTCCAGCGCGGATTCGGTGCGGCCCAGCCGGTTCTTCTGCGCCAGCGCGGCGCGCAGCTGCTCCTTGAGCTCGCCGTCGCCGCGGGCCACGCCGTCGGACTGGATCCACTCGAGCATCGCCACGAGCTGATCGTCGGTGTACATGTGCATGGGCAGGCCGGAGGCCACCCGCGGGCGGCTGCCCTGCCGGTCCACGACCACCGCGGCGGCGCGAGCGGCGTTGAGCAGCGCCTGCGGGGAGAGCTCCTCCACCGTCTCCCGCCACGCGTCGAAGAGGCGTCCGGCCTGCTGCTGCGGATCCACGAAGGCGTCCGTCGTCCACACCCGCACGGAGCGCCAGCCGCGCCGGGCCAGCTGCTCGGAGCGCAGACGCTCGCGCTGGCGGATGCTCTCCGTCGCGGCGTAGGCGGGGCCGTCCGTCTCCACGGCCACGACCATGCCGTGCAGATCGTCCGCGGAGTTCGCGATCGCGAGGTCGATGCCCTGATAGTCCAGGTGGGCCATGACGCCCTTGCGGCTCAGCCGTTCCGCGAGGTCCGCGACGATGGGATCGCCCAGCTCCTCGAACGGCTCCGTCGCCAGGCGGCTGGGGTCCGTCCTGCCGCCGTCGGCTGCGGCGTTGGTGCCGGTGACCGCGCCCGAGGCCCGAGCGGTGGGCTCTCCCCCGCTCGCCACCTCCGCGAGGATGTCCGGGAGCAGCGCGGCGCCGTCGCTGAGGCGGGCACGGTCGAAGTCCTCGGCCTCGAAGGCGGACACGAGGGTGAGCCTGCGCCGGGCGCGCGTGAGCGCCGCCGCGAGGTACCGCTCGCCGCCGGGCTTGGACAGCTCGCCGAAGCTGTGGATGACACGGCCCTGGCGGGTGCGGCCGTAGCCCAGCGAGAAGATCACCACGTCGCGGACCATGCCGTGCACCTGCTGCACGTCCGTGACGATGAACGGCTCCCGGCCGGGGTTCTCGAAGAACGAGGCGACGTAGGGGTACTGGCGGATGGCCTTCTGGATCGCCGTCGCCACCCGCTGCGCGTGCCACGGGGTGAGGGTGACGACGCCCAGCGACTGCCGCGCACGCGTGCGCGCGTGGCGGATCACGAGGTCCACCACCCGGTCCACCTCCACGTCGAGGCTCTCCACCTGTCCGGTGACGTTGTCCGGGGTGCCCAGCGCGTCCTGGACGTAGGCGAACTCCAGCCCCGTGCCCTCACCGGTGAGCGCCGTGGGCACGGTGCGGATGGACGAGTCGTAGAAGTGCCGGTTGGCGAGCTCCACCAGCTCCAGCGGAGACACGCGGTAGCTCGTGTGCAGGCGGTGGACCGGCAGGAACTCACTCAGCTCCGACAGCACGCTGCGCGGGCGCTCCTTGGGCGGGCTGAGGGGGCGCCGGTCCACGGCCACGCTGAAGTCGCGCGGCTCCAGCAACCGTTCGTCGCCCATCGCCACGACCTGCCGGGCGCGGGCCAGGGCGGGCAGCGCCTCCGCCGTGGTGAGGCGCCCCGCATCAGCGAGGATGACGGTGTCGAACCGCGGGCCCTCGGCGAAGAGTTCGGGCACGCGGAAGGGGCTCGCCGCCCAGACGGGAGCGAGCGTGCTCAGCACGTCCGGAGCCGCGGCGGAGAGCCGGCGCAGGTCCAGGTGCGGGCTCTTGAGTGCGGTGCGCAGCTCCTGCGCCTGGTCCCGGTGCTCTCCGATCGCCGCGCGCCACCGCTTCGAATGGCTGTAACGCAGACGGGAGGCGCCGGCGGCCACGTACTGCCGGTCCGCCAGCCGGTACTCCGCGGCGATCCGGCTGAGCACATCGCCGTCGTGCGCGCCGATCAGCGCATCTGCGCCCGCGAGATCCTGGAGCACGGTCGCCCAGTGCGCGAGGTCGAACTCCAGGCCCACGAGCTCGTGCGGCACCCGGCGGGCCCGCAGGTCGTCGAGCAGGTCGCCCAGCCCGGCGTCACGCAGCTCGTCGTCGAGGCGGGTGCGTTCGGGCAGATCCCGCAGGGAGGCGCGGTCCTCCACGAGCGCCTCCAGCCGGGCCTCGAGCTCCTCGACGAGCATCTCCTCGAGCGCCCCGCCGTCCGGGGTGTCCTCGAGGTAGGGGCTCAGCGCTCCGAGCTCGGCGGACAGCGCGCGGTACTCCGCCACGGCCTCGGGCACACCGCGCGGCACCTTGGGGCGGATGTCCGCTCCCGCGAGCTCCCGCAGCTCCTGCCGCTGGGCGGAGGCCGCGAGGAGACCGGCGTGCAGATCCGGGGCCGAGGCGCCGGGCCGCAGGAACTCCTTCGCCGCCTTCTTCAGGCGGTTGCGCTCCAGCATGCCCATCTCGCGGCCCACCTGGGCGCGGTACTCCGCGGTGCCGGTCGCGGCGAGGAGGTCGGAGAGGCTGTGTTCGAACACCTCGGGGCTGAAGACGTCCAGGGTGGCGCGCATCTCCTGCAGGAGCTCCAGCGAGCGGCCCCAGGCGCCCACCGTCCGTTCGGGGTTGAGGCCGGACTTGCGGAGGACCGGCAGGGCGGCCTCGGAGAAGGCGGGGATGAGGGCGCGTGCCGCCTCCGCGAGCGAACGTGCGCGCTCCGCCTCGTCGTCGGACTCGAAGCGCGCGCCGAACCACACGGTGTCCACGACGTCGAGGGTGAAGGCGCCCCTGTCGGAGAGGGTCAGGAGGGAGTCCCGCAGCTCGCTGCGCCGGGCGTCGTCGAGGTCGAGGAGCTCACGCGAGAAGCGCACGGAGGTGGACGGGCCCGGGCGCACGCTGGTGAGGGCGGCGAGCCGCTGCATCACCTCGTAGGCGGACACGCCCCAGGGCTCGCGGATGCGGTGCAGGGACTCGATGTGCTCGGTGAGAGCGGTGCGGTGTTCGCTCAGCGTCTCGACCAGGCCGGAGAGCTCCGGCTTGGGGGACCTCTCCGCGGAGGTGATGAGCGTGATGAGGCTGCGCCGCAGCTGCTCGCGGTCGCCGCGGCCGTCCACCGCGAAGTCCTCCAGGCCGGTCGAGGCCATGCGGCGGCGGAACTCGTCGAGGTCCGCCGCGTCCTGCGCCACGTAGAGCACGCTGCGGCCGGTGTGGGAGAGCGTCGTCGCCAGAGCGGTCGCGAGCTGTGTGGCGCCCGTCCCCGGGGGCGTGTCCACGACGACGGACTCCCCCGCCATCGCCGCGTCCACGACAGCCTGCTGGTCGCCGTCCACGTCGATCGCGAGGAACTCCTCGTGCGGGGCGCGGTCCCTGAGCTCCCGCGGTGCCGGATCCGGCGCATCCCCGGACAGGCCGGCGCGGGCCTCGGCGTCCCCGGCCAGGGCGCGCAGCAGCGGGTGGGCCTCCGGCAGCTCCTCCGTGGAGTAGGGGTCGGCGATGTTGGCGAAGGTGGACACGACCAGGCGCTCGTTGACGAGCATGCCCGGCACGGACCGGGTGACGGCGCGCAGCCGGTCGTACGCCGGTGCCGGGTCGAAGCCGTGGCCCACACGTGTGGAATCCGCCCATTCGTCGACGTCGACGGTGACCTCGTGCTCGCGGTGCAGGTAGTCCACGAGAGCGGGATTGACGCGCACCTCGTCGTCGAGGCGGATCTCGTAGTCGTCGATGCTGGAGCCGCGCGGCACGAGTGTGACGTGGCGCAGCAGCACCGGAGCGCCGAACTCCTCCCGGCCCGTGGCACCCTCGCGGCTCCAGGAGGCGAAGCCGATCGCCAGATAGGCCGTGGCGATGCCCCGCTCCCGGCTCAGCTGATCCGCTTTGGACCGGATGGCCCGTGCCCGCCTGCGCGCGTCCGCGAGGTGCTCGGGGTCGCGGAGCAGACTGGAGAGCCGGGTCGCCCGCCCGGCCAGCAGCTGCGCGAGGCCGGAGGGATGGGCACCGGTGAGGTCGATCGAGCCGTCACGGGAGTCGCGGAAGTGCAGCATGGTGTCGCGACCGCCGATCCGGGCAGCCTGCGCCCGCCATGCGGCGAACGCCTCGCCGACGGCCTGAGCACCAGTCTGGGGAAGAGTGGAATCGGTATGTGACACGTGTTCGAGCCTAACCCGTGGAGTCCCGGACTCCCATACGGCGCACCGGACACCGCCCAGAAATGCGGGGCGGCGGGGGCCGTGAGCGGTTGGCGAAGGGCGCGACTGAGGTGCACGCATGCGGCCGGAGCATCTGCGCCCGGCCGGGAGCGCGCACAGCGGTGGGGTGCCAGACGACTACAGCCGCCCACTGGGTTCCCGTCTGCGAATCGGCCGCTTTGTGCACGGATCCCCCGGCGGATCCGCAGACGGGAAGGGATCCGTTGCCATTTCCCGTCTGTTTCGATTTTCGGATACCGACATATGCGGCTCGCCACGGCCGTGGACGAATTCGTCGCGTAAATGTCTCGCGGGCCGCGAGACTCAGTCTCGCGGCCCGGATCTGCGCCCCAGGCAGGATTCGAACCTGCGACACCCACTTTAGGAGAGTGGTGCTCTATCCCCTGAGCTACTGGGGCCGGCGACAGAAAGAGTGTAGCAGTGACCGTGCGGTCGCCGGCGCGCATCCACTCCCACACCCCGAAATGGGATGTGGCGGGAGAACGCGCCGGGATCCGGCAGAATGAGTGCACTCGCCGGCGAGGGTGCCGGCAGGAGAGGAATCCATCGCCATGCCGCAGCCACCTCTGCCCGTCCCCCGCCTCGAGGCGACGCTCGAGCGCATCATGCACTCGGTAACCGCCGTCTGCCCCCCGCTCGAACAGGAGCAGGCCAGGGCCGATGCCGCACGCTTCCTCTCAGGCCCGGGCCCCGCCCTGCAGTCCGCACTCGAACGCTTCGCGGACGAGGAGACCGCCGCCGGCCGCAACTGGCTGACGGAGCTGTGGCAGCACGCATATCTGGACGTGCGCGAACCGCTCTCCCTCACGACGAACGTCGCCTTCCAGCTCGCACTGCCCGCGCCCGCCCCTGAGGCCGCGCCTGAGGCCGTCGCCGCGCCGGAGACTGCATCCGAACCCGCACCCGAGGCCGAGGAAGGCACCTGCGCCGCCCCCGCCTCACACGTGCTCCACACCGCCCGCGTCCTCCGCAGCATCGCCACCGTGCATCTCACTCAGGCCCGGGGAGACACCGCTCCCGTGGTGGACGCCCGCGGGAGCGAGCTCTGCATGCGCCAGTGGGCCGCCTTCAACGGCGGCGTCCGCCATCCTGCGCCCGGCCGTGACCGGTTCCTGCCCTGTACGCTCGACGGTCGGCTGCGGGAGACCGGCGTGCTGAGAGACGGCCGCATGTTCGCAGTGACCGTGAGCGACGAGAACGGCCTCCCCCTCAGCGAGGAGGCCCTCGTCTCCCAGTTGCGGCAGGTTCTCGCCCACGCCCGGACGGAGCCGCGCCCCTCTGGAGAACTCGCCCAGTCCGATGGACCGCTCCCCCACACCGACGAGCTCCCCCACCCCGGTGACCTCCCGAAGGCCGAGGCCCTCCGTGCCGCCGGGCCCGGTTTCGCCGAGGCCTCCCACCTGGGCAGCGACACGCTCGCCGCGATCCTCGACGAGATGCTCACAGACGGCAGCAATGCCGCAGTGTACGACCGGCTGCGCGACTTCCTCTTCACCGTCGCACTCACCGGCGAGGACCGCGGCCACCGTGAGGACCACGAGGCCAGTGGGGACCACGAGGCCAGTGAGGCCGGTGAGGCCAGTGAGGACCACGAGGCCAGGGACGCTTGCGACCTCGGTGACGACCGCGACCCCGAGGACGTCCGCGACCTCGGCAGCACCGGCGACACCAGCGGCCGTGACGATCCCGGTTCGCGCGGCTCCGGGCAGGCACCCGCCCACCAGGCATCCGCCCCGGCAACGGCAGACAGGACGACAACGGCAGACGACACGGCAACTGCGTCCGCCCCGACAACGACAGACGCGACGGCAGCGGCAGACGAGACGGCGGCTGCAGACGCCCTGCGTTCCGCTCTCACGGACCGGCGGGCCGCATGGGTCCGCAAGCCCCTGAGCTACCTGATGGACCTCCACGCCGGGACCGTCATCGTGAATGTGGAACACACCGTCGTGGACGGCGGCAGTCTGGTCGACGCCGTCACCCGCATGCAGGAGCATGCCGCGGCTCAGGTGCCCGAGGCATCCACTCCGGCGTCTCCCGGCACTCCCCCGCCGAACCTCCAGGCGAGTCCGAACGCCGCGACAGACCCGAACGCCGCAACAGCCCCGGACCTCCCGGCGAATCCGGACGCTCGTGCGGTTGCAGAGATCCCGGCACGCTCGAACACGCCGGCGGAGCTCCGGTGGAACCTCACTGCAGGACTCCAGGCCGCACTCACGGCTGCCCTGACCGACCTCGGGCAGCGGGCGGAGGATCTGCGGGTGGCGGTGGTGCGCGTGCCGCGGCCCGCGGCCGACGAACAGGCCCGCCCCTACAGCTCCGATGCGCTGCAGCAGCTCATCATGGCCTCGGCCCAGGTGCTGACCTACGGCCGCGTGCGCGGAGTCTACGAATCCGTGGACATGCGGGCGTTCCAGGACGGGCGCACCGAGTGCCTGCGGCCCGTCACCCCTGAGGCCGTCACGTTCGCCCGCCGCCTGTGCGATTCCCAGGCACGCCTCGAGGACCTGGAGGCGGCGCTGGACGCCCATCGTGCATGGGTCAAGGCCTGCAAGTCCGGGAACGGGTTCGACCGGCACCTCGCCGGGCTGCGCATGATGGCCGCTCGACAGGGCGGCACCGTCGACCCCTTCCTCACCTCATTCGCCCTTGCTCGGATGCGCACCGACTTCCTGTCCACCACCTCACTGGGCACTCCCGCACAGGTGGTCCGGTACGCCTTCGCCCCCACCGTGGAGGACGGGTTCGGGATCGCCTACACCCAGCGCGCACAGGACTACGAGTTCTGCGTGAGCTGGCATGCAGGGTCCGCCGAGGCCCCTGACGCCTTCCTGACGAACATCCCCCGGGCGGCCGCCCTGCTGAGGGACTTCCTGCGCACTCTGTGCACAGACGGCTGACGCACAGCGGAAAGCAGACGGGAACGCGAGCGGTGCGCGTTCCCGTCTGCTGATCGGCCTCCCAGAGCCAGCGACCGCGGCGAATCCGCAGACGGGAAGCGTGGCCGCGGCCGCTCCCGTCGGTCACTCAGCGCTTGACGCGCACCACCATCGTGGGCGCTGCGGAGTACGGCAGGACGGACTGCGAGGTCGAGCCCAGCAGGAGCCCGGCGAAGCCGCCGCGTCCGCGGGAGCCGATCACCAGGATGTCGCAGGTGTCCGAGGCCCGGACCAGCACCTCGGCCGGCTGTCCGTCGAACAGCGTCCACCGCACGTCCAGCTCCGGGTGCTTCTCACGCACCGCCGCGCGAGCAGCCTCCAGCTTGTCCGTGCCCTCCGCGATCAGCCGCTCGAGGTCACCGGTGGACGGAATCCACTCCGGACCGATCACGGTGGTGGTGATGACCGCCTGGATGTGCAGCGGGCTTCCCCGGCGGGCGGCCAGCTCAGCGGCCGACCACAGTGCCGGGGACTCCTTGCCCAGCGCGTCCACGCCCACCACGACCTGGCCGGAGTAGTCGATGCCGGGGACCGTCTCGCCCTCACCGTCCTGCTCGATCTTGCCGTCCACGCTGCTCCAGACGGGGCGCGAGGAACTGGGGCCGGGGGTGCGCTCGGCCTCCAGGCTCCAATTCACCGGCACCACCACGGTGGGGCAGGCGGAGTGCGCGGGAAGCGCGGAGGACACGGTTCCCAGCAGCCGGCCGGCGAATCCGCCCTTGCCGCGCGAGCCCACCACCGCGAGGCTCGCCTCCTTGGACTCCTCCACGAGGACGCCCGCGGCGTCACCGATCTCGATGACGGCCTCGACGGCGACGCCGGCGGCCTTCACCTCTGCCGCGGCCTCCTTGAGCGTCGCGGTGACGGCGGCGCGCACGGCGGAGTCGTCGATGGGCACATAGGAGACGTCGATGGTGGCCGCGGCCACGCTGGGGACCGTATAGGCGCCCACCAGACGGATGGACCGTCCCAGCGACTTCGCCTCCGCGATCGCGAAGCGGAGCGCATTGCGGCTCGCGTTGGAGCCGTCCACGCCGACGACGATGGCCTGCGGGTCTTCGACGCTCGAGTCGAACCTGTCCGTCATGTCCCCTCCTCAGAGTCTGCCGCGCACCCTACGCGGCGGGGCTGTGTTGCAGAACACACACTACCGCTCCCGCGGCACCCTCACCCGCTGCGACGCATGACGATTCGCGGCGCTTCGGCATCCGGACGGACGCGCATGAATCACGCGCCTGTGACACTCTGAGGAGGGCTTGCAGGAGCCGTTACGCCGGCCGCCACGCCGCAGAGCGGCCGCCGTCTCTCAGGCGGCCTGACCGAGCGCGAGGAACGGCGCCCAGCCGTCGGCCGGATCCTCGATCTCCCGCAGCCAGAAGCGGCCCGTACGCGGAGGCTTGGGGTCGATGAGCAGCCGCCAGCCCATCTCCTCCGGCGTCCGGTCGCCCTTCAGCGAGTTGCAGGTCCGGCAGCAGGCCACCAGATTGGTCCAGGTGTTCTGACCGCCCCGCGAGCGCGGCATGACATGGTCCACGGTCTCCGCACTCCTGCCGCAGTACGCGCAGCGGTGCGCATCCCGGCGCAGCACGCCGCGCCTCGACAGGGAGACCGTCCGCGTTTCAGGAGGCTTCACGTACCGCGTGAGGATGATGACCGTGGGGCGATCCAGCTCCAGCCGCTCGCTGCGCACCGGCTGCTGCGCGTCTGCGCTCAGCACGCTGGCCTTGCCCGCCAGCACCAGGACGACGGCGCGCTTGAACGACACCACGGACATCGGCTCGTAGCCGGCATTGAGCACAAGGGTCTTCACGACCCACCTCCTGTCCCCCGGAGCCCGCCGCTGAATGCAGAAGACGGCGCCGCGCACAGAGCGCGACGCCGTCTCGAGCACACCACGGCACTCGCAGGGCGTATCGAATCCGCAGGGGATATCGAGTCAGCAGGGGTGAGGGGAGTGGGGAAGGCGCGTCCCCGCACGGCAACAGCACGACAGCCGGGGACTCCGCGGCGACGGGCAGCGATCTGACTGCGCGCGGCCACGGCCCCGGATATGCATACGGCACCTGCTGAACTCACCCCATCAACATTAGGCGGTGAGACCGCGGCGGGGAAGGGATTCCGGGGATCACGCCGGACTCACAGCTGCCGGTCGGCCCGGGTTCACCCGGATCACCCGCGCATTCACCGCCCGGACCACCCCATGCCCGAGGCGCGCGCCCGCGGACAGAGACAGCTCACCCCCGTGCGACCGGACCTTTGGGTCGCACGGGGGTGAGCGGCGCTCAGCGGAGCGCGGAGATCACTGAAGCAGGATCAGAGAACGCGAATGTAGGTGACGCTGCCCATCCACGAGTGGCTGCGGTAGGAGGTGCCGGAGCTGGGCGAGCCCGCGTCGTACATCATGCCGTTGCCCGCGTAGATGCCCACGTGGCCGGGGTGCCAGACGAGATCGCCGGGCTTGGCCTCGGAAGCGGAGACCACGCGGCCTGCGCTCTTCTGCGCACCGGAGGTGCGGGGCAGGTTCACGCCCACCTTGTTGTAGACGAACGAGGTGAAGCCGGAGCAGTCCCAGCCGCTGGGGGTCGTGCCGCCGCTCACGTAGGGAACGCCGGTGTACTGCTTGGCGATGGCGATGACCTGCTCGGCCTTGGAGCCGTCCGGAAGAGCGACGTCGCCGCCCTTGGACTTCTCGTCGCCGCTGGAGGAGCTGGAACCGGAACCCTCGGAGGAGCTGCTGTCCGAGCTGGACGAGTCGTCGGAGGATTCGCTGGAGGCTGCGGGCTCCGGCTCGGGGGCGGGCTCCGGAGCGGCGGTGGCGGTGACGTTCTCGACGGAGACCGCACCGACCAGGTCGGAATCGTCCTCGTCGGCCTGGGGCACGACGGTCTTGGCCTGGTTGACGAACTCAGGCGCGGTCTGTGCCTGCGCCTCCGATTCGGCGGCGACGGCGGCAGTGCCCTCGTCGTCCGCGCCCATCGCCGGGAGGGTGGCCGTGACGACCAGTCCGCCGGCGGCTGCGACGACGGCGGCGCGGCGGCCCACGACGCCGTAGTTGGCGCTGAGCGATTCGGTGAGCTCGGTGAGCGGGGTCTTCACGCGGGTATCGGCCGCGCGGCGACCATGCTGACGAAGTTCCACGATGTCCTCTCCAATTCCTACGAGGCCTCTGCGCCGAGCTGGAGATGCCCTGCCCTGCCTGGAGGACTGCGCTTCCGGTACTCCCGGTGCCTCGCCGCCGCTCAGGTCCACATGTCCGATGATGCTGGGCGCGGCGTGCGGAACCCTGCTCGGACCGCCCCCAGGTGAGGGCGACTCGACAACTGTAAACGATCTGCAACGCCATGTCACGTTTACATCACGACCGCGGTTACAGAACGTGATCCGGCCGCCGCAATCTCAGGCGTAACACCAGGTCACGGCGTTGATCACGGCTATACATTTCGATATCAAGTGATGTGATCCACAGGACTGCACCCGTTACCGGAAGGACTCGGACGCGCAGCGCGGACGATGCGGGCCTGGGCACGCGCACGAGCGCGGCAGGTGCGCGAGGCGTGGGATGGGTGTCGTGGACGTGACGAGGCCCGCCCCGCGCACTCGGCGGGAGCGGGCCGTCGGCATCTCAGCAGCGAAGCAGCGCCTCAACCACGGAGCAGCGCCGCAACCACAAGACGAAGCCTCAGCCGCGAAGCAGAGGTCCCGGCTGCGGAGCTCAGGCCTTCACGAAGACGAAGGCAGCGGATTCCGTGGGCAGGTCGAGGACCTCCTCGGCCCCCTCGGCCCGGAGCGTGATGTAGTCGCCGTCGCTCTCCGCGGTGACGGTCGCCCCCGGGACGATGCCGGTCTGCTTGAGCTGACGCAGGACGTCGTTCTCCACCTGCAGCGGCTCCGCGATCCAGGCGACCCTGAGGCCGGAGGTCCTCCCCTGCTTGACCGCGCGCACCACGGACAGCGCCGGGTAGGTGGCGGCCTCCGGGGCACCCAGCTCGGAGAGCCCGGGGATGGGGTTGCCGTAGGGGTCCGTGCTGTGCTCCGGGAGGATCGTGAGCAGCCGCGTCTCCACCTGCTCGCTCATGACGTGTTCCCACCGGCACGCCTCGTCGTGGACGAGCTCCCAGTCGAGGCCGATCACGTCGCTGAGGAGCCGCTCCGCCAGCCGGTGCTTGCGCATGACGTGCGTGGCGATCCTGCGGCCCTCGGGGGTGAGCTCCAGGTGACGATCCTCATCCACGATGACGAGGCCGTCCCGCTCCATGCGCGCCACTGTCTGCGAAACCGTGGGACCGGAGTGGTCGAGCCGTTCCGCGATCCGCGCACGCAGCGGGATGATGCCCTGCTCCTCGAGCTCAACGATCGCCTTGAGGTACATCTCTGTGGTGTCGATGAGATCGTTCACGTCTTCAGCTCTCTCCTCGCCGTCCCGGGCGCGCCGCTTCTATGGACCGTGCCTGCGCAGCGGCTGCAGGCCGCTTCCAGGCTGAGTGTCCATTGTAGGCGCGGAGGCCTCGCCTCCGGTACTTCGGACGGCACATCGGACGGGCCCGTCACCTGCCGGTCACGCACCGGCTCGCCGAGGCCGCGACAGGTCACGGCTGCAGGCGGACCTGCGACCAGCGCTCGGGATCGTCCAGTGGCGCGGGAGCACCGTCACGGCTGGTGAGGAGGAACCTGTCGTGCATACGGTTGCGCCGTCCCTGCCAGAACTCGATCTCGTAGGGCCGCACCCGGTACCCGCCCCAGTGCGGCGGCCGGGTGGGCTCGCGGTCCGCGACCTCGGCCTCGAGTGCCGCGGACCTCTCCTCGAACTCTGCGCGCGAGGCGATGGGCCGGGACTGCTCGGAGACGATGGCTCCCAGCTGCGAACCGCGGGGGCGCAGCGCGAAGTAGGCGTCCGACTGCTCCGGCGAGACCTTCTCCACAACTCCGCGCACGCGCACCTGCCGCTGCATCTCGTGCCAGGGGAAGACGAGGGCCACCAGCGGATGGGCCTCGATCTGCCGGCCCTTGGCGGAGAGGTAGTTGGTGTAGAAGACGAAGCCGTCCGCGTCGAACTCCTTGAGGAGGACGATCCTGGCGGCGGGGCCCGCGTCGTCCGCGGTCGCCACCACCATGGCGTTGGGCTCCGTGAGTGCCCGGCCGGCCTCGGCGTACCACTCGGAGAACACCTGGGCGGGTGAGTCGCCGGGCAGCGCCAGATCCGCGTCGTCGTACTCGACCCGCTGGCGTGCGAGCCGGGCGAGCGCCTCCTGCGCGTCCGCCGGTGCCTGTGCCGTGTCATCGCTCATGCGCACACCGTACTCCGGGCTCCCGGCGCGGGGATCAAGGGTCCGCCGCCGAGGCCGCAGCCGTGCCCTCCGGCCCCCGCCGCCCCGGGCTCCCCGTGCGGCTCCCACCCGCTCCCGCAGACGGGCCCACTCAGCACTCTGCGCCGCGTTCCGCGGACAGGTGCCCGGGCCGCACGCCTCCCGCAGTAGGATCGCTGCGTGAGTGAGACAGCCAACACACCAGTCATCATCCCCGACGATCTCAAGCCCGCCGACGGCCGCTTCGGCGCCGGCCCGTCCCGCGTGCGCCCGGCCCAGATCGAAGCGATCACGGCAGCCGGACGCACCGTGATGGGGACCTCCCACCGGCAGGCGCCGGTGAAGGCGCTGGTGCGCCGCGTGCGCGAGGGGCTGGGGCAGCTCTTCTCCCTGCCGGAGGGCTACGAGGTCGTCCTGGGCAACGGCGGCTCCACGTCCTTCTGGGACGCGGCGACATTCAGCCTGGTGCGGGAGCGCGCCTCCCACGCCTCGTTCGGGGAGTTCGGCTCCAAGTTCGCCAAGGCCACGCGGACCGCGCCCTTCCTGCAGGATTCCCTGGTCGTCGAGGCCGCCCCCGGCACCGGCGCGCTCCCCCAGGCGGACGCCTCGGCGGACGTGTACTCCTGGCCGCACAACGAAACCTCCACGGGCGTGGCGGTGCCGGTGGTGCGACCGGAGGGGATCGCCGAGGACGCGCTGGTGGTCATCGACGCGACCTCGGCCGCCGGCGGCCTGAGCGTGGACATCGGTGAGGCGGACGTCTACTACTTCGCGCCGCAGAAGAACTTCGCGGCGGACGGCGGACTCTGGGTCGCGGTCGTCTCCCCCGCCGCAGTGGCGCGCATCGAGGAGATCGCCGCGAGCGGGCGCTGGATCCCGGAGTCGCTGAGCCTGAAGACGGCGCTGGACAACTCCCGCAAGGACCAGACGTACAACACTCCCGCGGTCGCCACGCTCATCATGCTCGCGGAGCAGATCGAGTGGATCAACGGCAACGGCGGACTCGAGTGGGCAGCCGCCCGCACCGCGGAGTCCTCCTCGCTGGTCTACGCGTGGGCCGAGGCCTCCCCCACCGCCACGCCGTTCGTCGCGGACCCGGCGGAGCGCTCCGCGGTGGTCTGCACCATCGACTTCGACGAGTCCGTGGACGCCGCTGCGCTCGCATCCGCGCTCCGTGAGAACGGGATCGTGGACGTGGACCCCTACCGCAAGCTGGGCCGCAACCAGCTGCGCATCTCCACCTTCGTGGCCATCGAGCCGGACGAGGTGCGCGCGCTGCTCGCCTGCATCGACTGGGTGCTGGCGAAGTGGGGCGTGCCCACCGCCGACGGCTGAGCGGCGCTGCACCGGCCCACACCGCTCACACGGTTTCCCGCCCACATATGAGTGGGTGGGAAACCCTGTGCGCGGGCCCTCACGCCGAGGGCACCCACCTCACTCTGCCGGCGCTCACGCGGCCGGTGCCCACACGTCGCCCGTCCGCGGCACCCACCTCACACGGCCGGCGCCCGCCTCAGGCCGCGGGTGCGAGAGCGGTGAAGTAGTAGACGGAGGTCCCGACGAACACTGCCAGTGCCACCGCCGCACAGCCGAACTCCACGAGGATCCCCACTCCCGCGGCCTTGAGCGCGGTCCAGCTGGAGTCCCAGGCGGGGCGGGCCTCGCCCAGCCTGCGCCATTCCGCCAGCCAGAGGCCCACGACGAATCCCAGCAGCAGGCCCACCACGGGAACCACGAAGAAGCCGACGACGGCCAGCACCCCGCCCATGAGCATGGAGGAGTTGGGGATGCCCCGCTCCTTGAGTCTCTTTCCGGTGAGCACCCAGGACGCGGCCATGCCCACACCCACGAGCACCCCGATCACACCGAAGGCCGTCCACGCCGCACCGCCGCCCAGCACGATGGCCCAGACGAGGGCGGAGATCCCGATGAGGATGGAGCCCGGCAGAACGGGAACGACGATCCCCACGCATCCCACCAGCATGAGCAGTCCGGCGACGAGGGTGACGACGAGCTCGGTCGTCATGGAGGGCTCTCCGTTCACACGGGTGCAGGTACGCCGCGAGTCTACGGGAGCAGGCTCCGCGATACCGGGGAATACCCGCTCTGCCCTGCCGGTCAGCGCGTGATCCGCTCCAGAGCCGCAGTCGCGGCGACCCTGCCGTCGCCGGCGACCCCGCCGTCCGCACCGCTCCTAGACTCACCACATGGCCTCACCCGAGCGTTCCGAGCCGGCACTCTCCCCCTACGAGCGAGCGCTGGGCCCTGCCGCGGCAGCCCGGCTCCATCCTCGGCTGCGCAGTTACTTCCGTGCGCTGACCGCCGCCGAGGTGGGAGTGGGACACGGCGTCTTCCGCACCGCCGGCTGCCCCGCGGGGCAGGGCCGGGTCCGGATTCTCCGACCGCTCCTCTTTCCCCTGCTGCGCTGGCTGCAGCGCCGTGGGGTGGTGTTCGCCGGGCACGAACACCACGTCCCCTTCCGGGTGGAGAACCGCACGCACGCCGGTGCCACGCACGCTCGCCGCACCTTCCACCTGCTCAGCGGAGACTGGACGATGCAGGACGCGGTGTCGTTCTCAGGGAAGACGCCAGCTGCCGGGACCGAGAGCAACCCGGCGGGGAACCTCGCCCCCGCCCCTGCCGCCGAGGCCGCCCCCGGTCCCGCAGCACATGCCGGCCCCGCAGCACATGCGCGTCCTGCGGGGCACACGGGTCCCGGCGTCCTCATCGACGAACTCGGAGAGCCCGGGATGCTCAGAGCCGCGTTCCACGCCTTCGAACACGGCGGTGCGCTGCACCTGCGCAGCCTCGCGCTCTGGGTGAGGCCGCTCCGATCAGGCAGGGGGTGGATACACATCCCGCAACTGATTGCACCGGTGGTCCGGCTGCGTGAGGAGTTCGCCGAGGCCGCAGACAGGCAGCGGGTCACGCTCACGGTGGACGCACCGGTGGTGGGCCGGATCTACGGCTACGAGGGGACGTTCGAGTACGAGATCAGGAGCGAGGCCCACCCGCTGCACACGGACGCCTCTCACGGATGCCCGTCGTAGGTGAAGTGGATGAGCCGCAACCGGGAATGCCGCACTCGTTCCACGCGCAGGTGCTTGGCGGTGAGCATCCAGATCGCGCCCACGAGCATGCCGGCCACGCCGGCCGCCGCACCCACACCCAGGGCGGCACGCGGCCCCAGCAGGTCCGCGACCCAGCCGGCGAACGGCGCTCCCAAGGGAGTGCCTCCCATCACCACAGCGGAGTACACGGACATCACCCGGCCGCGCACATGGGCCGGCGTGGTCGTCTGCACGTAGGCGTTCGCGCAGGTGAGCATGGTGATGGACGAGAAGCCGATGAGCATGAGTGCGACGGCGAACGTCCAGTAGTCCGGCATGACGGCGGCGATCCCGCAGGCCAGGCCGAACCCTCCCGCGGCGAAGAAGACGATCCGCAGCCGGGGCAGTTCGCGTTTGGCGGCGATGAGCGCACCGGTGAGCGAGCCCACCGCGAGCACGGAGTTGAGCAGTCCAAAGGCCCCTGCGTCCCGGTCGAACTCCACGCGGGCCATCGTGGCGGTGTAGATGTTGAAGTTGATGCCGAAGGTGGAGACCACGAAGATCACGGCGAGCACCACCACGATGTCCGTCCGGGTGCGCAGGTAGGAGAACCCGCCCAGCAGGCCGCGCTTGCCCTCGGACCGCCGCGGCGGGGGCGGGTGCAGGCGGGAGCCGTCCAGCCAGAGCAGCACGGCCACGGTGCCGGCGAACGCCAGGCCGGAGAGGAGGAACACCGTCGAGGCCCCGGCCGCCGCCGTCATCACGCCCGCGATGGCGGGCCCCAGCATGCGGGCGCTGTTGAACGAGGCGGAGTTGAGCGAGACGGCGTTGGCCAGCAGCTTCTCGCCCACCAGTTCGGAGACGAAGGCGTGGCGCGCGGGTGCGTCCACCGTGGCGACGATGCCCAGCAGGAGCGCGAGGAGATAGACGTGCCAGAGCGCAATGGCCCCGGTGACGGTGAGGACGAAGAGGACCAGGCCCATCGAGCCCATGAGGATCTGGGTGAGGAGCAGCAGGCGCCGTTTGGGGAACTTGTCCGCGATGCTGCCGGCGAAGGGGAACAGCAGCAGCTGCGGACCCAGCTGGAGCGCCATGCAGATGCCCAGCGCGGTCGCGTCCTCGTCGGTGAGGTGGGTGAGGACCAGCCAGTCCTGCGCCGTCCGCTGCATCCAGGTGCCGGTGTTGGACACCAGCGCACCGCCGAACCACTTCCGGTAGTTGGGCTCGTGCAGCGAGCGGAACATCGACGACATCGGGTGGGTGGACGCCCCCTTCCGGGACTTGCGGTATGCGGTTCTTCAGCGGAGCCGATCGTCCGTGATCCGGTCTCCGGTCAGGCGGCCGGCGGATCTCCCAGCCCAGCCTCGGGCAGGGGCCGCCGGAGGCCGGGGTCAGCCCGGGTGGGACGCGGCGCTCACAGACGCGGCACCCGCCGTAGCGGTGTCCGCGGTGTCGAACGTGTCGAGCGGTTCGTTGATCTCGTCCAGCACGGCCTCGGGCGGCGTGGTGGAGCGGTGGGCCACATCCGTCTCGGAGTGCGCTCCGCAGCCGGAGTCCAGCGCGACGACCCGGCCGTCGAACGGCGACCACGCGTTGGCGCACACACCGAACCGCGTGCGCACGCTGCCGGCGATGGGCAGCAGGTAGCCGCAGGTGGAGCACTGGGCGCCTGCGCGCTTGGCGTACTCGCCCTCCGGTCCGGCATCCGACTTCTCCCAGCGCTGCGCGGCCCGAGCGATCCCCTCACGGGAGAGCACACGGGCGCGGCCCAGGCCGAACTCGAAGTTGGGGACCTGGTCGATGTCCTCGAGCAGGTCCGCGTCGACCTGCTCGATGCCCAGCTCCAGGTTGGGGTCGTCCTCCGTCCTGGGCAGGACGTCCTTGGGGCCCATGTCGCCGGGCTGCAGCCGCTTCTCCCACGGCACCCACTCCGGGGCCAGCAGCGCGTCCGGTCCCGGCAGCAGCGCCGTCTCGCAGACGGTGGCCTTCTTGGACCGGGGCGCGCGTGCCAGCACGGCCACCCAGTGCCAGCCGCGGTAGGCCGGAGCGGTGCACTCGAAACTGTGGGTGACGAGGCGGGTGCCCTCCGCGACGCTGCCCAGATGCGCGCCGATCTCCGTCTCCGGGGCCACTTCCAGGAGCGCCCCGCGCGCCACGTCCACGGCGGCCGCGAGCACGGCGTCGAGGACCGGCGGTGCCGCCCTGCGGGCAGGACGTGCCGGGGCTGCGGGGGCGGGTGAGTCCGCAGGTGCGGGAACATCCGCGCCCGAGGCCACGGGCACCTCGGGCGCGGATGTCTGAGGCACGGTCCCCTGAGGGGCCGTCCCCTCGGCGGGGACGGACGGCTCCACCGCGGTGCCGCCCGGATCCTTCCGGGTGGTGCTCTGCACCGAGGCGATCCAGCGGTCGAACAGTCCGGACATCAGCCCTCCAGGTCGTCAGCGATTGCGCGGAGCACTTCCGCCACGCGGTGGGAGTGTCCGCTATCAGGGTACCGCCCGTGCCGCAGCCCGTTCGACGTGTCCTCCAGCACCCGGATGACGTCCTCGATCATGGAGGCCGTCTTCTCCGGGTTCCGGCGGATGCGGGCGGGCGCTTCGATGAGGCGCGCCTTGAGCACCTGCTTGCCCTTGCGGCCGTCGACCACGTCAAAGTCCAGGCGGGTGCCGGGGGCGACCTCGGCACCCGCGGGCAGAGCGGAGCTGTGGAGGAAGACCTGCTCGCCGTCATCGGCGGTGACGAAGCCGAATCCCTTGCCGGCGTCGAACCACTTCACGCGTCCAGTGGGCATCGTGCGTGTCCTTTCATGTCCTGTCGGGTGGGTGTGCCGCGGTGCGGCAGGGTGGATGGTGGGGCTGAGCGGGTCACGTGCGGGAGGCGAGCGCTCCGTGCGGCGGCCGGGGCGGGCTGGATCCTCCGTGGGCTCGGTGCTCGAGGGCTGCGCGTGCTGCTCCGTGCTGTTCGGCGGTATCCCGTCCGCGTCTGCCCTTCCCGATGCCGTGGTCCTCCGGGCCGGTCCGCTGCGGGGGCCGCGTCCGCGAGAACTGTTCAGGAGGCCGGGAAGCGTCGATCGTGGGGCGGAACGGACCCGAGGCCGCAGGCGGCGTCAGCGAGCGGCTGACGGGAGGGTGCTTCTCAGCTGGTCCGCACGCGCCGGGTGAACTGTTGGATCAGCACGATCACGAGGAGTGCGAATGCGATGGGGAGCAGCACCAGTCCCGCCCAGGTGAAGACCGGCGAGACGACCACCCCCATCAGGCCCGTCGTGACGACGAGGGCCAGGCAGAGGAGGCCCACCACGGCGATGACGGCGGCGGTGAGGCCCATCCAGGCACCCGGGGGTCTCTGGGATGCGGGGACTGCACTCATCGGGCACCTCCTTCTGCGACGGCGGAGACGGGACCGCCCCGCCTCTCATGCGCACACCATCATAGCGCTCGGTGCAAGCCGGTGCGGAAGCCGCCGCGGAAGGCGGGACCCGGCTGGTGCAGGGGAGGCCGCGGGCAGTCGCAGAGAGACCCGTTCCGCACGTGTCCGCGTAGAATCGGGAGGATGCGCGAGACACTCTCCTTCGCCGCCTGGCTGGCCGCCGCCCCGCAGTCCTGGTTCCTCCGGATCGCCCGGACCCGCACCGATCTGCTGCGCACGGACGCCCCGGACGTCCGCCGCCTCGCCGCCCTGGCCGCCTCGCGCACCGCGGCCGCCGCGGGTCTGGAGATGCTCAGTGCGGATGCGCTGCGGGTCGTCCACCGCGCCGCCGTGCAGTCACGCATCGCCCCCGCCGTCCCCCGGGAGAAGCTGCCGGCACCGTCCCCGGCCTCGGGAGCGGGCACGGGAGCGGAGGCGAGCGCACCTGCCTCCGCCCAGGACCGCGCCGCCCCGGAACCTGCCGGGCTCGCACGTGCGGTGGAGGCCGGGCTGCTCTGGCCTGCCTTCCCGCCCGAGACCTCCTCCACGGGTTCCGCCGCGAAGTCCGCGTCCGCCGCCGGCGCCTCCTCCGAGGACTCCTGGCCCCTCACCGCAGCCGCCTACCGCGTGCACCCGGAGGTGCCGGCGCTGCTGCCCATGACCGCGGCCTCGCGCGCGGACGGCCTCGCCTGGGACAGCGCCCGGGATCCCCGGCCCCTCACCACCGACTCCGTCTCCGCCTCCCTCCTTCTCAATGCACAGGCGGCCGGAGCGGCGGGCGCGGTGTCCCGCGCCCTGGACGCCACGGCGGAGTTCGCCCGGCACGAGATCTCCCAGCTGGTGAGCGGCGGCGTGGGCAAGCGCGACGCGCAGACGCTCGCACGTGCCGTGGACCTCAGCCCGGGGCGGCTGATCCTTACAGTGGAGCTCGCGCACCGCCTCGGCTGGCTGTCCGTGTCCACCGACCCCTCGGACCCCGTCTGGCTGCCCACCCCGGCCTACGACTCCGCCGCGGCCACCGCCCGTGAGGAGATCTGGGCGCAGCTGGTCTGGGCCTGGCTCACCCACCCGGTCGACGTGGTCCACGTCCTTGCAGGCACCACTCCCGCCGGCGAGCGCGTGCACCTGCTGGGCCGCGACGACCACTCGCGCAGCGCCTTCCCCGGCTTCCCCGTCGCCGCACCGCAGATCCTCCGGCTGCGGCGGCTCGTGCTCTCCGCATTGCTGCACGCGGGCGAACCCGGCACGGCCGTACAGCAGGAGGAGCTTCTGGCCCTCCTCATCTGGGAGCATCCGCTGCTGGCCGTGCTCACGGAGGAGGAGCTGGCGCAGGTGCTCGACGAGACGGAGTCCTTCGGCCTCACCGCCTCACCCCTGGGCCGTGCCCGTTCCCATGCCCTCACCCCGCTGGGCCGCACCCTGGCGACCTGGCTCGAGGAGCACGCACACACCGCCCACGAACCCGAGGACCCGGACGCCGCCACGCCGCTGCCCACCTCCCTGCTGGCGGAGGTCGCGGCCCTCCTGCCCCCGCTCGAATCCACCGTCACGCTCCAGTCGGACCTCACCGCCGTGGCCGCCGGACCTCTGGAGCACACGGCGCAGACGCGGCTGGAGGCGCTCGCGGAGATCGACACCCGCGGGCAGGGCACCGTCTTCCGCATCACGGACGACTCCATCGCCGCAGCCCTGCGCGCCGGACGCGACGCCCCGTCCCTCCTGCAGGACCTCACGGAGCTCTCCTCCACCGGAGTGCCCTCCACGCTCACGCACATGATCGAATCGCAGGCCTCCCGGCTCAATAGGGTGCGGGTGGCCGCGGCGCGCAGCGTCATCGTCGTGGACGACCCGGCGGACCTCGACGTGATCTTCGACGACCCGGCCTCCGCGGCCACCGGCATGCGGCGCCTCTCCCCCACCGTCGCCGTCTCACCGGCACCCGCGGACCGCGTCACCGCCCTCGTCGAGACCGAGGACCGTCCCGTGCTGCGCGCGGACACGGAGGCCGAGTCCGGCCGCCCCGACCGCGCTCCCGTGCCGGTGCGCCCGGCCCCGCCCGTCACCCGCACCACTCGCGTGCCGGCGGACCGCGTGGAGGAGCACATCGACCGGCTCGAGCGCACGCGGTCCGCGGCGGCGAGCCGGAGTGGGGCGGCGGCCGGCAGAGCGGGCAAAGGCAGGGCAGGCGAGGGCAGGACGTCCGGTACGGGTGCCTCGGGTGCGGGGGCCTCGGGCGGTGCGGCGGCTCGCGGCGATGGGGACGCGAGAGGAGCAGGCACCACTGCACGCGGCGATGGGGCACGTGGCGGAGCCGGGCGCGGATCCGGCACCGGCGGCACAGGTGCTGCAGGCCAGGCCACCCGTTCCCGAGGCGCCACCGGCGCAGGCGCTGCCGGCCAGGGCGCTGCCACCTCGGTCCCCGGCGGGAATGCCGCGGCGGTCTCCGCCGTTGGGGCAGAGACGGGAACGGCAGGCGTCCTCGCAGAGCTGAGTGAGGCCGCTGCGGTGAAGGCGGAGGTGGAGCTCATCGCCGCCGGATCGGACGGTTCGCTGCGGCGTATCCGCATGCTGCCGGAGGGCGTGCGCGCCGGTCGCGTACTGGGGCGCACCTCCGCCGGGACCGCGGTGCGGATCGCGGCCTCGCGCGTGGTCGAGGTGCGACGTGTGTGAGACGGCTCAGCACAGCAGCGGCACGGGAACAGTAGGAGGAGCATGCACAGCGGCGTGACGACGGGTGGACCCCTCATCGTCCAGTCGGACAGGACCATCCTGCTCGAATCCGATCACCCGGAGGCCGCCGAGGCCGCCATCGCCATCGCGCCCTTCGCGCAGCTGTCGAAGACGCCGGAGCACATCCACACCTACACGATCACACCGCTGGGCCTCTGGAACGCCCGCGCCAGCGGCCACGACGCGGAGGGCGTGGTCGACGTGCTGCTCGACTACGCCAAACACCCCGTGCCGCACGAGCTGCTCCTGGACATCGTGGACGTCATGGACCGCTGGGGCGTGCTCACCCTCACGCGCTCCCCCGTCCACGGCCTCGTCCTCGAGAGCACGGACGCCGCCCTCCTCGACTCCCTCCTCACACAGCCGGATCTCGCGGGGAAGACCGGTGCGCGCATCGACGCAGGCTCCGTGGCCGTGCATCCCTCCGAACGCGGCGAGCTCAAGCACGTGCTCCTCAAGCTCGGCCACCCCGTCGCGGATGCGGCCGGCTACGTGGACGGCGAGGCACACGCCATCGACCTCACCGAGCGTCCGGAGCAGAGCGAGCCGGAGGGCGGACAGGACAGCGTTGCCGACGGGGCATGGGCTCTGCGCCCCTACCAGGCGCGTGCGGTGGACACCTACCTCGCGGGCGAGTCCGGCGTCGTGGTGCTGCCGTGCGGCGCGGGCAAGACTCTCGTGGGTGCGGCGGCGATGGCGCGGGTGAAGGCAACGACCCTCATCCTCGTGACCAACTCCGTCTCCGCGAAGCAGTGGAAGGCGGAGCTGCTGCGGCGGACCACGCTCACGGAGGAGGAGATCGGCGAGTACTCCGGCACGGTCAAGGAGATCCGCCCCGTCACCATCGCCACCTACCAGGTGCTCACCACGCGCAGGAAGGGCTCCTACCTCCACCTGGAGCTGCTGGACGCCCGCGACTGGGGACTCGTGATCTACGACGAGGTCCACCTCCTGCCGGCGCCGGTGTTCCGCCTCACCGCAGGCCTGCAGGCACGCCGGCGGCTGGGCCTCACCGCCACACTGGTGCGCGAGGACAGCAGGGAGGACGAGGTCTTCTCCCTCATCGGCCCCAAGCAGTTCGAGGTGCCGTGGAAGGAGATCGAGCAGGCCGGCTACATCGCCTCCGCACACTGCCACGAGGTGCGCGTGCGCCTGGACTCCGGTCTCCGCCGGGCCTACGGCAGCGCAGAGGGTGAGGACCGCTACCGGCTCGCCGCCACCGCGGATTCCAAGATCCCGGTGGTGAAGGAGCTCGTGGAGAACCACGGGGATGCGCAGATCCTGGTGATCGGGCAGTACATCGACCAGCTCGAGGAGCTGGGTGCCGCGCTGGACGCACCCGTGCTCACGGGCAGGACGCCGGAGCGGGAGCGCGAGGAGCTCTATGCGGGGTTCCGGGCGGGCACCGTGCGCGTGCTGGTCGTGTCCAAGGTCGCCAACTTCTCCGTGGACCTGCCCGAGGCCTCGGTCGCCATCCAGGTCTCCGGCTCGTTCGGCTCCCGGCAGGAGGAGGCGCAGCGGCTGGGCCGCATCCTGCGTCCCAAGGCCACCGCCCGCTCCGCGGAGTTCTACACCGTCGTCACCGCGGAGACCGTGGACGAGCGCTTCGCCGCGCACCGCCGCCGCTTCCTCACCGAGCAGGGGTACTCGTACACCATCGAGAACCGCTGAGCGGGCGGCGTCGCGCAGGCAGGGTGGGCGCGGCGGCGCGGCGTCAGGGCGGCGGTGCGTGGGAGACGTCTCCCACGCACCGCGAGGCGCCTCTATCGCACCACGCACCACAAACACGTTTGGCCGCCCACATATATGTGGGCGGCCAAAAGCATTGCCGGGCCCCTCGCACAGGCCACACCGCACACATGCCCTCCCACCCACGCATATGTGGGTGGGAGGGCATATACGAGGGTCCGCCTGGCGGCGCGCTGCGCAGAACCGGCGCAGCCGCACCTGCCGTGATCACGGACATACGCACTACCGGCACCAGGGAAGGGCCTCACCTCGCACGCGCGTTCCCGCCCAGTCACGGGTGGGCAGCTATGTCCATTCGCGGGCCCTCTCCAGCTCACGGGCACCCGCCGCCTTGTCCTCAGCCTCCTCGCCCTCGGCCGCGCCGGCCGCGGGGTCGGACGCCGCAGCCTGCACGTCCGCCAGCGAGAGCGGGCCGGTGGCCGGGTCGGAGAGCACGACGGCGCGCTGGATGCGCCTGGTCTGGCGCACCTCTCCCCACTTGATGAAGACCACCCCGCCCAGGATCCCCAGACCGCCGTACATCTGCACGTGCGTGGGCAGCTCCGCGACGAGCAGCCACGCGACGATGACGGAGAACGGGACCTCGGTGAGGTTGACGAAGGCACCCACGGTGGCGCCCACCATCCGCAGACCCCAGATGCCGAACACGTACGCACCCGCCGTGAACAGCACGATCTGCGCGAGCGGCACCATCCAGGAGACGGTGGCCGCACCCATCTGCACCGGCTCGAGGACGAAGTCCGCGGGCAGGACGCCGGCCAGCAGGATCACGGCCATGACCACGGCGCCCACGGCCATCCCCAACCCGGTGAGCGCCACCGGCGGGATGCCGGAGTCCGCCTTGGCGGAGACGAGGAAGTAGCTGGAGAGGCACACGGCCGCACCCATCGCGAAGAGCACTCCGCTGAGCGAGATGTGGCTGGAGGACGGGTCGAGGATGAGCATGAGCCCCGCGAGCGAGAGCGCCATTCCGATGAAGGTGACGGTGGCCGGCCGGATGCGGGTGGTGATCCAGAGCCAGAAGACGATGAGCAGGGGCGAGGTCATCTCCAGGAGCAGGGCCACCGCGACGGTGAGCTCCTGCACTGCGAGGAAGTACAGCAGCTGGACGCCCACCATGGAGACGATCCCGTAGGTGACCACCATCCGCCACGAACGCACCACCTCGCCCCATTTCCCACGCAGCGCCAGCAGAGTGGGGATGAGCAGGATGAGGGCGCTGCCGGCCAGCCGGAGAAGGACGACCGCTCCCGGCGACCAGCCCGTCGCGTACATGGTCTTCGCGATGGGTCCGGAGACCGCGAAGAAGAACGACGACAGGAGCATGAAGCCGAATCCGACCATGGTGCGGTTCATTCTCTTTGACCTCCTCGACAGGCGCGCGGGCCTCCGCCGCGGCTGTCCGTTCGGCCTCCTCGTGCGCACGAGGGTTCTGCTCCCGGGTGCGCGCAAACGCGGCGCCCACAGGCGCGGCGCGGCGGAGCAGACGGATGCCCGGGAACAGGGGTGGCGAACGGGAGGCCGGACGGGCGGAAGGCCCTTCCTCAGCCGCAGGACAGCGGCTCGGGCACCATGAGACACGAGCATCCTGTCACGAGTCAAGGTGCCGATGGTCCTTACATGTGCGAGACTCGACACATGCAGATCTCCACCCACAACCGCTCGATCCTGGCGATGCTCACGGAGCTTGCGAATTCAGGACTCGACGGGGAGTCCCTCACCGCGCCCGCGGATGTCATCGCATTGGGAGAGCGCTACGGCTTCACCCCTCCCCTTCTCGCCGAGCAGGCGGACGTGCGCGCCCTGCACACCCTGAGGAGCCGCCTGCGGACCGCCCTCGTGCCCGAGGAGCCGCCGGGAGTGCCGGCAGGTGCCGCGGGGACTGCAGATCCCGCCGTCCCCGCTGCACTCACCGATCAGCCGCCGTCCACCCGCTCGGCCCACTCCGCAGAACTGCACGCCCCCACCCGGCCCTCCGAGCCGCACAGCGCCCCCGATCCCGAGGATCCCGAGGATCGCGAGCGGCAGGCGGCCGAACTCGTCAATGCGCTCTACCGGGAGACGCGCACCCTGCCGGAGCTGCAGAAGCACGACGGCTGGGGCTGGCACGTGCACGCTGTGCCGAACGAGGCCGCCCTCTCCGTCCGCATCGCCTCGGACCTCGCCGTCGCCCTGACGGACCTGCTGGTGGACGGAGAGCTCTCCCGCCTGGGCGTCTGCGCCGCCGTGGACTGCGACGGTCTGTTCACAGACCTCTCCCGCAACCGATCCAAGCGGTTCTGCGACAGAGGCAACTGCGCCAATCGCACACACGTCGCGGCATACCGCGCACGGCAACCGGGCTGAACGGCCCCACCCCAGCAGTCGGCACCCGGCCCCCACCCCAGCGGTTGCCCCCAAGAGGCCAGCGCCTGCCCCGCGCAGCCACCCTCCGCAACGGCCGGCACCTGCCCCGCGCGTGACCGTGACCGCGGGTCACCGTGACAGGGCACCATTCCGGAACAGAATGTGACGCAGCTAACAATCGCATTCAGCTTTGATCCAGGAGACTTCCAGACTAGAGGTCCACACTGGATGCATGAACGCACAGAACCCCGTCATCCCGGAACCCGACACCGAGGCAACCCTGCTTGTCGTGGACGACGAGCCCAACATCCGTGAGCTGCTCTCCACCAGCCTGCGCTTCGCCGGCTTCGACGTGCTCTCCGCCGCGAACGGCACGGACGCGCTGCGGATCGCGGAGCAGAAGGAGCCGGACCTCCTCGTCCTCGACGTGATGCTCCCGGACATGGACGGCTTCGCCGTCACCCGCCGCCTGCGCCAGATGGGCAAGCACATCCCGGTGGTCTTCCTCACCGCACGCGACGACACCTCGGACAAGATCACCGGCCTCACGGTGGGCGGCGACGACTACGTCACCAAGCCGTTCAGCCTGGAGGAGGTCGTGGCCCGCATCCGCGCAGTCCTCCGCCGCACCCACAGCCTCGAGGAGGAGGAGAGCGCCGTCATCGAGGTGGGCGAGCTCGAACTCGACGACGACACCCACGAGGTGCGCCGCGGCGGCATCCTCATCGACCTCTCCCCCACGGAGTTCAAGCTCCTGCGCTACCTCATGCTCAACGCCAACCGCGTGCTGTCGAAGTCACAGATCCTCGACCACGTGTGGGAGTACGACTTCGGCGGGGACACCGGCATCGTGGAGTCCTACATCTCCTACCTCCGCCGCAAGATCGACGTCGCGCCCACCACGGACGAGGCCGGCACCCCCATCGAGCTGGAGTGGACCCCCATGATCCAGACGAAGCGCGGCGTGGGCTACATGCTGCGCACCCCGGACTCCAAGTGATCCGCGTCCCCGGCCCCCGCCGGGGACCGGGCCGTCCATCCGCACCACCGTCAGGAAGAGCGTTTCAGCCGTGAGCAGACACACCAGGCGACGCCGGAGGGTGATCTGGGACGAGTGGTCTCTCACCGCCAAGCTCCTCACCATCATGATGACGCTCATGCTCATCGTGATGTCCGGCACCAGCGCATGGGTGCTGGAGAACCTCCGCTCCAGCCTCATCGAGCGCACGGACGCCCGTCTCGTGCAGAACTCTCAGGCGCTGGCGATCCAGGCGGCGGAGACGGTGTCCCAGACGGACGAGGACTCCGGGGACGCCGCGAGCACCTCCCCCACGGAGTCCTCGCTGCGCCAGCTCCTCCCGGCCTCCTACTACGTCCAGTTCTACGACCCGGACGGCACCCCGCTCTTCTCCCCCGTGGCACCGGAGGCGGACAACATGCCCTCGCTCCCGCACATCGACGAAGACACCGTCCAGGCGATGCAGGGCACTCCATTCACCACGGACGGCACCACGTCCAAGTGGCGGGCGCTGGCGCTGCACGTCAAGGACTCGCCGCTGCTCGTGGCGATCGCGATCCCGTTCGAGCAGGACATCGACACGGTCAGCGAACGCGCGCGCAACACCATGCTGGGCATCGGCATGCTCGCACTGGCCCTGGTCGCCGGAGTGGGCTACTTCGCCATCACCAACACCTTCCGCCCGCTCAAGGACATCGAGATGACCGCGTCCAAGATCGCCGCGGGAGACCTCTCCCAGCGCGTGACGCCGTACCCGGACAACACGGAGCTGGGCAGGCTCTCCGCCGCGCTCAACACCATGCTGGGCCACATCGAGGACTCCTTCGACGGGCGCACGCGCTCGGAGAAGCGGATCCGGCAGTTCGTCTCCGACGCCTCCCATGAGCTGCGCACCCCGCTCGTCACGATCCGCGGCTACGCGGAGCTGTACCGGCAGGGCGCGGTGACGGATCCGGAACAGGTGCGGCAGGCGATGGACCGGATCGAGGCCGAGGCCAAGCGCATGGGCGTGCTCGTGGAGGACCTCGTGGTGCTCGCCCGTCTGGACGAGCGCCGGCCCGCGGAGATCGGTCCGGTGGACGTGGGAGCGATCGTCCGCGATGCCGCCGCCGATGCCGTGGCCCAGGCACCGGACCGCGACATCAGCCTCATCGGACTGGACGGTGGGGACGCCCCGGACACCCCCACCGTGCTGGGCTCCGAATCGCGGCTGCGGCAGGTCATCGTCAACCTCGCGGGCAACGCGATCCGGCACACCCCGGACCGCACCGCCGTGGAGTTCGCGGTGGGGGTGCTGCAGCCCGGTTCCGCAGGCCCCTCCGGTACGGCGGATTCCGGCACCGGAGGATCTGCACAGGCCGCCTCGGAGGGCCAGCGGAACGGCTCCCGCTCCGGCAGGCAGCCGGGGCGCGGTGCCCGAGGTTCGGGTCGCGGCACCGGCAGGTTCCCCCGGATCCTGCCGGGCGGGTCCGGGCAGGATCAGACCGCCGCCGAGGCCTCGGTCCCCGGCGGCGGCAGCAGCGGCGCGTTCGCCGTGGGACAGGCGGGGCAGTCCGGCTCCGGGACGGCGCAGATGACGAACTCCAACCCGTTCGTCACCGGCCCGCTCGAGCTGGGCGAGGACCTCTCCGGATTCCCGTACGGACGGGTGCGGTTCGAGGTCCGCGACCACGGCGAGGGCATCGCACCGGACCAGGCCCACCGCATCTTCGAGCGGTTCTACCGGCTCGACGCCTCGCGCACGCGAGACACGGGCGGATCCGGACTGGGCCTCTCGATCGTCAAGGCGATCGTGGAGAACCACTCCGGTGCCATCTCCGTCCATCCCACCCCGGGCGGCGGCGCGACCTTCCGCGTCGACCTCCCCATCCCCGGCGCGGACTCCGTCCGCCGCTCCGTCACCCCTACGTCCGCATCCTGAAAGGCGACGCCATGACTCAGCCACCAGAGCTCCCCCGCTCCACCGGCCGGCACGCGAACGGGTCCCGGCAGACATTCCCCTCGTCACATGAGCGTGCGCCGGGAGACGATGCCGGGCTGCGGGCGCAGACCTCCGCGCAGACGGAGGAGGGCTGGACCGCCTCGGCGCAGCGGACCGGTTCCGCCCCGCAGACCGGGCACGGCTCCGCGCCCGGCGGTGCGGCTTCTCCGCAGGGCGCTGTTCCCCCGGCTCCTTCCGGTCCCGCGCCCACCGGGCAGCACCCCACCGCTCCGATGCCGTCCCAGCCGCATTCCGCACAGCTGCCCGTGCCCTCCGGTGCAGAGGCACCCTCCGGTGCAGAGGCATCCTCCGGACCGGACCGCACCGCCGAGGCCGGCGCGAACCGGCCTGCGCCGGGCATGCCCGAGGCGGGTCAGGCAGGCGCAGGACGCACGAGCTCCCCGGAAACGGGCCATCCCGCCGCGGCACAGGCGAACGGACCGTCCCCGGCCGGCGGACCCGCACAGCCCGGCGGACCGCACCCCGGTGCCGCCCAGGGCTTCGCCACAGCCGCGGAACCGCCCCGGACCGGCGATCCCCACGGCGGCGCCGTCCCACCCGGAGGTGCTGTGCCGCCCGGAGGAACCTTCGGAGACCCGCAGGCCGGGCCTCCCGCCGGTCCCCCGCAGGGACGCCGCCGCGGCCCCGGCTGGGGCGGCGTGGTCGGCATCGCCGCGATCGCCGCGCTCCTGGGCGGTGTGCTGGGAGGGGGCGGCGCGCTGCTGGCCGGCGGCCTCGACCTCACCGGCAGCTCGGCGGCTCCGCAGTCGCAGTCCGATGAGCCCAGGAGCAGCCAGCCGCTGCACGACACCACGGAGACCCCCGACTGGGCGAGCATCGCGGACTCGGTCTCCCCCGGCGTCGCGGCGATCCAGGTGGGTGTGAACGGAGAGGTGTCCGGTCTGGGCTCCGGCTTCGTCTACGACGACTCCGGGCACATCGTCACCAACAACCACGTCGTCGCTCCTGCCGACACCGACGGCGGCGAGATCCAGGTGATCTTCAGCGACGGCAGCACGGTGGACGCGCGCCTGGTGGGCCGCGACCCGGAGACGGATGTGGCGGTGCTCGAACTCGCGACGGTGCCGGACGACGTCGCACCGCTGGACCGCGGCGCCTCCGAGGATCTGCGCGTGGGCGATCCGGTCATGGCCCTGGGCAATCCGCTGGGGCTGGCGGACACGGTCACCACCGGCATCGTCTCCGCTCTGGACCGCCCGGTGACCACGCAGAACATCGGGGACCTCAGCGAGCAGGAGGCGACCACCACCATCACCAGCGCCATCCAGACGGACGCCGCGATCAACCCCGGCAACTCGGGCGGTCCGCTGGTGGACGGCAACGGCCGGCTGGTGGGGATCAACTCCTCGGCCGCGACCATGAGCGCACCGGGCTCGGAGGAGCAGAGCGGTTCGATCGGGATCGGGTTCGCGATCCCCGTGGAGCAGGCGGTGAGCATCGCCGACCAGCTCATCCAGACGGGCAGGGCGACGCACCCCTTCCTGGGTGTGACCATGCGCGATTCGACTGTGGAGCTGGGCGGGGTGACCCGCAGCTCCGCGCAGGTGCAGGAGGTGGCCTCCGGCTCCCCGGCGGAGGCGGCCGGGTTCGAACAGGGCGACGAGATCATCGCGGTGGGCGGCAAGCCGGTGAGCTCCGGCGTCTCCATGCAGGCGCTCGTCCGCTCCTCCACCCCTGGTGAGCCGATCGAGATGTCCGTGGTGCGCGGCGGCCAGGAGCAGACGCTGACCGTCACGCTCGAAGCCAACTGAGCGGTGACCGCGGGCGGCTGACCGCCTGCGGTCACAGCAGGGATCTCCGCAGCACCCACTCTGCGCACGCATGGCCTGTGGACGGTGCTCTGCCGTCCACAGGCCATGCATGCGTCTGGCGCTCCTCCCCCACACGGGCGCAGGGTGGACGGTGTCAGATGCCGCGAGTGGACGTTCGTCCCCGTTCCCCCAGGAGGAGCCCATGTCCCTGTTCGAGGTCGACCCGGAGCGCGTGCTGGGCACCGCCGCCAGCGCGTCCACCACCGCCGAGGAGCTGGGCGCGCAGGCGGAGGCGCTCATGTCCCAGCTGCGCGCCCTCGCCGATTCCTGGAAGGGCGCGGCCGCGCAGAGCTTCCAGGCCGTCGCCGAGGAGTGGGACGGGGTCAACAAGCACGTCCAGCAGTCCCTCCGCTCCATCAACGAGGCCCTCCGCGCCGCCGGTGCGCAGTACGAGGAGGTCGAGGCGCAGAACACCCGGATGTTCGCTCCGTGAGTGCTCCCCGCACGGCGGAAAATCTCAGTGTGACGCAGTAGGGTTGAGGAGGAGAAGCTGACGCGGTGCCCGCTGTGCGCTTCCGCAGGACACAGCTGACCGCACTGTGCGGCGGCACTGAGAACGGAGCCGTAGAAGGAATGAGCATGTTCCAGCGACTGAAGACCATCTTCGGGGCCAAGGCAGACAAGGCCCTCGACAAGATGGAGAACCCCAACGAGACCCTCGACTACTCGTACAAGAAGCAGCTCGAGCTCCTGCAGAAGGTGCGCCGCGGTGTGGCGGACGTCGCCACGAGCCGCAAGCGGCTCGAACTGCAGATGAACCAGCTCACCCAGCAGCAGGAGAAGCTGCAGGGCCAGGCGCAGAAGGCCATGGAGATCGGCCGTGAGGATCTCGCCCGCGAGGCGCTCAACCGGAAGTCCGGACTGAGCCAGCAGATCAGCGACCTCGAGGCCCAGCACCAGAACCTGCTGGCCGAGGAGCAGAAGCTCACCACCGCCTCCCAGCGCCTCCAGGCGAAGGTCGATTCCTTCCGCACCCGCAAGGAGACCCTCAAGGCCACCTACAACGCGGCTGAGGCGCAGACGAAGATCGGCGAGGCCTTCACCGGGATCTCCGAGGAGTTCGGCGACGTCAACATGGCGATCCAGCGCGCCGAGGACAAGACCAACGAGCTCCAGGCGCGTGCGGGCGCTGTCGACGAGCTGCTGGCCTCGGGCGCACTCGACGACGTGACCGGCACGCAGCGCGACGACATCGCCGCGCAGCTGGACGCCCTCTCCTCGGACCAGGACGTGGAGCTCGAGCTGCAGCGCATGCGCCAGTCCCTGCCCGGCGGTTCCGCCGGCGGGCCCCGTGCCGCGCTGGAAGCCGAGGACGCCCAGACCGCGGGGGAGCCGCAGCCCGGCCAGGGAGGCGGTCAGGCATGATCATCCGCATCCTCGGCGAGGGCCAGTTCGATCTCACTGATGTGGACGAGGCCGCTCTGCAGAGCTACGACGATGAGGTGGAGAAGGCGTTCGAGGCCGGTGACGAGAATGCGGTCCACACCGCACTCACCCAGCTGCACGACTTCATCACCGCCCACGGCTCCCCGGTCGCCGACGACTTCCTGGGCGCCTCCGACGTGGTGGTGCCCGGCACGGACGCCACCATCGCAGAGATCCAGGAGCTGCTCTCCGGCGAGGGCTTCGTCCCCAACGGCGGCTGACCCTCCGCACGGAGGCTGCCGCTGGCGGTCTCCTCCGGATCCGGCCGCCGCGCAGGCACAGCTCTCCCACCCAGCGCACCGCCGCGCGGACGTCCCTCTCACCCCTCGGGACGCCCGCGCGGAATGCGTTCAGCACTCCTCCATCGTGTCGTTCCTCCTCAACCTGGTGGAACTGTCGTGGGGAGGACGTCAACCCCTCTCGCACCGTCGCGGAAAGGACGCCCCACATGGCCCGCTCACGTTTCGCCAAGGACGCCGGACTCTCGTTCCGCATGGGCGTCACCATGTTCCTCAACGGGCTCATCTACGTGGTGCTCATCCTGGGCATCTGGTGGGCGCTGGGGAGGAACCCCGGCGGCGTCGTCCTCGCCCTCCTCATCTCCGGCGGGATCTTCTGGTTCCAGTGGTACTTCTCCGACTCCGTCGCGATGCGCGCCATGGGCGCACGCGTGGTCACCCCGCAGCAGGCTCCGGAGCTCCACTCACTCGTCGACAGACTCTGCCAGCAGGCGGACATGCCCAAGCCGCGAGTGGCGTTCTCGGACACTCCCGTGCCCAACGCCTTCGCCACGGGGCGCTCCCCCGAACACTCGGTGGTCTGCGTGACCCGCGGACTGCTGGACCGGCTGGAGCCCAAGGAGGTCGAGGCGGTGCTCGCTCACGAGCTCTCGCACGTCGCCCACCGCGATGTCACGGTCATGACGGTCGCCGGCGTCACGGGCGTGGTGGCGAGCCTCATGATGCGCACCTTCCTCTACACCGGCGGCAACCGCAATAACAACAACAACGGTCTGCCCGTCCAGCTCGTGCTCATGCTCGTGGGCGTCGTCGTCTACGTGCTGAGCTTCTTCCTCATCAGGGTGCTCTCCCGCTACCGGGAGCTCGCAGCGGACCGCGCGGCAGCGCTGCTCACCGGCAGCCCGTCCACGCTGGCCTCCGCGCTCGTGAAGATCAGCGACACCGCCAGCCGCCTGCCCAAGCAGGATCTGCGCAAGTCCGCCGGTGCGGCTCACCTGGCCTTCTTCGAGTTCGGCAGCCTGTTCTCCACGCACCCCAGCCTGGAGAAGCGGCTGAGCCAGCTGGAGAAGATCAGCGGCCAGCTCTCCACCGAATACTGAGCCTCTCTGCGCTCCACCAGACGCTGCACGCGCGCAGAGCAGATTCATCCCCGCCGGCTCACCTCTCCCGGACCCGTTTCACCCGGTCTCACCCACCCGCCCGGACCCACCACACGAGGACACTTCACACTCCATGGGATTCTTCGACGCACTCTTCGGCCGCTCCAAGCCCAAGGAGCCCAATCTGGACGACCTGTTCGCGGTCCCCCCGGCTGCTCTCACGCTCGAGGCCCGGAACGGTCTGCGACCCACCGGTGTGGGCGCCGTGGCGTTCCGCGAGGTGGAGGGCGGTGCCTTCGACCGCGCCGAGGAGGAGGCGCGCGCACTCATCTCCTCGGACCCCAACACGGAGGTGGAGCAGGTCAACGACGGCTACGGGTACACGTGGCAGGTGGTGAGCCAGCATGTCACCAGCACCCCGGATCTGGTGACCAGCCTCCACGCCGTCAATGCGGCTCTGGAGGCGCAGGGATTCGGCCCCATGCTCCTGTGCTCGGTGGTGTACTTCCGCAGCGATTCCTCACCGCGCACACTCGCACTCGTCTACCTGTACAAGCGCGGGACGTTCTACCCCTTCGTGCAGACGGGGAAGCATCAGCGCGACGAGCCCTTCGAACTGCAGATGCGCGGCGTGCTGAATGAGGATCTGCCGGTGGAGAAGGAGCTGTCCAAGTGGTCGCCGCTCTGGGACGCCCCCGGTATGGATCGCTGAGCGGAGCCGCGATGGTGCTCGCTGCCGCACCGGTGCCGTGCCGCTGCATGTGCACGGTGCCTTCGGACCCCGGCCGGCACCCAACCTTTCGCAGCTTTTGACGCTGTGCACATGACTGGTCATGTGCACAGCGTCAAAAGGTGCGAAACGTCATCCCGGTGAAGCCCCTGCGACCGGTGAAGCCACCGGGCTGGCGGAGGCGGCGCAGCCGCCTGTCAGCCGCGGGTGGCGACGGTGAAGACCTCTCCTGCGGCGTCCACGATGTCGCCGGGACGGACCTTGGCTCCGCGGCGGGTCTCCACCGCACCGTTGACGGAGACGGCCTCCGCGGCGAGCATGTCCTTCGCCTCCGCGCCGGTGCCGGCGATACCGTGCAGCTTGAGCAGCTGTCCCAGGGTGATCGCCTCGTCGCGGATCTCGATCGTCTCGATGCCGCCGGTGGCCTCGGGCGCGGGGCCGCCCCCGGTGCCGTTCACAGCCGCCATCAGAAGTCGAACCCGCCGAAGTCGAATCCGCCGCCGTCGTCGAAGCCGCCCATGTCCCCGCCCATGTCGCCGCCGGCGTCGCCTATGTCGCCTCCGGCATCCGCGCCGTCCATGCCGCCGTCCCAGCCTCCGCCGAATCCTCCGAAGAGCATGGCGCCCATGAGCACGCCGGGAAGAAGGCCGGAGCCCGCATAGGAGTTGAAGTAGCCGCGGTTGTACTCCGAGTAGGCCGGTCCGGCCTCCCAGTAGGCGCGGCGCTGCAGGCCATTGCCCACGGGCACGGTGCGCACGGCGGGTTCCGCACCGCAGCTCACGCGCTCCGCATCAGCGGCGCACACCGGAACCGGTCGCGGCTGTCCGCCGGCAGGTGCCCAGTCCACGTCCTCGACGGAGGGACCGTGCTGGGGGTTGAAGAAGCAGGGGGGACGCCGGACGGGGAGCGGCTTGCCCTCCACCCTCGCGCGCACGCACTTGGCGGCGTAGCGGCCGTCCTCGATCGCCTCGGTCACGTGGCGGATGTCCTCCGCACGGCTGAGCTGGGACAGCGTCTCCTTGGCACGGTCGTAGCAGTCCAGTGCCCGCGCGTAGTCCTGGCGGCCGCCTTCGTCCAGCTGCACGCCGGCGGTGACGATGTCGAGGTCCGCGACCTCCTCGCCGAACGCAGTGACGTCCTCCTCCGCCGTGCGGCTCACCCGTTCGAGCTCCTCTGCGCGCTGTTCCTGCGCCCGCGCCTTCTCACGGCGGCTGCCGACGAAGAACGCCGCTCCCACGCCTATGAGAAGCAGCAGGAAGACGAGGGACATGTCATCACCTTTCGACGCGGGGCTGGACCGAGGATCCGGATCCCAGTATCCCAGCCCAAGCTGGATGCGCTCTGTATGGGAGCAGGGTCACAGCACGCCCAGGCCTCGGAGGATCGTGAGGATCCCGCCCAGGAACGCGAGCACGAGCATGCCGTTGCGCGCCAGCGTCACCGGGGTGACACGGGAGAGCAGCTCACCGGCCAGCTGACCGATGACCAGCGCGGCCAGGATGAGGGCCCAGGTGCCGAGGCCCAGGGACGGCCAGGCGCCGTGGTCGAGGACGAGCTTGGACAGGATCGAGAACGCGGCCATCACGACGAACACCGGCTGGATGGTCGCGGCGAAGGAGCGCTGCTCCCAGCGGGTGAGGACGGAGAACGCGCTCAGCGCAGGGCCTCCGATGCCGGCAGCCGAGTTCATCGCCCCTGATGCCAGCCCCGTGATGACGGCACCCCGCTTGCGACGGGTGAGCGGACGGGTGAGGACACGGCCCAGCAGCAGCGAGGCGGCCAGCGCAGCCACCACGAGCGCGCCGATGAGGATCTCCAGAGCGTGCGAGGGCAGGGCGACGGCCAGCAGCGCGCCGGGGAACGCGCCGATCATGCCGCCGAGCGCCAGACAACCCGAGAACTTCCACTCGACCTCGCGATAGGTGCGGGCCAGGACGATGATCGAGGACACCAGCCCGCACACGTTGACGAGCACCACACCGGGCACCGGGTCGAGGAGGAGGACCAGGAAGGGCCCGGAGACGAGGGCGAAGCCCATGCCCGTGATCCGTTGGGCCAGTGCTCCCACCAGGACGGCGAGGAGAATGAGGACGATCACGAGCTGCATGAGCCCCAGACTATCCCCCGCTCTGCCCCCTCCGACCTCCGGGTCCGGGAAGGGCAGCGCTCAGCGCCGCCCCGCGGCGGCCTCCAGGGAGTACCGTTGGACCATGCCCCTCGATGCAGGCGTCTGGGCGGAGTTCAGCGCCGATCCCCACAGAGAGCCGGAGCTGCGCGCCTCGGATGCGGACCGTGCCGTCCTCTTCGCCGCTGTGGGCGAGGCCTATGCCACCGGCCTGCTCGATGCGGACGAGCATGACGAGAGGCTCACCGCGGCGGGTGCAGTCAAACGGCTCGGCGACGTCGTCCCGGTGCTGAAGGACCTCGTACCCCCGCCGGCCTCCGCCGCTGCGGGCACTGACCTCGACGCGCGCACCGCGCAGACCCTGGCCCGGCTGCGCGCGGCGGACGATCCCGTGCCCACCACGCCCGAGGCGATCGACGCCGCCGCCCGGGCGTACTACTCCGCGCGGGTGAAGAAGGAGGCCTGGGGCCTCGTCGCAGGTCCGGTGGGCATCTGTCTGGCCATCTGGCTGTTCACCTCCCTCGGCGGCGGGTTCTACTTCTTCTGGCCGCTGTTCGTCATCCTCGGCGTAGGTGGCGGCTTCGTCTCCACGCTCACCCGCAAGGAGGCGATCATCGCGGAGCGCCGGCGGCTCCTCACCCTCCGCGCTCGCGCGCAGCTGGGCGATGCGCGAGCGCAGCAGGAGCTGGAGAAGGGCGGCTCCCTCGGACGCGATGTCACGGACACCCGTGAGGAGCGCAGGCGGGCCCACCGGCGCCGTCACCACAGAGAGGACTGATCCTCACCCTGCGGCCTGGCGCCCCCGAACAGCACGGGGCCCTGTGGACGCGCGCGTCCACAGGGCCCCGGTGTCCCAGCGGGACGGAGCGGACTCAGAAGTCCATGCCGCCCATGCCGCCGGTCGGATCGGCACCGGCGGCCGGAGCGGGCTCCGGCTTGTCGGCGACGACCGCCTCGGTGGTGAGGAACAGACCGGCGATCGACGCGGCGTTCTGCAGCGCCGAACGGGTGACCTTCACCGGGTCGTTGACACCGGCGGCCAGCAGGTCCTCGTACTCACCGGTGGCGGCGTTGAGGCCGTGCCCGGAGGGCAGCTCGCGGACCTTCGCGGCGACGACGCCGGGCTCGAGGCCCGCGTTGAAGGCGATCTGCTTGAGCGGCGCGTCCACGGCGACCTTGACGATCGAGGCGCCGGTGGCCTCGTCGCCGGAGAGCTCGAGGCCCTCGAAGGCGGTCTTGCCGGCCTGGATGAGCGCCACGCCGCCGCCGGCGACGATGCCCTCGTCCACTGCGGCCTTGGCGTTGCGGACGGCGTCCTCGATGCGGTGCTTGCGCTCCTTGAGCTCCACCTCGGTCGCGGCGCCGGCCTTGATGACGGCCACGCCGCCGGCCAGCTTCGCGAGGCGCTCCTGGAGCTTCTCACGGTCGTAGTCCGAGTCCGAGGCCTCGATCTCGGCACGGATCTGGGACACGCGACCTGCGATCTCCTCGCTGTCGCCCGCACCCTCGACGATGGTGGTCTCGTCCTTGGTGACGACGACCTTGCGGGCGGTGCCCAGCAGGTCGACGGTGGCGTTCTCCAGCTTGAGGCCGACCTCCTCCGCGATGACCTGACCGCCGGTGAGGATCGCGATGTCAGCGAGCTGCGCCTTGCGGCGGTCGCCGAACCCGGGAGCCTTGACGGCCACGGACTTGAAGGTGCCGCGGATCTTGTTGACCACGAGCACCGCCAGGGCCTCGCCCTCGACGTCCTCGGCGATGATGAGCAGCGGCTTGCCCGACTGCTGCACCTTCTCGAGGACCGGGAGCAGGTCCTTCACATTGGAGACCTTGGAGTTGACGATGAGGATGTAGGGATCCTCGAGCACCGTCTCCTGGCGCTCCGCGTCCGTGACGAAGTAGCCGGAGATGTAGCCCTTGTCGAAGCGCATGCCCTCGGTGAGCTCGAGCTCGAGGCCGAAGGTGTTGGACTCCTCGACGGTGACGACGCCTTCCTTGCCGACCTTGTCGATGGCCTCGGCGATGAGCTCGCCGATCGCCGGGTCGCCTGCGGAGATGCCTGCGGTCGCCGCGATCTGCTCCTTGGTCTCGATCTCCTGGGCGGAGTCGAGCAGCACGTCCGTGACGGCCTTGACGGCCTTCTCGATGCCGCGCTTGAGGCTCAGCGGATCAGCGCCGGCCGCCACGTTGCGCAGGCCCTCGCGGACCAGCGCCTGGGCGAGGACGGTGGCGGTGGTGGTGCCGTCGCCTGCGACGTCGTCGGTCTTCTTGGCGACCTCCTTGACGAGCTCCGCGCCGATCTTCTCGTAGGGATCCTCGAGCTCGATCTCCTTGGCGATGGACACGCCGTCGTTGGTGATCGTGGGTGCGCCCCACTTCTTCTCCAGGACGACGTTGCGGCCACGGGGGCCCAGGGTCACCTTGACGGCGTCGGCCAGCGTGTTGAGGCCGGTCTCGAGGCCGCGACGTGCCTCTTCGTCGAATGCGATGAGCTTTGCCATGTGGCTTGCTTCCTCCCTCTTGCGGGTGGTGCGTCTCCCCCGACCCGACATGCCCGCGACGGCCGGGCCCGCCTCACTGCTCCATGCCGCAGAGACGCGGTGCCCTCGTGTCGTGTGCGAGGTTCACAGTCCAATTTTTAGCACTCTCACCCCCGGAGTGCAAAAGATTCCGCTGACGGCGGAGACTGTGCTCGCCGTCAGCGGAATCGCGTGCGCGGGGCGCGGGGAGGGGGACCTGCCGGAACGCCGTGCGACCGCGCAGGTGAGAGCGGTCAGAGGGGCGTCACCTGCTCCGCCTGGGGACCCTTCTCGCCCTGCCCCACCGTGAATTCGACCGTCTGCCCCTCCTCGAGGGAGCGGTACCCGTCCATCTGGATAGCGCTCCAGTGGACGAAGACGTCCTGACCGCCGCCGGCCTCGGTGATGAAACCGTAGCCCTTCTCAGCGTTGAACCACTTGACTGTTCCCTGAGCCATCGCTCTGTGCTCCGTTCCGGATACTGCATTGCCACCGGCCGGCGCTCATCGCCGAGCGGCCCGCTCAGCCTATCCGGCACCCTGGGGGCACACCGCGGGCGGACGCACCCGTTACGCAGTTGTGACCGCCGCTCAGGCGCCTGCGCTCAGGCGCCGGAGTCCTGCGCGCCGGCATCGTCCTCGGCGCCCGCGTCGCCCTCGACCTCCGGCGGCCCCTGCTCCGCGATGTCCGAGGTGATGACGGCGGTGATGTGCTCCGGGAACTCCCCAGACTCCGCGATGCTGTCGATTCCCAGATCGCTGGCGAGAACGGCTGCCTGAGCCTCGTACTCCGGAGCGGAGTAGTAGACGGTGGAGGTCGTGGACGGGGTCGCGTAGGTGACGATGTCCGAGACGGTCCAGCCATGGGCGGTCGCGGCGTCCGCGAACGCGCTCCCGGCGCCGTTGACGCCGGAGCCGTTGTAGATGCCGATGCTCACGGAGGACTTGTCGACCTCGGCCTCGGAGGGGTCGCTCGCCTCGTCCGTGGGACTCTCCTCCCCTTCCGGCTCCTCGCTCTGCGTGGCCGCGGGAGTGGGCTCTGCGACGTTGTCCTCCGGGTTGGAGAACGAGGTGCGGATGATGTTCACGACGCCCACGATCAGAAGCACGGCGATGACCGCGACCACCGCGATGATCGTGTACGCGCCGCGCTGACCGCTCTCCGGCTCGCGCCTGTGCGCGCCGCGGCGGCCCGTGGGGGCGATCCGATCGAACTCGTCTTCTGGGTATTCGGGCACGGACTCTCCTCAGCGTGCGATGCGGGCGTGCGAGCGGTTGCGCTGGCGACCGTCGCGGATCCGGCGCAGCCGCTTGATGAGAACGGGGTCATGGGCATAGGCGTGCGGGTCGTCGAGGAGCACCGCGAGGCGCTGGAAGTACGCGCCCGCGGACATGTCGAAGCGCTCACGGATCGCATGGTCCTTGGCGCCGCCGTAGGTGAACCAGGTGCGCTCGAACTCCAGGATCTCCTGGTCGAGCGCGCTCAGCTCCCCGCCGGGCTCCTGCGGCTCCGCCGTGGTCTCCGGCGTCGCCGGCCGGTCCGCCGCGCCCGCCGCCGCGTCCGGCGACTCCCCGGAGTTCTTCCGCTCCTCAGCCATTCCGCCTCCTTCGAGGGCCGAGTCTACCCGCCACCGGGCGCCTCCGGCCCTGCGCCGCACCGGCGAGTGCCGATCTCCCCGCCGGCGCGCGCCCGGCACCCTCCTCGACACCCGGCACCCCGTCCGGGTCGGCACGGCCGAGGACGCAGACAGGCCCCCGTCCGTCCTATGCAGGACGGACGGGGGCCTGCTTCACGAGCGCAGAGGGGTCACGCCTGCTGCGCAGTGTTGTCACGCGGCTGTCACAGGTCGGCGGGGACGACATGGAGGAATCTCGCCCACCGCCGCTGACCTGCAACGACGGTGGGCGAGGAGGATTGATCAACCCAGCTTGACGTTGACCTGCTTGATCTGGGTGAAGCCCTCGAGCAGGCCCTCCAACGAGGCCTCGCGGCCGAACCCGGACTGCTTGAAGCCGCCGTAGGACTGGCCGGCCACCTGGCCGCCGCCCTGGTTGACCTGCACCCACCCGGATTCGATCCGGTGCGCGGTGCGCAGCGCCGCGTCCACGTCCTTGGCGAAGACGAACGCTGCGAGGCCGTACTCGTTGTCGTTGGCCATCTCCACGACCTCGTCCTCGTCCTTCCACGGGATGACGGAGAGGACGGGCCCGAAGATCTCCTCCTTGGAGGTCTGCCAGTCGTTCCGGGCACGGGAGAAGACGATGGGCGCGTGGTAGAAGCCGGGCTCCCCCACCTCGAGCGACTCGCGGCCGTCGTAGGCGATCTCCACGCCCTCCATCGACTCGCCGATCTCGATGTAGTTCTGGATGGTGTTCCACTGCTTGGCGGAGTTCACCGCGCCGATGTCGCTGGCCTCGTCGCGGGGATCGCCCACCTTCATCGCGCCGATGCGCTCCACGACCTTGGCGAGGAACGAGTCGTAGATGTCCTCGTGGAGGAACAGGCGGGAGCCCGAGGTGCAGGACTGGCCCTGCCTGGCGAAGCGGGTGGAGAGGACCACCTGGTCCGCCACGGCGTCCGTGTCCGAATCCGGGAACACGATGCAGGGCGACTTGCCGCCCAGCTCCATCGAGGAGTGGGCAAGGCGCTTGCCCGCGACCTCGGCGATGTGGCGGCCCACCCCGGTGGAGCCGGTGAAGGAGACCTTGTCCACGCCCGGGTGGACGGCCAGGCGCTCGCCGATCACGGAGCCCTTGCCGGTGACGATGTTGAGCACGCCCGCGGGGAGGATGTCCGCGATGATGCGGCCCATCTCCAGGATGGTGAGCGGGGCGTCCTCCGCGCACTTGAGGATGATCGTGTTGCCCGCGGCCAGCGCGGCCGGGGTCTTGAACGCCGCGATCATGAGCGGGGAGTTCCAGGGCAGGATGCCCGCGACCACGCCCAGGGGCTCACGGCGGGTGTACTGGAGCTGCTGCTCGCCGGCCGGCAGGGTGACGCCCTTGACCTCACCGGCGACGCCGCCCATGTAGCGGAACAGGTCCACGAGCGTCTGCGCCTCCGGACGCGCCTGCGTGCGCAGCGCGTTGCCGGTATCCACGGCCGTGAGCTGGGCGAGGTCCTCGATCCTGGCCTCGAGCGCGTCCGCGGCCTGGAGGATGAGCTTCTGCCGCTCCTTGAAGTGGAGGCCGGCCCAGCCGGGGAACGCTGCGCGCGCGGCCTCGACGGCGCGGTCCGCATCCGCCTCCTTGCCCTGCGGCACCGTCGCGATCACGACATTGCGGTCGATGGGCGTGATGACGTCGGAGGTGGAGCCGTCGAGGGCGTCGACCCACTCCCCGCCGATCAGCATGGGCCAGTGCTTCTTCTCCGGGAATCCCGTCATGGTGAAAGTCTCCTCAACTCGGTCGATGCAGCCGGACCGCACGGTCGGATGCACGCATCAGAGCCTGGCGTGAACGTCTGTGCCGTGCACGCCCCGGCTGCTGCGGATACGGCTTCGAAATCGGGCCGCACGCGGGCACGCGTGTGGCGTTCGTCTCTGAACCTCCCTCAGAGCATATCCACCACTGCGCCCGGTGCGCACGGCCCGCCTGCAGTCCGGAACCCGCACCGGGCACTCGAACCCGCACAGGGGCTGTGCGCCGGCGCGCCGTGTCAGCCGGCGCTGTCCGCAGAGCCCCGAAACGTGTCTCCCACCCACCCATGGGTGGGCGGGAAGCCGCATGACGGGTGCGCCTGCCCAGGGACCCACATCCGCCGTATGCTGGCAGCCATGCCTGACCAACCGCTCGAGAACATCATGGCCGCTGACTGGGCGCAGGCGCTGGCGCCCGTGGAGCCCGCCATCCGCCGCATGGGCGCATTCCTCCGCGAGGAGAACGCCGCAGGGCGCGGGTACCTCCCCTCGGGGGACCGGATCTTCGCCGCCTTCGTCCCGCCGCTCGCGCGTGTGCGCGTGCTCGTCGTGGGGCAGGATCCCTACCCCACCCCGGGCCATCCCATCGGTCTGTCCTTCTCCGTGGCGCCGGACGTGCGGCCCCTCCCCCGGTCGCTCACGAACATCTACCGGGAGCTGCAGGACGATCTGGGCATCCCGCCCGCCTCCACCGGCGACCTCACGCCGTGGTCGCAGCAGGGAGTGATGCTCCTCAACCGCTGCCTCACGGTCATGCCGGGCAAGCCCGCCTCGCACCGCGGCCGGGGCTGGGAAGAGGTCACGGACCGCGCCATCGAGGCACTCGTGGAGAGGGAGGCACCCCTCGTCGCGCTCCTGTGGGGCCGTGACGCGCAGTCGCTGCGGCCGCGGCTGCGGGGGATCCCCACCGTCGAGTCCGCGCACCCGTCGCCGCTGTCCGCCTCACGCGGGTTCTTCGGCTCCCGTCCGTTCTCCCGCGTGAACGCCCTGCTGGAGCAGCAGGGCGCCGCCCCCGTGGACTGGCGCCTGGAGTAGGCGCGGACCCGCGTCCGCCGCTCGACGGGCACGAGCACCGCGCCGGCGGCGGACGTCGGGGTCCGGCACAGACCGCCGAGGCCCGGGCGGAGCTGAGTTCCGCACTCGCCGCCGGGTCAGGAGTCGGCCTCGGCAGCGGCCTGCTTCCCCTTCCCCCGCAGGTTCCGCAGCCGCTTGCCTGCCTTCCCGTAGGGCAGCGCGGTGGCGAGGAAGCCGCCGAACACGCCGCCCACGGCCAGTGCGGCATTGGTGGCGATCGCGGAGAACAGCGAGGAGAGCCCGTCGGAGAGGTTGACGCCCTCCGCCGGCTGCACGATCGTGTACGCCGCGGTGAAGATCGACAGGCCGGACAGCAGCGGATAGATGCCGGGGATCAGCACCACCGTCGCCGGCGCGCCCAGCCGCAGCGCCGTGGGCCGGGCGAGGATGCCCACCACGGTGGAGGCGAGGAAGCTCGTGACCATGCCGTCGAGCCCCGCCACCAGGCACAGCACCATGACGCCGAAGCCCACGAGGCCGATGAGACTGGTGGGCAGCAGGAGGCGCTTGGAGGCCTGCATGCCGATCGCCCCGCCCGCGGCCACGAGCAGCGCCGCGAACAGTGAGACGAGCGTGGTGAGGAACTGCGTGCCGGTGCTGGGCAGCGTCACCTCGATGGTGCGCAGCCCCACCGCGTTGCCGATCGAGATGCCCGCCGCGATGCCCGTGACGATGGCGGTGAAGGACAGCGCCACCTGGATGACCCGGCCCGAGGCCGTGAGCGGGAAGTCCGTGAGCGCGTCCTGCACGGCGGAGACCAGTCCCATGGTGGGCAGCAGGAGCACGATCCCGGACGCCACCAGGAACTGCGGCGTGGAGATGAGGTGGAGCGTGTTCGCGGCCATCGCGATGAGCGTGATGGCCATCGCCTGGAACACCACGATGAAGAAGTACGGCATGCGGGTGCGGGAGAGGATCTCGCCGAACCGCATGTTCGCGATGGTGATGACGAACCCCAGCAGGGAGGACACCCACGAGCCGCCCACCAGCGCCACGAATCCGGCCACCAGCGCGCCCCAGGCCGTGTAGACCAGCCACTCCGGGTAGGGGCGCTTCTGCCGACGGATCGCGTCGAGGCGGTCGCGGGCCTCCTGGTAGCCCAGCTTGCCGTCGACGAGGTCCGTGACCAGCGTGTGCACGGCGGAGAGCTTGGCGAAGTGCAGGGACTCCTCGCGGTTGACGCGCATGACCGTGAGGAGCCGGCCCTCCGGGTCCATGTAGTGGACGGTGAGGGAGTTGGAGGTGAGGTCGACCTCTGCCGTGGACAGCCCCAGGGAGGTGCACACCGCGATGACGGAGACCTGCACGTCCTGGGTGCCGGAGCCGGCCCGCATCATGATGGCGCCGAGGTCGCCCGCGAGGTCGAGGATCTGCCGGGCCTCGTCCTCGCTCTTGGCGGCGGCCTCGACCGGGGCGGAGTAGGGGGTGCCGCGAAGCACCGCGACGATGGGGATGGGGTTGGTGCTGGGGGCGGAGTCGTCGACGATCTTCGTGACGGCGCGGCGGGCGATCCGCTGCGCGGCCCGCGCGGCACTGGCGCTGGACCGCGGGCCGGTGGAGCGCACCAGCAGGCTGCGGACCTGCGCCCGCCGCTGCTGGGAGCCGATGGGCGCTCCGGACCCTCCGCCGGGACCGGCCGGCGATCCGGCACCGGCGTGCGGACCGGCGGGGACCGTCACGGCCTCCGCGCGCGAGGACCGGCCGGGTCGCCGCCCGCGTGAGGGCGCGGTGCCGGTCTCCCCACCGAGCGGCGGCCGGGAGGGCACGGCAGGCCTTCCCGAGGTGGGCGCGGTGCCGGTCTCGCCTCCACCCGTGGGGGCCTCGGCGGGCAGCGCCCCGCCCGTGGGAGCCGTACCCGCCTCGCCGTCGGAGGACGGGACAGCGCGCGTGCGGAGCCCGTCCGCGGTGCCGGACGGGCCTCGGCCGTGCTCCTGTGCGCCGTGGGCCTCGGTCACCTGGTATCCGCGCTCCTCTCCGTCTCGCCTGCCTGCGCCTTCCCGCCTGCCTGCACATGTGCCACGCGGGTGGGGCCGTGGGGATCTGCGACCTCGCCCTGACCGCTCTCCTCGTCCCAGCGGTACACCCGGCGCCCGGCGATGTAGACGTGCTCGGCACGGGCGTGGACGTCCAGCGGGTCCGCCGACCACACTGCGATGTCCGCGTCACGGCCGGGCGCGAGCGAGCCCACGCGGTCGTCCAGCCCCAGCATCGCGGCGGGGTTGACGGTGAGGGACTCGAGCGCGACGACGGGATCGAGCCCGTCCTTCACCGCCAGCGTCGCCTCGTGGATGAGGAAGTTGATGGGGACCACGGGGTGGTCCGTGGTGAGCGCGATGCGCACGCCCGCCTCCGCGAGCGCGGCCGGGGTGGCGAGCGTGCGCTCGCGCAGCTCCACCTTGGACCGGCTGGTCATGAGCGGACCGACGATCACGTCGATGCCCTTCTCCGCGAGGTAGTCCGCGAGCAGATGCCCCTCGGTGCCGTGGTTGACGACCAGACGGTAGCCGAACTCCTCGGACAGGCGGACGGCCGTGGCGATGTCGTCCGCACGGTGGCAGTGCTGGTCCCACGCCAGCTCCCCCGCGAGCACCGCCGCCAGGGTCTCCTTGCCCAGATCGCGGGCGAAGGGCTTGCCCTCGGAGTGCGCGGCGGCACGGGCGGCGACGTAGTTCTGGGCCTCCACGAACGCCTCGCGCAGAGCCGCGGCCACGCCCATGCGCACCGAGGGCATCCTGCCCTTCTCCCCGTGCACGCGCTTGGGGTTCTCCCCCAGCGCGGACTTCACGGACACGTCCTCGCGGATCACCATCTCGTCGACCACGCGGCCCCACGTCTTCACCGCGACGGTGCGCCCGCCGATGGGATTGCCGGAACCCGGTTTGACGACGGCGGAGGTGACGCCGCCCCGCAGTGCGTCCTTGAAACCCACCTCGCGGGGATTGATGGCATCGAGGGCCCTCAGCTTCGCACCGTCGACGATCGTCATCTCGTTGGTGTCGTCGCCGGCCCAGCCCTCTCCGTCCTCGTGCACGCCCAGGTGCCCGTGCGCCTCCACGAGGCCGGGCGTGAGCACTGTGCCGGCGCAGTCGATCACCTCGGCCTCCGCCGGGACCTCCACCTCGCCCACCGCACCCACGGCTGCGATCCGCCCATCCCTCACGAGCACCACACCCGGGTCCAGCGGAGCCGCCCGCCGGCCCTGCTCGTCCGCGACGGGAAGCACACGGCCGCCGACGAGGGCGAGGTCCCTGGCGGCGGGAACGGAAACGGATCGGTACACGGCGAACCTCCTGGTGAGCACGGGCGCTGGGGCTGAAGGGCAGCACCGGCCGGGGATGCGCAGCGAGTGCTCCGTGCGAGCGTTCTGACCGGCGGCGCTGCGTCCGGAACTACGTTACCGCGACGTTCCCTGTGAGACGCGCCCGAGTCGTAGGATTGCCGACGACGGCAGGGGAACCTCCCATGGTCCCCGCAGCGAGCAGCGCGAGTCTGCGAACCGGATGCCAAGGAGCGCACACCCATGACCTTCTCCAGCTACGTGGCCATCGGCGATTCCTTCACGGAGGGTCTCATGGACTTCCACGATCCGCAGCCGGACGCGGGCGCCGCCGGGCAGGGCGCCGGGACCGGCGAGCCGGGCGCAGGATCTCACGGCGGGAAGACGGGGCCGCAGGAGGACTACGTCCGCGCCGCCGGCGTCGGCACGGGAGGACGTGCGCGGGCAGCGGACGGCGGGGAGGGTGCCGCCTGGGGCAGCACCCTCGCGGAGGCCTCGGGGGCCGGTGACCTCGCGGCGGGAGCGGGAGCTGCCGATCTCGAGCACCCCCACGGGAGCGAACGGTTCCGCGGCTGGGCGGACAGGCTCGCGGAGCAGCTCGTCACCTCGCCCGCCGGATCCGAGGACCTCACCTATGCCAACCTCGCGATCCGCGGACGGCTCGCGGACCAGGTGCTGGCCGAGCAGCTGCCCCGCGCGCTGGAGCTGGCACCGGATCTCGTGAGCATCTGCGCCGGCGGCAACGACTGCCTGCGGCCCTACACGGACATCGACGCTCTCGCTACGGAGATGGAGAAGGCGATCATCCGCCTGCGGGAGGCGGGCATCGCCGTGCTCATGGTCAACGGGTACGACACGGAGACGGCGAGCCCGCTGCTCAGGGCCGTGCGGCCGCGCGTGGCGATCTACAACGCCCACCTGTGGACCATCGCGCAGCGGCACGGCTGCTACATGCTCGACGTCTGGGGTCTGCGGGACCTCTACGCACCCCCGATGTGGGCCGACGACCGCATCCACCTCAGCGCGGCGGGACACGAACTCGTCTCCCAGCAGGCGCTGGCCACGCTCGAGGGCACGCCGGGCACCCGCTCGGGATTCGCGATGCCGGAGCGGCCCGGACGACAGGTCCGGCAGGCCGTCGCCGAGGAGGCAGCCTGGGTGCGCACGCACCTCGCCCCGTGGGTGTCACGCCGCCTGCGCGGCGTCTCCTCCGGCGACGGTCTCGAGCCCAAGCAGCCCGGGCTCACCCGTGTGCGGGAGTGAGGTTCGGCGTGCGAGGTGCGGAGAGCCGGGCGCGCGGGTGCCTCGCCGGGTGAGCGGGTGCCGGACACCCGAGGCGGCCTCGGGCGCGGCGAGAGTTCTGGTGCCCGAGCGCCCGTGTATGTGCACGCACACCCACCCATACGTGGGCGGCACCGGGGACTCGCGGGCCCTGCATTCGCGAGGGCCCGGAAATGTGCGCCGCCGCCCACTCATATGTGGGCGGCACGGAGGACTCGCGGGGCCCGCACTCAGCGCAGCACCAACCCCAGCGCGGCGTCCCACCCGCGAACGGGCAGCGCTCAGAGACCGGCGACGAGGTCCTGCAGCGGTCCCGAAATGAAGTACACGGCGAACAGCGCCGAGGTGAGGTACATGAGCGGGTGCACCTCGCGGAAGCGGCCCCGCACCAGCTTGATGATGACGTAGGTGATGAAGCCCGCGCCGATCCCGTTGGTGATCGAGTAGGAGAACGGCATCATGACGATGGTCATGTAGGCCGGGATCGCGAGCTCCAGGTCCTTCCAGTCGATGTTCGTGATCTGCTGCATCATGAGGAAGCCCACGAGGACGAGGGTGGGCGAGGCGGCCTCGGTGGGGATGACTGCTGCGAGCGGCGCGAGGAGGATGGTGAGCAGGAACAGCACACCGGTGACCACGTTCGCCAGCCCGGTGCGTGCGCCGTCGCCGGCACCCACCGTGGACTCGATGAATCCGGAGTTCGACGAGGTGCCGCCCATGCCGCCGCCCACAGCGCCCAGCGCGTCCGCGATCATGATCCGCTTGGAGCGCGGGATCTCACCGTTCTCGTCCTCGATGCCGCCGGTCTTGGAGACGGCGACCATCGTGCCGAGCAGGTCGAAGAAGTTCGCGAGCAGCAGGGTGAACACCGCGAGCGTGGCCGAGAGCACGCCGATGTGGGACCACGATCCCAGCAGGTTGAAGGACCCCAGCACGGAGAAGTCGGGCAGGCTCAGCCATTCCTGGTCCAGCGTGGGCACGGAGAGGCCCCAGCCGTGCTCGTTGACGACCCCGCCGTCCGCTCCGGTCTGCGGCCCCACACGGAAGACGGCTTCGAGTACGAGTGCCACGACGGTCGCACCGATGATCGAGTAGAGGATCGCGCCGCGCACACCGGCGGCCCACATGACGAACAGTGCGAACAGCGCCAGCAGGAAGATCACGAGCGGCCACCCGGAGATGTAGCCGTTCATGCCCAGCTGGAAGCCGGGGCCGCCTTCGTAGGAGATGAAGCCGGTGTTGATCATGCCGATCATCGCGATGAACAGGCCGATGCCCACGCTGATCGCGGTCTTCAGCTGCTCCGGGACCGCATTGAAGATCGCGGTGCGGAAGCCGGTGAGGACGAGGATGAGGAGGATGACGCCCTCGATGACGACGAGGCCCATCGCATCCGCCCAGGTCATGCCCGGCAGCGCGACGATGCCGTAGGTGAGCAGCGCGGAGAGGCCCAGGCTGGACGAGACCGCCATCGGGAAGTTGCCCACGAGGCCCATGAGGATCGTGAGCAGACCGGACACCAGCGAGGTCGCGGCGGCGATGGCGGGGAGGTTGGGCTCGGCTCCCCCGCCGAGGAACTCACCGGCCGAGTCCGCCACCGTTCCCATGATCAGCGGATTGAGGACCACGATGTAGGCCATCGCGAAGAAGGTGGCGACGCCGCCCCGCACCTCCCGCCCCACGCTCGAGTTGCGGGTGGAGAGTTCGAAGAAGCGATCGAGGAACCCGCCACCGGACTTCACGGCTGCTGAGGACGTGGTGCCGGTGCCGCCGGATGCGGAACCCGCCGCCGAGGCCGGGCCCGCCTGTCGCTGTGAGGTGCTGTCGCTGCTGGGAGTCTGGTGCGAATTCACCGCCCCATGCTACCGGCTCGACCGGACGGGTGAACGCGCTGCCTGTCTCGACGAACCGTGTCCGAGGATG
>NZ_BAAAPZ010000003.1:0-135700 GCF_039531405.1 Brevibacterium salitolerans | reverse complement strand
CTTCACGGAGCCCCCTACCGGATTCGAACCAGTGACCCTCTGTTTACAAGGAACATCAGGCTCGAAACCGCTGGATTCCAGCAAGCACCGGAGGCGGCTTCTGCCCTGTCATTCCGGGGATCGCGGCCACCTGCCACACCCGCATGAATCCGCGCGCCTCCGTAGGGGTGTGCTCACAGAGTGCTCACGTTCAGTCCATGGGGAAGGTGGGCGCACCGAACATGCGGATAGTCGAGCAGGGTGCAGGCTCCCCGCAGCCGAGGCACGGTTCCCCCTCAACGGCCTTCTCAGGTTGATGTTCACGAAAGATCTGGAGGTCGCGATCGTGAGTGGACTGCGGCACCTTCTCCGCAGCCTGATCGATCCGCATGAGGGCCATCTGCCGTACATACCCGTAGCTCTTGCCTTCCCACCATTCGCTCATGGTCACAAGCATCGCACGGGGCTCATCCCTCACCGCCTGCACTGCCCAGCTCGATTTTCTGAATCGCGGCCGGCTGGGGGAACGCGAAGCCCACGCGCATGGTCGCGCGGATCGCAGTACGGTCGCTGGTGAAGTACGCGGAGCGATCCACCTGGAGGTCCACGTCGTTGCGGCGGACGATCACGGCACGCACCTGCGGGATGCCCCACACCGTGCCGGCGGTCACCGCCGGGGACACGAGCAGCGGGACACCCTGGAGGGCGCGGCGAGTCGGGTTCGTCGGGTCCGGGCCAAGCAGCGGCTTCCGGGACGCCGCGGACTCCTTGAGCTGCGCCAGGGCCAGCGCATCGGCCGGGTTCGCCACGAAGCTGTTGACGGCCAGGCCCAGACCCTCAGCATTGGACAGGGCCTCAGCAAACGGGTCCGCATCCTCCCACGCCGTGGGGCCGGTGATAGTGGTGACGCCGGTAAGATCCTCCAGACCCTCCGGCTGCACCGCGTCGCCGCCGTTAGAGCCAAAGAACGCCACATCGACCTTCTTGGCGATGTCCCGCGTGAGACCGTCACCAACGATGGAGTCCGCAGCCGGGTTCGTGTCGGCCAGCGCCTCATTCGAGACGATGGTCAGGCCAGCGAGCTTACGGGGCGTGACCACGATGTCATCCACCATGGGATCGCTGGTGCCGATCTCCGCGCCTTCCGCAGTCCATGCCGCGGTCGGGTCCTGGAGCACACGGGGAATGCGGGTCTCAGTCGCCTGAGTGGCGACGAGCGTGGCGGTCTGGATCGCGATGGATGCAGCCTCAACCGGCCCGACGATGAGCTGTTCGATCTGGTCCGGGCTGATAGCGGAAACGCCGGAAGTAGTTGTGTACAGAGCCATGAGAAAAGCCTCCTTGAGGCAATCGAAGTGAGCCGCCCGTCATGGACGGCGGTTACGTGTTCGACTGCCCCGCAAGGAGGCCGCGCTGTGCAGGAATGCAAGATCCGCTGCTGATTCGATTATACATCCGAGCAAGCAAGCGCGGCACTCACCCCTAGTGGTGACTGGGTGAGTGCCGCGCTCACCACGGCTTACCGGAGGACTTCGGACCAGGAAGCAGAGACCCTCGAACCAATCCCCGGCCCCCGAACTTCACCACCAGACGCCCCAGGCACCTGCACGAAGTAGTGGGGCTTCGTCTCACGCAACTGGGTGAGCACGTTCCCCGCCTTCTCAGCGTCCACGGTGCCGTCCTCCCGGAGCACTTCATCCATGCTCACCACACCAAGCGCATCGTCCAAAGCCGACTCGTGCATCCTGTGCTTCTTGGCGACCTCCGCGAACGCCTGACGCTGGTAGCCAGCAACAGACCCAGCCAGACGGTCCCGCTCTGCCTCCACGTCCCGCAGCTTCGCCCGCACCGAGGCTTCCGCCTTCCTCTTCTCCCGCAGCATCCCCGCCAGCTTCTCCACTGGCAGCCCGAGCAGCTGATCTTCAGTCTCCTCCACCATCTCCACGTTCGCCTCCGTCGTCTCCACATTGCTCTCAGTCATGGTGTGCTCCTCCCACGAGCGTCTTCGGGTTCTCGATGATGTCCGGCCTACCGAACGGGTTGTTCCCGTACATGGCGAGCGCCAACGCGCTCACGAGGTCACCGTGGCCGTCTCCGGCGTTCCTCGCATAGTCCACCGACTCACGACCAGACGGGCCGATCTTGAGCCGGAAGTTCGTCAACTCCTTCTCCAGCAACTCCCCCAGCGGCAACCCTTCCGCGATCTTCAGCGTCCCCAACTGGAGAGGGGCCTGAATCGCAGCGAACAGATCCTTCTTCGGGATGTTCCACCCCTGCGCCTCCTGCCCACCCGTCACAGTCACACCCACAGGCTCATACGCCCCCAACCGCTCCACACGAGACTCCGCGTAGAACATGTCCATCACGGCACGCCCCACACCCGTCCCGTCCACGTAGAGCAGCCCGTCCCGCCGCAACAGGTCCGAGCGCATCGTCCGCGCCACATCCGCCACCAAATCCGGATACGGGGTGCCCAACTCCCACCGGCGCAGCAGCCTCACATGTCGCTCCTCAACCAGCGCTCCCTGATAGACAGCGGGCTGACGATGCCACTGACTCAGGCTGATCAATGGCGGCAGGACAAACACCCGCTCAACCACCACCAGCGCGCTGTAATCCGCCGCCGAACCAAGATCCAGACCAACCGTGAAGCAGGCCATCAGATCACCTCCAAAGGTTGCACGCCAGGCGCGAAAGCCGCCCGCACGCTCTCCGTACTGAACATCTGCGAATCCGTATCCCCGAACTCACACAGGTAGTCCGAGGCGAACACGAACGACCCCAGCGCCGCCTTCGCCTCCGCGATCCTCCGCTCAGGCCACTGCCTCGACTCAAAGACCGTCACCTTGTGCCGCTCCCAGCCGTTCGCAGTCTCCTCATGCAGCTCGAAGAACCAGCCCCGCCGGCCCCACGGAGTAGACAACGCGATCACCTGCCCATCACTGGCCACCATCGGCAGGGCCGACGCGAACACGTCATCATCCACACGAGACGCCTCATCCACGATCAGCAGCCGCACTCCCGCGAACCCGCGGATGCCGCCCTCCGACCCCGGCAAGGAGACGATCCGGGAGCCGTTCGCCAGACCCATCTCCGAGGCATTCGAGCGCTTCAACCGCGGCATCTCCCTCATACCCCGGTACAGCGATGCCACACGGTGCAGAAGTTCGTCCGACTGCCGCTGAGTCGGGCTGATCACCAGCACGTCCCTGCCGGGGCAGTACAAGGCCGTGTGCAAGGCCCTGTAGGCGGTCGTCGTGGTCTTGCCCACCTGCCTACTGCACAGGACCAGAGCACGGGACTCCGTGGACCTCAGCAGGCGCTCCTGCCACGGCTCCGGGTCGAAGCCCAGCCCACGAGCGAACACCGTGGGATCAAGCGCCGCGGCCATGCTGGAGGCCAGCCCCGCGCTCACGTCTCCTCCAGTCGTTCGAGCGCGCCAGCCACAGCGATACGGGCATCCGGGTACGGGGCAAGGGCCTCCAGCATTGCCCCCTGCATACTCAGCCACTCAGGGTTCGCGTTGAGGTTGAGGACGTTCACCTGTGGTCGCTCGTCCAGTTCCCCGGTGAGCTTGGCCAACAGCTCGACCACACTCCGCAGCTCCTTGATCGCGGCCAGACTGAGCTTGCCGTCCTGTTCCTCCTCCGCACGCTCCAGGATGCCGCTTGCCTTGGCGTACAGTTCCTCTGCACGGTCCACTGCCTTCTGTGCTCCGGCGGTCTCCCTGCGCTCCTGCACTGCCCGCAGCGCCTTGCTGAGGTGGTCGCGCTTGTGTCGCGCGACAGCATCCTTGCTCAGGTCGTACTTCTCAGCAGCGGCTCTGAGGGTGAGTCCGCCCGCGAGTTCACGGTCCAGGCCCTCCCGGTCAGGGTGACGGCAGGCGGAGCAGCGGTTAACCGCTCCCCCGGCGTCGCGTCGCGGCTTGTCGCTCACGATTCCTCCTCGATCCTGTCTGTTTGCGTATCAGATGGTGTGCCTACGATCCGCGAGATTCCGGGGCTGTTTGAGTGGGTGAGCACGACGTGAGCACAGGCGCTATCCACCGTGCACACGCCAGTCAGCGGAACTGTCGCGGAAGAAGAAGCGTGCCGGTCTTGGCTCCCCTCGCCTCTTGCTTCGCTTTCCGCATGTACCTGTACCTGACACCTGGGGGTGAGGTACGCGGTACAGCCGGGTTCAGGCCACGTTGTCGGGGTCATGCGGTCCCCTCCCCGTATTCGGGTGTTGCATCCGTTGCGAGTGTTGCGTCTGCGGGGTTTCTGGGGTGCGCAACCCCTTCACTAGCAACACTCGCAACACTTGCAACAGGGGTGTAGAGGCCCCGCCCGGGGTTGGCGATGCGTTCGGCCTTGGTGAGTCTGCTCAGGTAGGTGCGCGCCTGGTTGGACTCCATGCCGAACGCTTGCGCGAGCTCCGCTGCACGGACGCCCTGAGGGTTCTGGGAGATGTAGCCCACGATGTCCGCGGAGCGGTCTCCCAGCCCCTCCTGGGCTTGCGCAGTTCGCACGGCATCGGCTGCGTCTCTCAGGGAGGTGCCCATGAGTGCCCATGTGCCATCGGTCATGGTCGCCGCGTACTCGCCTTCGGGAACATCCCTTCCGGTGACTCGGATGACGGCTTCACCGTCGTTGCGGGAGCGTTCCAGGCTGAGGGTCCAGTCAGCGGCTCCATTGAGTCCGTTGGTGCCGCTGGTGGAGTCCATCCAGTCGGATGAGCCCTGCTTGCGGGTGTGGTGCACGACGATGAGCGTGGAGCCTGGGAAGTCGTCTGTGATCGCCTTCAGCTGTGCGCCCACTCGGTAGTCGCGCTGGTATGCGGACTCGCCGGGGAGTGCTGGCGGCATCACCCTGCCCAGGGTGTCGAGTGAGACGACACCCTGGGGGTGCGTGCCCAGCCATGCACGGACCATTGCCGGGACTTCGGACGCCTCAGCCCTGGTGGTGAAGTAGAACGTGGCCGGTGTTGGCGTTCCTCCGGTAAGGCGGTGCACGCGAGCTTGCATGCGTCGGTCTCCGTCTTCCAATGCCAGGTACAGGACTTCACGCTGCTGGACGTGGATCTGGCCGAGCGCGCGATTCCCTCCTGAGATAGAGAGGAGGATTCCGAGGATGAACCACGACTTGCCGAGCTTCGGCGGTCCGGTGAGTAGCCCGAACCCTTCCGGCACAAGGCCGTGTACGGCCCATTGGAGGGGAGGGAACTCCTGCGCGTCCAGCCATGCGCCGTTGTGCACTCCTTGGAGGAGGCCCGCACTGTGGGTGACTGGTTCTATGTCGGTCACGCGGCACGTACCCCCTTCCTGGCGTCGAAGTTGCTGTACTGGTTGCGGCGGGCCTTCCGGGCTTCGAGCCCGGCAATGGTCGCCTTGATGCTGGCACTCACGTCCTGCATGAGTAGTTCGCGGGTGCGCTGGGCTTCTGCGAGAGCCTGCACGAGTTCGTCATCCTGGAGGGACTGGGCGCGACGGCCGGCGAGGTAGCCGTCCGTCCAGCCGTCGCGCCAGCCCTGCCCGTACCCGTTGCGGACTGCGGAGTCGTAGATGGTGCGCACCCCGGCGGGGTCGAAGGTCATGCGGTTGTGTCACCGCCTGCCAGAGCCGCGATGGCGTGAGCGGCATCGATGGCTGCGCCGGGGTTCGGGAGGCTGTGGACGATGAGTTGCCCGGTCTCCTCGTTGACGACGCCCCACGTGTCGCCGTCGCGGGTCCAGGCGATGGTGAACGGGTCAGGGGTGGGCTCCTGCGTCATCGCCTCGCGGATCTCGCATTCTTCGGCCACGTCCCGCTGTGCCTGTTCCAGCTCGTCGGCGGCTTCGGGGAGGAAGCGTGCAATGACGCGCAGCTCGCCGGGGTGGTCGGAGAGGATCGTCACCTCGTCGCCGGTGCGGGTGTCGGTGATGGTGGTGACCATGCTGGGGCAGGCTTCGGGGTCGAGTCGCCAGTCGGGGCGGGTGGTCTCCATGCTCAGGTAGCGCTCGATCTTCGTGTCTCCGGCTTCGAGGGCGGTGGTGTCGCCCATGTGCTCGACCATGCAGGGGTCGGATGCGTGGGTGGGGCTTTCGTCGTCGTCCGTGCCGAACGGGGCCGGGTGGATCGGCTTGAGCTTGGCGGCGGTAGAATCGTGCGTAGTCTTGTTCATGGGCTGAGCCCCTTCCTGGTGGTTCTGGTCCTGTCCGGCCCCGGTGCGCTGCTCTCCGCCAAGATCGCTCGCGCCGGGGTCGTCTTCGTTGTCGTGGGCGCGGAGGTGGTCGTCCACCATCTCGTCGTCGCCGTAGATGCGTGCGCCGCAGTCGCAGTGGAAGATCACGCAGCCTCCTTCTGGTCGTCGGCCTGGTGCCTGCGTCGGCAGACGGGGCCGGTTCTGTCCTTGATGCTCTGGTGTGCCCAGATGGGGCGTCCGCACCACTGGCACTTGCTGGTGAGGGTCAACCCGAACTGCGCGGCGCGTGCTCTGAGTTCGGCTGCGAGCTGGTCGGTCAGTCGCGGGGGTGGGTTCTCGGGGAGGCTCACTTGTCCTCCTCGCCATTGATCAGCGCGAGGAACTTGGCCCGCGGGATGCGAATGTTCCGCCCCAGCCGCACGGCGGGAATCTCTCCGCGGTCCACCGCTTCGCGCAGCTGCCGAACGCCCATGGGCACCATGGCCGCCGCCTCCTTTGTGCTGAGAGTGAGAGGCTGCCCGGCCTCCGTCTTGGTCGTCGTCATGTCGCCCTCCCATGTTTCGTTTCCGTTTGCGACACTCAGAACGATACATGAGGAGGTAGACGGGTGCAACCAGATCCGATACCGTGTTTCATATCGGCACAGAATCAGAGGAGGAGCCCATATGCCACAGGTGGACCTAGAGGCACAGCTCGCGGCCAAGATCCAAGAGCTTCGGGAGCACGAGGAACTCACGTATAGGCAGCTCGCAGACCGTTTGAAGGCTGAGGGATGCAACGTCAATCCGGGCACGATCCAGAAGACAGAGAAGGCCGGCAGGCGCGTTCCTGTCGATGAACTGGTGGGTTACGCGCGTGCGTTCGACATGAGCCTGAACGATCTGCTGGGAATCCCCGATGACGACCAGGGCGAGCGCGCCTGGCCGACGTACTTGGCCCTAGAGCGGCTGGGGCACGTCCTCCGCGTCGCCAGGGACGAGTACCGGGATGCGCTTCGCGAGGTGACCGAGATCGCTCAGGAGAATCCCGAGCTCGTATCGGCTATCAGCCGCCGACTCGACAAGAACCTCGCCACATTCACCGACAAGGCGAAGCGGCAGGCAGAGCAGGACGGTTTCGACGTGAGCACGCCGGAGAAGCTCGATGCCTACATTCACGATTGGGGATTCCATGACGTGCCGGTCATCGTGGCCGCACGTGACGTGCTGAAGGGGGTCGATCATGGCGAAGGTGAGTAGGCGCTGCGGGTGCCGGGACGAGAACGGCAAGCAGTACGGGGCGAAGTGCCCCAAGCTGAAGAATCCCCGGCACGGCACATGGGGCTTCCGCGTGTCTGCCGGGTCTGACGAGGCGGGCAAGCGCCGCTATGTCACGGACTTCAGCTACGCCTCAGCCGAGGACGCCAAGGAGGCACTGGCGAAGGTGCAGCGGCAACTCAAGCGCAAGACGTACAGCTTCGAGAAGATCACGGTGAAGTCCTACCTGGAGCAGTGGTTGCAGTCGCGGGAGAAGCACGGGGAGCTGAGGGCCACGACGGCGCGCATGTACGGACGGTACATCACCGGCGACATCGTGCCCGCCCTGGGCTCCGTGGAGCTGCGGAAGCTCACCCGCTCCGACGTGTCCGACCTCATGGACGGCCTGCGCGACGCCGGCAGGGGTGCGGTGACGATCCGGCGCATTCACGCGGTCCTGTCCTCTGCCTGCTCTGATGCGGTGAAGCGGGGGAAGCTGGAGGTCAACCCCTGCGGCTCGGTGCTCCTGCCGAAGGTGGAGCGCGGTCAGGTCAAGGTGTGGTCACGTGAAGAGGTCACGAAGTTCCTGGAGGTCGCGGGCAAGCACCGGCTGGGCTCCCTGTTCGAGGTCGCCGTACTCACAGGGATGCGCCGGGGTGAGCTGTGCGGGCTCCGCTGGGAGGACGTGGACTTCGTGGAGCGCACAGCCACGATCCGCACGACGCTCGTCATGGCCGCCGGCAGGGATGTCGTGGAGTCCACCGCGAAGACGGATGCAGGGCACCGTGTCGTCGCTCTCTCGGATCGACTCGTCGGTGCACTCATGGAGTGGAAGATCCGGCAGGACCGCGAGCGAGAGCAGTGGGCGGAGACATACCAAGATTCGGGCCGGGTGTGGACATATGAGGACGGTCGCCACCTCCGGCCCGACTACCTGACTGCGACGCTGCGGAAGATGCTCGACCGCAACGGACTGCCGCCCCTGAAGTTCCACGGGCTCCGACACCAGTTCGCGAGCGTGCTCCTGGAGTCGGACGTGCCGCTGGCGCTCGTGTCGAAGATGCTCGGGCACACGACTACAGCGGTCACCTCAGACCTGTACGGACACCTGATGAAAGGCACTGCGCACCGGGTCGCGGACGCGGCGGCAGCATGGCTCGAACCCTCACCGGAGAGCGACCCCGTGCAGTGAGCGTGCAGCGGTGTGCTCACAAACCGTGCTCACAAGGGTGCTCACACACCGATAGAGGACACGAAGAAGGCCCCTCACCGAGCGTTTTGCCTGGTGAGGGGCCTTCCCATGTGGAGCCCCCTACCGGATTCGAACCGGTGACCCTCTGTTTACAAGACAGATGCTCTGGCCAGCTGAGCTAAGGAGGCGAAGTGCGCCGCGCCGGCGGAAGCCCGGCGACGCGATACAGCGGGGACAAGTCTACGGCATGCCTCGCAGCGAGCGCGAACCAGAGCGCCGGCGATGTGCCCACCTCGTCTGATCACTTCACCCGGCCAGAACCGCACGGATGGCCGGGTGAAGTGATCAGACGAAAGCGGAAGCGGTGGCTGGGCCGGCCACCCCGGCAGCGCTCAGACGGTCGGCTCGGCCGCGCTCGCTGCTCTGACGGGCAGCGCTCAGCTGATCTGGCCCGCCGCGCGGAGCAGATCCGCGCCGAACGCCTGCGCATCGCTCCAGTTGCCGGTGTAGGGCTCACCGTCGATCGTGATGTACGGGGTGCCCTCGAGGCCCTCGTCATTCAGAGCGGTCTGCGCCTCGTCCGTCACGTACTTCTTGAAGGCGACGCCCGTGACGCAGTCCTCCACCGTCGCGGAGCCGCCGTCGCCGATCTCCGCGGCCGTCTCCTCCGAGACGGGCGCACTGAGGTCCGCACCCGCTTCCTCCGCGATGGAGAGCAGCTCGTCGTCCTCCATGCCGCCGCTGCCCTCCTCCGGCTGCGCGGCGAAGAGCGCACTGAAGACCTCGGGAAGCACGTCCGTCTGACCGGAATCCGCGAGGCACGTGACCATGTTGGCCGACCGCGTGGAGTACTCGTTGCCGCCGGAGAAGCGGTCGAGGATGGAGACGGGCTCGTACTCGGCGATGATGGTGCCCTCTGCCGCGAGACGGCTCAGCGTCTGCGCGTTGGTCTCCTCGAAGGCCGCACAGCCGGGGCACTGGAAGTCGAGGTAGACCTTGACGCGCGGTGCGCCCTCGGCGGCCTCGCTCTCGGACACGCCAGGGAGGCCCGAGGCCTCGATCTCTTCCGCGTCCCCCTCCGGTGCCACTGCCATGACCCCGTCGCCGCTGCTCGCGTACGCGATCGCACCGGACGCGAGGTTCTTGGGCGCGAGGCCGGGCCGGGACGACTGGAACACGAGCACGCCCACCACCACGAGCACACCGACGACCACGACGGCGATCGCGGAGTACACGGTGACCTTGACGGTCTTCTCGCGCTTGGCCTGCGCCTCGGCGATCTGCCGGGCCTGTTCTCTGGCCGCGCTGCGGCGCTCTTCACTCGAAGACTTCTTGGCCATGGTTCCTCACGGTCGTTGATGTTTCAATCGTCTCTGCCCTCGAGCGTACCGGCACGGGGTGTCCGCCGCGCCCATCCCGCTCTCAGGCTCGGGCCGCATCCATGGTCTCACCCCGCGCCCGCATCGCACAGCCGCACGCCCGCCCCTCAGCCGCCCGGCTGCGGCAGGAAGTCGAACGGGCTCTGCGGCAGCGGCCACCAGAGGGTCGCCGCTCCGCCGAGCACGGTGCCGAGCGCGATGGCGGCCAGCAGGAGGAGGACTCCCGTCCAGATCCATTCGCGCCCGCTGGTCCGCGTCGCCGGTGCCACCAGGGCACGCGAGCCCCTGCGCAGGTTCGCGGAGCCGGGACCCAGCCACAGCACGAGGCCGAACACCCCCGCCGCGGCCCAGATGCTCCACTCCACACTCCGGCCCACCGGCACGATCCCCAGCACGTCCAGACGCACGAGCACCGCAGCGGCCGCAGCGGCGATGAGCGGCAGCAGCGAGGAGAAGACGGAGGTGAACAGCGAGCCGATGACCGCCCCCGGCGCCTTGGCCGCAGAGCTCCAGCCGGAGGCGCCCTGCGGGCCGTACTCCGCGAGCCTGCGGCGCCGCGCGGCGGAGAGCCTGCCGGCGGTGCGGGCGAGCACCTGCCAGATCCCCGCAACCACGAGCACCACGAACGGTCCCAGCGCCGCGAGCGCTACGCCCAGCGCGTTGAGGCCCAGCAGCAGCCACGTGCCCCCGCCGGGGCGCGGACTGAGCCCTCCGCCCGGCTGCCCGTAGTGCGGATCGAAGCGCCCCTGCTGCGCCTGCGGATATCCGCCGGCCGGCAGCCCGCCCTGGGGGTCGCTCAGCCTGTCGCGCTCGTTGAGGGTGAGCGCGCCGTACGGCCGTTCCCCGGAACGCCCCTGGCCGGCCGCGTACCCCTGTCCGCCGTGCTGCGGGCCGTAGCCTGCCGGACCTCTGCCCGCGGGAGGTGAGCCCTGAGGCGCCGGAACGGGTTCCCGCACAGCGGGGGCGTACACCTGGGTGGACGCCGCCGAGGCCCGCCCCCCCGGGCGGCCGGGCGCACCGGCATACGGTCCCGGCCCGCTGTGGCCCTGCGGCGCTCCCCGGCCGGGGAGCGCCGCGTCGCCCCCGGCGGGGAACGCACCGTGACTCTGGGAACCCGGCTGCGCACCGGGGAAGGCACCGGGGCCGGCGACAGCGGCTCCTCCCGCGGCACCGCCCAGTGCGGCCGCGTGGCCGGTGTGCGCACCCGGGTGAGTGGGCCTCGGCTGCCCCATGGCCTCGCCGATCCCGCCGACCTCACCGGGCTGCGGGATCTGCGCACGGGTGCCGCCGCCCAGCTCCGGGACGCGGCCGGACTCGATGTCGACGAGCGCCTGGAGGATCATGGCACCGGAGGGACGCCGCTCCGGCTTGGGCTCGAGGCAGGCGCGGAGCAGGGGGACGAACCCCGCCGGCACTCCCTCGAGGTCGACCTTGCCCATGGCGACGCGGCCCAGCACGGCCTCGAGCGGTCCGGAGCCGTAGGGGTTGCGACCGGTCGCGGCGTAGACCATCGTCGCGGCCCAGCCCCACCAGTCGGTCTTCTCGCTGGAGGCCTTGCCGTCCGCGATCTCCGGGCTGAGATAGCCGGGCGTGCCCATCACGAGCCCGGTGGCGGTGACCTTGACCTCGTCGGCCACCTGCGCGATGCCGAAGTCGATCACCATCGGCTCGCCGTCCATGATCATCACGTTCGCGGGCTTGAGGTCGCGGTGGATGACGCCTGCGGCGTGGACGGCGCTCAGCGCGTCCAGCAGGGCATGGCCGAAGTGGACGAGCTCGTCCTCCGCGAACGGCCCGTTGGCCTTGACGTCCGCGGACAGCGTGGTCCCGTCGACGAACTCCGTGACGATGAAGGGGCGGTCCGAGTCCAGCTCCGCGTCGAGGACCTCCGCGATGCGGGGGTGGTGGATGCGGCGGAGCGTGCGGACCTCACGGGCGAGGCGCTTGCGCGCGGTCTCGTCACCGGAGATGTGCGGGTGGAGGACCTTGACGGCGACAGGCGAGCCCTCGCCGTCGACACCCAGATACACCACACCCATGCCGCCCGACCCGAGCTGCTCGATGAGGCGGTATCCGCCGAGTTCCTCCGTCTCCACGCGTCTAAGCTTAGGCGAGAGACCTGAGGAGTTCTCGGAGAGGCACTGATGACGACTTCCACGGACCACCCCACGCCATCGTTCGACTTCGTGGTCATGGCGAACCGGCTGCCGGTCGACCGCGACGACTCGCAGGACCCCCCTGCCTGGAAGACCTCCCCCGGAGGCCTCGTCACCGGGGTCGCTCCGGTGATGCAGGAGCGCACCGGTGCCTGGGTCGGATGGGCCGGCGCCGTCGATGCGGAGTTCGAGCCCTTCGACCTCGACGGGATGCATCTGGTGCCGGTGCCCCTGAGCGGCAAGGAGTTCGAGCGCTACTACGAGGGCTTCTCCAACGCCACGCTCTGGCCGCTCTACCACGACGTCATCGTCCATCCCGAGTACCACCGCACCTGGTGGGACGCCTACGTGCGCGTGAATGAGCGCTTCGCCCGCCGCGCCGCGGAGATCGCCGCCCCCGACGCCACGGTCTGGGTCCACGACTACCAGCTGCAGCTGGTGCCGCAGATGCTGCGCGATCTGCGGCCGGACCTGGCCATCGGGTTCTTCAACCACATCCCCTTCCCCGCGTGGGAGATCTTCGCCCAGCTGCCGTGGCGTGCGCAGATCACCCGCGGCATGCTCGGCGCCGATCTCATCGGCTTCCAGCGCCCGGCCGACGCCGCGAACTTCCGCCGGGCGGTGCGCATCGGCCTGGGACGCCCCACGAAGGACACCGCCATCGCCGTGCAGGACGAGTCCGGCGCCCACTCCCACACCTCGCACGCCCGCTCGTTCCCCATCTCCATCGACGCCACCTCGCTGGACGAGCTCGCGCGCAGCGAGCGGATCATCGCCCGCGCCGCGGAGATCCGCCGGGAGCTGGGCGATCCCGAGGTCCTGCTCCTGGGCGTGGACCGCCTCGACTACACCAAGGGCATCCGCCACCGGATCAAGGCGTTCGGCGAGCTCCTCGACGACGGCGCGATCAAGCCCGGCGAGGCCACGCTGGTGCAGATCGCCACTCCCAGCCGCGAACGGATCGACCAGTACCGGAAGATCCGGCACGACGTGGAGCAGTCGGTGGGACGGATCAACGGCGAGCATTCGACGCTGGACCACCAAGCCGTCCACTACTTCCACCACTCGTACCCGCGCGACGAGATGGCCGCCTACTACCTCGCCGCGGACGTCATGCTCGTCACCGCGCTGCGCGACGGGATGAACCTGGTGGCGAAGGAGTACGTCGCGTGCCGCACCGACGACGACGGCGCACTCGTGCTCAGCGAATTCACCGGCGCGGCGGAGCAGCTCACGCAGGCCGTCATGGTCAACCCCTACGACATCACCGGGCTCAAGGCCAAGATCCTCTCCGCCGTGCGCATGCCCCCGGCGGAGAGGAGCCGGCGCATGAAGGCGATGCGGCGGAAGCTCCGCACGGACGACGTGCGCACGTGGTCGCGGAACTTCCTCGGCACCCTCGACGACCTCGCGGACACGCGCCGCAGCGCCACCGTGCCCGCCCTCCAGCCGCCGGTGAGCGCCCCTGAGCGCATCGACATCTCACCGCTCACCCGGGCCAAGCAGCTGCTCGTCGCCCTCGACTTCGACGGCGTCGTCGCACCGCTGCAGGACGATCCCACGACCTCGGCACCGCTGCCGGAGTCCGCACAGGCCATCCGCCGCCTCCTCGCGCTGCCGGCCACGGACGTGGGCTACATCTCCGGCCGCAACCTGGCCGTCCTCCGCGACCTCTCCCAGGCGCCGGGCGAGGCCCTGCTGATCGGCTCGCACGGCCTGGAGACGGACTTCTCCGCGCTCAGCGACTCCTCACCCGCCGTCTTCCACGCACCGCTCACCCCGGAGGAGGAGGCGTCGCTGGCGCAGCTGGACGAGGCGCTGGAGCGCATCCGCGCGAACACCCCGGCCGGCGGCACCGGTGAGCTGCGGATCGAGCGGAAGCCGCTGGGCCGCACCGCCCACACCCGCGGGGTGAGCAGCGATCGCGCCGCGTACTTCAACGCCCAGCTCGAGGCGCTGGCCTCGCAGATGCCGCAGCTGCGCAGCATCACCGGACACGACATGGTCGAGTTCGCCGCGCGGATGGAGACCAAGGGAGACGGCCTCAACCGCATGATCGAGGCCACCGGTGCCACGGCCGTGCTGTTCATGGGCGACGACACGACGGACGAGGACGCCTTCGCCAGCCTCGCGCTGAGCCCTCTGCCCTCGCTCGCGATCAAGGTGGGCGACGCGGACACCGCCGCCCCTCTGCGCATCGCCGGGCCCGAGGCCGCGGCCGCCGTCCTCGCCCGCCTCGCCCGCGAACGGGCCGCGGCGCTGGGCAGCGCGCTGGGCGAGCTCACCCGTGAGGACAGCGCTCCGGAGTCCTGAGCCGGCCGGCTCTCCCGCATGAGGGCGCTGCGCCTCGCCGTTCCGCCGGCGGAGCGGTGCGCAGCGCCCTCCCCCGCGGCGGGTCCGCCGCTCAGCGGCGGCGAACCGGGCGGACGGAGTCGCGCAGCACGAGATCGGGCACCACGGCGTAGTTCGCGGGCTCGCCGGGATCCGCCCCGGCCTCCCGGTCCGCCACGATGCGCAGCAGCTCGGCCACGGCGGACTCCGCCAGGCTCGCCCAGTCGTACGTCACCTGCGACATGGGCGGGTCCAGCACGTCCGCGTCCGGGATGTCCCCCACGGTCAGGAGGGAGAAGTCGTCGGGCATGCGCAGGCGCGCCCGCTCCGTCGCCTCGAGGAAGCCCAGGGTGAGCGCCGGCGAGGAGCTGATCGCCGCCGTGCAGCCGCGGTCCAGCAGCTGTTCAGCGGCCTGCGCCCCTGCCAGCAGTCCGGGTCCGGCCACGGCGACCGGCGCCTCGGCCCGGGTGGCCTGGACGTGCAGGGACTGCGCGATCTCCCGGCGGAAGGCGCTGATCCGCTCATCGGCGGCGGAGTTCTTCACCGCGGCGAAACCGATCCTCCTGTGGCCCATGGCCACCAGATGCCGCACCGCCGTGGCGATGCCGCTGGAGGCGTCGAGTACGAACTGCGGCAGCCCCACGTGGCGCGCGTTGGAGATCCGCACCACGGGGATCCCGGCGTCCGCGAGGCGGACCGCCTCCTGCCCGGCGTGCGAACCGCCGAGCACCACGGCACCCGCCACACCGCGCTCCCGGAGCGGGGTCTCCAGGTCCGTCGCCCCCGCGCCCGGCAGGCCGGACGTGGAGCGCAGGGCGATGTGGCCTAAGGAGAAGATGCGCCGGTTGAGGGCGAGCATCACCGTCTCGTACGGATCGATGTCCGGGCCCACCAGCGCGTTCGAGACGACGGTGAGGAGCCGCGGGCCCAGGCGCGCGGGCGCGGGACGAGCACTCGGACGCGCCGCGGCCTGGGCGGAGCCGGACATGGCCGCCTCCGGGTGAGCTGCCTCGGGGCCGGCCGCCGGCGGGCTCGCAGCTCCCACCGCCCCGCTGCCTGGGTGCGGACCAGTGGCACCGTCCCGTGTGTGCGCGGCCTCGGGAGCCGGACCGCCGAGGACGACCTCCGGCGGCTCCATGCCCAGCGCCCGCAGCGCACCGGCCACCGCGTCGCGGGCCGCAGGTGAGGTGGAGGCCTTCCCCCGCAGCACCCGGGAGACCGTCGATTGCGAGAGACCGCTCAGCTCCGCGATCTGTGCCAGGGTGGGGCGGCCCCGCCTGGGCCCGCTCATCGCTGCACCGCCGTCGTCGAGCGCCGGGCGAGAAGCATGGGCCTGAACGTGGGCGGCACGGACGGCAGCCCCGGGCCCGGGGCTCCCAACGCGGTGCGCACGCCGGCGGTGAGCGCCTCGGCCAGGGCCTCCGTGTCGAATCCCAGCACCGTAGCCGGAGGCCGGATGTAGCGGACGGTGGGGGAATCCCCCAGTCCCACGACGGAGAGGTCGCGGGGGACGGCGAGGCCGCGGGCGGCGATCCCCTTCACCACCCCGTAGAGCTGCCTGCCCGACTGCACGATCACCGCCGTGCACGTCCGGTCCTTGAGCGTGAGCGCGGCCTCCGTCCCGCCCGAGGCGGACTTCGGCACGCGCGCGATCCAGTCCGGCAGCCGCTCGGAGAGCAGCGCCATCGGGTGCTCGCTGAGGAAGCGGTCCTGGAGCTGATCCGCGAGGGTCCCGGAATCGTTGCAGATGAGCCCGATGCGCCGGTGCCCCATCTTCGCGAGATGGTCGAAGGCCATCGACAGACCGCCGGTGAGGTCGATCCGGGCCGCGATCCGCTCGCCGCTGTGAGCCGCGTGCTCCCCACCGCCCGCCGGGCGTCCGTCCCCGCGGGGCCGGCCCTCTGCAGCCTCGGCGGCCTCGGCGAACCGGACCACCGGCAGGCGCACCCGGACCGGGGTGAAGGTGGGGGTGACGACCAGCGAGGCTCCAGCCGCGGCGACGGCCTCGACCTCGCCGAGGTCCGGGCCGATCGCGGGCGAGGCCGTGAGCATGCCCATCTGCTGCAGCGCATCGGACACCCGGCCCATCACCTCCAGCTGCCAGTGCTCGGGCAGGACCGGCACGCAGCAGGCGACGAGCGGATGCCGCACCGCCTCCAGGAGCGTGGAGCGGGCGTACCCGAGCTCCTCCATCGCCTCCCGCACGCGCCGGGCCGTGGACTGCGCCACGGGCCCGCGTGCGTTGATCACACGGGAGACGGTGGTGACGGACGTCCCCGCGCGCCGCGCGATGTCCCCCACAGTGACCGCCATGATCCACATAGTAGTGGGCGCGCCGGCAGCGAGCGCAGGGACCGCGACGCCGCGGCGCGGAGCCCGCCCGAGGCCCCGGTCGCCGCAGGATCCGCATGCGGGGGTGCGTCGCGGCGCATACGGCGGGGAGGAAAGAGGCGCGGATCCGCCATACGGACGCGAGGGCATGCCGGCGCATACGGTGGGCCAGTATGAGCGCAGACCCCTCAGGAAGGACTCCCATGACCGCGTCACCGTCATCGCTGCCCCGCATCCCCGGCCTCTTCGACCTCAGCGGGAAGACCGCCGTGGTCGTGGGCTCCGCCTCCGGCCTGGGACGGGCCACCGCCGTGGGTCTGGCGGACGCCGGAGCGCACGTGGTCTGTGCGGACCTCAACGTCGACGGGGCCCAGGAGACGGCGGAGATCATCGCCGCCCGTGCCGCCGAGGCCGCCTCCGGCGCGGGTCCAGGCGCAGGTTCCGGCGCAGGTTCCGGCGAGGCCGCGGAGCTGGACATCACCTCGACCGAGGCGGTGAACGCCCTCGCTGAGAGGTTCGCCCATGCCGAGGTCCTCGTCATGACGCCGGGACTCAACGTCCGCAAGCGCCTCACGGACACCGTCGACGCGGAGTTCGACCGGGTCATCGACATCAACCTCAAGGGCACCTACCGGCTCATGCGGGCCTTCGGCGCGGAGATGGCCGCGCGCGGCCGCGGCTCCATCGTCACATTCGCGAGCTTCCGCGCGCTCGTGATCGAACCCGGCCAGGGCATCTACGCGGCCGCCAAGGCCGGCGTGGTCCAGCTGACCAAGACGCTCGCCAGCGAGCTGGGCGGCGCCGGTGTGCGCGTGAATGCGATCCTGCCCGGCCCCTTCGAGACCCCGCTGACGGAGCAGATCAAGGCCGACGAGGAGTGGTGGAACGCCTACGCGACCAAGGGCGCGCTGGGCCGCTGGGGCTCCCTCCACGAAATCGCCGGACCGGTGCTGTTCCTGGCCTCGGAGGCCTCCAGCTACATCACCGGGCACTCCCTCCTCGTGGACGGCGGCTGGATGGCGCAGGACGGCAGGTTCACCCCGCGCGTCTGACGATCCGGGCGCACCGCTTCTGCGAGATTCGTCACAGCGAGACGGATCGGTGCGACATCCGCCGAGGCGCTGGATAGGCTCCGCGAGGGCGTGTGACCGGAGCGGGTTCCCGCCCGCGCACTGCCGTCGTCCCGGGAAGCAGCCATGCCAGAACTCACTGAGCCCGATGTCCTCCTCACCACGGTCGGACTGCTCTCGATCGCCGCGACGGTCGGCCTCCTCATCTGGGGCAAGGTCTCCCCCGTCGTCGCGATGGTGGTGGTCCCCCTCGTGGGCGCCCTCGTCACCGGCGCCTCCTTCACGGACCTGCAGGAGTGGTTCGACGGCGGCCTGGTCTCGGTCATGAGCGTCGTCGTGATGTTCATCTTCGCGATCATCTACTTCGGCATCCTCTCCGATGCGGGCCTGTTCGACCCCGTGATCCGCGGCCTCATCCTCGCCACGCGCGGCCGGGTGGTGCTCGTGACGGTGGGCACCGTGCTCATCGGCGCGATCGCGCACCTCGACGGCGCGGGTGCCACGACCTTCCTCCTCACGATCCCGGCGCTCCTGCCCCTCTACAACGCACTGGGGATGAGCCGCTACCTGCTCCTCCTGCTGCTGGCGCTGTCCGCCTCCATCATGAACATGGTCCCGTGGGGCGGCCCGCTCGCCCGCACGGCGACCACGACCGGCATCGATCCCGCGGAGCTCTACCGCGAGCTCCTCCCCGTACAGGGAGTGGCGATGGTGCTCCTCCTCTGCCTCGCAGTGCTGCTGGGCCTCAGGGAGAAGAAGAGGGTCGCCGCGCACGCGGGCGTGGCCGCCGGCAGCGGGCCGGTGGACGTCAAGCAGATCGCAGAGGACTTCACCGCGCGCCAGCTGGCCTCCCGCGAAGAGGTGCGCCGGGACATCGCCGGCGGACGGGTCGTCTACTGGGCCAATGTGGTGCTCACGGTCGCGCTGCTCACGGTCATGCTGGGCGGCTGGCTCTCACCCGCGCTCACGTTCCTCACCGGTGTCGCACTGGCCCTGCCGCTGAACTTCCGCACCGCCAAGGCACAGATGGACCGCATCAAGGTCTATGCGCCCAACGCCCTCATGATGGCCGCCGTCATCATCGCTGCCGCCGTGTTCCTGGGAGTGCTGCGCGACTCCGGCATGCTCGAGTCCATCGCACTCTCCCTCCTCGCGGTGATCCCCAGCGGGGTCGGCAGCTACCTCCACGTCATCGTGGGCTTCCTGGGCGTCCCGCTCGACATCATGACCTCGACGGATGCGTACTACTTCTCCGTCCTCCCGCTCGTGGACGCCACGGCCGGCCAGTTCGGCGTGGCGACGACCTCGACGGCGTTCGCCCTCCTGCTGGGCAACATCATCGGCACCTTCGTGAGCCCGTTCTCGCCGGCCCTGTGGCTCGCCCTGGGCCTGGCCGAGGCGAACATGGGCAAGCACCTGAAGTACTCGTTCTTCATCACGTGGGCATTCAGCATCGTCCTGCTGCTCATCGCGATCCTCATGGGCGTCGTCCAGGTGTAGCGGAGGAGGACAGCCCGCATGCCGATGGCCTGGATCCGCACGGTGCGGATCCAGGCCATCGGTCGTCGTGGAGACGAGAGGCTCGCGGGCGCTCAGACCCCGGCGCTCAGTCCTGCGCGGCCGTGAGCTCCTGCCCGGTGCCCCGGGAGCGGGCGATCTCGTAGAGGCTCACCGCCGCGGCCACCCCGGCGTTGAGGGACTCCGTGCTCGCGGCGATCGGGATGGACACGATCTGGTCGCACGCCTCGCGCGCCAGCCGCGAGAGGCCCTTGCCCTCGCTGCCCACGACCAGACACACCGGCTGGTCCGCGAGCGCCAGGCCGGGCAGGGAGACGTCGCCGCCCATGTCCAGGCCGAGGACGAACACGCCCTGCTTCTTCAGCTCCTGGAGGCTGCGCACCAGGTTGACGACCTGCGCCACCGGGATGCGTGCGGCCGCGCCCGCGGAGGTCTTCCATGCCGCTGCCGTCATCGAGGCCGAACGGCGCTCCGTGACGATCACGCCGTGACCGCCGAAGGCCGCCGTGGACCGGACGATCGCACCCAGGTTGCGCGGGTCCGTGATGCCGTCGAGCGCTACCAGGAGCGGGGTCTCGTACCTCTGGTTCGCCAGCCGCAGGAGATCGTCCGGGTGCGCGTACTCGTAGGGCGGCACCTGGAGTGCGATGCCCTGGTGGATCGCATCGTCCGTCAGCCGGTCCAGATCCTGCTTGCCGGCCTCCAGCATCGCGATGCCGCGGTCGGCGGCGAGCGCGATGGCCTCGCGCACCCGCTCGTCGGAGTCCGCGCGCGGGGAGACGTAGAGGGCCGTGGCCGGCACGCCCTCGCGCAGTGCCTCCACGACGGAGTTGCGGCCGGCCACGAGGTCCGCGCCGGCCTCCTTCTTGCGCCGCCGCGACTGCTGGCGCTGCTGCTCACGGCGCCTGTCCTCGTCGCTCTTGTACGCCTTGTGGTAGACGCGGTCCTCCGCCTTGGGGGTGGGTCCCTTGCCCTCGAGCGCCCTGCGCCCCTTGCCGCCCGAGCCCTTGGTGGGGCCCTTCTTGCCCTTGCGCACCGCGCCGCCGCGGGATGAGTTCGCCATCGTGTCTCCGTCGTGTCTAGTCCAGCCGTGCCCGGGTGCCCCGGGTCAGGCCAGGTCGAAGCGGTAGCCGTCCGGCGTGTCCTCGAGGAGGACGCCGGCGCTCCGCAGCTGGTCGCGGATCGCATCCGCGGTCTGATAGTCCCTGTTCGCCTTGGCCTCCGCCCGCCGCGCGGCGAGCAGGTCCACGAGAGCGGCGACCACGTCGCCTCCCTGCCCGGCCTCGGCCGCCGAGGCCTGCTCGTCCGCCGCCGTCCGCCCCCATGCCGGGTCGCTCGGGTTCACGCCCAGGACGTCGAGCATGAGCTCCACCTGTGCGAGCGCACGCGCCAGCCCGGAGCGGGCCTCGGCGGCGGTGAGGGTGCCGTCGGCTCCCCCGGCCCCGCCGGTCACCCGGCGCAGCAGCTTGGATCCGTCCTTCACGGTGCTGAACACGGAGGCCAGCGCCCGGGGGATGGAGAGATCCTCGTCCATCGCCGTGGCGAAGTCCTCCGGCACGTCGACCGTCCGCTCCGCGTAGCCGTGCGCCGCGACAGGCACCGGGGGCGCATCCGCGCCCAGGGCCTCCCGGGCGCGCTCCACGAAACCGGACACCCGATCATACGCCGCGCGCTGGCGCTCCACGAGCTCCGGCGAGAACTCCAGCACGGAGCGGTAGTGCGCCGTGGAGAGGAAGTAGCGCAGCACGGAGGCCGGGAACCGCTCCAGCAGCTCGTGCGCGAACACGGAGTTGCCCAGCGACTTCGACATCTTGTCCCCGCCCACGTTGAGCAGGCCGGAGTGCATCCAGATGTCCGCGAAGCCGTCACCGGCCGCGGTGGACTGGGCCAGTTCGTTCTCATGGTGGGGGAAGCGGAGGTCCAAGCCGCCGCCGTGGATGTCGAAGCGGGCACCCAGGTACTTCGTGGACATGGCGGAGCACTCGATGTGCCAGCCGGGCCGGCCCCTCCCCCAGGGCGAGGGCCAGGACGCGGTGACGGGTTCGGTCTCCTTGTGTCCCTTCCACAGGGCGAAGTCCCGGATGTCGCGCTTGCCGCGGGGATCCGCGTCCGCGGCGTCGGACATGTCGTCGATGCTCTGGTGCGTGAGCGCACCGTAGTCCGGCCACGAGCGGACGTCGAAGTACACGTCCCCGGAGCCGTCCTCGGCCGGGTATGCGTGACCGGCGGCCACGAGGCGGGCGATGAGCTCCACCATCTCCGTGATGTGGCCGGTCGCCCGCGGCTCATAGGTGGGCGGCAGGACGTTCATGGCGCTGTAGGCCGCGGTGAAGACCTGCTCGTAGTGATAGGCGTGCGCCCACCACTCGCGACCCTCCTCCACGGACTTGGAGAGGATCTTGTCGTCGATGTCCGTGACGTTGCGGACCAGGGTGACGCGGTACCCGCGATAGGTCAGCCACCGGCGCAACTGGTCGAAGACCACCGCCGAACGCATGTGGCCGATGTGCGGCGCACCCTGCACAGTGGCACCACAGACGTAGATCCCCACCTGGCCGTCGATGACGGGAGTCAGGGGAACGAGGTCGCGGGCAGCCGTGGAGTGCAGTCGAATGGTCACAGGCCCGAGTCTATCGGTGCGCGGACGGCGGCGCGGTGCGCCGGCGCGGGCGAGCTGTGCTCTCCCCACCACAGATCCGTCCGCCCACCACAGACTGCACACAGGCATTTCCCAGCAGACGTGAACTGTGACACAGTAATGGGAACGTCTCACGTACACTCGTGACCCGCTCCTCCGAGCTCGGCGCGGAAGGAACACAGAACATACGCACGCCGCCCGCTGCCAGGCGTCACCGGAGTTCTCCGCCCCTCCGGCGGGGAAGCGTCCGCGGCACCGCATCGGACGGCCCTGACGACAAGGCAGGCACGCCCACATGTCCATGAGAGCACCCACGGCTGGGAGCGGCACCCGCGAGGTCTTCGCCACGCGGGGCGCCTTCATCTTCGCCGCGATCGGCTCCGCCATCGGCCTGGGGAACATCTGGCGGTTCCCCTACGTGGCCTACGAATCCGGTGGCGGCGCGTTCATCATCCCCTATCTGGTCGCGCTGCTGACCGCCGGCATCCCGATCCTCTTCTTCGACTACGCGCTGGGGCACCGCTCGCGCGGTTCCGCTCCCCTGTCCTTCAAGGCGATCCACAGGCGCGCGGAGCCCATCGGCTGGTTCCAGACCGGCGTCGCCACCATGATCGGCATCTACTACGCCGCCATCATCGGCTGGTCCGCCATGTACGCGTGGTTCTCCGTCACCCACGCCTGGGGCGACGACGCGGACAGCTTCTTCTTCGGCTCCTTCCTCCAGGTGCCGGACCTCGAATCGGGCGCCTCCGCGTTCGGCTTCGACTTCGTGCCCGCCGTCCTCATCCCGCTCGTCCTCGTCTGGGTGGTCATCCTGGCCATCCTGCTCGGCGGCGTGCAGAAGGGCATCGCCGGCATCAACAAGATCTTCGTGCCGCTGCTGGTGATCCTCTTCGCCATCATGGTGGTGCGCGCACTGTTCCTGCCCGGCGCGCTCACGGGCCTGGACGCGCTGTTCACACCGGACTTCGCCGCTCTGGCGGATCCGCAGGTGTGGATCGCGGCCTACGGGCAGATCTTCTTCTCCCTGTCCGTGGCCTTCGGCATCATGATCACCTACGCCTCCTACCTCAAGCGCCGGACCAACCTCACCGGCTCCGGCATGGTGGTCGCCTTCTCCAACTCGGGCTTCGAGATCCTCGCGGGCATCGGCGTCTTCGCCGCACTGGGCTTCATGGCCAACGCGGCGGGCAGCGGGGTGGACGAGGTCGCCTCCAGCGGCATCGGCCTGGCGTTCGTGGCGTTCCCCACGCTCATCTCGCAGATGCCCGGCGGCGCGCTGTTCGGCATCCTGTTCTTCGGCAGCCTGTTCGTGGCCGGCGTGACCTCGCTGATCTCCATCGTCCAGGTGCCGGTGGCGGCGATCAGCGACAAGTTCAACATCAGCAACCGCGCCTCCGTGCTCCTCGTGGGCGGCATCATGGCAGTGGTCTCCATCCTCACGATGGGCACCGCGACCGGCATGTACGTGCTCGACACCATCGACGCCTTCGCCAACAACATCGGCATCGTCGGCGCCGCCGTGGTCGCGCTCATCGTCCTCGTCTGGCTCCTGCGGAAGCTGCCGGTCCTGAAGGCGCACCTGAATGCGGTCTCCAGCTTCAAGCTGGGCGGCTACTGGACCGTCACGCTGGGCGTCATCACCCCGGTCGTGCTGATCTACATGCTGGTCTCGCAGATCATCGAGTATGCGGTCAACGGCTACGAGGGCTACCCCACGGCGTTCCTCGGCGTGTTCGGCTGGGGCATGATCGGCCTCCTCGTCGTCCTCAGCTTCGTCCTCACCGCGATCCGCTGGCCCAGGGCCACGGAGGAGCGGCTGCAGAAGACGCTCGAGGAGAACGACGACCTGGAGCAGAACCCCTCCACCTTCGGAACGGAGAAGTGACATGAGCACAGGCGCGATCATCATGCTGGTCATCGCGATGGCCACGGTCTGGGGCGGCCTCGGCGTCGCCATCGCCCATCTGCGCAACCACCCGGACGCGGCGCAGACCGACTGAGCCCGCGCGGCATCCGCCCGTTCCCGAGGCCCCGGCCGGCAGACCTCCGCGGTCGCCGGTCCGGGGCCTCGGGCGCGTGCGGAGGGCACCTCCGCTCTCCCCGCTCACGGCCGGGGCCGGGGCCGGGGCCGGAAGCATCCTCCGGCGCGGACGCGGCCGCTCGGGGCCTCACTCCCGGCGCTCGGGACACGTGCGGAATCCGCCCCGCGGACGCGGCTGTTCTGTGTCCGTCGCCGTCGTTAGAGTGGGGCCCGACACACCCCCGACGTCCCGCACTCCCGCGCGCGATGCAGCGCACCCAGGTGCTTCCTCACGCCCCGCCGGGAGCTGCGGACCCCGAGCTGCACAAGAACCCCACAGCGCACAAGAAGGAGTGACATGCCGTCAACCGTCAAGGGAGTCATCTCCCGCTCCCAGGGAGCTCCGGTGGAACTCGTGGACATCGTCATCCCGGATCCGGGCCCGGGCGAGGTCGTCGTGGACGTGAAGTCCTGCGGCGTCTGCCACACGGACTTCCACTACCGCGAGGGCGGGATCAGCGACGAGTACCCGTTCCTGCTGGGCCATGAGTCCGCCGGCGTCGTCTCGCAGGTGGGCGAGGGCGTCACGCACGTGGAGGTGGGCGACTTCGTCATCCTCAACTGGCGTGCGATCTGCGGCGAGTGCCGCGCCTGCAGGCGCGGCGAGCCCTGGTACTGCTTCGCCACCCACAACGCCGCACAGAAGATGACGCTGGCCGAGGACGGCACGGAGCTCACCGCCGCGCTGGGCATCGGCTCCTTCGCGGAGAAGACCCTGGTCGCCGAGGGCCAGTGCACCAAGGTGCCGGAGTCCGATCCCGCCGTCGTGGGTCTGCTGGGCTGCGGCGTCATGGCCGGGATCGGCGCCGCCGTCAACACCGGCGGCGTCACCCGCGGGCAGTCCATCGCCGTGATCGGCGTGGGCGGCGTGGGCATGGGCTCCGTGGTGGGCGCGCGCCTGGCCGGTGCGAGCCGGATCATCGCGATCGACCGCGACGACGCCAAGCTGGAGTGGGCCAAGGAGCGCGGCGCCACGCACACCATCAACTCCGCGGACCTCGACGAGGACGGCGTGGTCGCCGCGGTCCAGGAGCTCACCGGCGGATTCGGCGCGGACGTCGTGGTGGACGCGGTGGGCCGCCCGGAGACGTGGCGTCAGGCCTTCTACTCCCGGGACCTCGCCGGCACCGTGGTGCTGGTGGGAGTCCCCACCCCGGAGATGGAGCTCAGCGTGCCGCTGCTCGACGTGTTCGGCCGCGGCGGCAGCCTCAAGTCCTCCTGGTACGGCGACTGTCTGCCGGAACGGGACTTCCCCATGCTCGTGGACCTCTACGAGCAGGGCCGCCTGCCGCTGGACAGCTTCGTCTCCGAGCGCATCGGGATCGAGGACGTCGAGGAGGCCTTCGCGAAGATGGGCCGCGGCGAGGTCCTGCGCTCCGTGGTGGAGATCCGATGAGCGCGCGCATCGAACGCCTCGTCACCTCCGGCACCTTCTCCCTGGACGGCGGCACGTGGGAGGTGGACAACAACGTGTGGATCGTCGGTGACGACTCCTCCGTCATCGTCGTCGACCCGGCCCATGACCCCGCCGCCATCGCACAGGCGGTGGGCAGCCGGACGGTGGAGGCCATCCTCCTCACCCACGGCCACGACGACCACGTGCGCTTCGCACTCGAGGCCAAGGCCGCACTGGGCGATCCGCCCGTGCACCTCAACCCCGAGGACCGGGTGCTGTGGGACATGGTCCACGGGACGGCACCCGATGCGGAGGTGTCCGAGGGCCAGGAGTTCTCCGTGGGCGGAGTGCGCCTCACGGCCCTCCACACGCCCGGCCACTCCCCCGGCTCCACGTGCTTCTCCGTGAGCGCTCCGGTGGAGCTGCCCGCGGACGTGCTCCCGGCCGGTGCCGTGAACCCCGCACCCGTGCTGCTCTCCGGCGACACGCTGTTCCAGGGCGGCCCGGGCGCCACGGGACGGTCGTACTCGAGCTTCGACACGATCATCGAGTCGATCTCGCAGCGGCTGTTCACGCTCCCGGAGGTCACCGTCGTCCTCACCGGTCACGGGGACGCGACGACGATCGGAGCCGAGAAGCCGCATCTGCAGGAGTGGGTGGACCGCGGACACTGAGCCTCCGCACGCGCCGTGCTGCTGCATGCGCCGCGCCGTGCGGGTGCACGGCGAGGCAACCCGCTTACGCACTCAGCCGCCCACTCACAGGTGGGCGGCTGAGCCGTTTCACGGGGTGGCCTCCGGGGAGCACCCGCATACCCACCCCGCCACCCCACGTATACGTGGGTGGCCGGATGGATTCGCGGGGTGACGTCAACGCCGCACCCGCGGTGCCCGCACTGCACCCCGGAGCGCACCGTCGCGTACCCGCGCCCCGGAGCGCAGCGTCGCGTACCCGCGCCCCGGAGCGCAGCGTCGTGCCCTAGAGTGCACCTGTGACTGCGCAGAATCCTGAGACCGGCCTCCGCGCCGGGATGAAGCCTCGGCATCTCGTGATGATGAGCCTGGGTTCGGCGATCGGCGCGGGGCTGTTCGTGGGCTCCGGGGCGGGCGTGGCCGCCGCCGGGCCCGCCGTCCTCGTCTCCTACGCGCTCGCCGGCCTCATCGTCATCGCGGTGATGCGGATGCTCGGAGAGATGGTCGCCGCGGACCCCCACCCCGGCGCCTTCTCCTACTACGCGGGCAAGGCGATGGGGCCGTCCGTCGCATTCGCGGTGGGCTGGCTCTGGTGGGGCACGCTGTGCCTCGTGGTCGCCGCGGAGGCCACCGCCGCCGCCCAGATCATGGCCGGCCTCGTCCCCCTCTTCCCGCAGTGGGTCTACGCCGCGGCGTTCATGGTGCTCTTCACGTGGATCAACCTGTGGGGTGTGCGGAACTTCGGCGAGTTCGAGTTCTGGTTCGCGTTCCTCAAGGTGGCCTTCGTCGTGGTGTTCCTGGTGGTGGGGGTGCTCTTCCTGCTGAATCTCACCCCGGCACCCAGCCCGGGCCTCGGCGTGATCGGGGACTCGGGGTTCGCACCCACGGGCCTCAGCGGGATCGCGGCGGGCCTGCTGGTCGTGGTCTTCTCCTTCGGCGGGACGGAGATCGTCGCAGTCGCCGCGGCGGAGACCGCCGAACCGCAGAAGTCCATCGCCCGGGCCACCCGCACCATCATCTGGCGGATCCTGTTCTTCTACATGGGCTCCGTGGCCATCATGGTCCTCGTGCTGCCGTGGGACGATCCCCAGCTGCTCGCCAGCCCCTTCGTCGCGGTGCTGAACACCGCGGGCCTGCCTCTGCTGGGAGCCGTGCTGGGACTCGTGATCGTCGCCGCGCTGCTGTCCTCCCTCAACGCCAACGTCTACGGCTCCTCCCGCATGTTCTACTCGCTGGCACGCACCGGCATGGCCCCGCGCAGGCTCGCCACCGTCAGCGGCACGGGTGTGCCGGTCCCGGGGGTGCTCGCCTCCTCCGCATTCGGCTTCGCCGCGGTGGCGCTCAACTACTTCTGGGCGGAGTCCGCGCTGGGGACGCTTCTCAACATCACCGGCGCGACCCTCCTCATCACGTGGACCTCAGCGATCGTCTCCCACATCCTCCTGCGGCGCCGTGCAGAGGCGGAGGGCAGAGAGCTGCCCCTGCGCATGTGGGGCTTCCCGCACCTGTCGTGGCTGACGCTGGCGGGAGTGGCCTGCATCGTCCTGCTGGGCATGACGGAGCCCGATGTGCGCTTCCAGCTGCTGGGCACCTTCGCCGTCACCGCCGCGCTGTGGGGACTGGGCGTGTACGTGACGCGCCGGAACACTCACGCGGCCCAGTCCTGAGCCTCCGTGCGCACGCCGGGCGTGCGCGCTCCAGTCGCACGCGTTCCGGCCACGGTCACGAAAACTCCGCTTCGGCACGCAATTGCGCGGCGGGCCTGCGCTTTCGTGCACGCAGGAGCCAGCCGTGCGCGCCCCCGCCGCGCACTCCGGCCTGGGCGGGGGTCAGCGCACCGGCACCACGAGCGCGGTGGCGATCGCTGCGGCACCCTCACCCCGGCCCGTGAGCCCCAGGCCGTCCGTGGTGGTCCCGGAGACGGAGACGGGTGCGCCCACGGCTTCACTGAGCACGCGCTGCGCCTCCTCCCGCCGCGCGCCGATCCGCGGGCGCACGCACACCGCCTGCACGGAGACGTTGCCCACGGCGAAGCCGGCCTCCCGCACCAGCCGGGCCGCCTCTGCGAGCAGCTCCGCCCCCGAGGTCCCGGCCAGCTCCTGCCTGTCTGTACCGAAGTGCGCGCCCAGGTCGCCGATGCCTGCGGCCGCGAACAGTGCGTCACAGCAGGCGTGGGCCACGACATCGGAATCCGAATGCCCCTCCAGCCCGGTCTGCCCCTCCCAGAGGAGGCCGGCGATCCACAGCGGACGCTGCGGGTCCGCGGAATAGGCGTGCACATCCACGCCGGTGCCCACGCGGGGCAGGGCCGGAAGGGTCATGACGGGTTCTCCTCGGATAGGGGGTTCTGCATGGGAAGAGGCACCTGGGCGCTCTGCGGGGACGGGTGCGGGTCAGGCGGCGGCGTCTCCGCAGAGAACAGCTGCGGGTCCTCCAGCAGCAGTGCCGCAATGCGGAGGTCGAGCGGGTAGGTGATCTTCAGAGCCGATTCGTCCCCGGGCACCCCCACCACCTGCGCGCCGAGGCGCGCCGCGAGCCCGGCGTCGTCCGTGGCCGCAGGATCAGGGTCCTCATGGTGAAGGGCATGTGCGCGGAACAGCACCTCCCGCGAGAAGCCCTGCGGGGTCTGCACCCTGCGCAGGGCGGAGCGGTCGAGACTCCCCGCAAGAAGCTCGCCGCCGGCAGAGGTGGGAGTGCCGAGGCCTGCCTCGACCGTGCGGACGGTGTCCGTCACCGGGAGCACGGGGACCACCGCCTCCGCACCGGCGCGCAGGGCCCTGAGGACGCGGAGGTGCACGGCAGGAGGGGTGAGGCACCGCGCTGCGTCGTGCACCAGGACGTGCTCGGCGGAGGGCACGGCTGCGAGTGCGGCGGCCACGGAACCCGCCCGGTCGTCCGCACCGGGCACCACCTCCACGGCGCACGGATGCTCACCCACGGCCTCGGCGGCAATGCGTGCGGCCTCTCCGATCAGCGCGTCCGGGGCGGCGATGACGACGGCGTCCACCGCCCCGGTCCGCACCGCACCGCGGAGAGCATGCCAGAGCAGCGGCCGGCCGGCGAGGGGCACGAACGCCTTGGGCCTGGCGGCACCCAGCCGGGTGCCGGAACCGGCGGCGGGGACGAGGAGTGCGGTGCGCATGTGACGATCCTAGGCACTGCGGCGTCGCAGGCCGGAATGCGCACCCCGCGGCCGCAGGAGCCCGAATGGGAGAAGCGGCCGATCACCCGTGGTGATCGGCCGCTCTCAGCGTTCTGCGGCGGAGGGGCTCAGGAGGCGAGGACCTCGTCGAGGAGTGCCTCTGCCTCGTCCTCTTCCTTCTTCTCCGCCAGGGCCAGCTCCGAGACGAGCACCTGACGTGCCTTGGAGAGCATGCGCTTCTCACCGGTGGAGAGACCGCGGTCCTGCTCGCGGCGCCAGAGGTCGCGCACCACCTCGGCGACCTTGATGACGTCGCCGGACTGGAACTTCTCCAGGTTGGCCTTGTAGCGGCGGGACCAGTTGGTGGGTTCCTCCGTCACCTCCGCACGGAGCACCTGGAAGACCTTCTCGAGGCCCTCCTCGCCCACGACATCGCGCACGCCCACGAGGTCGCAGTTGTCTGCGGGGACCTCGATCACGAGATCGCCGTGCGAAACCTGCAGTTTCAGATAGAGCTTTTCCTCGCCTTTGATCGTCCGAGTCTTGATCTCCTGAACGGTAGCCGCGCCGTGATGCGGATAGACGACGGTGTCGCCGACCTGAAATGCCATATGTTCGAACCCCTTTCGCGAAGCTGAGTCTACCATGAGACACGCCGGGAAGATGAGGCACATCACTGCGGCTTGGTGATAGGGTCCCGCGCCCGCCGTCCGCCCTGCCCGCTCACCTCGGCCGCAGGCGCATTCACAGGGATCGCTGAGCGAGTTCTACGTTGGGTCGAATCAGCGGTACGATGAGAGGCGAATCCGACAGTCGCCCATCCGTCCTAGGAGCCTGGAACGTGAAGAAGAGGCCCGTGCGCATCGCACTCGCGCTCACCGCAGTCGCAGCAATCGTCCCCCTGAGCGGATGCGCCGCCCTGCTGTCCTCGCAGCAGACTGCCCAGTACGAATACAGCGGCGGCGACGGCGCATGGACCGAACTGGACGGCGTGAAGGTCCGCGGCCTGGTCTTCGCCCAGAACGAGCAGGGCGAGGCGCAGGTCTTCTACACCCTCGTGAACTCCACGAACGAGCCGCGCACCGTCTCCATCTCCGCCGGTGCCGGTTCGCCTCTCACGCACTCGCTCGAGCCCAATGAGGTCTTCGAGCAGTACCCCGCAGGCGTCGAGGCGCGCTCGGGTGCCGCCGCCTCGGAGCCGGTCATCGTCGAGGGCCTCGACGCGGTCCCCGGCGAGCAGGTCGACGTGGACGTGACCGTGGGCTCCGAGTCGGAGACCCTGCGGGTCCAGGTCCTCAACGACGAGATCCCCTACTACGACGGCCTCGTGCCCACCACCTCCCCCTCGGGAGACCCCACCGAGGACGCCGAGGACGCGTCCGGTGCACAGGGCGCCGGCGCCGAGGGCGCGGAGGGCTGAGACCCTCCCCCGCTCCGCGGAGCACGGCCTTCGCAGAGCACCGCATCCGATGAGCGCGGAGAAGGGCCGGCGCGGCAGGATCTCTCCTGCCGCGCCGGCCCTTCTCCGCATTCACCCGGGCTTCCGGCACCGAGGCACCGGCCGCGGCAGGCGCATCCGCAGCGGGCCTGCGCTCGGCGGGCGTCCGCCCGGTGGGCGCGCCCTTCCCCTGCGCGGGCGCGCCGCGGCAGGCGCACGCCCGCCTCCGGGCGGGGTCTCTCAGGCCTCGAACTTGTAGCCGAGGCCGCGCACCGTCACGAGCAGCGAGGGCGAGGACGGCTCCTTCTCGACCTTGGCGCGGAGCCGCTTGACGTGGACGTCGAGGGTCTTGGTGTCGCCCACGTAGTCCTGGCCCCAGATGCGGTCGATGAGCTGCCCGCGGGTCATCACGCGCCCGGCGTTGCGCACCAGCATCTCCAGCAGTTCGAACTCCTTGAGCGGCAGCGACAGCTCCTCGCCGCGGACGGAGGCCACGTGGCGGTCCACGTCGATCCGGACGCCGCCGGCCTCGATCACGGCCTCCTCCAGATCCGCGGGCTCCGCGTTGCGCCGCAGCACCGCACGGATGCGCGCCAGCAGTTCGCGTGACGAGTACGGCTTCGTCACGTAGTCGTCCGCGCCGAGCTCCAGCCCCACCACCTTGTCGATCTCCGAATCCTTGGCAGTGAGCATGATGATCGGCACGTTCGACTTCGCGCGCAGCTGACGACACACCTCGGTGCCCGAGGCGCCGGGGAGCATGAGGTCGAGGAGCACCAGGTCCGCGCCGCCGCGGTCGAACTCCGCAAGGGCGTCGAGACCGTCCGCGGCAACCGCGACCTCGTACCCCTCCTTGCCCAGCAGGTAGGAGAGCGGGTCCGAGAACGACTCCTCGTCCTCGACAAGCAGAATGCGCGTCACGTCGTCTTCCTTCTTTCTCTCGGGTCACCGGGCGGCGCCTCCTCGGCGCTCTGCGCGGCGAGCTCTTCCTGGGAGTCTAGGCGGACCGCCGCCGGGGCCTCGGCAGCCTGGTCGGTCTGCCCGCCGGCGGCGGAGGCGGAGGCCGGGCCCGCGTCCCCTGCGGGCACGTCCCCTGCAGGCCGGTCGCGTGCAGGCCCATCGCCGGGCGCAGCGTCCTCCCGGGAGGCATGACCCTCCTCCACGTGGGGCAGCTGGCCCGTCTGCGGTGCCTGCGGCAGGACGATGGTGAAAGTGGAGCCCTGCCCGGGCCGCGACCACACGCGGACCTCTCCGCCGTGCGTCGCCACGATGTGCTTGACGATGCTCAGGCCCAGACCGGTGCCGCCGGTCATCCGGGAGCGGGCGGGATCCACACGGTAGAACCGCTCGAAGACGCGCTCCGTCTCCGCCGAGGACATGCCGATGCCCTGGTCCGTCACCGTGATGACGACGCGTTCGTCCTCCAGCCGCGTGCCCACGCCCACGCGGGTGCCCTCGTTCGAGTAGCTCACGGCGTTGTCCAGCAGATTGCGCACGGCATTGACCAGCAGCTCGTAGCTGCCGTCCACATACCAGTCGCCGCCCGGCGCCACGGAGAGCTCGATGTCCTTGCCCGCGGCACCCGTGCTCGCCCGGTCCACGGCGTCCGCGATGACCTCGGTGACGGAGACGCGCGCCGTGCTCTGAGGCGTCTCGTGGTCCTGCACGCGGGAGAGGTCGATGATCTCCTGAACCAGTTGCGTGAGACGCGTGGACTCCTTCTGCATGCGGGTGCCGAACCGGGCCACGGCCTCGGGGTCGTCCGCGAAGTCCGTGACGGCCTCCGCGAGCAGGGCGATCGCGCCGATGGGCGTCTTGAGCTCGTGGGAGACGTTCGCGACGAAGTCCCTCCGGATCGCATCCACCCGGCGCGCATCCGTCTGGTCGTCGCAGAGGACGAGGACGAACGCCTGCCCCAGTGCGGCGACCCGGGCGTGGAGGAAGCGGGGATGCGAGGCCTCGCTCGCGGAGTGCTCGAAGTCGAGTTCCTCGATGAGCCCGCGAGTGCGCACCCGGGCGACGATCTCCTCGAGCCTGCGAGAGATGAGCCGGTGTCCGCGCACCAGACCGTAGGTGTAGGCGGCGGGAGAGGCCTTGACGACATCGTCCCCGGCATCCACCACGATGGCGGCGCTGGGCAGCACCGCGAGCACCTCCGCGATGCCGTCCGGCAGCTCGCTCTCCGAGTGCAGGTCGGCGGTGCTCCGGCTCGCCGCAGAGAGCCGGAAGGCCATGATGCCGGCGATTCCCACCGCGAGGCCGACCACCCCGGTGACCACGGCGACGATGAGCAGTTCCACGTGCACCAGCCTAAACGGACGGTGAACGGTCCATGCACCTCCACGGGGCCTGCACCTAAGATGAATGCAAAGGTTCACTCGGAGGACGTGAACGGTTCACCCGCCACTGAGACAGTGAGCGGCGGATCCCTGCTCGCCGGCACCGCCGAATGACGGTTCGATCCACCTCGTCCGGTACATGGGAAAGGAAACCTGCGAATGCGCGAAGTGTTCCAGAACGAGCTCGACGGGCTCGCCGACAAGCTCACCGCGATGGCCGAGAAGGTCGTCACGGCCATCGACAAGGCCAGCGAGGCCCTGCACGAGAACAACCTCGAGCTCGCGGAGGAGGTCATCGCCGCGGACGCCGCGATCGACAGGCTGCAGCTCGAACTCGACAAGTCCGCCGCGGAGATCCTCGCGCTGCAGGCGCCCGTGGCGGCAGATCTGCGCGTGGTCATCTCCTCGCTGCGGATGAGTGCCTCCCTGGAGCGCATGGGCGACCTGGCGCGCCACGTGGCCCAGCAGGTGCGCATCCGCTACCCCGATTCCGCCGTCCCCGCCGGCTTCGAGCCGGTGTTCTCGCGGATGACGGAGGCCGCCGGGCGCATCGCCCGGGCGATCCACCACCTGGTCTCCAACCCGGGCCTCGAGGCCGTGCCCACCATCGACGACCTCGACGAGAGCCTCGACACCCTGCACCTGCGGGTCTTTTCGCAGATCTCCGATTCTGACATCAAGCCCGCCGAGGTCGCGGACGTCACCCTGCTCTCCCGCTACCTCGAGCGGTTCGGCGACCACGCCGTCTCCGTCGCCCAGCGGATCGAGTACCTGCTGACCGGCAACTGGGACTCCAAGCTCATCCCCGGCACGGACTGACACAGCCGGGGCCGGGCGCAGGCAGCGCCCGTGGGTCCCACCTGCAGGCGCGCCTTCCGACTAATGCGTGTGCCGATGCCAGGTGCATGCAGAAGCCCTGCACGCATGTGCGCCCGTCACTCCACTTCCGTGGAGTGACGGGCGCACATGCGTCTGTATGGGCAGGCGGCCTGCTCAGAGGCGAGCCGGCGTCACCGGCCCTGGTTCGCGACGGCTGCGGCGGCCTCGGCGGCGGCATCTGCATCCAGGTAGGTGCCCCGCGCGGTGACCGGTGCCAGCGTCTCCTCGTCCAGCTCGTAGTGCAGCGGGATGCCGGTGGGGATGTTGAGGCCGGTGATCTCCTCGTCGCTGATCCCGTCCAGGTGCTTGACGAGGGCGCGCAGGGAGTTGCCGTGGGCGGCGACGAGCACGGTGCGACCCAGCTGCAGATCCGGCACGATGGAGTCGTACCAGTAGGGCAGCAGGCGCACGATGACGTCCTTGAGGCATTCGGTGCGGGGCAGCGCCGCGCCCAGGTTCGCATAGCGCGGGTCTCCGGCCTGCGACCACTCGCTCGAGTCCTCGAGCTCCGGCGGCGGGGTGTCGAAGGAGCGGCGCCAGGTCATGAACTGCTCCTCGCCGAACTCGTCCCGGATCTCCTTCTTGTTCTTGCCCTGCAGCGCGCCGTAGTGGCGCTCGTTGAGGCGCCAGGAGCGGTGGGTGTCGATCCAGGACCGGTCCGCGGCCTCGAGCGCGATCTGCGAGGTGAGGATCGCGCGCTTGAGGCGGGAGGTGTGGACGACGTCCGGCAGCAGGCCGCTCTCCGCGAGCAGCTCGCCGGCGCGCACGCCCTCCGCACGGCCCTTGTCCGTGAGGGTGACGTCCACCCAGCCGGTGAACAGGTTCTTCTGGTTCCAATCGCTCTCGCCGTGGCGGAGCAGCACGAGGTTGTACGCCATGCCGACATTCTGGCACGTGCTGCGGGCTGCACGCGCCACCGTCCCGCGGGTGGGACGGCAGCGGAGCCGAGGTTGGACGCTTGTGGGACGGCGGCGGGACGCCCGTTGGTCCGCGGCGTTCAGTCCTCGCGGGGCAGCGGGGTGAACGTGCCCACGAACTCGTTGTCGTCCGTGTCCACGAGGTGGCGGAACGCCTCGAGATTGCGGGTGGACTCACCGCGGGCCAGCCGCCACGCCCATTCCCGCTTCATGGAGGTGAGGAAGCCCAGGGTCAGCAGCTCGTTGAAGGACGAGTCCGCGATGGTGAGGAAGCGTCCCAGGTAGGAGTCGAGCACGTCCTCTGCGCCATCCTGGACGCGCCCGTCCTCCTGCACGAACGCTGTGGGAGGCAGGGAGGCGTTGAGGTAGACGTCGTCGTAGCCGTCCACGGAGAAGGAGAGCCCGCCCAGGCGCCCGTTCTGCTGCAGCATCCACTGGAAGAAGCGCTCGCGGTTCTCGTCCGGGCGGCGCACCACGAAGGCCTGGAAGTCCACCGAATGCCTGCCGGCGCGGATGGAGACGTTGGTCTTGAGCTTCTTCTCCCCCGGCAGCACCACGACGATCTGGTCCGGAGCCACGGACTCGACCTCGACCTCGTTCTCGGCGGCCCAGGAGCGGATGAGCCCGATGACGGGATCGGAGGCTGAGGGCATACCCGCGTCGCCTGCACCGGCCTCGGAGGCGGATGCCGGGGCGGACGCGGCCTCAGGGGCCGGTGCCGAGGCGGACGCGGGCTCAGAGACGGGCGTGGTGCCGGCCTCGGGCACGGGAGCCGTCACCACGGCCTCGAGTGCGGTGAGCATGCCCCGCTCCGCGCGGTCCCAGCCCAGGTCCGCCGCATCCGCTGCGGCGGTGGCCCCCAGCCGAGCCCGGAGCGCGGGATCGAGGAGCAGGCCGGTGAGCGCCTGCGCCCACACCACGGGGTCGTCGCCGTCCACCAGGATGCCTCCGCAGCCGTGCCGCACCACGTGCGTGAGCCCGCCCACCGCGGTGGCGAGGACGGGCGCACCGGCGGCCTGCGCCTCGGCGGCGACCAGGCCGAAGGACTCGGAGCGCGAGGGGACGACCACCAGGTCAGCGGCCCGGTACCACTGGGCCACCTGGTCCGCCGGCACGGGCGGGCGGAACTCGATGAGAGGGGCCGCGGCCGAGGCCGTCGCCGCCTCCCGCAGGCCGCTCGGGTCCGCCTCTCCGGAGGCATCACCGAGGAACACGGCGCGCACTCTGCCGGCAAGCGCGGGTTCCGTGCGGACGAGTTCGCTGAGGGCGTCGATGAGCACGTCCGTGCCCTTGATGTGCTGCATCCGGCCCACGCAGAGCACCAGGAGATCCGTGTCCTCCTCGCCCAGCGCGCGCCGGGCGTCCTGCATGGAGCCGGGGCGGAAGGTGGCGGTGTCGATTCCGGGCGGGGTCACGGCGATGCGGGAGGGAGAGGCGTGGAGGAGGTGCTGGGCGTCTGCGGCCTCGGACGGGGAGTTCGCGAGGATCAGGTCCGCCTCCGCAGCGATCCGTGCCTCAGCCTCGAGCCGAGCCTGCGGTTCGCGGTCCTCCCCCAGGTCCCGGTCCTTCACTGCGCCCAGGGTGTGGAAGGTGACGGCGAGGGGAGGCGTGTGAGTGCCCTCTGCACGCAGGAGTGCGCGGAGGTGACATGCGGTGAGTCCGGAGACCCAGTAGTGGGCCCACAGGAGATCCGCGCCGCGCAGGAGCGCACCCAGGCGGTCGTCCGCGAGCAGGGCGCGGGCGATGTCCTCCGCCTGCGCTCCCATCTCGTCCTTGGTCCGTGCCGTGGTGGGGACGTGGTGGACCGTGACGCCGCTGGGCAGCACGGACGGGCCGTGCTGTGTGGGATCGCAGGTGAGGACGTCGACGGTGTGGCCCGCGCGCACCAGCATGGCAACGGTGTGGGAGACGTAGACATTCATGCCGCCGGCATCACCGGCGCCCGGCTGCGCCGCCGGCGAGGTGTGGAGGGAGAGGACGACTGCGTGCACGGCTCCGAGTCTACCGCCGGGGCGGAGGGTCGGCGTGGGGCGGGAGCGGGGCTTGGGTCCAGGACAGGCTTGCTCCACTACAGATGCATCGAGCCCTCTTCACTGTCCGCCTGGCCACTCACCACGTCACCCCAGCGGCTCAGATCGTCCCTGGCCTCCACGATGTAGGACTCAAACCTCGCATCAGAGCGGATCGAGTGGATGAGCTGAGAGCTTCCGCCCACAATCGTGAAGTCAAGATCGACGTCACCGCCGATCACCCACTCATGAGTGGCGGGCCAGAACAATTGCGGAAACACCCCCGGGAATCCGGGACCCCAGCCAATGCCGGCAGAGTACACCCACCGAGGGTCAGAAAGCTCCGCCAGTGACGAGCAGAACAAGAGATACTCCCGACCTGGAAGTTCGAAGAACGGACCAGACGTCACAGCCTCCGCGACCTGTCTGGAAACGAGATGCACCACACCGTCATCGGCACTCAGGCAACGGACGTCCACTCCCAGCTCATTCCAACCCGCACTATCCGCAGAAAGGGACTCACGGTGATTGAGTGCGCCAAAACCGTTCCAGACTGCAGCAACAACATCCTCCGCACTTCTGGATGACCGATGAATGTGCGCAACAAGACGGGAAAGGAAGGCCGCCCCAAGGAAGTAGTCAGGCGGTCGCTCAACGCTCCACCCGTCAGGGAACGAGAGGGCGCCTTGGTCCTCTTCGTTGCTGAGCTGACGCCACTGAACCAGCGGGTGCATGCTTCTGCCGTTCCTCCGAGCAATTTCAGCCCAGGGCCAGCAGGACTCGTCGGGCGCACCTTCCGCATCCGTGTGACTCAAACGAGAGGGAGCATCGCGGCTCACAGACACCGGGTGAAGAATCCGCAGGTAGGCCTCAAATCCCGCCCCCACAATGCCGGCCGGGGTAGCCGCGCGGGCTGCGCTGACCCGCGGAATGAGCCACGATCCCAGCTCCACGTGCTCCGTAACCTCCATCTAGACCACCGCTCCACGCTTCTCTGCCTGTGCTGCTCGGCGTGAAAGCGCAATGGTGACGACGAGCGAAGCAACACCACCCAGCAGCGGCACGAGGACGGTCAGTGCAACGAGGAGTGCTTTCTCCAAGGACGTCAGAGGCGAGCGGACGGTGAGGATGATGGCGGTGATGGTGATCACCAGCATCAGGATTGGTATGACCACGAACGCCACATCGTAGAGCGGCGGAAGGATCGGATTCGCCAACTCAGCCTCGTTGCCCTTCACAGCAATCAGCATCCTGCACCGGCCTCCCTGGGCGCCTTCTCAGCTTCCCTGCGGTTTGACTATCTTGCCGTTGGCTCAGCCCCGGTTACCGGCTCCGCGACCGCTGCGGATGAGGAACCGCATCCAGAGTGCGATGGCCGCTCCACCGATGCCAAGGGCGAGCCCAATGCCCACGAGCGCCACGATGCCCGTGCCCAGGCACCGCTCCTCGTACGCGCGCGTGCTTCATGCTGAGCTCACCGGCATCCATGCGTCTCCAATCGTTGCGTTCTCAGCGCCTGTCCGGCACAGCTCGCATGACGCGAGCAACGAGGTGCTGCGCAAGTCATTCAACCTTCCTACAGGAACGCCGGGACGTCGTCACCCCTGCGGGTGATCTTGTCCCGCCTGATCGCCGGTCACGGCGGGCAGCAGCGCGTTCGGCTCCCGGTAGATTGGAGCGGTGACACGTCTTCGCCTGCCTCCGCGGCTCCAGTCCCTGTGGCGCTGGTTCCTCGGAACCCGCTTCATCGACCCCGCCGTCAGGGTCTGGTACCTGGCGATGGCGCTGCTCATGGTGCCTCCCACCACGGCGGAAGGCGATGGGGGTATGAGCGAGTACCTCGCAGTAGATCTGCTCCCCATGCTCCTGACACTCATTGCGCCGTGGCTGCCGGGAACCTCGACGTGGGTACTGACGGGCCTGGCCGTGGCCACCCTCCTGGGCATGCCGCTTCCCGGCGGGCCTTCTCAGGAACTCATGGGGCTGGTCCTCCTCGGCGCCCAGCTCGGCACAGCAACGCTGCTGATCGCATTCGGCCGCTGGCGCACAGCCGTGCTGGCCTTCGCAGCGAATGTCCTGCTCTCAACCGCACTCACCATGCAGATGATGGGTCTTTCGGTTTCGTCACTGTCCTTTCCCACGCTCGCGCAGACTGCAGCAGAGCCGTTCCCTGACGTCGCCCTCGGAATAGCCTTCCTCTACTTCGAACGCACCTTTCAGCGACGCAGGGTCGAGATCGCAGCAGCGGCCGCAGCGCATCAGCGCGAACTCGACCGTCAGCATGACTCGATCATCAGGGACACACATGACGTGGTCTCGCATACCTTCTCCGCTGCACGCTCCCTCACCGCCGTGCAGCAGCGATGCGAGGACCCTGAGCAGCGGCGGGAGATCGAAGCGGAGCTGTCCGTGGTCCTCTCCGCCGGTGAGGAGAACTTCCGCCAGTACATCCTGCGGATGCGCAGAGGGCCGGACAACAGGCAGGTCGACTTCCCCGCCGCCTTCTCCCAGTGGTGTGAGCGTCTCGCCGCGACGATGAGGATGGCGCAGCACCCGACGACGTTCCGCCTGGAGGAGCTTCCGCAGACACTGGACGACGTCCTCCTCGCCGAGGCCACCCTGCTCACCCAGGAGATATGCACCAACATCATCCGTCACTGCCCGGAAGGCGTGCCCAGCACCGTCCACGGGCACGGCACTGAGGACGCACTGGTGCTGCGCGTCGAGAGCGGCGTGCAGGCGAGAACACAGGTCACGCCCGATTTCGCCGCCTCACTGCGCCGGCGTGCCGAGGCGATGGGAGGGACTGCGACCTTCGAACTCGTGGAGAACGAAGACGGTTCCGTGCTTCGCACCGTGCTCACGCTGCCGGTGACCGGTCGCCCAGAGGAGAATCACCCTGACGGGTGACGAACCCCGCGCCGCACACAGCTACAGTTCGAATCATGCCGAAACCGACGCTCCGCCTCAGGACCGCGCCGCTCCTGCTCGCGGGACTCTCGCTGGCCTTCGCCCAGGTGGGAGCAGGTGTGCAGCCCCCACAAGCGCTCCCCACTCTGGAGCGGACTCATGCTTCCGAACAGGTGGTACCGGCGGCCGGGGCGCTGCCACACAGGCCTGCGCGATGCTCAGTGTGGAAGAAGACCAACCCCGCGCTCTACAAGAAGTACTGCAGGTGACGCTTCCGTGACCGCAGATCTGAAGCTCCTGCTGGTCGATGACGACCACTACACCCTGCGTGCGCTCCGGGCATTTCTGGGAGACCTGCCCGACACGACGATCGCAGGCACCGCCTCGGACGGCGCAACCGCCGTGGAGGAGTACGAGCGCCTGCGCCCGGACCTCACCCTCATGGACCTGAACATGCCCGTCATGACAGGGGTGGCGGCAACGCAGAGGATCCGGAAGCTCGATCCCGAGGCGAGGATCCTCGTCCTCACCACCGTGGCTCCCGGTCCCGGCCTCGCGCACGCACTGCATGCAGGTGCGCTCGCCGCCATCCGGAAGACCGCTCCGCCCGAGGTCCTCGGTCAGGCCATCCGCTCAGTCCTCGACGATGATCCCTCGGCGCTGTTCATGGATCTGCCCGGTGACCTCATCATCAGCGGCGGGCTCACGGCCCTCAACGGTCCCATCCCTCAGCTCGCGCCGGCCGAGCTGCGGGTTCTCACACTCATCTGCCGGGGAATGGGGCGGGCGGAGGCGGCAGAGGAGCTGTTCATCAGCCCCAACACGGTCAAGACCCACACCGCACGCCTGCTGCAGAAGTTCGAGGTCTCCACGCAGGCACAACTGGTGGTCCGAGCGCTCGAGTACGGCTTCGTCTCAGGGCTGTGAAGGCCGCGCTGCGACATAGAGCAGGTGACCGCTCGCGGCCCGAACAGTGCCGCTGTTCCCCTGACAGGTGACCGCGGCACGCGGTGCACCTCACCGCATGCTCCCCTCACTGCCCGCTGCGGTCACGGTCCGCTGCGGCGGAGGGCTCGGGAGACCCGTTTGGCGAAGCGACGGGCGTGGGAACGACGCAGCAGATGGCTGGCGATGCCGGCAGACGGTTCGACGCCGATCTTCCGCGCCGCCTCCGCCCTGTGCATCTCATAGTGCTCCAGGGCGGCGGCGAAATCGGCAGCCGCCCACTCCTCCGTCTGCTCGCAGAGGAAGTCGTCCGCCGTGACGACGCGGTACGGCCGCTCCGGGTGCTCGGCGAAAGCATGGACGTCATCGGTGATGATCGCATCGATGCCGGAGACGACTGCTGCAGCGTCGAGGTGCACATCTCCGGGGTCGAGCACCCACGGACTGCGCACCTCGACGATGCCTGTGGTGCTGAGCGGTGTCATCGAGAGAACCCGCTGTCTTGCGGCTTCGTACAGCTGTTCCCGCTCATAGTCCGGGCAGATCCGCCGCAGAGCAGGATAGAGCTCTCTCTTGATGCCGAACGTGCAGAGAAGGTCGAGGTTCGGCGACCGCCGTTTGCGCACAGCTCGCAACCACAGCCACAGCGGTTCCGGAGCGAGCACCGAGGTGTCCACCAGTGCCCGGCAGAGCTGCGGCACGTCCGAATCGGCACTTTCTCCCTCAGTCATTGAAGAACTCGGTGAGGATGCGCCGCACCTCCGCCCGGCCGCGCCACAGGATCGATCCCGGCGGCAGCACTTCGAGGCGCGCCCGCGGGAACGCCTGCGCGTACTCCTGTGCGACCTGAACGGGATGCGAGGGATCGTCCTCATGCGTGAGCACGAGCACCTCACCGGAGAACCGTGCGGCATCCGCCGAGGCCGTCGCCGGATCCGCCACCGCGATCTGTGCCGCCAGGCCCACACCGTCGGACATGTCCGTCTCCAGCAGCGCGTCCACCTTCTGCGCAGCCCAGGCCCGCGCGGGCTCCAGCGCCTGCACCTCCACCGGCTCCCGCGCCAGGAAGTGGGCGATGAGCCCCGCCCGGTCCCCCGCCTCCAGCAGCGCGCACACCTGCGACACACCGGCGTCGATCACCGCCTGCTGCTCCGCTGCGAACCTCGCCCACGAGGCCGGCAGGACGAACGCGACCTTCTCCAGGGCGAGCGCCGCAGCGTCGCCGGAGGTGAGCAGACGCGCGAACCCGCCCGCACTCATCGAGACCCCCAGGGCGCGGGTGACAGGCGCTCCCGCGGCGGCCTCGGCGGCGGTGAGCGCCTGCGAGAGCTGGGAGGCGATGGTCCCGTAGTCCCAGCCGGGGCCCGGCGAGGGGCGGCCGCCGTGCCCGCCCAGGTTCACCAGCGCGCGCGTCCCCTCGATCCCCGCGGCGAACGGCCGGGTGTCCCGGATCTGTCCGGAGAACCCGTGGCCGAACAGGGTCACGGGCTCGCCGCTGCCGAACACGGACACCCACCCCGTCTCCGGGCCGGGACGGTTGCGGTCGGCGGAGCGCGGGTGCGAAGCGGAGGTCATGCTTCGCAGACTATGCAGTGCAGGCCGGCGCCGCCAGCGGATGGGTGAACACTCCGGTCGCGTGGCCGTTCGCATCCAGATGGTGCCCCATGTGCTTGGCCGTCGAGAACACCACGCCGCGATCACGGATGCGTGCCCCGCGCAGCGCCGCCTCCACCGCGGCCTCGAACCGGGAGACCTCGCTGAGGTCCCGCAGCCACACGGCCATGATGAGGTTGTGCTCGCTGGCTACGGACATGGCGGTGCGCACCTCCGGCACCTGCCGCAGCAGCGTCGCCATCCGCGGGATGAGCGCGGCGGGGGCGCTCACGAAGTACCAGGTGTAGACGGGCCAGCCCGTCACCGGGCGCGCCACATCGGTGCGCAGGATGAGGTCTCCGTCCGCCAGCATGCGGGCAAGACCGTCCGCCACCCGCTGTTCGCTCAGCCCGTGCGCCTGCGCGATCCGGCTCACCGGCACGCGCGCGTCACGCGGCAGCTCCTCGCGCAGCGCGGCCTCGACCTCGGGCGCCGTCAGCCTGGGGGCGCGTCTGCGCGGAGGCCTGGGCAGAGGCACCCGCGCCTGCTCGGAGGCGGAGAGCGCTCGCATGCGCCACACCGAGGCCTCGACGTGCATGGCCGTGACGAAGTGCGTCTGCGTGCGCAGGACGCCGGGGATCGCGCCGATGCGCCTGGTGACGAGCGCGCCGACCTCCTGGTGCGAGCGGGTCATGGCGGTGGCGATGATGTCCCGCTGACCGGCGGTGTGGTCGATGGTGATGAGCTCCGGGAACTCGCTGAGCGCCGTCATCGCCCCGGCCACGTGCCGCGGCTCGCAGGAGATGTCGATGAGCGCACCGATCCCGGAGGGCAGGAACGCGGTCGTCCACGCCAGCCCCTCAGCCCGCAGCCGGTCCCAGTGCCGGGCGAGTGTGGTGGGCGCCGCACCCAGCACCGGGGCGAGCTCGCTCCACTGCGCCCGCGGGTTCACCTGAAGCGCATGGATGATCCTCTTCTCCAGCGGAGAAAGCACGGATTCCTGCACATATCCCCCTTCTTCCGAGCATTTCTCATCCTAGCGCGCACCGGGACTCGTCCCGCTCCACCGTGGTGCCGGTCACCATGTTCCAGCCCTGAACTCCCGCGGAGCGCACATGCCCACCACTACTCCTCTGTCCACCCGCGCCTCGGCGGTCGTGGGCTTCCTCGTCTGCATGGAGCTGGCCAGCGGCCTCCTGCAGGGCTGGTTCCCGCCGCTCCTCTCCTCGCTGGGCGAGAGCTACGGCGTCTCCGCCGCCTCGCTCAACTGGGTCAACGCCTCCTACATGCTCGCCACCATCATGGTGGTGCCGCTGCTGTCCAAGCTGGGCGACGTCTACGGGCACAAGCGCCTGCTGCTCATCTCCTCGATCATCGTGGCCCTGGCCTCCGTGCTGGTCGCCCTCGCCCCCACCTACTGGCTGTTCCTGCTGGGCAGGGCGATCCAGGCGCCCCTGGCCACCTTCCTCCCGCTGGAGTTCGCCATCGTCCACCAGCGCGACCCGGAGCACGCCGGCCGCAGCATCGGAAAGCTCGTCGGCGCGCTCACGCTCGGCGCCGCCCTGGGCGGGCTCGTCGCAGGCGCCCTGCTGGACGCGATCGGCAGCCTCACCCTCACCATGCTGGTCCCCGCGGCGTTCATGGCGCTGTGCGCCGTGGGCGTGGCCTTCCTCGTCAAGGAGACGCCGCTGCGCAAGGAGGGCCGGGCCGACCTCGCCGGCGCGCTCCTGCTGGGTGCGGGACTCGTCCTCGTCCTGGGCGCGGTCTCCAATCTCACGAGCTGGTCCGCGGCACTCACCGTCCCCGCCGTCGCAGCGGGACTGGTGCTCCTCCTCGTCTGGGTCCGCCACACCCGCCGCAGCGCGGATCCCCTCATCGACCTGCAGGTGCTGCTCCACGGAGGGATCGGTCTGCCCATCGTCGTGGCGTTCCTCTACGGCGCGCAGATGTTCGGCTCCCAGGCGCCCATCTCCCTCTACCTCCGGTCCGACCCCGGCCTGCTGGGCTACGGATTCGGGGTCTCCGCGACGGTCGCCGGTCTCACGATCGCGATCAACGCGGGAGCGGCGTTCCTCGGCGCCACCCTCAGCGACCGGGTGGCCCGGCTGCTCTCCGGTCCGCGCGCCGTCGCCGCGGGCGGCCTCATGTCCGCCGTGGCCTTCGCGCTCATGATCCTGGTGCCCGGCACGCTGGTCCTCTTCACCGTCTGGCTGGTGCTGGCGGGACTGGGTGCCGGCATCGTGATCGGCGCACTGCCCACCATCGTCGTGGACCGCGCGGAGGCAGACTCCGTGGGCATCGCCTCGGGCCTCTACAACACCGCACGGACTGCCGCCGGTGCCGTCTCCGGCGCCGTGTTCGCCCTCGTCATGGCCTCCCTCTCCACCACCGGTGCAGACGGTGCCGCAATCGCCACCCATGCCTCGTTCCACACCGTCTGGTGGATCTGCGCCGGCCTCTGCGCACTGTTCGCCGTGCTCGCCCTGTTCATCCGCCCGCGCGGCGCGGGCGCTGACCCCTCCGGCTCGGGCGTGGGCAGCGCTGACCCCTCCGGCGCAGGCGTGAGCGGCTCGGGCGTGAGCGGCGCAGACGCCGGCTCTCCCGGCACGGGCGCGGGCTCCGCAGGCGAGGCCGGACAGCCCGGGCACGCCCCGTCCGTGCAGCATGCGGACCGGGACGCCGCGGCGGCCGCCCGTGCGGCAGACTCTGCTGCAGGCACCTCCTCCCCTCACCGCTGAGACCCGCGGAGCCGGACCGCACCGCCGTACCGAGCAGCACCACCCGAACCCACACCCCACCCTCCGAAGGAGCCACGCAAATGACACAGAACGCCCCCGCCCCCTCCCTCCAGGAGCTGCGCAGTTCCGTGCTCGACACCGTCGACACGGCCGGAGACGCCCTCCTCGAGTTCAGCCGCACCATCCACGAACTCAACGAGCTCTCCTGGGAGGAGCACGAGTCCGCCAAGGCCGTCGCCCACGTCATGTCCGAGGCCGGGTTCGAGACGACCACGGGCGCCTACGGCGTGGAGACCGCGGTCGAGGCCGTCTACGGCACCGGCGACCTCACCGTGGTCGTCTGCGCGGAGTACGACGCGCTGCCCGGCGTGGGCCACGCCTGCGGACACAACATCATCGCCACGGCGGGAGTGGGCGCCGCGCTGGCGCTCAAGCCGGTGGCGGACGCCGCGGGGCTGCGGATCAAGCTCCTGGGCACCCCCGCCGAGGAGCACGGCGGCGGCAAGGTCGAACTGCTCAAGGCGGGCGCATGGGAGGACGCCGCCTTCTCCCTCATGGTGCACGGCTCCCCGCAGCAGGAGAACGAGATCGGCAAGACGCACTCCACTGCGGTGGAGCGGCTCGAGGTCACCTTCACGGGCAAGGAGGCCCACGCCGCGGCCGCACCGTGGGCCGCGGTCAACGCGGGAGCCGCCGCCACCCTCGCGCTCACCAACCTCGCCATGCTGCGTCAGCACCTCCCGCCGCACTCCAACGCCAACGCCTTCATCTCCCAGGCCGGTGAGGCGACCAACATCATCCCGGACTCCGCGACGCTCCAGGTGGAGTACCGCGCCGGCGACATCGAGACCTGGCGCGGGGTCAAGCACCGCGTGCTCGCCTGCTTCGAGGGTGCTGCGATCGCCACCGGCTGCTCCTGGGAGCACCGGCAGACGGAGTACCCCTACGCCCCCGTGCTCACCCACGAGGGCCTCGGCGCCGCCTGGGACGCGAACCTGGAGTCGCTGGGCCGCCCCGTGCTCCACGAGACCGCCTTCGGCGGAGGTTCGACGGACATGGGCAACGTCTCCCAGGTGGTGCCCGCCATCCACGGCATGATCTGGGTGCGCGGCTCTGAGAACGCCCCGCACACCGTCGGCTTCACGGCCGATGCGATCTCCCCCGCCGGCGACGAGGCCGCCCTCGACGGCGCCAAGGCACTCGCCCTCACCGCCCTGGACGCCGCCCTGAACCCGGAGCTGCGCGCGGAGCTGCTGCGTCTGCAGGCCGAGAGGGAGTCCGGCGCCACCACCCCCGTGCTCGAGGTCTGAGGTTCGGGAGAGCGCAGACGGGAACGCCGAGCTCCCTCGTTCCCGTCTGTGGATCGGCCGCCTCTGCGTTGCAGAACGGGCCGATCCGCAGACGGGAGTGCCTGGGGAACGGGTTCCCGTCTGCTGCTCCACATGTCGGAGGGTGTACCGGCGGCGGGTTTTCCTCCGCCGAGGCGCGGGCAAGCCCCCTGCCTCTCATACCTACCGCTCAGTAATCTTCTGGTCATGACCTCCACGCATCTCCCTGCCGTGCCACCGCAGACGGTCGCACAGACCGCGGGCCCGCCTCATGCCCAGTACCCGGAACGGCCCTCCGCACAGACCGGCGAGCGCCGGTCACACGGCGAGCGCGGTTCCCGCATCGCCGGCCTCGACGCCCTGCGCGGATTCGCACTCGCCGGGATCATCTTCGTGAACGCCCCGAGCATCCTCGGGCTCTCTCCGCTGCTGCCGGACGGTTCGCCCAATCCCGTCTCGCACTGGCTCGACCTCTTCGTCCAGCAGCGCTTCTTCCCGATCTTCAGCCTGCTGTTCGGCGTGGGCTTCGGGATGCTCTGGCGCATCGCCGGCACGCGGACGCCCCGGCCGCGGCTGGCACTGGCCCGCCGCCTCGGCGTCCTGGTCCTCCTGGGCGCCGCCCACCAGTTCCTCCAGCCCGGGGAGGCGCTGCTGCCCTACGGTCTCGCAGGACTCGTCTTCCTCCTGCCGGCCACCTTCCTCCCGGACCGCCGCTGGGCGCGGGTGCTCGTGCCCGCTGCGGGCGCTGCGCTGCTGCTGACCGCACTCCTCCTCACCGGCGGCGGGCCCGCACTCATCCCGGGCCTGTTCCTGCTGGGGTTCGCCGCAGGCGAGGCCGATCTGGCGCGCCGGATCGAGAGCTCGCCGCGCACCTGGTGGATCGCTTCGCTCCTCGCCGTGACGACGGCCGCGGCAGGCACCGCACTCCTCACCACCACGAGCTACACGGAACGCGCCCTCTGGCAGGGCTTCGCCCTCGAGTCCGCGCTCGGACTCGTCATGGCTGCGGCCTACGTGAGTGCGTTCATCGCCGTGCTCCATTCGCCGCTGCGGCGCGTCCTCACTGCGGCGTTCGGACCTCTGGGCCGCATGGCGCTCACCAACTACGTGACCGCCACGCTGCTCCTGGTGGGGCTGCGGCTTCTGCCGAGCGGCCTCGACCCCGCCGGCGCCGGCGTGCGCGACTGGACACTGACGATGGTGTTCTGCGGTGCCGTGCTCGCCGTGCAGTGGATCTGGTCCTCGCTGTGGCTGATGCGGTTCCGCCAGGGACCCCTCGAGCGGATGTGGCGCATGGCGACCTGGTGGCGGGTCTGAACCGGGGATCTGTCCGGGCCCTTCCCCCGCCGCCCGCTCTCCTAGACTGACGGGATGAGCAGCGCCGCGCGTCTTCGCCCCTTCGACCCTGCCGTGGTCCCCCACCTCTTCGCCATGCGCCCGGGCTACCTCAACGCCGCCGCGCTGGGACTGCCGTTCTACGACAGTCTCGCGGCACTGCGTAGCCACCTCGACCGCTGGGAGGCCGGCCAGGTGAGCGCCACGGACTTCGACGTCCTCGTGGACAGGGCACGCCGCGCGTACGCCTCGCTGGTGGGCGTCGCGCCGGAACGCACGGCGATCGGCTCGCAGACCTCGGTCCAGGTGTCCCTCCTCGCACAGTCCCTCCCGGCCGGGTCCACGGTGGTCACGGTGGACGGGGACTTCTCCTCCGTCACCGCTCCCTTCCACGTGCGGCCCGAGGTGACGGTGCGGCCGGTGCCGCTCGCAGACCTCGCCGAGGCCCTCACCCCGGACGTCGCCGCCGTCGTCTTCTCGCTCGTCCAGTCCGCGGACGGCAGGCAGGCGGACGCCGAGGCCGTGCGCACCGCCGCGCGGGAGCACGGCATCCTCACCCTCTGCGACCTCACGCAGGCGGCGGGCAGCGTGCCCTGCAGCGCCGAGTGGTGGGACATGGCGATCTGCCACACCTACAAGTGGCTCTCCTGCCCGCGCGGCCTGTCGTTCCTCACAGTCTCGGCCGACCTCACCGAACGGCTCGTCCCCGCGCAGGCCGGTTGGTTCGCGGGAGCGGACCCCTGGGCATCGACCTACGGACCCGCACTCGAACTCGCCGGCGACGCCCGCCGCTTCGACGTCTCACCTGCGTGGCCGTCCGTCGTGGGCGCGGTTCCGGTGCTCGAGTGGTTCGCGCAGGCGGACATCGCGGGGATCCGCGCGCACGCCGCAGGCCTGGGCGACGCACTGTGCCGCGGGCTGGGCCTGCCGGAGAGGGGCCAGGCGATCGTGGCGTGGCCGGACCCGGACGGCAGCGACCTGGCGGCACTGCAGCGTGCCGGGGTGACGGCCTCGGGCAGAGCCGGCGGCGTGCGCGCCTCCTTCCACGTGTGGAGCACGGAGGAGGACGTGGACATGGCGCTCGGCGCACTGGGGAGATAGGGGCGACGCGGAGGCTCAGCGGCCAGCAGACGGGAACACTGCGCTCCGCCGCTCGCGTCTGCAGTCCTACAGAGACACCCCGCGCGCCAGCGCTGCGGCATGGGTGCGACTCTCCGCACCGAGCTTGGCCAGGATGCTGGAGACGTGCGTCTTCACCGTGGGCACGGAGATGTGGAGTTCGGCGGCGACCTGTGCGTTCGAGCGTCCGTCGCGCACAGCCGCGAGGATCTGCCGTTCCCGGGCAGTGAGCTGGTCGAGGCCGTGCAGCCGCTTCTGGGCCCGTGGGGCGGAGTCGTCCGGGGCCGAGGCCACGGCGGCGAGCGCCCGCCGCGTCACCCTCGGGTCCAGCACGCCCTCGCCGGCGGCCACCCGGCGCACGGCATCAACGAGGAGCGCCGCCTCCGTGGTCTTGAGGAGGAACCCCGCGGCACCCGCCCGGATCGCGCCGAACACGAGTTCGTCCTCGTCGAAGCTGGTCAGCACCAGCACCTGCGCGGATCCGGCCTCCACGATCTCCCTGGTCGCCCGCACACCGTCCGTCCCCGGCATCCGCAGGTCCATCAGCACCACGTCCGGACGCAGCGCGGCCGCATTGCGCACGGCCACCGCACCGTCCGCGGCCTCGCCGACGACCACCGCGCCGTGGGACTCGAGGATCATCCGGAGTCCCTCACGGATCATGCCGTGGTCGTCTGCGACGAGCACCCGCGGTGCAGAATCCCTCGCAGTGGCGCGCCCGCCCGTGCTGCCGTCCATGTCCTCCGCCCCTTCCGTGCCTGTCCGGTCCCCACTCTGCCCTGCGCCGTCCGCCCCGGGGAGCCCCACCCCTGAGACCCGCACGGCCGATGCACCTCTGCTCATACCGTCACGTCGAGCGGGAGGACGGCGCGCACCTCCCAGTCCCCGGCCTCGGGCCCGGTTTGCAGCGCCCCTGCGGTCAGCGTCCCTCCCAGCGCCCGCGCCCGCTCACCCAGCAGTTCGAGACCGAGGCCGCTGCCGGAGAGCTCAGGTCGCCGCAGAGGGGCGCCGCCCCGGGAGGTGACGGTGACGTGCACGCCGTCCTCCTTCCTCTCCATCCGCACCTGCACGGAGGAACCGGCCGCGTGACGAACGGCGTTGGCGAGCGCCTCCTGCACGATCCGGCCCACGGCATGATCGACCGGTGCAGGCAGCGCCTCGCCCACGCGGTCGTCCACGGCGACCTCCACGCCGGAGCTGCGGGCCTGTGCGGCCAGTTCCGGAACCGTCTCGCGGCCCGGCGGCGTCACCAGCCCCTCACCGCCGGCGCGCAGCACGGCGATCATGGACCTCAGCGCCGTGTGCGCGTCGAGGCTGGCGTCGCGGACCGCATGGAGGGCACGCCGCTCAGGGCTCGGCTCCTCCGAATCTCCCACGGACAGTGCGGCCTCGCTGCGGATCGCCACCGCGGACACGTGGCCGGCGACCACGTCGTGGAGCTCCCGCGCCATGTGTTCGCGTTCGCGCTGCACGGCTTCCACCCTGTCGCGTTCGGCCAGCAGCGCGGCGTCCTCGGCACGCCTGCGGTGCAGTTCGACCAGCTCCTGCGACTGCGCGACGGCTGTGCCGTACCAGTACCCGGTGCCCAGCACCGCGCCCATCTGCAGGCCGATCGCCACGGTGAACCCCGCGTCGCGGGTGAGCGCATAGGCGGAGGCGGCGATGACCGCGGTTCCCGCAGCGACTGCCCCCAGCAGACGGGAACGCCGTCCGGCGGGGAGGGCCACGGCCGCCGTGTAGAGCAGATCGAGCACCAGGATGAAGGTGATCAGGCCGCTCGTCGTCAGCAGGTCGAGGACGAAGAATGCGGTCGCGGCGATGAGGGAGGCCACCGGCGCCCTGCGCTTCGTGAGGACGAGTGCGCACGCGGGGAGGCCCGGGGCCAGGGTCCACCAGGAGGAGACCGGTTCCGGCAGCAGCGAGAACAGGTCCCAGGTCCGGAAGCCGAATGCCGCGGACAGCACCGCCACGGTCACATAGCCGAGGAGCTCCTTCCAGGGGCTGGGCGTCCGCCACCAGGCGCGCGTGCGGCGCGAGCCCGCCGAGGTGTCCGTTCCGTTCCGACCCATGCCTCCATCCAAGCAGGGGTGGGTCCTCGCTGTCTCCGTCCAAAGTATGAGTCCGGTCTGCGTCCATCAGCCGATGCGCACCCGCGCGGGCACGCGCAGGCTCGAGGGCATGGACCTTCTCTCCGCCCTCCCCCTGCCCGCCGCGCTGGGACTGCTCGCGCTCCTCGACGGGCTCAGCGTGGGCACGCTGCTGATCCCCGTCTTCTTCCTCATCGCCCCCGGCCGGCCCCGGGTGGGACGGATATTCCTCTACCTGGGGACGATCACGCTGTTCTACCTGGCGGTGGGCGTCCTGTTCACCCTGGGCCTGGTGAGCGTCGTGGACGTGGGCCGCGAGTTCCTCGACTCGACGGCGGGACAGACGGTGCTGTTCGTGGTGGGCCTCGGGATGCTGGGCGCCGGGATCCTCATGGGCGTCTCCGACGCTCGGACGAGGAAGGCCGGCGCCTCTGTCAGCGGTGTGCCCGAGGCCGGCGGTGCGCAGGCGGCAGCGCTGGCCCGCACGCAGCCCGGGGAGCACCCTGCCGGGCACTCCGGCGGGTCCGGCAGCAGGCGCTCCGGCGGGCGCATCCTCGCGTGGCGCGATCGCCTGCTCGCACCGCACACCTCGCGCGGCACCGTCATCGCGGTGGCACTCGCCGCGGGCCTGGTCGAGGTGGCGACGATGCTGCCCTATCTCATCGGGATGACCATGCTGGCGAACTCCCCGATGAGCATGAGCCTGCGGATCGTACTGCTCGCCGGATACTGCATCGTCATGATCGTGCCCGCTCTGGTGCTGCTCGCCGCGCGCGTCGTCGCCGCCCGTGCAGTCGAGGGTCCTCTGCAGAGACTCGCCGCATGGCTGCAGCGCACCGGGGCGGAGAACACCGCCTGGATCCTCGGCATCTTCGGCTTTCTGCTTGCACGCGCCGGCGCTTCGCAGCTGGGACTGGATCTCCCCTTCGTCGGGTGACGGGAGCCCGCCCCTGCCCGCAAAGGGGGCAGGCCCGCCTCGACGCTCGAGACGGGCCTGCCTTCACTACCCCTGTGACCAGGGAAAACGCGGTGAGTGTGGGATTTGAACCCACGGAAGGGGGTTGCCCTTCAACGGTTTTCAAGACCGTCACATTCGGCCGCTCTGTCAACTCACCTGCGCGCCGAGGAACACTCCGCGCGCCACCATTCTGCCACAGCGGCACCGCCGCACTCGCAGGTGTATGCCCCACCTGGTGAGGCACGGCGGCTCAGAAGGTGAAGTCGTCCTCGCTCCACCGCCGCGCACGCACCGGCTTGGGACGCGGGGCGCCGCCTGGGCTGCCCATGTCGTCCTCCGCGAGGTCCTCGTCCTCGTCGTCCTCCGCGAGGTCCTCGTCCGGGAGATCGTCCTCCGGGAAGTCGTCGGTGGGATCTCCCGCATGGGATTCGTCGGGCTCGTCGGACTCGTGGCCCCCGCCGGCTGGATCGTCTCCACGAAACGCAGGAGGCTCGTAGGCCTGGCCGGCGGGAACGTCCTCGTGGGACTCATGGATCTGGCCGGCCTGACTGGTCTCGGCGTGATCCCCGGTCTCGGCGTGATCGCTGGACTCGGGGTGACCGCGAGTCTCAGCCACAGCCTCCGGCTCAACCTCGGGACTGTTCTCATCCTCGTCCTCAACCGCACCCTCGGGCTCGGGTTCAGGCTCGGCTCCAGCCTCGGGACTGTTCTCACCCTCGGCCTCGGCCGCGGCCGTCGCCTCGGGCTCGGGCTCGGGCTCGGGCTCGGGCTCGGGCTCGGGCTCGGGCTCGGAGCGATTCTCGACGACCTCAGACGCTCCGCCTGCCTCCCCGTCTCCAGCCTCCGCAGCCGATGCCTCCTTGGCCGCCGTGACCACAGCCGCGACGTTCCGGGCAGAGGCGTCCGGATCCAGCGGCGCGGGAACCGGAGCCGCGGCGAGCGCAGGAGGCGTGCCCACCGCAGGCATGTCCACGAGCACCGGAAGGGCGAGGCCGTCCTGTCCCGCAGACTCCTGCCGCTTCTGTGCCGGTTCCTTCTCCGACCGCTTCCGGGCAACCTCCGGCGCCGTCTCGGTGCGCTTCGCAGAGCGTTTCGCATCGTGCTGCGCGGCCGCGGGGCCGGAGGCGACCGGTAGCCCGAACGCGTTCGTGGCCCCGCCCTCCGCGCGGCTCCCGGTCACCGCGCTCTTCGCCGCAGTCGCGGTCGCGGTCTCCGCAGTGCGAGCACTCACGGCCCCCGGAGCCCGCGACGCTGCGGCCTCCGCATCACCGATGACCGAGACGGCGGCTTCCGTGTCTCCGTCGGGATCTCCGCCGGCCGAGGCGGCAGCCTCCTCATCAGCAGGTGAAGCCTCCTCATCAGCGGGCGCCTCCTCCGCGACAGACGCCGCCCCTCGGACGGGCACGTCGTCCTCGCCCGCAGCAACGGCCTCACCCGCCGCGTCGTCCTCGCCCGCAGCAAGGGCCTCGGCCGCCTCGGCGTCCGTTCCCTCGTCTTCCACAGCTCCCGGCTCAACGACTCCCGGCTCAACAGCTCCGGCCTCCGCGGTCCCCTGCTCCGCTGCCCTGAACTCCGCAGCGCCGGCTCCTGCCCCGCCGCCCACAGCGCCGCCCACAGCGTCACCGACCTCGGCTGCGGCCTCGGTGGCGGATGGGAGCACATCGGGCGCCTCCGGACAGGCGGAGGCGGAAGCGGCCTCGGCGGGCACCGGCGCGTCCGCGATCACGTCCACCGTCTCCGGCGGGCCCAGCAGCGCGCTCAGCGCCGCCAGCGGCACGATCACCCAGGCCGGACGGTTCCGCCGCTCCGTCACGATCTCCACGAGCAGCCGGTCCACCAGCGCCGCACGCAGCACCGGATCGCTGAGGCTCGCCGTTCCGCCCACCGCATGCGAATACCCGGACAACAGCGAGTTGATCGCCTGCCCGCACCACAGCCGCTCGGGTGCGCTCGCGTACTCCTCGCGCAGCTCCGCGCCCCGGCTGTCCGCGGAGAAGAGTCCCTCCGTCGCCACCTGCCTCAGCAGCGGCGACTTCTCCGCGAACCCGCCCGTGCGCCGCAGCCAGGAGTACCCGGCCGCGTAGTCCACGCTGCGCAGCAGCGCCACGAGATCCAGCGCCACCGGCCGCGGCTCGTCGTCCGCATCCGTGGAGAACGAGATGATGCGCGGGCCCTCCGCGGTGCCCGTGAGGATGTGGTCGAGGGTGAGCTCGCCGTGGATCCGCTGCAGGGGCCCCACCGAGGTGAGCGTCTCGAGGCTCCGCGCGTGCTCGCGCAGCTGCTCGTGCAGACCGGTGAGCGCGCCCGAGGCCGTCCGCAGCGCCCAGCCGATCCGGCTCTGCCACTTGCCCACCAGCCTTGCGGTGGGCTCGCCGCCGCTCTGGACCAGACCGAACTCGCCGGCGAGGTCCCCGTGCAGCTCCCCCACGGCCGTGCCGAGCACGGAGGCCTGCCGGTTGAAGGAGCCGACCGAGCCGGAGTCCGTGCGCATCGCGAGGCTCACGGCGTCCTGCCATGCCGGATAGGAACCCGGCAGCGCATGGGAGACGAAGGCGAAGGGCGCGGACAGCGTCTCCTGGGCGGTCACGTCGAACCAGCGCGTCTGCACCCAGCCCACCACCGGGTGCACCGTCTGCGAGCCCACCGCGGTGAGCGCCAGCGGAACCCGCACCGCAGGAGGCTGCCGCTCGCTGAGCGTCCGCAGGAACGTCATGACGAAGGTCCCGTCCGGGGAGTCGACGACCGTGCGGGTCTCCTGCCCCCGGGAGGCAGCCACACGGACGGTGAGCTCGTCCGACCGGCGGAGGAGCTCCCCCGGTTCCGGTGCGAACGGCGTGGGCCGTTCGGGAGCGCCCAGTTCCTCACCTGCGAGGTGACCGGACACGTGCTGCTCCGGGAGAGAGGCCGGGACCGAGGCGAGGTCCAGCAGCGCCTGCACGCAGACGGGATCCGCGGCACCGTCGTAGACCCCCACCCGGCCGAGCAGGAGGTCGTCGACCTCGCCGATCCGGTGCTCCCGCAGCGCCACGGCCTCACGGGTGCGGAAGGTCAGCGGCAGGGCGATCCGGGCGGAGCGGCGGCCTGCGGCCACGCTGAGCACCGCCGCGAGCACGCGCACCACTCCCGTGTCACGGTCCTCGGCGTCCGCCAGTCGCACCACTGAGACCGGCGTGAGGTCAGGTTCCTGACCCGCGCGGCCGCCCAGCTCCGGATACCAGCGCTGTCGCGGCAGCCAGCGCGCAAGGAGTCGCTCGAGATCGCTGCTGAAGGCCATAGCTGTCATGCTATCGGCCGCAGCGGTCGGAATGTGGGATGTTTCAGCGGAGGCTGAGGATTCTGGAGCACAATGGATCGGTGCTGATCGAACAGAGGAACCGCCGGCCGCTGCCCACCTCCGCTGATGTGGAGGACGCCGCAGCGCGGATCTCGGACGAGATCGTCACGACCCCGCTGCACGTCTCGGACCGGCTCTCGCAGCTCACCGGGGCCACCGTCCACCTCAAGCGCGAGGACCTCCAGCCGGTGCGGTCGTACAAGATCCGCGGTGCATTCAACTTCATCCTGCAGCTCGACGAGGAGCAGCACCGGCGCGGAGTGGTGTGCGCCTCTGCGGGCAACCACGCCCAGGGATTCGCACGCGCGTGCCGGGCATTAGGCGTCAAGGGCACCATCTTCGTGCCCAAGACGACGCCGCGGCAGAAGATCGAGCGCATCCGCTACTTCGGCGGGGAGCACGTCGAGGTGATCATCGACGGCTCCACCTATGACGACGCCTCTGACCTGGCCAAGCGCCACTCCGAGCTGACGGACGCCCTCGTCATCTCCGCGTTCGACGACCCGCTCACCATCGCCGGACAGGGCACCATCGCGCTGGAGATCCTCGAGCAGCTGGGCCGCGCCCCTGACGTCATCGTGGTGCCGGTGGGAGGCGGCGGCCTCATCGCCGGCATGGCCGCGTACGCGTCCGTCCACATGCCGCAGACCCGGGTCGTGGGCGTCGAGCCGCACGGCGCGGCATCCATGACCGCGGCGATCGCCGCGGGCCGGCCGGTGACCCTGGGCAACATCGACACCTTCGCGGACGGCACCGCGGTCCGCCGCGCCGGGGACTACACGCTGGAGATGATCCGGCAGTACGACGTGCCGATGACCACCGTGCAGGAGGGCCGCGCGGCCACGGAGATGCTCAGCCTCTACCAGGTGGACGGCATCATCGCGGAGCCCTCCGGCGCCATCGCCCCCGCCGCGGTGGGACCGGTGGGCTCCGGAGCGCCGGTGGAGGTGGCTCCGGGCAGCGATGTCGTGTGCATCATCTCCGGCGGCAACAACGACATCTCCCGCTACGCAGAGGTCCTCGAGCGCTCGCTCGTCCACGAGGGCCTCAAGCACTACTTCATCGTCAACTTCCCCCAGGAGCCCGGAGCGCTGCGCAGCTTCCTCAACGACGTCCTGGGCCCGGACGACGACATCGCGCTCTTCGACTACGTCAAGCGCAACGACCGGGAGACCGGGCCCGCGTTCGTGGGCATCACCCTGGGTTCGCAGGAGGATCTGGGGCCTCTCCTGGAGCGCATGGACGCCTCGCCGCTGGAGATCGAGCGGGTGAGCCAGGACTCGCCGCTGTTCCGCATGTTCGTGTGAGGCCCGCCCCTGCACCCGCGCGGCTACAGTGGTGGCATGCGCGCAATCACACTCACGGAACACGGCGGCCCCGAGGTCCTCGGCCTCGGCGAGGCCCCCACGCCCACCGCCCGCCCCGGCCATGTGGTGGTCCGAGTGCACACCGCCGGCGTGAACCGCGCCGATGTCCTGCAGCGACAGGGCCACTACACCCCGCCGCCCGGAGCGAACACGGAGGTGGAGATCCCCGGGCTCGAGGCCTCGGGCTGGATCCACGAGGTGGGTGAGCAGGTCACCGGCTGGGCAGAGGGCGACCGCGTCGCCGCGCTTCTCACGGAGGGGGGCTACGCGGAGTACGTCGAGGTGCCGGCCGGCCAGCTCCTCGCCGTTCCGGAGGAGCTCTCGCTCGAGGACGCGGCAGCGCTGCCGGAGGTGCTGTGCACCGTCCAGTCCAACGTCTTCGCCGCCGGTGCGCTGCGCCCGGGTGAGTGGCTGCTGGTCCACGGCGGCGGGTCCGGGATCGGCACCGCCGCGATCCAGATGGCCAAGGCGCAGAGCGCCAAGGTCGCCGTGACGGTGGGCAGCGAGCGGAAGGCGGAGTTCTGCCGCGAACTGGGCGCGGACGCCGTCATCAACTACCGGGAGGAGGACTTCGTGGAGCGCATCCGCGAGATCACCTCGACCGGTGAGGGCCCCGGCGACGGCGCGGACGTCATCCTCGACGTCATGGGAGCCAAGTACCTCGACCGCAACCTCCGGGCGCTCGCGGTGGACGGCCGCCTCGTGATCATCGGCCTGCAGGGCGGCACCAAGGCCGAGGCGAACCTAGGCCGCATGCTCCCCCGCCGCCTCTCCGTCATCGCCACGACCCTGCGCGCCCGGCCGGCGGAGCAGAAGGCCCGCATCGTCGCCGAGGTCGCGGACACCTTCTGGAAGCAGGCCGCCGAGGGCCGCATCCGCGCCGTCGTGGACACCGTCTTCCCTCTTGCCGAGGCGTCCTCGGCCCACGCGCGGATGGAAGCCGGGGAGAACATCGGCAAGCTGCTGCTGCGGGTCGCGGAGGACTGACCGGATGGGGCTGCGGGAGGCCCTGGGCGGACGTCTCTTCACCCGGGACCGCAGGTCCCCGGAGGAGAAGCGCTTCGGCACCGGCCTGTGGCGTCAGCACCGGGACCGCTTCTCGCGGTCCGTGGACCGCTACTTCGAGACGGCCGAGGCCCTGCACCGGGAGTTCGGGGACGTGGACGGCACCGCCGTGCAGGACGTGGGCGCCGGCGCTCCCGTCACTCCGGTCGCGGCGGCCGTCGGTGAGATCTCCGCACTCACCGCCACGCTGAACGCGCTCGACGACCGCGTCGCCGAGCTGATGGCACGCTGCCACCGCACCGTTCCCCTCGACGGCCTCGTCTTCCCCGCGGAGGGGCGGAAGCTCCTGGGGGACGTGCCCGAGGCCGTCTCCCGCGCCGCGTCACTCGTGGCCCAGGCGGCCCAGACCGCCGCGATGCTGCGCGCTCACCTGCGGATGCACGGTGCTGCGGATGCCGCACAGCTGTTGGAGTACCCCGCCTCCGCCCGGAGGTACGCGGACCGAGCGGCAGAACTGCTCCAGGCGGCCTCGGCCACGGCTGACGGGAACGGCGCCGCGAGAGGGGAACGACCATGACCGACGCCGAGGCCGGCACAGGCCCCGTCTCCCGGACCACCTGTGCGATCGCGGGCGGCGGCCCCGCCGGGCTCGTGCTCGGACTCCTGCTGGCACGTGCCGGCGTTCACGTGACGGTGCTCGAGAAGCACGCCGACTTCCTCCGTGACTTCCGCGGCGACACCGTCCACCCGACCACATTGGCCCTTCTCGACGATCTCGGGCTCTTCGGCCGCTTCGCCGCGCTGCCGCAGTCCCGGATCACCCACGTGAAGCTGCCCGGCCCTGACGGCCGGGATGCCGTCATGGCCGACTTCAGCAGGCTTCCGGTGCGTCATCCCTACATCGCCATGGTCCCGCAGTGGGATCTGCTCGACCTCCTCTCCGAGGCGGCTGCGGCCGAGCCGACGTTCACGCTGCTCACCGAGCACGAGGTGACCGGTGTGGTCCGCGAAGGCGACAGGGTCACCGGAGTCGACTACTCCTCACCGGGCGGGCCCGGCCGTCTGCTGGCCGATCTGACGGTCGCCTGCGACGGCCGCTGGTCGGCGGTGCGACATGCGCTCGACCTGCCGACGAAGAGGTTCCCCGTCGGCTTCGACGTCTGGTGGTACAAGGTGCCGACCGCACAGGACGTGGGCGAATCGCTGCTGCCCCGCATGCGAGGCGGCAGGGTGGCGATCGGCATTCCCCGTGAGGGATACCTGCAGGTGGCGCAGATCGGCCTCAAGGGGACCGACGACGCCGTCCGGGCGAAGGGGATCGACGCGTTCCGCGCCGAGGCCGCCGAGATCCTGCCCGCGCTCGCCGCGGACGTGTCCGGCATCAGGTCGATGGACGACGTCAAGCACCTCGACGTGCGTGTGGATCGCCTCCGCAGGTGGCACCGCGCAGGTGCGCTGTGCATCGGCGACGCCGCGCATGCGATGTCCCCCGTCGGCGGAGTCGGCATCAATCTCGCCGTGCAGGACGCAGTCGCCGCCGCGCGCCTGCTCGCCGGCGCGCTCGCACGCGGAGAGATGCGCGAACCGGCCGCGGAGCGCCTGCTCGGGCGCGTGCACCGCCGGCGTGCGGTCCCCACGGCCGCTGTCCAGGGGCTGCAGCGGATCATGCATGCCGGCATCATCATGCCGACGCTCTCTGGCAGACCGGTGCGACCCCCGCGCACCCTCGTCGCACTCCTGAGGCACCTGCCGGTCCTGAGCGTGATCCCCGCATTCCTCGTCGGAATCGGCCCCCGGCCCGAGAAGGCGCCTTCGTGGGCGCACCGCAGCGCGTCCCCGGCGAAGGCGGGCTGAGCCTCTCGTCCGGCAGCTGCTGCGTGTTCCAGCCCCGCCACATGCCCGCAGCTCCCTTTCGTCCGGCCTTTCGAGTCGCATAGGGTTCGGAACATGGACACTCTTCTGCTGGGCGGAGCCGGCCTCGTCGCCGTCCTCGTCATCCTCCTCATCGCGTACATCGTCTTCCGGCGCTCCTATCGGGTCGCGGCGCCCAATGAGGCGCTCATCATCACGGGCGGCAAGCAGCGCTCGCGCGGCGGGGACGTGGGCCTCGACGAAGGCTCCCGCGTGGTGGTGGGCGGACGCGCCTTCGTGCGTCCCCTCTTCGACCGCGCCCACACGCTCTCCCTGTCCTCCCGGCAGATCCTCGTCGAGATCGAGGCGCTGAGCTCCAACGACATCCCGCTCAAGCTCCGCGGGGTCGCGCAGATCAAGATCGGCGAGCGCACCACGGACGTCCGCAAGGCCGCACAGCGCTTCCTCGACCAGCAGGACGACATCGACTCCTATTCGCAGGAGGTCCTCTCCGGCACCATGCGTTCGGCGGTGGGCACGCTGACCGTCGAGACCATCCTGCGCGACCGCAAGAGCTTCGCGGAGAAGGTCCAGGAGGACGCCCTGGACTCGATGAACAACCAGGGCCTGGTGATCGACACCTTCCAGATCACCTCCATCGCGGACGACGGCGGCTCCTACCTCGAGGACCTGGGCAAGCCGGAGGCCGCTGCCGCCGCCAAGCGCGCTGCGATCGCGGAGTCCGAGGCAACACGGCAGGCCACCGAGGCGCGCAACGCGGACCAGGAGGCCATCGCGGAGTCGCAGAAGGCCCTGGAGCTCCGGCAGGCCGCCATCCAGCGCGAGACGGCGCGGGAGAAGGCCGAGGCCGAGGCGGCCGAGGATCTGGCCCGCGCTCAGCAGGAGCAGCGGATCCTCGAGGAGAAGCAGAAGATCGCGGAGCAGCAGAACGAGCTGCGCGAGCGCGAGCTGGTCGCGGAGATCCGCAAGCCCGCAGACGCCAAGAAGTACGAGGTGGAGCGCCAGGCGGACGCCCAGCGCTACCAGGCCGGCCAGAAGGCCGATGCCCAGCGCTATGCCCGCGAGCAGGACTCCGAGGCCGCGCTGGCGGAGGAGAAGAACCGTGCCGCGGCCGTCGAGGCCGCCGGTCGTGCCGAGGCCGCGAGCGTCCGTGCGCGCGGTGAGGCGGAGGCGGAGACCGCCGCCGCCAAGGGTCGTGCGGAGGCGGAATCCGCTGCGGCGCTCGGCCGGGCGGAGGCGGAGTCCACGGCCGCCCGGGGCCGGGCGGAGGCCGAGTCCATCGAGGCCGCGGCGGAGGCGTACGCGAAGTACAACGACGCCGCCGTCCTCTCCCAGATCCTCGAGGCGCTGCCCAAGGTCGCCCACGAGGTCGCCGCTCCCTACGGCAACATCGAGAACCTCTCCGTCGTCTCCTCCGACGGCGAGTCGAAGCTGTCGAAGAACGTCGCCGTGGGCATGCAGGAGACACTCAGGATGGTCCAGTCCACCACCGGCCTGGACCTGGGCGAGTTCCTCCAGAACGCCATGGCCTCCCGGACGGAGGCGGGCGGCGGCTCCACCGGCCGCTCCGGCACCACCGGAGGCACTGGCACCGGTCGCTCCGGCAGCGCCCGCTCAGCCGAAGGCACCGCGCCCGAGGCCGTCACCGGTGCGGCTGACACCGCCCGTGCCGCCAGCGCCTCCGGTGCGGCAGGCGCTCACGACGGCGAGGACGCCACGCAGTAGCAGTCCTCTCCGGCAGCACCACCGCGCCTCCGCCTTGCCACGCTGCAGCGCGGCGAGGCGGAGGAGCAGCATCGTGAAGCCGAACGACAGCGGCAGCGTGGGAGCTGCAGCGCACAGCGATGTCCGGCATATGCCACGGAGAACCTCGCCGGGCAGGCAGCGGGAGCTGTGGCTCTCCCTGGTCGCACTGCTCGTCCTCGCCGCGGTCCTCACCCTGCGCGGTGCGATCCCCGCGGACATGGTCATGCTGATCCTCATGGCCGCCTTCGTCGTCCTCTGGGCGGTGATGATGGATCCCGTCCTGCGGAGTATGTTGGGGCACCGCGTCCCCGGAGCCCGCAGGCCGGGAACTGCTGCGGAAGAGACCCGCAAGAACTGGCCCTCCGGGAAGCCGGGCCTCGAAGCCGCCGCGGAGTACGGCTACTTCACCGGCCTCCACCGCCACTGGGTGCTGGGGATCGTCCTGCCGCTGCTGGCCGCAGTGCTGGTGCCGCTCGTGTACCCGGGGCAGGAGATCGTGGGAGTCTCCGCCAAGCTGCCGGCCTGGACGCTCATCCTGCTCGTCTGCTCCGTCGTCAGCTGGTTTCTGGGATACGTGGCGTGGATCCTCGTGGGCGCGCTGCTGCGGCTGTTCGCAGACAGCATCGTCCGCATCCGTCGCAGCGAAGCGCGGAGCGCTGAGCGCTGAGCGGGAATCCGGCGTGGGCAGCCTCTTCCTCGCCCTCATCTGGTTCACCCTGCTGTTCGCCTGCGTCGCCGCGCCGCTGGGCACGGAGGTCTCCGGCTCGTTCGGGAGCCCCGGATACGCGGGCGGTCAGCTGCGTGCGCTGCTGGGGCTCGATCCCTGGGTCGTCAGCTCACCCGCCTGGCTGCTGACAACGCAGCTGTCCTTCATCGCGGGACTGGTCGTTCTCCCCGTGCTCAGCTGGATCGTCGGAAAGGTCATGAAGAAGCGGCGCACCGCAGAGGATCCGCCGGCACAGGCCTGACCCCGCTGGACACTCCCTGCACCCCGCTCAGAGCTCCAGGAGGGACTCCAGCGCAGTCGCGAGGCCGTCCTCCTCGATGGGGCCGGCGACGAGCGTCGCGGCCTCCTTCACCACGTCGCGGGCCTGGCCCATCGCGATGCTCTGCGCGGTCCAGCCCAGCATCTCCAGGTCGTTGAGGCCGTCGCCGGCGCTGATCGTGTCCGCGTGGTCCACCTCGAGCAGCGGCGCGATGATCTCCAGACCGTGTGCCTTGCTCACCCCGTCCGGCGCGATGTCCAGCCAGTTGCTCCAGCCCACGGCGTAGGACACCCCGTGGAGACCGATCCGCTCGACCGCCTCCTGGAACTCCTCCGTGGTGCCGTTGGGCTCGCGCAGGACGATGCGGGTGGCCCGATGCGCACGCAGCTCGTCGAAGGGCACGATCTCCATCGAATCCATGTCCGCGAGCTCGTTGTCCGGGAACTCCCCACTCGCGTACCGGACGAGGTTCGCGTCCTCGACCATGTAGAGCGCGGTGGGCAGCACCTCCGACATGCGGTCGAGCGCGTCCGCCGGGTCGAAGGTCTCCGCGCGGATGACCTCCCAGCCGTGCTCCAGCTCAGGATCCAGCCGCAGGAGCACCGCTCCGTTGGAGGCCACGACGTAGCCGTGGGTGAGGTCCAGCCGGTTCGCGGTCTCCAGCGCACCGTGGGCGGACCGGCCGGTGGCGATGACGACGTGGTGGCCGGCGTCCACGGCGGCTCGCAGCACTGAACGCTGCCGCTCGGAGAGGCGGTTGTCGTAGTCGACGATCGTGCCGTCGACGTCCAGCGCGATGAGCTTGGGCCCCGCGCCGTTCTGCCCTGCCTGCCTCATGCGTACCGTGCACCCTCCGGGCCGTAGGCCGTCATTCCGCCCAGGTAGGGCCGCAGCGCCTCCGGGATGCGGACGGAGCCGTCCGCCTGCTGATGGTTCTCCAGGAGCGCGACGAGCCACCGGGTGTTCGCCGCCGTGCCGTTGAGGGTGGCGACGGGGCGTGTGCCGTCCTCCCCGCGCTCACGGATCTTGAGACGGCGGGACTGGAAGGTCGTGCAGTTCGAGGTGGAGGTGAGCTCGCGGTAGGTTCCCTGCGTGGGGATCCAGGCCTCGGTGTCGAACTTGCGGGCCGCGGAGTCGCCCAGATCGCCGGCGGCGATGTCCAGCACGCGGTAGGCGAGCTCGCACTTCGCCAGCATCTCCTCCTGGATCGCGAGCATGCGGGCGTGTTCGGCCTCGGCGTCCTCGGCCCGCACGTAGGAGAACATCTCCACCTTCTGGAACTGGTGGACGCGGAGGATGCCGCGGGTGTCCTTGCCGTAGGAGCCCGCTTCGCGGCGGTAGCACGGGGACCAGCCGGCGTAGCGCCTGGGCCCGCCGGAGAGGTCGAGGATCTCGTCCATGTGGTAGCCGGCCAGCGGCACCTCGGAGGTGCCCACGAGGAACAGGTCGTCCGCCTCGAGGCGGTACACCTCGTCCGCGTGCTCGCCCAGGAAGCCGGTGCCGCCCATGACCTCCGGCTTCACCAGGGTGGGGGTGATGGTGGCGGTGAAGCCGTGCTTCTCCACGACGTCGAGCGCCATGGTGAGCAGCGCCAGCTCCAGCCGCGCACCGAACCCCGTGAGGTAGTAGAAGCGGGCCCCGGAGACCTTGGCGCCGCGAGAGGTGTCGATCGCGCCGAGCAGCTCGCCCAGCTCCTGGTGGTCCTTGGGCTCGAAGCCGTCCGCGGAGAAGTCGCGCGGCGTGCCCTCGCGGCGCAGCTCCGCCGAATCCTCCTCGCCGCCGGCCGGAACGCCGTCGATGATGAGGTTGGGCAGCTTGCGCAGCAGCGCGTCGAAGGCGAACTCCGCCTCGTCCGCGTCCGCCTGCAGCGCCTTCACCCTGGAGGAGAGCTCCTTCGCCTGTGCCACCAGCGCGGCCTTCTCCTCGCCCTTGGCCTGGGCGACCTGCTTGCCGAAGCCCTTCTGCTCCGCGCGTGCGGCCTCGAACGCGGTGAGGGCGGAGCGGCGGGAGGCGTCCGCGGACAGGATCTCGTCGACCAGGGACTCGCTCGCCCCGCGGGCTCGCTGTGAGGCCTTGAAACGGTCCGGGTTCTCGCGCAGCTGCGTCAGGTCGATCATGGAGCCAAGCCTACAGTTCGCCGGGTACCGTTTCATCATGGTCCTCGAGCTCCACATCGCGCTTCTCGCGCTTCTCCTCGTCGCCGCCCTCGTCGTGGGTGCGCTGGTCGGCCGTACGGCCGCCGTCCGCAGCCGGGGACGGCCGGAGCCGGGTGCCGCTGCAGCGGCGGGAGCGGCCTCGGATGCGGAGACGGAGGACGCCGCCGAGGCCCCGGTCCCGGCCCAGCCCGCCCCCACCCAGGCGGCGCTCGTCCTCAACCCCGTCAAGGACGCCGCTCGCGCCGCGCGGGAGCAGCTCGTGCAGCTCTGCCGGGAGGAGGGCATGCCGGAGCCGCTGGTGTTCGAGACGACGGAGGAGGACCCCGGCCGCGGTCAGGCGCGCGCCGCGCTGGAGGCCGGTGCGGATCTCGTCATCGTCGCGGGCGGGGACGGGACCGTGCGGCTCGTCGCGGAGCAGCTGGTGGGCACCGATGTGCCCATGGGCATCGTGCCGGCGGGCACGGGCAACCTCCTCGCGCGGAACCTCGACGTGGTGCGCGACCGCACCGAGTGGGCGCTGCGCACCGCCCTGCACGGACGGGACACCGCGATCGACACCGGCACCATCCTGCTCGCGGACGAGGAGACTCCCCACACCTTCCTCGTGATGGCCGGGATCGGGTTCGACGCCGCCGTCATGGCCGATGTGAGCTCGGACAGGAAGTCGAAGGTGGGCTGGCTGGCGTACGTGGAGGAGGGTTCGCGGAAGCTGCTGGGCAACCGGGTGACCGTGCACGTGGCCGTCGACGAGGACCCGGAGAAGGAGCTGAAGGTGCGCTCCGTCGTCGCGGGCAACTGCGGGAAGCTGCAGGGCGGGGTCTGGCTGTTCCCGGACGCGGAGATCGACGACGGGCAGCTGGACCTGCTGGTGGTGAGCCCCAAGAACCTCGCGGAGTGGGTGGGCGTGGTGGCCTCGATCGCGGGCAAGCGCGTGCGGCGCGGACTGCACACCGCCACCGCCCAGGGCGAGCGGTTCACGGTGCGGGCCGAGGAGCCGGTGGAGGTCCAGATCGACGGGGACCCCTTCGGCCTCACCACCTCGATGGAGCTGCGGGTGGTCCCCGCCTCGCTGATGGTCCGCACGCCCACCCCGGAGCTCAAGCGGCAGATCCGGCTGGACGCCTTCCGCCTGGCCGGGGGCGGATTCACCTCCGAGGACACGCGCCTCCTGGGCAGCCACGTGGGCTGAGGCGGCGGGGCCGAGGCGGGCGGGCTGAGGCGGCGCGAGGCCGCAGCGTGCGGGGCTGAGGCCGGCGCGGCGTGGCGCCCAGACCGGCGCGGCGCGGGGCCGGGAGAACGCCCTGCGGCCCGCCGCGCCCGCCCCGCTCAGTCGCGCAGAGACCTCCGCATGATCTTGCCGGTGGCGGTCTTGGGCATCTCGTCGATGATCTCCAGCACCCTGGGCCGCTTGTAGGCGGAGAGATTCTCCCGGCAGAACTCCGCGAGCTCCTCCACGGTGGTGTGCGCCCCGGCCTTGAGGGTGACGTACGCCTTGACGGTCTCGCCCCGGTACTCGTCCGGTGCTCCCACCACCGCGGCTTCGGACACCGCCGGGTGGTCGTAGAGCACGCCCTCCACCTCCCGCGGCCACACCTTGTAGCCGCTGGCGTTGATCATGTCCTTCTTGCGGTCCACCAGGTAGATCCAGCCGTCCTCGTCGCGGACCGCCACGTCGCCGGTGTGGAGCCAGCCGTCCGTGATCTCCGCGGCCGTGGCCTCGGGCCGGTTCCAGTACTCGGGGGTGATCTGCGGGCCCCTCCCCCAGATCTCGCCCTGCTCGCCCACGGCCACGTCCACGCCGTCCGGATCGACCAGCCGCACCTCGGTGTCGTAGACGGGCTTGCCCACGGACAGCGCGCCCGAGGCCGGGTCCACCGGTCCGCGCACTCCTCGCGGGGTCGCCGTGAACGGGGAGGCCGTCTCGCTCATGCCGTAGATGTTGTGGATGTAGGTGCCGTAGACCTGCTCCAGGCGGTCCCCCAGCGAGGGCGCGATGGGTGCCCCGCCGGAGTAGATGACCTCGAAGCTCTCCAGATCGCCCTCCTGCAGGGCGGGTGAGTCCGCGAGCGCCATGAGCGCCGTGATCGCCCCCACCGTGAAGGCGGGCCGCCACGCGCGGATGGTCCGGAGCATGGCCTCGGGCTGGAACCTGTGGCTGAGCACGAGCGGCGAGCCGAGCCGGATCGCATAGGCCAGGTGGCCCACCGAGCCGGTGATGTGGAACAGGGGCGCGATCGCCAGGATGGGCTGCCCGGACGCGATGCCCACCAGCCGGGTGTAGGTCTCCGCGTTGAAGGTGACGTTCGCATGGGTGTTCACGGCCCCCTTGGGGCTGCCGGTGGTGCCCGAGGTGTAGGTGAGGAACGCGGGGTCACGGCCGGTGAGACGGGGTTCGGGGACGGAGCCGGCGGTCGGATAGGCTCCCGTCCGGCCGTCGCCGGAGCCCCCTGCCTGCGCCGGATCCGCGGCCGCACGCGGCTGTGCGGCGTAGAGCTCCTCGGCCCGCAGCAGCGTGACCCCGGCCGGGGCGGAGACGCGTGCGTCCAGGACCGCGGCGACCCGCTCGGTTCCGATGCCGCCTTCGTCCTCGGTCCAGCGCGTGAAGTCACCCGTGATCACCACGTCCACCCCGGTGTCGCCCACCACGCCGGCGGCCACCTCGTCCCAGAGGGTGGGCAGCGTGACGAGCGCCTTCGCCCCGGAGTCCTCCAGGTGGTAGCGGAGCTCCCGCGCGGTGTTCATGGGGTTGATGGGGACCACGATCGCCCCGAGCTTCCAGCCGGCCAGCACGCCCACCACGAACAGCGGATCGTTCTGGGCGTACAGCGCCACCCGGTCCCCCTGCGCCAGGCCTGCGGCGGCGAGCGCCCGGGCCAGCGCCTCGGCCTGCGCGTCCGCCGCGGCGAACGTGACGGTCTCGTCGAAGACGTGGAGGAACGGCGCCTCCGGGGTGTCCTGCACGCGGCTGTTCCACAGCGCGAGCATGGTGGGGTGCGAGGGCGTGAGATGGGCGTCGAAGCCGGACATGTGCTGCTCCTGGGGATGAGTGGTGAGTCACGGAGGCGTGGGCGCTCCTGCGCAGGAGCGCCCACGCCGGGTGAGCCGGGGCCCGCCGGCGGGCCCCGGCTGGAACCGGAGAACCGGGGCCGAGGTGCCGGTCAGCGGATGGCGACCGGATTCACCGGCGAACCGCTGGCGCCGTGGATCTTCAGCGGGGCCGCGACGTAGAAGAAGTCGTAGCGCCCGTCCGCGGCGGCCGCCTCCGCAAGGCTCTCCAGGTCGCAGATCTCCGTGAACACGACGCCCAGGTTGCGCATCAGCGCATTGTGGAGGGTCAGTGCCACACCGGTGTCCGGATCCGAGGTGACCTCGTTGGCGATCGTGTCCGTGACGAGGTTGGGGATCTCCTTGTCCTTGAACCACTGCACCAGCTCCGGGGAGTACTGGAGCCCCGGCTCGCAGAAGTCGTCGTAGAAGGCGTCCCCCTGCTCGAAGAAGAGCTTGAGGTGATTGGTGCGGAGGACGAGGATGTCGTGCGGCTCGATGGTCAGGCCCTGCGCCTCCGCGCACTCCTCCAGATCCGTGTGGTCGAAGGTGCGGCCGGCCTCCACCGCCTCGACGCCCCAGTGGCGGGCGAGGTCGAGGAGGATCCCGCGCCCCACCACGCCCCGCTGCCCGATCGGCTCCACGCTCGCCTTCTCGAGCTTGCCCACGGTGGTGCGTGCGTCGTAGCCGTTGTAGATCTGGCCGCCGTACCAGACGTGGCCCAGCGCGTCGTACTGCGTGGATCCCTGCAGGAAGGCGACGAGCTTGTCGTCCGCATAGTGGAGACCGCCGGGGAACTGCGGGGCGTCGTCCGAATCCCAGGTGGACTCGTCGAAGACCACCTCGCGGACGGCGGGTTCCCGCGAGGGCCAGACGGGATCCCCGTTCGGATCGCCGATCAGCCGCTGGAGCGTGTGGACCTCTCCGTCCCGGATGCTCCGAGCACCCCGCAGCACCTCCTGGCTCGTGAGGAAGTTGAGGGCTCCCACCTCGTCGTCGGGGCCCCAGCGGCCCCAGTTGGTGGGGGCGTCGGCGAGGAGTTCGGTGAGATCAGGGGCATCTGCCATGTGCGTGTCCTTTCCGGTTGCCCGACTGCGCCGTCGGTTGTCCGACAACACTGTCGGTTGCCCGACTGCACTGTCGGTCGTCCGACGGCTCTGTCGGCTCTCCCGGCAGCTCTGCGCGGGACGTCGGTCGCCGAGCGCCGTCGCTCGGTCGTTCGAGTTTTTCTCCGCAGCCGTCAGGTGTCAACACCGGCGAGGCACACGTCGCGGCCCTCGCGGCGCACATCCGCGTCTCCTCCCGAGGCGGGCCCGCGCAGAGGTCGTCCCCGGTGCCACCGGACCGACGGAGCCGTCTAAGCTGTACTCGTACAGTTGTCGAAAGGGCGGAATCCGCCCCCGGCCGGACGAGAGGCCCTCATGAAGTCCACGCACCTGATGGCTCCGCTCGCAGCGATCGCACTGACCGGGCTCGCGGCCGCCCCCGCGTTCGCCGCTCCCGGCTCCGGCGCTCCGGCGGCCTGCCCCACCAGCATCGACCTCTCGGAATCCGCGTTCTGCGCGGAGCTGAGCGGTGAAGCGCTGACGGACGGCACCATCGGCGCAGAGGATTTCGCGGACCCGTCGAAGGGCGTCTCGCTGTCCGTCTACGGTCTGCGCACCTACACCGCGGAGGAGGGAGAGCCGGAGCAGGTGACCTACACCGTCACGGCGGAGGACGGCACCGCAGTCCTCACGGGCACGGCCTCGGCCTCCGTCCTGGGCATCGTGAGCGGTGTGACGCTCTCCGCCGGTCCGGTGGACCCCGGCGAGTACGCGGTCACCGTCGCTGCGGAGGGCCGCGCGCTCCTCACGCAGACCTTCACCGTCACGGACGAGCAGGACACGACCGAGCCTCCCGAGGCGCCGGAGGGCACGGAATCCCCCGAGGGCCCGGAGGCGGAGGAGAGCGCGGAGCCCGAGGACGACGGCGTGCCCACGGAGGACCCCGCAGACCCCGAGGCCACGGCGGGCCCCGATGCACCGGCAGACCCTGATGCGCCTGGCCTGGGCTCGCGTGCGGATGAGGGCGAGGACGGTGCGGAAGGGAACTCCGCCGAGGAAGGCGCTGCGGAGGAGGTCGCGGACGGCGGCCTCGAACCCGATGCAGAGGACCAGGAATCACCGGAGAGCCCAGACGGGAACGCGCCGGGAGCCGGCACGGGCGACGACGCCGAGGTCGCGATTCCGCAGGTGCCCAGCGTGCTCGCACCGTCGGCGGACGCGGAGTTCGGGCTCGCCACCAGCCGGGCCGCCGTCTCCGCGGACGAGCTGCGGGACGAGGGCATCAGCTTCTCGCTCTACGGCCTCACGCCGGGCACTCTCGTCTCCGTCTCCGGCCTGCCCGGCAGCGGCGCACCTGCGATCGCCTACGCGGACGATCTGGGCACCGCACAGCTGACCTGGGTGCAGCCCCTCTGGGCGGCGGAGCTCTCCCCGGGCACCTACGGCTACGCGGTCACGGCCACGCCACTGGGCTCCACCGGAGCCGGCACCGCGAACTCCGCCTTCACGGTCACGGACTGACGCTCCGCCCGGAGGCCGCGAGCGTTCCTCACGGGTTGCCGCCCCGGGACACCTGACGGTGTTCCGGGGGCGGCTCCTGCCGGACCGGCGGCGGGAGACCGCCGCTGCTCGGCCTTCTGACCCGAAATGCCCGGCCTTCCGGCCCGAATTGCACTGACCAGAAGTGATCAGAAGTTTCGCCCGCCGAACCCTCCGCATAACGTGGGGCCGTACGCACTCGCAGAACCGTCCGTCTCCCTGTGATCACCGGCTCCCCGCGGAGCGCTTCCCGCTGATGACCACACGAAGACGAGAAGTCGAAAGGTCTCACTCCGTGAAGAAGAGTACCCTCCTCGCCCCGGCAGTCGCCGTCGCCATCGCCGGCCTCGCAGTGGGCCCCGCCGCCACGGCGAACGCCGCCCCTGCGGGTGGCGCTTTCGCCGAGATCCCGGCAACCGCTTCCGCCAGCGTCGGCACCCAGGCGGAGGACTTCACCCTTTCCGTTGACCCGGAGACCATCACCTACACGGATCTCGCGGACCAGGACAAGGGCGTCACCCTCACCGCCGCAGGCGTAGAGGCGAACAGCGAGGTGACGTTCTCGGTCACCACAGATTCACAGGTCGAGGACTTCGAGTCCGCTGAAACCGCAGACGAAAACGGAGTCGCCGTCCTCGGGATCGTGGTCGGCCAGGGCGACCCGGCTAGCTTCGTGGGCACCTACAACGTCACGGCCACCGATGAGAACGGCAACACCCAGACCGGTTCCTTCACCGTGACCTCCGACGAGACGGCCGAGCCGACGCCGTCGGAGACCCCCTCCGAGGAGCCCAGCGAGACGGCTGAGCCCACGGAGACCGCCGAGCCGACCGAGACGGCAGAGCCGTCGGAGGAGCCCACCGAGGACGAGACCGACGAGGCCGTGGAGTACGCACTCTCCGTCGACCCGCAGGAGATCTCCCCCGCGGACTTCGTCAACCAGGACAAGGGCGTCACGCTCACCGCCGAGGGCCTGGAAGCCGGCGAGGAGGTCGAGTTCGCCGTCGCACCCGAGGGCGAGAACGTCCAGCCGCTCACAGACACCCAGACCGCGGACGAGAACGGCGTCGCAGCCTGGACCGTCTACGGCATCGACGACTCGGACCCCTCCGCCTACCTGGGCGAGTACGCCGTCACCTCCACCAACGAGGCGGGCGAGGAGCTCACCGGCTCCTTCACCGTCACGGACGGTGCCGGTGACGACGGCAGCGCCGGTGAGGACGAGGACAAGGGCGACGACGACAGCAAGCTGCCCCGCACCGGTATGGAGCTCACCGGCCTCGCCGCCGGCGGCGTGCTCCTCGCCGTGGGAGCCGCGACCGTGGTGCTGACCCGCCGCCGCCAGCAGGCCTGAGACACACGGCGCTGAGTCCCTCCGGCACGGCCGGGAAGGCTGACGCACAGCGCTGAGGAGCATACGGCCTCGCGCCTGCACTCCGCCTCCTGACACGTGGGGTGTCCTTCTCCGGAAGGGCACCCCACGGTCGTGTCTGCGCGCCGCACCGGCCCCACTCCCGGCAGCACGGGGGCACCGCGGCGTCCATGCTGAGACAGGTGGTGAGACGCCGGGTCCCGCCCGAGACCCCCGCGCTCGGCACTCATCTCACCCAGCGGTCTCAGGCCCCTCCTCCCTAGGCTCGAGGTGCATCGCGCTCACGATGCACCCGTCCGAGGAGGAAGCATGACAGTGCCGTCCGGATCATCCCCTGAGAAGGACACGCAGACCGCCCCGCAGAGGCCGAGCAGCGCCCGGACAGGCGTGTCCAGGCTCCGTGCGCGTGCGGCGAAGCGCGCACAGCTGTCCGCGGAGGCGCGCAGCGAGAGGGCGGTCGTCGAGACCGCGCAGCAGGAACAGGCCAGGCCCAGCGGCCCCCTCGGCTTCCTCGCGCATCTCAACCTCAAACCGCTCTGGTTCCTCGCGGCCTTCGCCGCGTTCGGCCTCGTGTTCCTCATCCCCGTCGATCCCGCTGCGGAGGGCGGCCTCACCGCTCCCGGCCGCACCGCTCTGGCGATCCTCGCCTTCGCCGTCGTCATGTGGATCACGGAGGCCGTGTCCTACTCCGTGAGCGCCGTGATGATCATCGGCCTCACCGCGCTGTTCCTGGGGTTCGGCCCGGGCATCGAGGATCCCACGGAGCCCATGGGCACCTCGGCGGCTCTCGGCCAGGCTCTGGGAGGGTTCTCCTCCAGCGCCGTCGCCCTCGTCGCCGCGGCCCTCGCCCTCGCGGCGGCGATGCAGGCCACCGGTCTGCACAAGCGTCTCGCGCTCCTGGTGCTGCGCTTCGCCGGGGAGAAGACGTCGAACATCGTGATCGGCGCGATCGTCATCTCGATCATCCTCGCCTTCTTCGTCCCGTCCGCCACCGCACGGGCCGGAGCCGTGGTGCCCATCCTGCTGGGCATGGTCGCCGCCTTCGGCCTGTCCGTGAACTCGCGGCTGGGCGCGCTCCTCATCATCACCGCGGCACAGGCGGTCTCCATCTGGAACGTGGGCATCAAGACGGCCGCCGCGCAGAACCTCGTCGCCGTGGGCTTCATCGAATCCGAGATGGGCATCGACATCCCCTGGGGCCAGTGGTTCCTGTGGGCCGCGCCGTGGTCCGTCGTCATGTCCGTCGCGCTCTTCTTCATCATGCGCTGGGCGATCAGGCCGGAGACGGAGCGGATCGAGGGCGGCCGTGCCGCGGTCACCGCCCAGCTCGCGGAACTGGGGCCGGTCACCGCCAAGGAGAAGCGGCTCATCGCCGTGGCAGTCGTCCTCCTGCTGGCCTGGGCCACCGAAGGCGTCCTCCACCCCGTCGACTCCTCGACCATCACCCTCGTCGCGATCGGCTTCATGCTCCTCCCCCGCGTGGGAGTCTTCTCCTGGAAGACCGTGGAGTCCCTGGTGAACTGGGGGACGCTCATCGTCTTCGCGGTCGGCATCTCGCTGGGCTCGCTGCTGCTCAGCACCGGCGCCGCCGCGTGGCTGTCCAACCTCGTCTTCGGCTCCCTGGGGCTGAGCAGCATGCCGCTCCTGGCGACGATCGCGCTCATGTCCGTCTTCACGATCCTCATCCACCTGGGGTTCGCCTCCGCGACCGCCCTGGCCTCGGCGCTCATCCCGGTGTTCATCGCCTTCGCGGCGACGCTGCCCGGCGCCGCCGACGGCGGGTTCGGATTCGTCGTCATCCAGCAGTTCGTCATCAGCTTCGGCTTCCTGCTGCCCATCTCCGCCCCGCAGAACATGCTCGCCTACGGGACCGGGGCCTTCACCGCCAAGCAGTTCCTCAAGACCGGCATCCCGCTCACGGTGCTCGGCTACCTGCTGGTGCTGCTGTTCTCCGCCACGTACTGGAAGTGGGTGGGGCTGGTCTGACCGTCCGCAGGCGGTGCCCTCCCGCTTCCCGAATGCATAGAGTGGGACCATGACACTCGACGCCCCGCCGCCGTTCGACGCGGAGAAGCTCCGCGCAGACCTCGACCTCTGCACCCTGGGAGAGCGCTTCTACCTCAAGACGCTCGACCAGATCTCCCCCGCGGGCATGGCCCAGCCCTCGATCCTGCCCGGCTGGTCGCGGGTCCACGTGGCGATGCACGTCGTCCACAACGCGGAGGGCTTCATGCGCCTGCTCGAGTGGGCGCGGACCGGGACAGAGAACCCCATGTACCCGTCCCGGGCGGAGCGGGACGCGCAGATCGAGGAGTCCGCGGCGCACACGAGCGGCGAGGACGCCATCGCCATCGCGCACGAGGTCGTGGCCGAGCTCGAGGGGGACTTCGCGCGCATGGACGACGCGGCCTGGTCCGCGACCGTCGTCTCCGGGCGCGGGGACGACATCCGCGCCGCCGAGATCCCCTGGCTGCGGGCGCGTGAGGTGTTCGTCCATGCGCTCGACCTGGGAATCGGTGCGACGACGCTGGACTTCCCGGCCGCTGTCGTGGACCGCCTGCTGGGCGACATCGCACCCATCTGGGAGAAGAAGGGCCTGCGCACGCACTACGTCCTCACGCTCACGGACCGGGACGGCGACCTCGTGATCCGCACCGGCGAGGAGAACCCGGCCGGGGCCTCGGGCGCGGGCTCCCCTGCTGCCAACTCCTCAGACGGGGGTTCCCCGGCAGACGCCGCCTCCCCGGAGGCGTCCGAGGCACCGGTGGAGGTGAGCGGTGAGGCTGCCGAGGTGCTCTCCTACCTCATGGGCCGCGGCTGGCCCCGCTCTACCGCCGAACGCACGGACAAGGGCGTGGGCGGCGCCGGCACTCCCCGCGACCTCCCCACACCGCCCGCCTGGCTCTGAACCCGTGGGCCTGCGAAAGCGGCGGCGTACGGAATGCCATATGCATTCCGTACGCCGCCGCTTCTGCGTGAGGCTGCTGCGCCGGCCCACCGGCGGACTCGTCAGCGGCGCGGGCCCCGGTAGATGACGAGGTCCGAACCCGTCCGGCGCCGGCGCGGCCGCTCGCCGCGGAGGATCGAGAACACGTCTCCTCCCCGCCCGGCGGCGAACACCCGGCCGCTCGCAGCGCCGGCCTCCGCAGAGGAGTCCGCCCGCTCCCGCAGCCGCCGGACCTCCGCCCGGGTCTCCTCGAGCTCGTCCTGCAGCTCGAGGATGCGCCGGATGCCCGCGAGGTTGATCCCCTCGTCCTGGCTCAGCCGCTGCACCTGCTGGAGCTTGGCGATGTCCTCAGCGGAGTACCGCCTGCCGCGGCCGGCCGTGCGCTCCGGTGTGACCAGTCCCAGCCGGTCGTACTGCCGCAGGGTCTGCGGATGCATCCCCGCCAGCTCCGCTGCCACGGAGATGACGTACACGGCTGCGTTCGAAGAGATGCGCATGACCGATCACGCCCTTCTCGCTCGCTCCGTCAGTCCGGCCCGCGGATCGAACTCCGCGGTGGCCTCACGGTAGGCCCTCACGGCGGACAGGGCGTCCTCGGAGAGGTCCTTGGGCACGGAGATCTCCACCGTGACCAGCAGGTCACCGCGGGTCTTCTTCCCCTCGATGCCCTTGCCCCGCACGCGCAGCACACGGCCGGACGGCGTGCCCGCGGGGATCTTCACCCGCACCGGCGCCCCGCCCAGGGTGGGAACGTCCACCTCCGCGCCCAGCACGGCTTCGTCGAAGCTCACCGGGAGCTCGATGCGCAGGTTGTCCCCGTCCCGGGTGAAGACCGGGTGCGGCTCGACCTTGACGGTGAGGATGAGGTCGCCCGGCTCGCCGCCGCCGGGCCCGGGCTTGCCCTTCCCCTTGATGCGGACCTTCTGCTCGTCCTTCACGCCCACCGGGGTGCGCACCGTGAGCGGCTTGCCGCCCGGCATGTTCAGCTTCACGGACGCGCCCTGCGCGGCCTCGGTGAAGCTCAGTGTGGTCGACGCCTTGTAGTCGCCGCCCTTCATCGGCGCCTGCGTGTGCCCGCCGTAGGGCGAACCCCCGAATCCGCCTCCGAACCCGCCGCCGGAGCCGAATCCGCCCAGCAGGTCCGCCAGGTCCGGCGGGACGTCGCCGCCCGCACCGGTGGTGCGGTAGCGCGTGCCCCGCGCACCGCCCTGGTTGAAGAGGCCGGAGAAGATGTCCTCGAATCCTCCGCCGCCCTGGCCCCCGCTGCCTGCGGTGAACCGGGCGCCGCGGCCCATCTGACGCACCTGGTCGTACTGCTCGCGGGATTCCGGGTCCGCGAGCACCTGGTGGGCCTGGCCCACCTCCTTGAACTTCGCCTCGGCCTTCTCGTCGCCGGGGTTCTGGTCAGGGTGGTACTTGCGGGCGAGCTTCCGGTACGCCTTCTTGATGTCCGCGTCCGACGCATCCGAGGAGACGCCGAGAACCTTGTAGAAGTCCTTCTCGAACCAGTCGTTCTGAGGTCCCTGATTCATCTGGCACCTCCTTTCGTCAATGCTTGTCACCGTGGGGCGGCGGGTGTGCCGTCCCGCAGCGGCCGAGCTTCCGCTCACCCGCCTCCGGTATGGACGACCCGGGCCGGTGTGCACCGGCCCGGGTCAGTGGCCGAATCCTTCAGTCAGCCGGCTGCTGGACGCCCACGCGGGCGGCCCGGATCACTCGCTCACCCAGCCGGTAGCCGGGCTGCATCACCATGAATACGGTGGGTCCGTCCACCTCCTCGCTGGGCTGCTGCATGAGCGCCTCGTGGTGGGCAGGATCGAACTCCTCCCCCACCTCACCGAACTGTTCGACGCCCAGCTTCTCCAGCGCCTCGAACAGCTTGGTCACGTGGACCTCGAAGGGTCCGGTGACGTCGCCGTTCTCCCGCGCCAGCCGCACCTCGTCGAGGACCGGGATGAGCGCTTCCGCGACGGAGACGACTCCCGCCTCCCGGGCGCGCTCCTGGTCGCGGCCCGCACGCATGCGGTACGCGGCGTACTCCGCGTTGAGGCGCTGCAGATCCTCGAGCGCCTCCGCGGCGCGCTTGGCGTCGCCGGTCAGCTCCTCGCCGGTGCCGGCAGCGGGCTCACCGTCCAGCTCCGAGGCGTCGTCCGGGATCTCGACGCCCAGGTCGGAGGCGTCGGCACCGGCCGGGCTCTGCTCCGGCTGAGCGCCCTCCGCGCCGGAGGCGGCTGCCTCCGATGCGGCGGGTGCCTCGTCCGCGTCCTGCGCTGCGCCCTCCTGCGGCCGGACCTCGCCCGTCTCCGGGTCGATCCGACGCTTGTCGCTGAACGAGAAGCCCGGGCCGCCGTCCTGGGTTCCCTCGTTCTCGCTCACTTCTTCTCCTCGTCCTCGTCCACGACCTCGGCGTCGATGACCTCGTCCTCGGCGGACGCGGAATCGTCAGCCGGGGCACCCTCGGCACCGGCGTCGCCGCCCTGTGCGTAGATGGCCTCGCCGATCTTCTGCTGGTTGGCGACCAGCGCATCGTAGGCGGACTTCACGGCGTCGTCGTCCTCGCCCTTCAGCGCCTCCTTGACCTTCTCGACGTCAGCCGTGATCTCCGACTTCACGTCCTCCGGGAGCTTGTCCTCGTTCTCGTTGAGGAGCTTCTCCGTGGAGTAGGCCAGGGTCTCCGCGTTGTTGCGGACGTCCTGCGCCTCGCGCCGCTTCTTGTCCTCCTCGGCGTGCTCCTCGGCCTCGCGGACCATGCGCTCGATGTCCTCCTTGGGCAGTGCGGAACCGCCCGTGATGGTCATCGACTGCTCCTTGCCGGTGCCCTTGTCCGTGGCGGACACGTGCACGATGCCGTTCGCGTCGATGTCGAAGGAGACCTCGATCTGCGGGACGCCGCGGGGAGCCGGGGCGATGCCCGTGAGCTCGAAGGTGCCCAGCGCCTTGTTGTCGCGGGTGAACTCGCGCTCGCCCTGGAAGACCTGGATGGACACGGAGGGCTGGTTGTCCTCCGCCGTCGTGAAGGTCTCGCTGCGCTTGGTGGGGATCGGGGTGTTGCGCTCGATGAGCTTGGTCATCACGCCGCCCTTGGTCTCCAGACCCAGCGACAGCGGGGTCACGTCGATGAGGAGGACGTCCTTGCGCTCGCCCTTCAGCACGCCGGCCTGGACGGCGGCACCGATCGCCACGACCTCATCCGGGTTGACGCCCTTGTTGGGCTCCTTGCCGCCGGTGAGCTTGGTGACGATCTCCGAGACGGCCGGCATACGGGTGGAACCGCCCACCAGCACGACGTGGTCGATGTCCGAGAGCTTCACGCCGGCGTCGCGGATGACGGCCTCGAAGGGCTTCTTGGTCCGCTCGAGGAGGTCCTTGGTGAGATCCTCGAACTTGGCGCGGGTGAGCGACTCGTCCAGGTGGATGGGCCCGTCCTGGCTCATGGAGAGGTACTGCAGCGAGATGTTGGTGCTGGAGGCGGAGGAGAGCTCCTTCTTCGCCTGCTCGGCCGCGTCCTTGAGACGCTGCAGCGCCGTGGCGTCCTTGGAGAGGTCCACGCCGTCCTTGTCCTTCACCTGCTTGATGAGGTAGTCGACGATGCGCTGATCCCAGTCGTCGCCACCCAGCTTGTTGTCGCCGCTGGTGGCGCGGACCTGGATGGTGGAGAAGTCGTCCTCGTCCTTGCCGACCTCCAGCAGGGACACGTCGAACGTGCCGCCGCCGAGGTCGAAGACCAGGATGAGCTCATCCTCCTTGCCGCGTTCCAGGCCGTAGGCCAGCGCCGCGGCCGTGGGCTCGTTGATGATGCGCAGGACGTTGAGGCCCGCGATCTCACCGGCATCCTTGGTGGCCTGGCGCTCCGCGTCGTTGAAGTAGGCCGGGACGGTGATGACGGCGTCCGTGACCTCCTCGTTCAGGTACTCCTCCGCGTCGTGCTTGAGCTTCTGCAGGATGCGGGCGGAGATCTCCGGAGCGGAGAGGGTCTTGCCGCCCAGCTCCGTCTTCCAGTCCGTGCCCATGTGGCGCTTGACCGAGGCGACCGTGTTCTTCACGTTCGTGACGGCCTGACGCTTGGCGATGTCACCCACGAGGGAGTCGCCGTTCTTGTTCACCGCGACCACGGACGGGGTGGTGCGAGCACCCTCCGCGTTCGCGATGACCTTGGGGTCGCCGCCCTCCAGGACTGCCACGACCGAGTTGGTGGTGCCGAGGTCGATGCCGACTGCACGAGCCATGCTTGTCACTCTCCTGTTCGTCTCTGCCTGAGCCTCGTCGGCTCAATGTCCGGTGCAAGTCTTGTGCGGGGCTCCCGGTGTGTCAACCGGAGCCTCACCAATCTTGCGTACACCTGACTCAACTCTCAGGATGCGAGGGTTATTCCACAGCGGAGGCGCACTTCTTCCGTGAGTTGCGTCACCGATTGCGGGGAGGGTGGCGGACGGGCGATGGCTCCGGCGGCGGGGCCGGGCGGTGTGGCAGGCCGTGCGGCGGACGGTGACGCGGGCAGGGCGGCGGGCAGGCTCGGGCGGACGCCCCGGCGTCTCCCAGGCCGGGAACCCTAGGATGGGGAGGGCATCAGCCGGACCACCGAGGAAGACATGCCAATGGCGGAGACCACCTGGACACTGACGGAAGCCGCGCGGAGATGCGAGACGCCCCGTCCCGCGATCAGGCGCAGCCTGGACCGCGGAGACTTCCCGCACGCCGCCAAGGGCCCGGGCGGCGCGTGGCAGATACCGGTGGGCGATCTGGTCGCCGCCGGTTTCCTCACGGCGGAGGCCGCGCGCGAGGCCGGAGCGCCGGTGGAGGAGCCGGTCGCGCCCTCCATCGCGGAGGCCGTCGCGGAAGCGGAGGCCGCCGCCGAGGCCGAGGTCGCGGAGGAGGTCGCCGGCGCTCCCGCTCACCCGGAGGAGGCGAACGCACCGCGGACCGAGGCACCGGCTGCCGACGGCCTCGACGCCCCGGTCGCCGGTGACACGCGGGGGCTGGACGACCGGGTGGTTGAGCTGAAGACGAAGGTCATGGAGCTCAACGCCATGCTCACCGAGCTCTCCGTCTCGAACGAAGTCCTTCGCACGGAGAACGCCGCGGCCGCAGGCGTGGCGGAGGAGCTGCGCGCCGAGGCCGCGGAGCTCCGCGCGCGGAACGACGAGCTGCAGGAGCGCCTCTCACAGGCGGAGGCGCGGGTCTCCGCAGAGCAGGACGCTGGCCGGCAGGCGCAGGACCGGCAGGAGTCGCATCAGCAGGAGCAGACCGACAGGATCTCCGAGCTCACGGCGGAGAACGCCGCGCTCTCCGAGGAGAACACCCAGCTCGCAGCCCGCCTGCGGCAGCTGACCTCCGAGGCGTCCTACCGCCTGCGCCGCTAGTTCGGATCCGGAGGGCTTCCGGGAAGAGGCAGCTCAGGAGAGATTGCGGCAGCTGCCGCCGATCCCTGCGAGCAGGCCCGCATTCGTCGCCACCGACGCACGCTGCGAGGTCCAGCCTCCCGGCCCCTTCACCCTGACCGCGATCTCGAGCTCGCTGCCCAGTCCGAGCAATCCGCCCAGCAGATTCGTGGGAACCGTGGTCGTCAGGGTGCCGTCGGAGTTCTGGGCGGTGCTCCCGGAGAGGCTGAACCCGGTGAGGGGCGCGAGCACGGACCCCAGCCCGCTCGTCGAGGCCACCACCTCCGCATCGGAGAGCGCGTACCCGGCGGGCAGTCGCCAGTGGATCAGCACCCTCGCACCGAGGCCCAGGAGTCCGGGCCGGAACTCGCACGCGCGGGTGAGCGCCGGAGCGGGCACCGTCAGCGCACTCGCCTCCGCCTGGACCGCGGCAGTCCTCGTCCAGCCGGCCTCGGTCGCCTCCGCCAGACGCGGCAGCGCGAGACCGGCGCACAGCAGTACGGGCACCAGGAGGCCCGCCAGCAGTGCGCGCAGGCGCGCTCCCCGCCTCGGGTCCGGACCCGGTCTCGTCGCCGAGCCCCGGCTCCACCCTCCACCCCGAGGCTCCATCCGGTTCCGGGACCGGCGTCGAATCCCGCTCCGACCCCGGATCAGCCTCCGGCTCACGTTGCCTCCGAGCGTGGAGCAGGAACCTCGGCCTCTCGCGCGTCTGGCTTGGTCCCTGTCCCCGTCCCTGCCTCAACACCAGCACCAGCGCCCCCGTCGTCGCGCCGGCGGGGCCACAGCGCCCAGACCACCAGGGCGCTCACCGCCAGGGTGACGGAGCCCAGTACGTACGGGGAGCCGAGTGCCGCCACCGGCGCGGCGAGCCCCGGCACTGCGAAGAGCACGGTGCGCACGGTGGTGACGTCGTAGGGGGCCGGATCCGGGACCGGGTTCGCATCGCCCTGCAGGGTGAGGCGCGTGGCACCGCCGTCCGTGTCCTCGAGGCCGATGACGCGGTGGGTGACCGGCAGTCGGCCCTCCCGGTCCACGGTCACGATGTCACCCACGGAGACCTCGGAGGCGGGGATCTCCTTCACCACGGCGAGCGATCCCTGGGGGATCGTGGGATCCATCGAACCCGTGCGGAACAGGATGAGGCTGATATGCATCGCCACGGCCAGGATCACCAGCAGGATGCAGATCGCCCCGCCCACCGCCACCGCGTTGAGCACGCCTCCCAGCAGCAGGGAGAGCGCCCGCCGCCGGGGCGCGCGGCGGGGACGGGTGGCAGGTGCCGAATGCACTGCGCGATTCATGGCGTCTCCGAGATCGCGGTGATCCGCCAGTTCGCGGTGGCGGTCCCGCCCTGCAGCGCATTCGGCGCACCGGCGGGCAGGGTCAGCTCGAAGCACATCCGGACGGGAGTGCCCGGTGCGCTCGCCGCCGCGGCGGGGAGGGCCAAGGGTGTCGCCTCGTCCTGGCCCGTGGTCAGCCGCACGGCCCCGGAGGCTCCAGCAGCCCCCACGAGGTAGCGGGCGCCGGAGGAGAAGGCTGTCTCCGCACAGGTGTCCGCGACGACGACCCGATACCGCAGTGCGGCGCCGAGATCCGCCTCTCCGGCCCCCGAGGAGGTGACCTGCGCCGGCCCGAGGACGGCGCTCCCTCCCAGCGACCCAGCGCCGGTGCGCAGAGCCAGCGGCGCATACCGCACGGAGCCGGGGGCGAGGCCGCTCGCGTCGAAGCGGAGCACCGCGACGTCGGAATCCGCGGAGGTCCACGGGCCGGAGACGGAGTACGGCTTCGAGGCGTTGGCCTGCACGGAGAAGGTCGAGGCCGCGAACTCACCCTTCACCACCGCCTCGTCCGTCCAGGCGGCCAGCGTGCTCGTCGCACCGGCGCCCAGCACGAGGCCGCCGGCGAGGAGCGCGCGGACGCGCAGGAACAGACGCCGCCGGGCGGCTGCCGAGCCGCGCACAGGGCCCGAGCCCGCACGTCCGGAAGCGGTGCGTCCGGGCTCCGTGCGGCCGGAGGCCGTACCGCTGGAGGACGTGCCGCCGGACGGCCTGCGCCCGGAAGCGGCCGCACGCATCAGGTCGAGTGCGGACCCGACGACGCCGCCCGTGCGGCGCGCCGCATGCCTGCCGGTGCCCACAGCCGTGTCAGCTGTCCGATTCGGCCGCGAACTCCCAGGTCGCGGTCCCCGACTGGCCCTGCTCCAGCGAGGAGCCGGCCGTCACGGTGAAGCACACGTTCACGGGAGCGCCGGCGGCACCACCGCTCCCCGCCGCGAGGGTGAGCGGCGCATCGCTGGCTCCCGAACCCAGGGCGGTTCCGGGGGCCACCAGCACCGTGCCCGCCTGGGCCGCGTCACACCCGAAGGCGCTCTGGACGGTCAGCCGATAGGTGAGACCGGAGACAGAGCCCTGGGTCCCGGCCGCCCGCACCCGCAGAGCGGCGTCGTAGGTGGTGTCCGCATCGAGACGGACGGCGAACGGCGCGGAGACCACATCACCGGGAGAGAGGTTCGCCGCGTCCACGCTGAAGCTCAGCGGCGCGGCGGCGGTGGAGGGGTGCTCTCCGTAGGCGCTGCCGTCGGTGCTCCCCTCCAGGTTGAAGGAGCCCGAGTCGAACTCGCCGAGGGCGAACTCGGAATCGTTCCAGTTGGCCAGGGTGATGGCGGCTCCCACGCCGAGCACGAGACCCCCGGCGAGCAGCGCGCGGATCTTCTTGGAACGGGCAGGACGGGCTGAGGTGGTGTTCTGGGACATGGATTCCCCTCATTGGGAAAGGCACACGGGATGCGGTGGATGAGACGAGTGGACATGCCCTGCGGAAGAGGGCCGGAAATGCACACTCGCGAGGATCGTACAGCAGCCTCGGGCGCGCGGACCCCGCTTTCGGCGCTCCGTTCCCAAACCGATATGAACCTTGTCGTCAGCGGGCCACGCGGCGCGGGAACACGACCGCCGTGAGCCAGACGGCCGCGACCCCGGAGGAGAGATGGGGCAGGCAGAGGAGGACACCGCAGACCCGCCTGGCGGGCGCAACCTCAGGCCGAGTGGAACGCGCGGCTGGACGCGCCTTCGCGGAAGCCCAGGGCCGTGTACATGGCCCGCGCCGCGGCCTGCTCCTCGCTCACCGTCAGCCGCATACGGTCCCCGCCCAGCAGGCCCACCATGCCTGCGAGCAGCGAAGCGCCCACGCCCTGCCTGCGCGCCTCCGGATCCACGGCGAGGAAATCGATGTAGAGCGCATCGCCTTCGGACTGTGCCGCGATGTAGCCGGCCGCACGTCCGTCCATCTGCGCGACCAGCACCGCGTACGGCTGACCGGGATCCAGCAGCTGCCGGGCGGTGGCGTAGGCGTGGGGGAACTCCGCCTCATGGAGCCTGGCGATGTGCGGTTCGTCCTCGTCGTGCGGCAGCCGCAGCACCAGGGAGGGATCCTGCGCAGGAGCCTCCACCGGGCCGGCGAGCACGTACTCGAAGTGGGCGGGCCCCGCCTTCCAGCCGGCCGCCTCCGCCAGGCGCGCGATCCGCTGATTCCGTGTGGAGGCGTACATCTCATGCGCCGTGACCGGGGACTGCGCGATCACCGAGCCCAGCAGGGCATGCGCCTCCTCACAGGTGACCTCGTCGCTCAGCCAGGGCCCGTGGACCCACGAGCGGCCCACCTCCTCATCCCATTCGATGACGGCCGCACCCGTGATCTCCCCCTGCGCGCCCGTCGTCACCCGCAGCGTCTGCGCCCACGGCTGGTCGAGATCGAGGAGATCGGCCTCGACGCTGGCGGCGTCCGTTCCCAGATATGCGCAGGCTGTGGCCGGGTGACGCTGCTGCTCCGCGATGAACTGCAGCGCACCTGTGCGATCAGCCGTGTGATGCGGTTGGCCCATGCTTCGATACTAGCCCTGATGTGACGCAGCACACCACAGGCGCATCTGCGATCCTTGCCCCATGCCCCACGCACACCCCTTCGCCCTCACCAGCGCCGTCGCCGCGGCACTGGTGGTAACGGGCTGTGCTCCGGCGGGTGCGCGGCCACCGGAGGAGGACTCCGGGACCGTCTCGCCGCTGGCCGCGGAGGAGGTGGGAGGCCTCCGCGAGGACTCCGCCGAGGCGGCCCCTGCAGGGGAGGATTTCGCCGCGCCCTCACTCGCCGACCCCTCGCCCCTGCCCACGGATGTGCCCGCGGCGGGCAGCGGAACCTGGACCTTCGCCGATCCCGCACGCGACTCCGGCCCCACCGGCGAGGGACGACGCTTCGCCGTGGCCGTCCGCGTGGAGGACGGCCTGCCCGTCCCACTGGAGGAGACCGCGGACTTCACCATGGCGACGCTGCGGGACGAGCGGGGCTGGCAGGACCGTGACGGCGTGTCGTTCGCCCTGGTGGGCGCGGCCTCGGGCGCGGATGCGATCATCTCCGTAGCGAGCCCGGACACCACCGACCGCCTCTGCAGCCCCCTGAGCACGCACGGCGAGCTCTCCTGCCGCAGCGGCGACGACGTGGTGCTCAACGCACGTCGCTGGCTGTCCGCCACGGCGGAGTTCGACTCGCTGACCGTCTACAGGCAGTACCTTGTCAATCACGAGGTGGGCCACGCACTGGGTCACGGGCACGAGAGCTGCCCGGGACCCGGCGAGCCCGCACCCCTCATGCAGCAGCAGACCAAGGGTCTGCACGGCTGCACGCCCAACCCCTGGCCCTCTGCGGACTGAGAGGCATCAATCATGCTGGACCACCGTCTCGTCGTTCTGCGCACGTTCGCCGTGTGCGGCACCGTCACCGCCGCTGCCGCCGCGCTGGGCTACTCGCCCTCCGCGGTGTCCGCACAGCTGCGGGAGTACCAGCGTGCGCTGGGCGTGAAGCTCGTCGTCAAGGATGGACGCGGACTGCGGCTCACCGCGGCCGGCGCCGCCCTCGTGGAGCGGGCGGACGACCTCATCGCCCTCTGGGAGGAGGTCCACGGCCAGGTCCGCGCGGCCGACCGCGAGGTCGCGCCCGCGCTCATCCGGCTCGGCGGCTTCTCCACGGCCACGGCCTCGCTCCTCTCCCCCGTCGCCGCCCGCCTGCGCCGCGACCACCCGTCCCTCGACGTGCACATCATCGAGGCCGACCCGGAGCGATGCGTGGACCTGCTCATCGCGGAGCGCCTCGACCTCGCCGTGATCGTGAGCATGCAGGCCCGGCCCGAGGCCACGGACAGCATGATCGAGCAGGTCCCCCTGCTGGACGACCCCCTCGACGTGCTCGTGCCCGCGGCCCACCCGCTCGCGGAGAGGAGCGCGGTGAGCCTGGAGGAGCTCGCCGGGGAGCCGTGGATCACCGACCGTCCGGGCACGCCCTACCGCGCGCTCTTCGTCACGGCCTTCACCTCGGTCGGAGCCACGCCCAAGGTGGTGCACCAGGTCTCGGACTGGGGCTCGCAGGAATCGCTGGTGAGCAACGGACTGGGCGTGGCCTTCATCCCCCGGCTCATGCGGCTGGGCAGCGACTCCGGCGCGGTCCGGATACCGCTGAAGGGGGACACGGCACCCACCCGCCGGATCCTCGCGGTGCTGCGCCGCGGCTCGCGCTCCCACCAGATCTTCGCGGAGGCGCTCGACGCGCTGGGTGCCGCAGCTCGGGAGATCCAGTCCCTCACCGCCCCGCAGGGCGGCTGAGGCACGGCACACGCACGCCGCCGCTGCGCGAGGTGCTGCGTGAGGCACCACAGGTCCGCAACCCGGCTCCGACGCCACGCAACCCGGGCGCAAGGCCCCTCCTCCGTAGGTTACGTCTGCGTAGCGGCCGTGTAGGGCGGCCGCTACGCAGACGTAACTTGCCGGATTGGGGTGCGGGGTGCAGAGCTGCGGGCTCACGGAGTCACGCGCCCCGCGGGCTCAGAGAACGGCGCGGACCTCGGCGTCGAAGTGGCGCACGTGCTCACGGGCGAGGCGCTCCGCCTCCCCCTCGTCCCCGTCGAGGATCGCCTGCATGAGCGGGAGGTGCTCCTCGATGTGGTCGCGCATGACGGGGAGGCGTTCCATCATGAGGCACCAGAGGCGGGTGATGAGTCCGTCGAGCCGCACGAGGATCTCCTCGAGGTGCGGGCTGCCCGCCGCAGAGGTGATCTGCCGGTGGATGCGGGCATCGAGCTCCATGAGCGCACGGCGGCTCTCCTGACCGCTCAGCGACCGCACCTCCGCGATCGACTCCGCCAGTGCCTCGGCGACCGCACCTCCGCCGCTCGCGGCCGCGGAACGAGCCGCCAGCGGGAACAGCGCCTCGCGGATATCGGTGATCTCCGCGAGGTCCGTGAGGTCCACGCTGGCCGCGAAGGTGCCGCGCCGGGGGTAGGAGACCACCAGATGATCCGCCTCGAGGCGCTTGAGCGCCTCACGCAGCGGGGTCCGGCCCACACCCACCTCGTCCGTGAGCGCCGCCTCGGAGATGGGCTCGCCGGGAGCGATGTCCAGCATGATGAGCCGGTCGCGGATGATCCTGTACGCACGGTCCGCCAGGGACTCCGCCTCGATGGCATCCAGCCGGCTCACATCTGCTCCGCTCTCTTGCGTCATCTCTCTTGCATCGTCGGATCCGACGGATCTACTATAGATGCACTTCTGATATATCAGTTGCCTTCCACCATCCGACCAGCGCGAAGGAGCGCATCCGTGGCCGATCTCCTGCCCGAACACCCGGCGTTCCTGTGGCGGAACCCCGACCCCAGGCCCAGCTACGACGTCGTCATCGTGGGCGGTGGAGGGCACGGCCTCGCCACCGCCTACTACCTCGCCAAGGAGCACGGCATCACCAATGTCGCGATCCTCGAGCGCGGCTGGCTGGCCGGCGGCAACATGGCCCGCAACACCACGATCATCCGCTCGAACTACCTGTGGGACGAGTCGGCGGGGATGTACGAGAAGTCACTCAGGCTGTGGGAGGGGCTGCCGGAGGAGCTCGAGTACGACTTCCTCTTCTCCCAGCGCGGCGTGCTGAACGTGGCGCACACGCTGCAGGACGTCCGCGAGTCCCGCCGCCGGGTGAACGCCAACGTCCTCAACGGCGTGGACGCGGAGTACCTCGACCCCCGGCAGGTGAAGGAGGTGTGCCCCATCATCAACATCTCCGACGGCATCCGCTACCCCGTCATGGGCGCCACCTACCAGCCGCGGGCCGGGATCGCCAAGCACGACCACGTGGCCTGGGCCTTTGCGCGCAAGTGCGACGAGATGGGCGTGGACATCATCCAGAACTGCGAGGTCACCGGCTTCGTCAAGGACGGCAACCGCGTGGTGGGCGTGGAGACCAGCCGCGGCCGGATCAGCGCCGGCAAGGTGGGCCTCGCCGCCGCCGGGCACTCCTCCGTGCTCGCAGAGCTGGCCGGCTTCAGGCTGCCCATCCAGTCGCACCCGCTGCAGGCGCTCGTCTCCGAGCTGTTCGAGCCGGTCCACCCCACCGTCGTCATGTCCAACCACGTGCACGTCTACGTCTCCCAGGCGCACAAGGGCGAACTCGTCATGGGCGCCGGCGTGGACTCCTACAACGGATACGGCCAGCGCGGCGGCTTCCACGTCATCGAGGAGCAGATGGCCGCGGCCGTGGAGCTGTTCCCCATCTTCTCCCGGGCCCACCTCCTGCGCACCTGGGGAGGCATCGTCGACACGACCTTCGACGCCTCGCCCATCGTCTCCCCCACTCCCATCGACGAGCTCTACGTCAACTGCGGCTGGGGCACGGGCGGCTTCAAGGGCACACCGGGCGCGGGCTTCACCTTCGCCCACACCATCGCCACCGGCTCCCCGCATCCGCTCAACGCGCCCTTCGTCCTCGACCGGTTCGAGACGGGACACCTCATCGACGAGCACGGCGCCGCAGCCGTCGCCCACTGACGCGCCCGGCAGCACGCAGATCCCAGAAAGGCACAGATCATGCTTCTCATCGACTGCCCCCACTGCGGGCCGCGCGACGAGGTCGAGTTCCACTACGGCGGGCAGGCGCACGTGGCCTACCCCGAGGACCCCGCCGCGCTCAGCGACCGCGAATGGGCGGAGTACCTCTTCTACCGCGAGAACCCCAAGGGCCTGTACGCGGAGCGCTGGCAGCACTCCGTGGGCTGCCGCAAGTGGTTCAACGCCGTCCGCGACACCGCCACCTACGAGTTCCTCGCGGTCTATCACATGGGCGAGCCCTCACCGGATCTCGCCTCCCTCGCCGCGGCGCGTGCCTCCGAGGCCGGGACCGCGCCCGAGGTGCCGGCAGGCTCCTCCGGCACCCCCACCTCGGCGGACGCCCCCTCCAGCCCCACCCCTCAGACCTCCGCACACCTCGGGAGTGACCGCGCATGACCCTCACACGACTGGGAGCGGAGAGCGCTCCGGGGCACAGCATCGACCGGAACCGGCCGCTGACCCTCACCCTCGACGGCAGCACCCTCCCCGCCTTCGCCGGTGACACCGTCGCCAGCGCAGCGGTCGCCGCGGGCCGCCTGGGCTGCGGCCCCTCCCTCTACCTCGCCCGTCCCCGCGGCATCCTCGCCGCCGGCGTGGAGGAGCCCAACGCCCTCCTCCGGGTGGACGGCGCGGTCCCCGGAGCGCCCTCGGAGTCCATGCTCGCCGCCACCACGGTGGAGGCCGCCGACGGCCTCACCGCGCACTGGCTGCAGGGCATGGGCGTCCTCGATCCCGCAGGCGACGATGCCCGCTACGAGCACCGCCACGTCCACACGGACGTCCTGGTCGTGGGCGCGGGCCCGGCAGGTCTGGCCGCCGCGCGCGAGGCCGCGAAGACGGGCGCCCGCACCCTCCTCGTCGACGAGCAGCCGGAGGCGGGCGGTTCGCTGCTCTCCGGCCGCGGCGAGCGCATCGACGACGAACCCGCTGTGGACTGGGCCCGGCGGACGCTCAGCCGCGCCCAGGAGCAGCCCGAGTTCACGTGGCTGCCGCGCACCACCGCGATCGGGGCCTACGACTCCAACTACGTGGTCGCCGTCGAACGGCGGGCGGACGATGCCGCCGTCGCCGCGCGCCCGGGGCTGGCGCGCCAGCGGGTCTGGCACATCCGCGCCGCACGCGTGGTGCTCGCCACCGGCGCACACGAACGTCCGCTCGTCTTCGCGGACAACGACCGGCCCGGCGTCATGCTCGCCGGTGCCGTGCGCACCTACCTCAACCGCTACGCCGCTGCCGCCGGTGAGTCCGTCGCCGTCGCCACGACCAATGACAGCGCCTACGACCTCGTCGAGGACCTCGCCGCCTCCGGCATCGCGGTGGCCGTGGTCGCGGACTCCCGCCCCCAGCCGTCCGCACGGGCCCGGCAGGTGCTGGAGTCCACGGGTGCGCGCGGCGTGTTCGGCGCAGCGGTGGTGGGCACGGACGCCGCCGAGGCCGGAACGGCTGCCGGCGACGAGGCAGGCTCCGGCCGCCTCACCGCCGTGCGCATCTCCGCGCTCGACCCCGAGGGCCTGCCCACAGGAGAGGTCGAGACCGTCGCGGCGGACACGCTGGCCGTCTCCGGCGGGCACTCCCCCGTCCTCCACCTCCACACGAACCGGCAGGGCCGTGTCACGTGGAACGAGGAGCTCGCCGCCTTCGTGCCCGCCGCCGGCGTCCGTGATCAGGCCGTCGCCGGCGCGGCGAACGGCTCCTTCTCCCTCGCCGCGGCTCTGGCCGAGGGCGCACGCGCCGGCAGCGATGCCGCGGCCGCCACCGGGCACACCGCCCCGCTCGTGGTGCCCGCGGCACCGGAGACGGCCTCGGGCCCGGTGCGTCCGCTCTGGCTCATGCCCGCGGCCGGCGACGGCGGCGCCGCCACCGGTGAGGCCCTGCACTCGCCGGAACTCTGGCGCACCCACTTCGTGGACCTGCAGCGTGACCAGACGGTGGCGGACGTGCTCCGTGCGACGGGCGCCGGCATGCGCTCGGTGGAGCACATCAAGCGCTACACCTCCATCTCCACCGCCAACGACCAGGGCAAGACGAGCAGTGTGGCGTCGATGGGCGTGATCTCCGCGCTGCTGGCCGACGCGGGCGTCCCGGACGCCTCCCCCGGCGCCGTGGGCACCTCGTCCAACCGCCCGCCCTACACGCCCGTGCCCTTCGCGGCGCTGGCCGGACGCCGCCGCGGGGAGCTCTTCGACCCCGCTCGCGTGACCAACATCCAGCCCTGGCACGTGGCCCACGGCGCGGAGTTCGAGGACGTGGGCCAGTGGAAGCGCCCCTGGTACTACCCGCAGCCGGGCGAGGACATGGACGCGGCGGTGGCGCGCGAGTGCCTGGCCGTCCGCACCTCCGTGGGCATGCAGGACGCCTCCACGCTGGGGAAGATCGAGATCCGCGGCGAGGACGCGGCGGAGTTCGTCAACCGCATCTACACCAACGGCTTCAAGAAGCTGAAGCCGGGCAGGGGCCGCTACGGTCTCATGTGCACCCCGGACGGCATGCTGTTCGACGACGGTGTGACGCTGCGGATCGCGGACAACCGCTTCTACATGACGACCACCTCCGGCGGCGCCGCGAAGGTCCTCGACTGGCTCGAGGAGTGGCACCAGACGGAGTGGCCGGAGCTCGACGCCTGCTTCACCTCCGTCACGGAGCAGTGGAACACCATCGCCGTGGCGGGCCCCAGGTCGCGTGAGGTCATCCGGAGGATCGCGCCGGGGATCGACGTCTCCAACGAGGGCTTCGGGTTCATGGAGTACCGCGAGACGGTGCTGTCGAACGGCATCCCCGCGCGGATCGCCCGCGTCTCCTTCTCCGGCGAGCTCGCCTACGAGGTCAACGTCGAGAACTTCTTCGGGCTGGCCGCCTGGGAGCTCGTGGCCGAGGCCGGGGCGGAGTTCGACATCACGCCCTACGGCACGGAGACCATGCACGTCCTCCGCGCGGAGAAGGGCCTCATCATCATCGGCCAGGACACGGACGGCACCGTGACCCCGCAGGACGCGGGCATGGAGTGGGCCGTGTCCAAGCTGAAGAAGGACTTCATCGGCATGCGCTCGTACTCGCGAGCGAACACGGCGCGCGAGGACCGCAAGCACCTGGTGGGCGTCCTCACCGCGGACGGGCGGACCCGCCTGGACGAGGGCGCGCAGCTCATCGCCGCAGGCACCCCGGTCACACCCGAGGCCGGCCCGGTGCCGATGATCGGCCACGTCACCTCCTCCTACCACTCCCCCGTGCTGGGCCGGCCGTTCGGCCTCGCGCTCGTGGAGAACGGCCGCAACCGCCTGGGCGAGATCGTGCAGTCCCCGGTGATCACCGCGGACGGGAGCACGGAACTCATCGACGCGGAGCTCGTCTCCTCCGTCCTCTACGACCCGGAGGGGCTGCGCCGTGACGGCGACCCCGAGGAGGTGGCCGCGGAGACTGCCGCGCGCGAGGCCGCGGGGGCAGACGCCACGGGTGCGGACGCCACGGGTGCGGCTGCGGAGGGCGCGGATCCTGCCGCCGGCACCGCGGACTACGATCCCGAGGCAGTGCGCGCCCTCCGCCGTTCCCCCGCCCAGGACCGTGCCGAGGAGATGGCTGCGGCCTCCGTCGAGGGCGCGGTCACGCTGCGGGAGCTCCCGTTCCGCCCCCAGCTGGGCGTGCGTGCGGTTCCGGGGTCGGCCTCGGGCGCACGGGTGGAGCGCGCGCTGGGCGTGGCGCTGCCCACCCGCAGCGGCCAGGTCACGGGTGAGGCGCGGGGCCTGCACTGCATCTGGATCTCCCCGGACGAGTTCCTCGCGGTGGACGCCTCCCGGGAGCAGGAGCACGGGGAGGCCGAGGCCCTCGCCGCCGTCCTCGACGACGACCGTCCGGGTGCGGGCAGGCTGCCGGGCCAGATCATGGACCTCTCCGGCAACCGCACGATCCTCGAGCTGGCCGGGCCCCGCTCCCGCGAGGTGCTGGAGAAGGGCGCTCACGTCGATCTGCACCCGCGTGCGTTCGCAGTGGGACAGGCCGCCTCCACGTTGCTGGGTCCGGTGCCCGTGATCATCCACCGGACCGAGGAGCAGACCTACCGGATCTACCCGCGGTCCTCGTTCGCGGACTACATGGTCCGGTGGCTGCTCGACGGCATGCTCGAGTTCCAGCCCGTCTGAGGCGGTCCGTCCGGCGCGGGCCTGACTCGGCCGGCCCCGGGCCGGCCGGGTCCTCACCCACCGGCCCGTCAGGTCGGTCATCACCATCCACACCCAGCCCCAGAACCCCAGGAGGTCTTCATGACCGCTCAGCCTCCCGCTCACGACCAGGTCCTCACCTTCGCCTGCCCGCAGCGCGCGGGCATCGTCCACGCGCTCACCGGCGTGCTCGTGGAGCACGGCGGGGACATCATCGAGCTCAAGCAGTTCGACGATCCGCGCACCTCCCGCTTCTTCTCCCGCATCCGCTTCTCGCTGGACGCGGGGGCGGACCTCGCGCAGGTCCACGCCGAGTTCGCGGCGCTGGCGGAGGAGATGGACGCCGAATGGGGCCTGCGCCCCGCGGACCAGAAGCAGCGCGTGCTGATCATGGTCTCCAAGTTCGGGCACTGCCTCAACGACCTGCTGTTCCGCGCGCGGATGGGCGAGCTCAACGCGGAGATCGTCGCGGTGGTGTCCAACCACCCGGACCACCGGCAGACCGTCGAGTGGCACGGCGTGCCCTTCTTCCACGTGCCCGTCACCAAGGACACCAAGCCGGAGGCGGAGCAGCGCCTCCTCGACCTCGTGGACCGCTTCGAGGTGGATCTGGTGGTGCTCGCCCGCTACATGCAGATCCTCTCCGACGAGCTCTCGCACGAGCTCACGGGCAGGGCGATCAACATCCACCACTCGTTCCTGCCCTCGTTCAAGGGGGCCAAGCCCTACCACCAGGCGTACGAGCGCGGTGTGAAGACGGTGGGCGCCACGGCCCACTACGTCAACGACGAGCTGGACGAGGGCCCGATCATCGCGCAGCAGGTCATCCCCGTCGACCACACCTACGGGCCCGAGGACCTCGTCGCGGCCGGGCGCGGCTCGGAGAGCAGGGCGCTGGCGGACGCCGTGAAGTGGCACTGCGACTCGCGGGTGTTCCTCAACGGTGCGAGGACGGTCATCCTCACCTGACTGGAAGCGCAGAAGCTCGGGTGCGCCATGCAATTGCATGGCGCACCCGAGCTTCTGCGCTTCCGGACGGTCAGACCGTCAGCGGGCGATCATCCCGTGCGGGTCGAGGACGAACTTGCGTGCCGCTCCCTCGTCGAACGCGGCGTAGGCGGCCGGGGCGTCGTCGAGCGCGATGGGAGTGGCCTTCACGTTCGCCGCGATGCTCACCTTGTCGTGCAGGATCGCCTGCATGAGACCGCGGTGGTACTTCATGACCGGGCACTGTCCCGTGACGAAGGTGTGGGACTTGGCGAAGCCCAGACCGAACCGCATGGACAGCGAGCCCTCCTGGGCGGCCTTGTCGACGGCACCGGGGTCGCCCGTCACATAGAGGCCGGGGATCCCGAGGCTGCCGCCGGCGCGCGTGATCTCCATGAGGGAGTTGAGCACGGTGGCCGGGGCCTCGGTCGCGGCGTCGCTGCCGTGCCCGCGGGCCTCGAAGCCCACCGCGTCGATGCCGCAGTCCACCTCCGGCACACCGAGGATCTGCTCGATCTGGTCCGCGGGGTTCCCCAGCGAGACGTCCACGGTCTCGCAGCCGAAGCTGCGGGCCTGCTCCAGCCGGTCCGCGTTGAGGTCGCCCACGATGACCACGGCGGCGCCCAGCAGCTGCGCCGAAGTCGCCGCGGCCAGACCCACGGGCCCCGCTCCCGCCACGTAGACCGTGGAGCCCACCGTCACCCCGGCGCCCACCGCACCGTGGAAGCCGGTGGGGAAGATGTCGGAGAGCATCGTGAGGTCAAGGATCTTCTCCATCGCCTGCTCGCGGTCCGGGAACTTCAGCACGTTCCAGTCCGCGTACGGCACGAGCACGTACTCGGCCTGGCCGCCCACCCAGCCGCCCATGTCCACGTAGCCGTAGGCGGAACCGGGACGGTCCGGGTTGACGTTGAGGCAGATCCCCGTCTGCCGCTCCTTGCAGTTGCGGCAGCGCCCGCAGGAGATGTTGAAGGGGACGGAGACGACGTCGCCCACCTTCACGAACTCCACGTCGCGCCCCACCTCGACCACCTCACCGGTGATCTCGTGCCCGAGCACCAGCCCGGCCGGCGCGGTCGTGCGCCCGCGGACCATGTGCTGGTCGGAACCGCAGATGTTGGTCGCGATGGTCCGGAGGATGACGCCGTGGTCCACCTTCCTGCCCACGTTGGCCGGGTTCACGCCTGGCCCGTCCTTGAGCTCGAACTCCGGGTACGGGGTGTCGATGACCTCGACCTTGCCGGGTCCTACGTAGCTGACCGCCTTGTTGCTCACCGTTGAGCCTCCGATCTGGAGATATATCAGTGTGTGGATCAGTGGGATATCCCACCGTCCCGAGCAGTCTGTGCGGCGTGGAAACCCGCTGTCAAGGCTCCCGGGAGGCACGCCGACCCCACTGAGCGGGAGCCCGCGAGAGGCTTCCGCGCGATGCCGCGGATGCGTGCCCGTTCATGCGTCCGCACCGCACGGTTTCCCGCACAGACTCGCGCTTTTCGCGCAGGAACGGATTCTCTACTCTTGCCTGTGAGCAACCGCACCCTCGGCATACGGTGCTCACTCCGGTCGCACGGGCACTGAGGCCCCACGCGCCCACCCCGTCCACCCGCATCCCGGATGCTCGGCACCCGTCCGCTCCTCCCCTCACCGCTCCAGGAGAGTACCTATGGCACCTGCAGTGAACCTGACCCCCAAGACGCGGGGACGCCTCACCGCCTCGCTTCCCGAGGACCGTCTCGCCGAGCTGCGCAGTCTGCTCGACACGCGCAGGAAGGGCTTCTCCCTCGAGGCGCCCTTCTACACGGACCCCGCCGTCTTCACGGCGGACATGGAGGGGATCTTCGGGAATCACTGGGTCTTCGCCGCCAGCGTGGCGGAGGTGCCGGAGCCCGGCGACTACGTGACCGTGGACTACGGCCCGTACTCGCTCATCGTGCTCCGCAACGACGACGGCGGCATCAACGTCCTGCACAACGTCTGCCGGCACCGCGGCGCGCGGGTCCTCACGGAGGACTCCGGCACGACGGGCAACCTCGTCTGTCAGTACCACTCGTGGACCTACAACGCGGAGGGCACCCTCATCCACGCCTCGGCCCCGGGCGAGGCCGACTTCGCCAAGGGCTGCTACAACCTCAAGCGCGCGCACTCCCGCGAGGTCGCCGGGCTCATCTTCGTGTGCCTGGCGGACGAGCCGCCGGAGGACTTCGACGAGGTCGCGAAGATCTTCGAGCCCTACCTGGGACCCCACGAGCTGGCGAAGACCAAGGTCGCCTACCAGCAGAACATCGTGGAGGAGGGCAACTGGAAGCTCGTCATGGAGAACAACCGGGAGTGCTACCACTGCGACGGCCACCCGGAGCTCGCCTGTTCGCTCTTCCCCACCTGGGGCCTCACGGACGGGATCATCCCGAACCACCTCGAGGACGTCTGGCAGCGCAATCTCAATGCGCAGGACGCCCTCGAGGAGCGGTGCAGGCGCTACGGTCTGCCGTACGAGGTGGTCGAGGAGCTGGACACCCGGATCGCCGGGATCCGCATCTCCCGCGAGTCCCTGGACGGGGCGGGCGAGTCCTTCTCCGCCACGGGCCGCCGTCTGTCCAAGAAGCTGCTGGGCGATCTGCGCGACTTCCGCCTGGGCCGCTGCTCCATGCACCTGCAGCCCAACTCCTGGTTCCACTTCCTCTCCGACCACGTCATCACCTTCTCCGCGTTCCCCATCAACGAGCACCAGACGCTGGTCCGCACCACCTGGCTCGTCGCCGACGACGCCGTGGAGGGAGTCGACTACGACCTCGACGAGCTCACCCACACCTGGAAGCAGACGAACCTCCAGGACAAGAACTTCGTCGAACTCTGCCAGCGGGGTGCGGCGAGCCCCGCCTACGAATCCGGCCCGTACATGAAGAGCGAGTACCAGGTGGAGGCATTCATCAGCTGGTACGTGGCTCGGATGCAGGAGCACATGGCATGACGGTGGAGATCTCGACCTCCGCTCTGCCCTTCGCCCAGCGCATCCGCGGCCTGGAGATGCCGTGGAACCGGGTCCTCCAGGCCACCTCGGGCCCTGCCGGTGCCGCCACCGCACTGGGACCCTGGCACCCCCAGGAATTCACCGCCGAGTGCGTGGAGACCGTGCCGGAGGTCGGCGACATGATGACCTTCGTGTTCCGCCGCACGGACGGGGCACCGCTCGCCTTCCGCTCCGGGCAGTATCTGAACATCGCCTTCCCGGTGGACGGGCCGGACGCGGAGCCGGTGGACCGCAGCTACTCCCTCTCCAGCGCGCCCACGCAGCCGTGGACCTTCTCCATCACGGTCAAGCGCGAGGCGGGCGGACGGGTCTCACCGTGGATGCACGAGAACGTGCGGCCGGGCACCGTGCTGGAGATGCTCGGCCCGGTGGGGGCCTTCCACCTGCCGGACGCGGACAGGCGGGCACGGTACCTCTTCCTCGCCGCAGGCTCCGGCATCACCCCACTCATGTCCATGATCCGCACCATCCACACGCTCCCGGGCTCCGCGGACATCGTCATGCTCTACCACGGCGCCGCGCCCGGGACCTTCGCGTTCTCCCGCGAGCTCGAGTACCTCGCCTCCGTCGACTACCGCATCGTCGTCTACTACTCGCTGGGCGACCGCAGCGTGGAGGGCACGTGGGAGGGGATGGTCGGCAGGCTGACCAGCTCCATGATCGAGGAGATCGCCCCTGACGCCAACGGCAGGCACGTCTACGCCTGCGGCCCGGAGGGCTACCTCAATGCCGCGGAGGAGCTGCTGCGCGAGCTGGGCGTGGACGACACCTCGGTGCACATGGAGTTCTTCTCCGGCACCCGCGAGACCAAGCTCGAGTACAAGGAAGAGGTGGCGATGGCCGGGGAGCTGGCCGAGGAGATCGCCGCCTCCGAGGAGCTGCTGGAGGGTCAGCCCGCGGCCTTCGACGTGTACGGCATGGGCCTGAGCACGGATGCGCCCCCGCCCGAGGCCGTGCCGGCGGAGGACGGCGATGCCGAGGCGCCGTTCGACTGGGACGACCCCTCCCCGTCCACCGGGGCACTCCCCCTCGTCGCAGTGGACGGCAGCGGGCTGCTGGCGGAGGACGCGGCCGCCGGCGCGACGGACTCCGCCTCCGCGGAGGAGCAGGCGCCGGCCGATCCGTCCGGCTTCGAGACGGTGGGCGAAGGCGGACTCACGATGTCCTTCATGCGCAGCCGTCTCAACGTGCGCATCGACGAGGGCGAGAACGTCCTCGAGAGGGCCTCCGCTGCAGGCATCCGGATCGCGATGAACTGCAAGGAGGGCATGTGCGGCTCCTGCAAGTCGGTCAAGCTCTCCGGTGAGGTCGAGATGAACCACCAGGGCGGGATCCGCGCACGCGAGATCGACGCGGGCAAGTTCCTCCCCTGCTGCTCCACCGCCCAGTCGGATCTCGTCATCGACGCCTGAGACCGAGGCCGCCCGCAGGAAGGGTGCTGACGCGGAGCCGGCCCGCGGGCGTGCAGCCGAGGCCGTTTGCAGAAGGGTGCCCGCCTCCGTCACGGAGGCGGGCACCCTTCTGCGTATGCCGGGCGGGAGACGAGGCACGCCGCCTCCGGAGTCCCCGGAGGCGGCGTGTGCGGGTGTTCTCGTGTCAGCTGCGCCGGCAGCCGCACCCCGGCCTCAGCGGCGGATGCGTGCCATGCCTGCGTCGTAGACCGGCTCCGCGAGCACCTCTGCCGTGTGCACCCGGCCGAAGCGCATGATGCCGAGCTCCGTGCCCGGTTCGGAGAGCTCGCTCGGCACCCAGGCCAGCCCGATGACCTGCCCGGTGACGTAGCCGAAGTCCGCGCTCGTCACCCAGCCCACGGCGTCGCCCTCGGCTCCCAGCCGGGCAGCTGAGCCCGCGCCGGCCGCGAAGACGGGCGAGCCGGCCTCGGGCCTGCCCGCGTCCATCCGCATGCCGAACGCCACCAGCCTGCGGCCGCGGGACGGCTGCGCGGCCAGCGCCTCCTGACCCAGGAACCCGCCGTCCTTCTCCATGCGGACGGCGAAGCCCAGGCCGGAGTCCTCCGGGGTGTCCTCCCGCGTCATGTCCGAACCCCAGGAGCGGTAGCCCTTCTCCAGCCGGAGGCTGCTGAAGGCGGACCGTCCCGCAGGGATGATGCCGTACTCCGCGCCCGACTCGAAGATCGCATCCCACAGCCGGAGCCCGTGGGCGGCCTCGGTGTAGAGCTCCCAGCCCAGCTCACCCACGTAGCTCACCCGCAGAGCGAGGACCGGCACGCCGGCCACCCTGATCCGAGCGGTGCGGAAGTACCGCAGGCCCTCGTGGCTGATGTCGCCCTCGGTGAGCGGGGAGAGGACATCGCGGGCGTGGGGACCCCACAGTCCGATGCAGCAGGTGGAGGTGGTGATGTCGTCGATCACCACGGAGCCGTCCTCCGGCAGGAGGCGCGAGAGGCGATCGAGATCGAGCGGACCGTTGGCGCCGATGAAGTAGTCGCCCTCGCCCAGCACGGCCACCGTGATGTCCGAGAGGATGCCGCCGTTCTCATCGAGCATGAGCGAATATGTGACGGCACCCGGCTTCTTGCCCACCTTGTTCGAGTTGAGACGCTCGAGGAACTCCTTCGCACCGGCACCGCGCACACGGTAGCGGGTCAGGGAGGACATGTCGTAGGCGGCTACCCGGTTGCGGGTGGCCCAGGCCTCGGCTGCCGCGATGGGCGACCAGTTGGCCTGGTCCCAGGCGTCCCTGCGCGGCACGGCGACCGGGACCGGCGCGGAGAGGTCCTCGCTCAGCGCAGGGTCGTCCAGCGCGAAACCGGAGCGCGCCGCCTCACCGAAGGCCTTGACCGGACGCGAGCAGAACTCCGGGTCGTCGAACAGCGCCGCATTGCCGGCGTGCCACAGAGCCCGCTCCCAGCCGTTGGCCTCGGCCATGTAACCGCCGGCGTCGAGAATCCTGGTGTGGAACGGACTGGTCTTGAGACCGCGCGTGACCAGGGTGGACTGGTGGGAGAACGAGACGTCGTAGACCTCGTCATAGGCCTCGGCGGCCCGTCCGCGGATCCACGCGTCGCTGAGGAGAGCGGGGTCGAACCGGGCGAAGTCGAGCTCATGGGTGTCGAGGCCCGGGTTGCCGCTGACGATCCAGTCCGCCAGGACCTGTGCGCAGCCCGCCGACTGCGTCACCCAGATGGCCTGCGCGGCCCAGAAGCCCTCGAGCTGCGGCGACGGTCCCAGCATGGGGCCGCCGTCCGGCGTGAACGAGAAGACGCCGTTGAACTCGTCCTCGAGCGGGAGGTCCGCGACCGCCGGCAGCACGCGCGCCACCTCGGACCGGCAGAACTCGAAGTCCTCGACGGTGAATGCCCGCTTCGCCGGCTCCTGGCCGGTCTCCAGCAGGTGCGCGGTGTCCGTGAGGTCCTCCGGCGCCACCGGGATGGGCCGGTGCTCATAGGCACCGATCCCGATCCTGTCGCCGAACTCCCGGAAGTAGAGGCCCGAGCCCTGGTGCCGGACCATGGGGCGACCGGCCTGATCGTCCCCGAGGGCGGTGCCGTCCGGCGCGGTGCCGGGCAGCGCGGGCACCGGAGCCGTCCAGGCGAAGCCGTGCTCCATGGGGTGCATGGGCAAACGCAGCCCGCCGAGCTTGCCGAGGAGGTGGCCCCAGATGCCGCCGGTGGCGACGACGACGTCCGCCGGCAGCGTCCGGCGGTTCTCCCCGGTCTCCGCGTCCTCGACGATCACACCGGTCACGCGGGCGTCCGCGGACTCGACGTCGACCACGCGGGTGAGTGCGTGGAACTGTGCGCCGCCGGCTTCTGCGCGCTTGGCCTGGTACTCGACGGCACGGGAGGAGAAGACGACGCCGTCCGTAGGTGTGTGCAGCGCGCCGATGATCTCCGAGACGTCGAGGTCCGGCCAGAGCTCCGCCACCCTCTCCGGGCCGATGAGCTCGGCGGGGACGCCCCAGGCCCGGGCGTACCCGTAGCGGCGACGCAGCTCCTGGAGCTGGCCGTCCGTCGTCGCGATCTCGATGCCGCCCACGCGGTCGAGGAGCTTCCGTCCGTCGAGCTCCAGTCCGTCGAGCTTGTCCAGCGTCCGCTGGGCGAGCTGGCACATGATGCGCGAGCCGTTGGTCTGGAACACGAAGCCGGGTGCGTGTGAGGACGAGCCGCCCGTCTTGTAGAGCGGGCCCTGATCCACGACCGTGACGTCCGTGCAGCCGCGCGAGACGAGCTCGTCCGCCAACGCGGCACCGACGACGCCGGCGCCGATCACGACGATCCGCGCCGCTGGATCGACCGGCTGAGGCTCTCGTGCGGTCACGCGTGAGGGAACCGTGAGGGACGCGCTGGTGGGCGGCGCGCCCGCAGGAGCGCCGGCGGTGGAGGGGGCGGGGACGGTCATGGTGCCTCCTTGCAGATGACTGTGTGCCGAGGGTGGGTTGTGCCGATGGTGGCGGTGAGATGTTCACCCGAGTGGGTTGCACATTGAGCAACAAACGCTTATTGTGCAACCATTCAATCGTCTCTCCACGGACCAGTCAAGAGACGATCCGTGCCGGTTCGAAGAGTTTCAGGAAGGGATCCGGATGGGCATCCAATCCGTCGATCGCGCGATGGAGGCGCTGGAGGTCCTCGCCGCCCTCGGAGAGGCAGGGGTGGGCGATGTCGCCGGCCGGCTGGAGGTGCACAAGTCCACGGCCTCCCGCCTGCTGTCCTCGCTCTCCGATCACGGTCTCGTGGAGCAGCAGGTGCCCGGCGGCGCCTACCGCCTGGGCTTCGGTCTCGTGAGGCTCGCCAGCGCGGTGACCAGCCGGATGGACTTCTCACAGGTGGGGCAGGCCCTGTGCGACGCCACGGCGAAGGAGCTGCATCTGACCAGCAACGTCGCGGTCCTCGACGACGTCTTCGCCGTCAACGTCTCGCAGGCGGTGGGTGACGGGCTCATGGCGCCGCGCCACTACGTGGGCCTGCGGACGCCGGGGCACGCCACGAGCTCCGGCAAGGTGCTGCTGGCCTGGGACGAGGCCGCAGCCCAGCGGGCGGCGGCCGGCGAGCTCGAAGCCCATACGGCGTACACGCTCGTGACCGCAGGCGCGCTGCAGCGCGAGCTCGAGTACGTCCGTCAGCGGGACTGGGCGGCCTCGAACGAGGAGTGGGAGGAGCACGTCACCGCCGTGGCCATTCCGCTGCGACTCCCCTCCGGCGCGGTCGAGGCCGCGCTCACCGTCACCGGTCCGGTCCACAGCCTGCCGCCGGAGTCGTTCGTCCAGACTGCGGAACGCCTGCACGAGCTGGCCGCGGCCTCCGGCAGGTGGGTCTGAGCCGGCTTCAGGTGGGCGGGTCTGAGCAGCAGCCTCCGGCAGATGGGGCTGGCGCTGCTGGCTGCAGGAGGGGCTGGTGGGTCCGAGCAGCGGCCTCAGACGGCCTCCGGCAGATCCTCCGGATAGACGATGTCGATCTCCCGGATGTCCCGCGAGAAGTCCTTGCGGTTGTTCGTGAGAAAGCGATCGGCACCGCCGGCCACTGCAGTTGCGAGGTGTGCAGCATCGGCACCGCGGAGGCCATAGGCGATGGAGAGCGTCAATGCCAGCCGAGCCGTGGCCGCATCACAGGGCAGGAGCGTGAGCCGCCCGAGGAGCCCCAGAAGCACGCGCACTTCAGCGGAATCAGGGTTGTCCCGCATAGGCTTGGCAAGCGTCTCCGTGAGCAGCAGGACTGAGCCGATGCCGGCCGCCGCCGCGCCCGCTTCTGCCGCGAACAGCCTTCTCACCCGGGAACCGAGAGGGTGACCCTTCGACGCCGCATAGATGAGCACATCAGCATCGAACGCCGTTCGCACGCTCATCGCGCAGCACGAGCGGCCCGCACGTCCTCCGCAAGCTCCTCAGCTCGCTGCCGGGTGAGCACCGGCTCAGGGAGAGCCTCCGCAGCCGCACGCTGCAGCATGGCATCAACGCGGTCCGCCTCCGCCCAGGCATCAGCTGCCCTGCGCGTCCTGAGCACGTCCGGATGCACGAGCACGGCGACGACCCGGCCATGTCGGGTGATCGAGACCTCTTCACCGGCCTCGACCAGATCAAGCTGTGCCGGAAGGTTCTGCCGCGCAGCGCTTGCGCTGATAGTGGACATGTACGACATTGTACGCTCCTGTACGTTCGACCGTGCTTCTTGCTGAGAAGAAGTCCGCCACCTGCCTCCGCAGCCGCAGGCTGCAGCCGCAACCGCACTCTGCAGCATGGCATCAACACGGTCCGCCTCCGACCGGCTTTCAGCCCCGCAGCGCCAGCGCGAAGGGCAGCACTGCCTGCGCGCCGGCCAGTCGCAGCTCACGGGCACAGACGGTCATGGTCCAGCGGGAGACCACCACGTCGTCGACGAGGAGCACCACCCGGCCGCGCACAGCCTCGGCCTGTTCCGGGGAGAGCGCATACGCGGCGTGCACATCGCGCAGCCGGAAGGCACTGTTGACGTCAGGACCGCCGTGGTCGCGCACCAGCTGGAGGTCCCCCAGATCCTCGAGCCGACCCGCAGCGGCGAGGTTGGCGGCGAGTGAGCGCACCGTGACAGGACGACGGGTGCTCGGAACCGCGATCACGCAGTCCGGCCGCTGCTGCCAGCGCCAGCCCTTGAGCGTCTGGATGCAGAGCCCGCCGATGTCGTCCGGCACCGGCGCGTCCGGCGCGGTGGGGGCGAGGAACTCCCGCAGCCGCTGCCCCGCGCCCAGATCCGTGAAGCGCGCGATGGCACGCCCCTCCTCCGCGCGCTCCTCCGGCGGGATCTTCCCCTTGAGGCTCACCCCAAGGTTGGCCATGCCCGTGGGCCACTGCCCGCGCACCTCGATGGGCAGACCCACGCCGCCGAGCACCTCGCGGGCGCGGTGGCGCGAATCGTCGCTCACGTGTTCGTCCCACCACTGGGCGTCACAGTTATCGCACCGGCCGCAGTCCTGCGGATCCGGGTCGTCGAGCGCCTCGGTGAGGAAGCGCATGCGGCAGGTGGTCGCGGACTCGTAGTCCAGCATGGCCTGCGCCTCCGCTCGCCGCACCTGGGCCACGTGTGCGTAGCGCTCCGCATCGTAGTGCCAGCCGGCGCCGGTCGATTCGTAGCCGCCGCGCACCCGCCGCACCGCGCCGTCGACGCTCAGCGTCTTCAGCAGCAGTTCGAGACGGCCGCGGCGCACGCCCACGCGCGTCTCCAGCGCCGGGACGGAGAGCACGCCCTCCGCGTCCAGTGCGGCCAGCACCCCGCGCGCGTCCTCCTCCGCGGGCATGGACGCCGTAGCGAAGTACTCCCAGATGTCCTTGTCCTCCGCGCCCGGCAGGAGCAGCACGTCCGCCGAGGCCGCCGCACGGCCGGCACGGCCCACCTGCTGGTAGTAGGCCACGGGTGAGGAGGGCGCACCCAGGTGGATGACGAAGCCCAGGTCCGGCTTGTCGAAGCCCATACCCAGGGCCGAGGTCGCGACGAGCGCCTTGAGCTCGTTGTCCTTGAGCGCCTGCTCCAGCCGCTCGCGCTCCTCCGGATCCGTGCCGCCGGTGTAGGTCGCCACGTCCCAGCCCGCGTCCCTGAGCGCCCGCGTGGTGTCCTCAGCGGCGGAGACCGTGAGGGTGTAGATGATGCCGGAGCCCCAGAAATCGCCCAGGTGCTCGGACAGCCAGGCCAGGCGCACGGTGGGCGGACGCACCGGGGAGACGCCCAGCCGCAGGGAATCACGCGCGAGCCTGCCGCGGATCACGAGGGTGTCGTCGCCCAACTGCTCCGCCACGTCCGCGACGACGCGGGAGTTCGCAGTGGCGGTGGTCGCCAGCACCGGCGTCTGTGCGGGGAGCTCGCGGATCATCGAGCCTATCCGCCGGTAGTCCGGGCGGAAGTCGTGTCCCCAGTCGGAGATGCAGTGCGCCTCGTCCACGACGATCATGCCGATGGACGCGAGCAGATCCGGCAGCACGGTGTCCCGGAAGGAGGGGTTGGTCAGGCGCTCCGGCGACACGAGGAGGACGTCGACGATGCCGGCGCGCAGATCCTCCTGCACGGAGTCCCACTCCGCGGCATTGGCGGAGTTCAGCGTCCGTGCGACCACACCGGCGCGTGCGGCGGCCCCCACCTGGTCGCGCATGAGCGCGAGCAGCGGTGAGACGATGAGCGACGGACCGCGGCCGGCCTGCCGCATGAGCTTGGCTGCCAGGAAGTAGACCGCGGACTTGCCCCAGCCGGTCCGCTGCACCACCAGCACGCGGCTGCGGCGGGCGACCAGCGCCTCGATCGCCTCGTACTGACCGTCCCGCAGCTGTGCATCCGCTCTGCCGGTGAGGTGCGTGAGCAGCCGCGTCGCCTCTGCGTGCAGCGAGCTCTCCGGTGCGCTCTGGCCGCCAGGCACACCCTGGTCTCCCAGCGCGTCCCGCCCATCCGGCACGCCCAGTGCGTCCCTGCCGCCCTGCATGTCCTGCGCGTCCTGCATGTCCACCCTGCTCACCTCGGCCTCGGTCGGTTTCCGGTGTCCGGCGTCCGAGAGCGGCACCCGGTCTCCGGTAGTCTGCCCACCACTCTAGGAGGACCCACGGACATGGCGGGTTCGCGCCCTGCGGGGACGACTCCGCGTACACAGCGCAGTGCGAACTCGTCACGGCGAACGGCGGCTGCACCGGCAGCTGCAGAAGGAGGAGCACCATGAGGCTCTGGACAGTGCACCCCCGGCATCTCGACCGGCAGGGTCTGCTCGCATGCTGGCGGGAGAGCCTGCTGGCCCAGGCCGTACTGCACGACCCGAGCCGCGGCTACAGCCGCCATCCGCAGCTGATCCGCTTCCGCGCGCATTCCGATCCGGCCGCGGCCATCCGCGCGTTCCTCCTGGGGCTCCAGATGGAGGCGACGGTACGGGGCTACCGCTTCGACGCCTCCCGGATCCTCGATGCGGACGAACTGACCGCGCAGCTCCCCGCGACGGACGGCCAGCTCGCGTTCGAATGGCAGCACCTCATGGCGAAGCTCCACCACCGCAGCCCCGCCCTCGCACAGCGGTGGAGCGGGATCGAACTGCCGGAGGCCCACCCCGTCTTCAGCATCGTCCCCGGTCCCGTGGAGTCCTGGGAACGCGGTGCACCAGCCGAAAGCACAGGACCCACAGACGCCGGCGTCTCTACCTCCAACAGCAGCAGCTGAGGGAAGTCCTCGAGGACTTCGTCCACCGAAACACCCTCGGCGAGGAGTCCCAGCACATCGCCCACGCGCATGCGAGTCCCGCGCACCACCGGACGTCAGTGGGCAACCGCAGGATCGACGACGATTCGCTCGTGCAGATTCATGTCCCCATGGCATCTGTGTGTGATCGGCAGCGGAATGACCGGTCACGGCATCAGGCATCGCGCATCGCGGGCCGTCAAGTCCCACCACCGGCACCGCATCGTGACCTCGCATGACGAGCCCGTTGACGGTGCCGAGGACTCCACTGCTATGATCAGCAACACAATGTTCCGGGGACGGTGAGATTCCGTACCGGCGGTGACAGTCCGCGACCCGGCTCCGCTCTCACGGGCGGATCCGGCTGATTCGGTGAAATTCCGAGACCGACAGTGAAAGTCTGGATGGGAGGAACATCGTGATCGCTCAGCGCACCCGCGCAGATCACGGTCGGCAGTCCGTTCGGCTCGCCGCACCCTGATCAACGGCGACGGCGCGCGGCACCCGCCGCGCAGCACCTCCCATGCATCCCGGCCGAGGGATCGGGAGGGATGGATGAGCCGCACGCCGCAGCCTCATTCCACTGCCGCGCTGGAACGCGCCATGAATGCCGCGCTCTCCGCCGCGCTCCGCGGCCCACGAGGGGCGAATCCGCTGGTGGGGGCCTCCGTCCTCGCCGCTGACGGCACACTCGTCACCGGCCACCACGCCGGCGCGGGCACGCCGCACGCAGAGGTCGAGGCCGTCCGCGCCGCGCATGCCGCCGGCATCGACCTCACGACGGCGACGATGTGCGTGACCCTCGAACCGTGCACACACCACGGCCGCACCGGCCCGTGTGCACAGCTCCTCCTGGAGGCCGGAGTGCCCGAGGTCGTGATCGCCCGGAAGGACCCCAACCCCGGCGCCGCCGGCGGCATCGCGGTGCTGGAATCCGCGGGGGTGCGTGTGCGCACCGGCCTGCTCGAGGACCGCGCCACCGCCCTCAACGACAGATGGCTCAGCGCCGTGGAGCAGTCCCGCCCCTTCGTCACGCTCAAGCTCGCCCAGAGCCTCGACGGCAGGATCGCCGCGGCCGACGGCACCTCGCAGTGGATCACCTCACCCGCCTCGCGGGAGCGCGTGCACCGCCTGCGCGCCCTGGCCGACGGCGTCGTCGTGGGCACGGGCACCGCGCTGGCTGACGACCCCCGCCTCACCGCACGCATCGCCGCACGCGCCGGCACGGACGGGAGCCCGCACGACAGCACCGGCCTGCACTCCCGCACGGGCGGGAACACAGAGGAGGACACGCCCGCCTCCCAGCCCGTCCCGGTGGTCGTGGGTCTGCGCGCACCGGCCCCGAACTCGCACCTGGCCCGGAATCCGCGCACGGTGCATCTGCGCACCCGCGATCCCCTGGCAGCCCTGCAGGACCTGCACGCCCGAGGCCTCGAACACGTGCTCGTGGAAGGAGGCGCAGGCCTGGCAGGAGCGCTCGTCCGTGCTGACCTCGTCGACAGCCTCGAGGTCCACCTCGCTCCTGTGCTGCTGGGCGAGGGACGCCCTGCGCTCGCGGGGCTGGGCGTCTCCACCCTCGCCGAGGCCGTCCGCTGGCTGCCTGATCCCGCGGCGGACTGGGACACCGCCCCGCCTGCCGCTGCCACGGACACCGTGCTCCGGCTCGTTCCCGCAGCTCGGGATCGCGGCAGCAGCACACCGGACCACGCTCCTCACACCGGCACCGCTCCGCCCGGTCCCGGCGTCGCAGCCCCGGAGGCAGTTCCCGCAGCCTCGGCTCCCGCGGCCTCGGCCGCCCCGCACTCCCCCAGGAAGGACTGACACATGTTCACCGGAATCATCGAAGAGAAGGGGACCGTCACGTCCCTCACCCGCACCGAGCACGGCTCTGCGATCCTCATCATCCGTGCCGGCGCCGTGCTCGCCGGGCTGCCGGAGGGCGGCTCACTCGCCGTCAACGGCGTCTGCCTCACCCAGGCCGCGGCCGAGGCGAACGCGGCTCCGGCGGCCACCACGGCCTCGGCTGCGGAGCAGGTTCCCCCGGAGGCGCCCGGGGCCGGCCCGGCACCGAGCCCTGACACAGGATCCGCCCCGGAGGCGGCCACCGAGTTCCGCGCGCACGTCATGGGAGAGACGCTCGACCGCACGACGATCGGCACCCTGGCACCCGGCGACACCGTCAACCTGGAACGCTGCCCGCGCGCCGGCGACCGCTTCGACGGCCACATCGTGCAGGGCCACGTGGACGGCACCGGCGAGGTGCTCGCCAAGGAGGACCTGGGCGACTGGGTCCGCCTGCGGGTGAGTCTGCCCGCCCGCCTGGCGCCCTTCACCGCGGAGAAGGGCTCGATCGCCCTCGACGGCATCTCACTCACCCTCACCGCCGTGAGCCCGCCGGCCACCCAGCCGCACTGGGTCGAGGTGGGGCTCATCCCCGCCACCCTCGCCGCCACGCGCATGGGAGACATCCGCCCCGGCGACCCGGTGAACATCGAGGTGGACGTGATGGCGAAGTACGCCGCCCGCCTCGCGGAGTTCGACCGCCCGGCGGGCTCGCACCCCGCCACGACCAGCGGGGACGCCTCGCACACGCACGAAGGAGCACACGCATGATCCGCCTCGACAGCATCGACGCCGCCCTCGCCTCGCTCCGGGACGGCCGCCCCGTAGTGGTCGTCGACGACGAGGACCGCGAGAACGAGGGCGACCTCATCCTGCCCGCCGGCACGACCACCCCGGAGTGGATGGGCTTCGTGGTGCGGCACACCTCGGGAGTGGTCTGTGCCCCCATGCCCGCGGCTCGCGCCCGCGCCCTGGAGCTGCCGCCCATGACCGCGGTCAACGAGGACGCCAAGGGCACCGCCTACACCGTCTCCTGTGATGCGCGCGAGGGCGTGAGCACCGGCATCTCCGCGGCTGACAGGACCGTGACGGTCCACGCACTGGCGGCGGGCACACCGGATCCCCGCGCGATCACCCGCCCCGGCCACGTCTTTCCGCTCATCGCCCGCGACGGCGGCGTGCGGGAGCGCGCCGGCCACACGGAGGCCGGCGTGGAGCTGTGCCGGCTCGCGGATCTGGGCGAGGTCGCGGTGATCGCGGAGCTCGTCCACGACGCCGGTGACATGATGCGCGCACCCGCGCTGCGGGAGTTCGCGGACGACCACGGGCTCACGATGATCTCGATCGCAGATCTCATCGCCTGGCTGGAGGCGCGCGAGGCCGGGCGGGCAGATGCCGAGGTACCGGCTGCTCGCGAGGCCGCACCCTCCGCAGACCCGCAGGCAGGCGCAGACTCGCGGATCGCCGCAGGCGAGCAGGCTGCTGCCCGGGAACCGGCCAGTGCCTTCGACCATGCCGCCGCCGAGGTGGCGGGCACCGAGCCGATCGCGCTCCCCACCCCCTATGGCACCTTCACCACGCGCGCGTGGCGCGCGCTGGACGGGGCCGGAGCTCCCACGGGGCCGGAGCATCTCACCCTGGTCAGCCCGGGAACCGGCGCACCTGCGGGTGCAGCCTCGGGTGCCGGCGCAGGCGCAGCTGCGGATCCGACGGCTCTGCTGCCGGGCGCGGTGCGCGGGGCAGGCACGGCAGCGGAGGCGGCCTCGGGCACAGGGGCATCTGCAGGCACCGCGCCGCTGGTCCGGGTGCACTCGGAATGCCTCACCGGCGACGTCCTGGGCTCGCACCGCTGCGACTGCGGGGAGCAGCTCACAGCCTCGCTGCGGATGATCGCGGAGCGCGGCGGCGTGCTCGTGTACATGCGCGGGCACGAAGGGCGCGGGATCGGGCTGTGGGAGAAGCTGCGGGCCTATGCGCTGCAGGATTCCGGCGCGGACACCGTCGAGGCGAACCTCCGCCTGGGCCATCCGGCCGATGCCCGCGACTACCGCGACGCCGCCGCGATCCTCCGGGAGCTGGGGGCGAGCACCGGCATCCGCCTCCTCACCAACAACCCGGCGAAGATCGCGGGCCTGCGCGCGCTGGGCATCGAGGTGGTGGAGCGGGTTCCCGTCGAGGTCCCCAGCCGCGAGGAGAACGCCCGCTACCTGGCGACCAAGCGGGACAGGATGCAGCACCTCCTGGGCGGTTCCGTGCTGCCTTCCAGCGCTCAGCCGTCTGCGATGCAGCCGCCCAGCAACCAGCCGTCTGCGACGCAGCCGCCTCGCACCCAGCCGCCCGGCGCGCTCACCTGCGCCTGACAGGTCTCGCTCGCGCACCGACCGGTCACCGCGTGGTCCTCCGGGCACTGCGCTGACCTCCGGGGCAGAGCAGGACAGCCCGCGCGGACGTACCCGCGCACCTCCCCGGCGGCATCCCACCGCCTCCCCACACCCCCCCCAGCAGAAGGAACAGACACCCATGGCACACCACGGAGCACCCACCACCGCCCTCTCCCCCACCGACCCGACGTCCCCGGAGGACTCACTCAGCGATCTGCGGCTGGCCGTCGTGGCCGCCTCCTGGCATGAGACCGTCATGGACGGCCTGCTCGCCGGCGCACGGAGGGCGGCTGCGGACGCCGGCATCGAACCGCACATCGTCCGCGCGCCCGGCAGCTTCGAGCTGCCGGTGGTGGCGGCGGAGCTCGCACGGCGCTTCGACGCCGTGGTGGCGCTGGGAGTGGTGATCCGCGGAGGCACCCCGCACTTCGACTACGTCTGCTCTGCCGCGACCGAGGGGCTCGGCCGCGTGGCCCTGGACTCCGGCACACCGGTGGGCTTCGGGCTCCTCACCTGTGACGACGATGCGCAGGCCCTGAACCGCGCGGGCCTCGCGGATCGCGGGGACGGACAGCCGTCCGCCGAGGACAAGGGCTATGAGGCAACGGCCGCGGCCCTGGAGACGGCCGCCGTGCTGCGCCGGGAGAGGCGCACGGCAGGGAACTGAACTGGGGAGGTCTGCCGGGCCAGGCGGCCTGGCGAGGGCAGGACCGCCGCCGAGGCCGGGGCTGGACCTGGGCCGGTCCGGCCGGGGCAGGGAAGGGTGGGGTCGTGAGGCAGTGAGGGGCACTGAGCCGCCCGCGCAGGCCTGCCGCTCAGTCCCGCCGCTCTTCCGCGTCCGGGTCCGGGTCCGCGTTCGAGTCCGCGTCCGGCTCCGGCTCCGCGAGGATGCGCGCGGCACCCTCGACGTGCGCCAGGACCTCGAGGCTCACACGCGCTCCCACACGGATGACGGAGTAGCTGCCGTTGGACTCCATGATGATGCCGCGCACCTCGGCCGGATGGGCGATGCCGGCCCGGCGCATGGCGGAGTGGAGGTCCGCAGGGGAGGTGTGCGTGCGGCGGCAGGCCTCCTCGAGAGGGGCGCCGTGCGCGAACACCGCGATGGGACCGGCGCTGATCAGACGTTTGGCCTGCCACGTCCGCTCCACCGCCCCGAAGACGGCCTCCATGAGCATGAGCGTGCACAGGCCGACGACGCCCGCAGCGACGGTGGGCGGATGGCCCAGGACCACGCGCCCGGCGACCGCCCCGAACATCACGAACACGACGGCGTCGAACCCGCTCGTCACCGTGAGCACACGCGGGCCGAAGAGGCGCACGAGCAGGAGGAACACGAGGTAGATGACCACCGCGGAGAGCACCACCACCGGTACCCGATAGGGCTCCATGCCCACGTGCTCGAGCAGATAGGCGCCCCAGCCCTCCTCCGGCTGCATCGCAGGCGTTCTCCCTTCTCCGTGCCCCGCCTCCCGGAAGGCACGGTGCACTGCTCCGCGCTCTCCGGCAGTTCCGGCAGTTCCGGCAGTTCCGGCAGTTCCGGCAGTTCCGGCAGTTCCGGCAGTTCCGGCAGTTCCGGCAGTTCCGGCAGTTCCGGCAGAAGCCTACGCCGCAGGCGCCCGACCGCTGGGCGCGGGGCGCGGGGCGGCCGGCCGCTCGGCGCCCAGCGCGGGGGCTGCGTGCTGAGTGCGGACCTGCGCGGAACGACCGCCGCCCTCCCCGTACGGCGGCGGGGAGGGCGGAGGCGCGCGGACAGTCCTATGCCGCGTAGGCGTAGCGCTCCGGCTCAGCATCGAACCGAGGCCCGCAGGCAGCGCAGCAGAACCAGTAGCGCTGCCCCTCGTAGTCGCGGTAGAGTCCGGCGGCCTCGGCGTCGGCCTTCACGACCGGTGTGCCGGCCATGACCTGGCACTCGGCCATCTCCTCGGCCGGGGTCTGTGCGAGGGCGGCGGCGCTGGGCGCGTGTCCGCAGCAGCTGCCCGCTCCTGCGGATGCGTCGGTCAGGTTCAGATCCTCGTGTGCAGTCATCAGTGGTTCCTTTCGCCGGTGGTGTCGGTGTGCAGTGTGTCGATATGCGGCATAGCGGTGTGCTGCCAAGTGATGCACAGCAGGCGGCACTCAGGCCGTCTGCGGCTCGCGGGCCTGTGGCGGCACGGTGTCCGCCTGCAGGGTCCGCTCGTCCGCGCGGGCCCTGAAGGTGCGCAGCCGGAGGCTGTTCGAGACGACGAACACGCTGGACAGGGCCATCGCCGCACCCGCGAGCATGGGGTTGAGCAGCCCGAACGCGGCCAGCGGGATCGCCGCCGTGTTGTAGGCGAACGCCCAGAACAGGTTGGTCCTGATCGTGCCCAGCGTCTTCCGCGAGAGCCGGATCGCGTCCGCCGCCGCCCGCAGGTCGCCGCGCACCAGGGTGATGTCCGCGGCCTCGATGGCGACATCCGTGCCGGTGCCCATCGCCAGCCCCAGGTCCGCCTGTGCGAGGGCGGGGGCGTCATTGACGCCGTCTCCCACCATCGCCACGACCTTCCCCTCGTCCTGCAGGCGGGTGACGACGTCGACCTTGTCCCCGGGCAGCACCTCGGCGATGACCTGAGAGATGCCGACCTCGGCGGCGACCTGCTCCGCCACGGCCCGGTTGTCTCCCGTCAGCAGCACCGGGGTAAGACCCAGCTCGGTGAACTGGGCGACGGCCTCGGCGCTGGTGGCCTTGATCCGGTCGGAGACGACCAGCACGCCCTGCGCGGCACCGTCCCAACCGACTGCGATCGCGGTCCTGCCTGCCGCCTCGGCGGTCTGCTTGGCGGTCCGGAGATCCTCGTCGAGACGGATGGACCAGTCCTCCAGCAGGGACTCGCGTCCGGCAACGACGGCATGGCCGGCGACGACGCCCTGCACGCCCTTGCCCTCGACATTGCCGAACGACTCCGGTGTGGGCAGCTCTCCCACCTCGCCTGCGGCCCCGGCGGCGATGGCCTGCGCGATGGGGTGCTCCGAATAGCCCTCCAGCCCGCCGGCCACCCGCAGCAGCTCGGCACGGTCCGTGCCCGCGGCGGGAATGACCTCCGTGAGCGTCATCCTGCCGGTGGTGACGGTGCCGGTCTTGTCGAGCACGATGGTGTCGACCCGCTTGGTGGACTCCAGCACCTCAGGCCCCTTGATGAGCACGCCCATCTGCGCGCCGCGGCCCGTGCCCACCAGCAGGGCGGTGGGGGTGGCGAGGCCCAGTGCGCAGGGGCAGGCGATGATGAGCACCGCGACCGCGGCCGTGAAGCCGGCGGAGAGCGGGAAGCCCGCACCGATCCACGCGCCCAGGGTGGCGACGGCGACGGCGATCGCGATGGGCACGAACACGCCGGAGACGCGATCCGCCAGCCGCTGGATCTCGGCCTTGCCCGACTGTGCGTCCTCGACCATCTGCGCCATCTGCGCGAGCTGCGTGTCGGTCCCCACCCGGGTGGCCTTCACGACCAGGCGTCCGCCGGCATTCACCGTGGCGCCGGTGACGGTGTCGCCCTCCCCCACCTCGACCGGCACGGACTCGCCGGTGAGCATCGAGGCGTCGATCGCGGAGCTGCCCGAGGTGACCACGCCGTCGGTGGCGATCTTCTCACCGGGCCGCACGACGAACTCGTCGCCCACCGCGAGCTCGTCGATGGAGACGCGCTGCTCCACGCCGCCCCGGAGGACGGTGACCTCCTTGGCGCCGAGCTCCAGCAGGGCGCGCAGTGCGGCTCCCGCGCGGCGCTTGGAGCGCTTCTCGAAGTAGCGGCCCATGAGGATGAACGTGATCACCCCGGCCGCGACCTCGAGGTAGATGTGCCCCATCCCGTCCGAGGGCGAGATGGTCAGCTCGAAGGGGTGCACCACGCCGCGGTCCCCGGCAGTGCCGAAGAAGAGGGCGACGAGCGACCAGAGCATCGCCGCCGTGGTGCCGACGGAGATGAGGGTGTCCATCGTCGCCTCGCCGTGGCGCAGGTTCATCCAGGCGGCACGGTGGAACGGCCAGCCCGCCCACACCACGACGGGCGCGGCGAGGACGAGGGAGGCGAAGCCCCAGTAGTCGAACTGCAGCGCGGGGATCATCGCCATCGCGATGACGGGCACCGCCAGGACGGCCGCACCGATGAGGCGCTGCCGCAGGGACCGCAGCTCGGCGTCCTCGCGGGATTCGCCCTCCTCGCCGTCGCCGGCCTCGCCCGCGCTGTTCTTGGGAACGGGGAGCTCAGCGGTGTAGCCGGTCTTCTCCACCTCCGCGATGAGCAGCTGCGGATCGTAGTCCGCGGGCACGGTGACGCTGGCCTTCTCCGTCGCGTAGTTCACGCTCGCGCTCACGCCGTCGAGCTTGTTGAGCTTCCTCTCGATCCTGTTGGCGCAGGAAGCGCACGTCATGCCGCCGATCTGCAGCTCGATGCCCGTGCCGTCCGCAGTGGTGTGCTCAGCCGTGCTCATGTCCGCTCCCCTCCTCGTGCTCCGTCTCGTCCTGGGTGCTTCCATGCTGGGTGGTCTCGTCCTGCGCAGGCGTGCTCTTGGCGGGCGCCTCACCGGCCGTCGCCGTGTCCAGCACGAGCGGGGCGGTGTGGACCTGTCCGTCCACCTGGAAGTCCAGGTAGAGCAGGTACCGGCCCTCGGTGGGGGCATTCGCCTCGAAGACGATCTCCGGGCCCGAGGTCTCGCCCGGCTCCGGCGCATCGCCGTGCGGGTGGACGTGCAGGTAGGCGAGGTCCCCGTCGCGCAGGGCGACCAGGTGCCCGAACGCACCCAGGTACGGTTCCAGCGCAGTGACCGGTTCGCCCTCCCGGGTGACCGTCATCGTGAGCTCCGAGCTCTCGCCCGCCACGAGGTCACCGGCGACGGAGACGGTGTAGCCGTCGACCTCGGTCTCCGTCACCGCCCCCTTCGCGGGTGCCGGGGCGACGTCACCGGCGACCTGGACCGTGGTCGAGAGGGTGAGTCCTTCCTCGGCGCCTCCGGGAACGAAGTCGGTGAAGACCCGGTAGGAGCCTGCGGCCTCCCACTCCCAGGGGATCGACCAGGTGCCGTCCTCGTCCCGCTCGGGATGGACGTGGCGGAAGTGCTGCCCGTCGGAGCGGACCACGATCAGGTGCAGCTCCTTCTCGTGCTCCGGTTCGTAGTCCGTGACGGTGCCCCCGTCAGGGCCGGTGACCGTCAGTGCCAGCTCCCCGGCCTCACCGGTCTCGGCGGGGGCCGTGACGCCGGTGAGCCGGTAGCCGTCCTGCTCCAGCCCGAGGCCCGGGGAGGCGGCGCCTCCGGCCTCATGGCCCGCGTGCGCATCGTCGTCCGTCATGGCCTGTCCTCCTGTGTGCTCGCCCCCGGCCGCGTGGCCGCCCTCGGCGGACTCCTCCGCCCAGGCCCGCACGGTGTCCTCGGGAACCACCGCGTGCGCCGTGAACGCGGCGACCGCGAACACCGCCACGAGGACGAGCCCGTACAGACCGAGCCGTACTGGTGCCTTCATCTGAACTCCTTCGCCGCGTGCTGACCACTCCAACATATACCCCCTGGGGGTATATTTCAATGGTGTGTGTGCTCGTGGTCACCATGCTCACCTCCTCCCCGCCGGAACCCGCCCCTCCCGCGGTGCCGCACGTCCGTGCCATCGGGGACAATGGAGACCATGCGCCCACGTCCTCGCCTGCCCTTCCTGCCCGCCCGGAGCGCAGAGCCTTCGCACGCCTCGGATCCGCAGACGGGCACACAGCGGGACGCACGGCTGGCCGCCCGCGCCGATGCGTCCGCGCAAGCGGCCGCACGCTATGCCGCGGCCTCCCAGTCAGCCGCACGCACCGTCATCAAGCGGTACTCCTCCTCGTTCTCCCTGGCCTCCTCCGCCCTCCCCCGCGCCGTCCGCGCACACATCAAGGCGATCTATGCGATGGTCCGCGTCGCCGACGAGACCGTCGACGGCGCCTGGACCGGGGCCTCCCCAGCGCAGGTCCGCGCGGAGCTCGACGCCTTCGAGTCCCGCATCGCCCGGGCGGTGGAGACCGGCTTCTCCTCGGATCTCCTCGCGCACTCCTTCGCACGCACCGCCCGCGCCACCGGGATCAGCAGCACGCAGTGGGGACCGTTCTTCGACTCGATGCGCGCGGATGCCATCCCCGCCCCCGATCCCGCCTCGCCGGCGCACTCCCGCAGGGACCTCTCCGCCTACATCCACGGTTCGGCCGAGGTGGTGGGCGAGATGTGCGTCCTCGCCTTCTTCAACGGCGCCCCGCTGCCGGCGGATGCGCAGACCACCCTCCTGCCCGGTGCCCGCGCCCTGGGCTCCGCATTCCAGAAGGTCAACTTCCTGCGCGACCTCGCCCACGACTCCCACGGCCTCGCGCGCGGCTACCTCTCCTCCCCCGGTCGCGCCGCGACGGACTTCACGGAGGAGGACAAGGAGGCGCTCACCGCGGAGATCTTCGCGGAGCTCTCCACCGCCGCCGAGGCCGTCGACCTGCTGCCGCCGCCCGTGCGCCCCGCCGTGTGGACGGCTTTCGGGATCTTCGGGGATCTCACGCACCGGCTCGCCGGCACCTCGGTGGAGACGATCCTCTCCGGGCGGGTCCGCGTGCCGGGCGCCGTCAAGCTGCGCTACGCGGCGCTGGCGGCAGCCGGACGCCCCGTGCGCACATGGCCCGGAATGCCGGCGCGGTATACGTCAGAGCGCCCGGGGACGCAGCCATGAGCAGCATCGTCGTCGTGGGCGCCGGCATCTCAGGGCTGGCGGCGGCCGCGCTCATGGCCCGTGACGGCCACGAGGTCACCGTGCTGGAGCAGTCCGGGACCGTGGGCGGCAGGGCCGGACGACTCACGGACTCCGGCTTCGTCTTCGACACCGGCCCCTCCTGGTACCTCATGCCCGAGGTGTTCGACGCCTTCTTCCGGCGCTTCGGCACCACGGCCGCGGAGCAGCTGGACCTCGTGCCGCTCGACCCGTCCTATCGCCTCTACCCGCACCACGGCGCATCCGCAGGAGCACAGCCACTCGACGTCCGTGCCGATCGCACCCACCTCCACGCGCTCTTCGAGTCCCGCGAACCAGGCTCCGCCGCAGCCCTCGACGCCCACCTCGCCGAGGCCTCGGCTCTCTACGACCTCGCCTCGGACCATGCGCTCCGCACGGATTTCGGCCGCGAGCACCGTGGGCTCACCGGGCTTCCCCGCCGTCTGCACTCCCTGGTGCGCACGCTCACGGCGGCGGCCGCGAGCAGGCGTGCGGGCACCGGCATCCCTGCCGGCACAGGCGCGGCGGCAGACACAGGTGCGCCGGCAGACACAGGCGCCCCCGCCTCGGCCGCGTTCCTCACCCGTCTCCCCGGCCTGCTCGCAGGCTCCTACCAGGACCTCGTGCACTCCCGCTTCCGCGACCCCCTGCTGCGGCAGATCCTCCTCTATCCCTCCGTCTTCCTCGCGACGGACCCCGCTCGTGCGCCCGCGCTCTACCACCTCATGAGTCGCATGGACCTCATGGACGGCGTGGCCTATCCGCGCGGGGGCATGCACCGGATCGTCGCCGCGTTCGCCTCCCTGGCGCGCCGGGAGGGCGCGCGGATCAGGACGGGCGCGGAGGTCGTCGCGCTCACGCAGGATCCCCGCGGCAGCCGCACCGTCGCCGAGGTGGTCGCTCGCGTCCGGGCTCCCGGCACCTCGCCCGCGGGCACTGCGCCCACAGACACCGTGCGCGCGGAGGCCTTGCGCGCGGGCGCCCCGCCCGCAGCCACCTCGCACACGCGGCTGGAGACCTTCACTCCGGACTGGGTGGTGGCCGCCTGCGATCTGCACCATCTCGAGACCCGGCTGCTGCCTCCCGCACTGCGCAGCGTGTCCGCGCGCCGCTGGCATCGCCGCGACCCGGGGATGGGGGCGCTCGTCGTCATGCTGGGGATCGAGGGGCGGATCCCGGGCCTTGCCCACCACTCGCTGTTCTTCACCGACGACTGGGACGCGAACTTCGCCCAGGTGTTCGGCGGCCGCACGGCGGAACTGCCGGAGCCGGCGAGCGTCTACGTGTGCGCCCCTTCCGTGACCGACCCGGCCGTCGCTCCACCGGGCTGCGAGAACCTCTTCGTGCTCGTGCCCGCACCGGCGAATCCGTCGCTGCGCGCGGGGCAGAAGCAGGTGGAGGAGTACGTGGACAGAGTCATCGACGCCGTGGGCGAGCGCGTGGGAGCTCCGGATCTGGCCGCGCGCGTGCGGGTGCGGCATGTGCGCGCACCCGGCGACTACGCGGGTGGGGACGCAGCGGACGGTGACCGCGTGAGCGGCTTCCACGCATGGTCCGGGACCGCGCTGGGACCGGCTCACACCCTGGGCCAGAGCGCGATGTTCCGCGACTCCGTGGTGTCTCCGCGCGCCAGGAACCTCCTGCGCACCGGGGCGTTCACCGCTCCCGGCGTGGGCCTGCCCATGTGCGTCATGAGCGCGGAGAACGCCGCCGAGGCCCTGCGGACTCTTGAGGGCGAGTCCTCCATGGTCAGGGCTCACCCGGCCACGCAGGCCGTGGAACAGGAGGCAGACTGCCCTGCAGCGCGCACTGCCTGTGGAGGGCCGCCCGCAGACACGGCCCTGAGAGGAGCACCGCAGTGAGCGCGCTCGAACCCTTCGCATACCTCGCGTGCCTGCTGTTCAGCATGTTCGGCATGCTCATGCTGGACTGGCGCCACCGGCTGTTCTGGTTCGCGGACCCCGGGCGTGCGGCGATCGTCCACTCCGCGGGCCTCGCGACGTTCCTGGTGTGGGACGCGTTCGGGATCGGGTTCGGCGTGTTCTTCCGCGGCGAGACCTCGTACATGACCGGCCTGCAGCTGGCCCCCGAGCTGCCCGTCGAGGAAGTCTTCTTCCTCACCTTCCTCTGCTGGCTGACGATGAACGTCTACACCGGCAGCCGGCGTCTGCTGGAACACCGTCGTGCACGGCGCGGAGGGACCCCATGACCTACTGGCTCATCAACGCCGGCTTCCTCCTCGCGGCTGCGGTGCTCTTCGCCTGCGCCTGCCGCCGCGGTCCGGACTCCACCCGGCGGACACCTCGGGCACAGCTGTCCCGCGCCGCCGCCCTCCTCACCGCCGCGGTCCTGCTCACGCTCACCGCAGTGTTCGACAACATCATGATCAGCGTGGGGCTCGTGGACTACGGCGATGCCCAGATCTCAGGCATCCGACTGGGCGTCATGCCCGTCGAGGACTTCTCCTACACCGTGTTCGCCGTGCTCGCCCTGCCCGCGCTGTGGACGCTGCTGGGCAGGCGGATGCAGCGGTCGGCCGGCTCGGCCTCGGCAGCGGACACCGCCCCCGAGGCTGACCGGTCGGAGGGCGAACGGCCGGGACGTGCTCAGCAGGGAGACACACGCTGATGCCGGCGCAGGAGCCTCGCCCCCGGGAGACCCCGCGGTCCGCCCCGCTCACCGTGCGCCGCGCGCTGCGGCATCTGCTCATGGCCTCGCGCCCGCTGTCGTGGATCAACACCGCCTACCCCTTCGGCGCGGCCTGGCTGCTGTCCGGCGGTGGGCTCGACGTCCGCTTCTGGGTGGGCTGCCTCTTCTTCCTCGTGCCCTACAACCTCGCGATGTACGGGATCAACGACGTGTTCGACTACGAGTCGGACCTGCGCAATCCGCGCAAGGGAGGCGTCGAGGGCGATGTGCTCGACCGGCGGATGCACCGCACGGTGCTGTGGGCCTCTGCGCTCACCTGTGTGCCTCCGGCCGCGTTCCTGCTCGCAACCTCGCACGTCGCGCTCCTCCCGGTGCTGGGGCTGAGCCTGTTCGCGGTGGTCGCGTACAGTGCGCGCGGCCTGCGGTTCAAGGAGGTGCCCGTCCTGGACGCGGTCACCTCGTCGACCCATTTCTCCTCCCCCGCCTGGTGCGCGCTCGCGGCCCTGGGAATCTGGCCGAGCGCGGCGGGGTGGTGTGCTCTCGCGGCGTTCTTCGTGTGGGGCATGGCCAGCCAGGCCTTCGGTGCGGTCCAGGACATCGGGCCGGACCGCGAGGCCGGGCTCGCCTCCGTCGCCACGGTCCTGGGCGCACGGACGACTGTCCGGCTCTCACTGTGCGGGTATGCCGCTGCCGGGATCCTCGCCGCCTTCACCGGCCCGCTCACCGACTGGGCGGCACTGGGCGCGATCCCCTACCTCGTCTCCGTGGCCCGGTTCGCACGGATCACGGATGCGACAGCCGCACAGGCGCATCGCGGCTGGACCACGTTCCTCTGGCTCAACTACGCGGTGGGTTTCGCGGTCACGATGCTTCTCATCGCTCAAATATAAGCAGATAGCTTATACCTTCAGACTTATAAGGCATACGCTACTCTCATGTCCGCAGATGTCCCGACGCTCACCGATCCCGGCACGAGCCCCCCGGACGAGGCCCGCACGGTCGCCGTCATCGCCGACATCGTGCGCTCCCGCTCCCACGCGGACCGCTCGCGCCTGCAGGAGCAGATCGAAGCCGTGCTCCTCGACGCGGAGGAGGCCGCAGAGGCCCATGAGCCGTTCACCGCCACGGTCGGCGACGAGTTCCAGGCGGTCTACGGCTCCCTCACCGCAGCGCTCGCCGCCACACTGCACATTATGCTGGCACTCCCCTCCGGCACCTCACTCCGGTTCGGCCTCGGCCTCGGCGGCGTCACACCCGTGGACAGCCGCACCTCGACGGCCATCCAGGACGGGCCCGGCTGGTGGCGCGCACGCGAGGCGCTCGTCCGGGCGGAGGAGGCAGAGGCACACCGCCCCAGCCGCCGCACATGGCTGCGAGGGCCGGACCCGGCACAGGAGGCGACCGTGAATGCGTATCTGCTCCTCCGCGACATGCTCATCGACGGCATGAACGACCGCACCCGCAGCTATGCGCGCGGCGCGGCGCAAGGGAAGCCCCAGGCCGCCATAGCCGAGGCGCACGGGGTCTCGCAGTCCGCGGTCTCGCAGGCGCTCCGGCGCTCCGGCGCCTCCGAACTGCTCGAGGGGATGCGCCTGCTGGAGCAGGCGAGCGCGGCCGCAGACCCGAACGCAGCGGAGGAACAGGAGGCGGATCCCGCATGACGCTCCTCGGCCTCCTCCTGCTGGGCATCGGCAGCACCGACGCCGTACGGGCTTCCGGCACGCGCCGGCGGCGGCTCGCCTCCGCCGCCGTCTGGCTCGCGGTGCTCCTCGCGGCCGGCCTGCTCCACGCCGCGCCCTGGTGGCTGCTGCCCGTCCCGCTCGTGGCCGGCCTCGCCTGGAGCGCCGGGGTGCAGGTGGGCGAAGGGCCGCCCTCCGACCGCCGGTCCCCACGTCCCCGCGCACTGCTGCTGGTGAGCGCGGCGCTGCTCGCGGCGACCGCGACGGTGACCGCGGAGACGCTCTCCGCGGGGGACCTCGCCGGGCGCGTGCATCTCGGCGATCTGGGCGGCGACACCCTCGTCCTCGCCGCCGGACTCACGGCCTTCCTCGTCGTCAGCTCCAACGCCCTGGTGCGCGGGGCGCTCCGGAGGGATGCGCGGCCGGGCGCAGAGGAACGCCTGAGAACGGCCTCCCAGCTCAAGGGCGGGCGCTGGATCGGGCCCCTCGAACGGATCGCGCTGGCAGGACTGCTCGTCGCCGGCGCCTTCCCGGTGGCGGCCGGCGTCATCGCTGCGAAGGGCATCGTCCGTTTCCCCGAGATCCAGCAGGACTCCGGCGGCACGAAGGCGGAGCAGTTCCTCGTGGGGAGCCTCGTGAGCTGGGTGCTCGCGCTCGCCGCAGCGGGGCTGCTCCGGCTCTCGATGCAGTAGCACGCCTCCCCACACCCGCCCACCCACAAGTTACGTCTGCGTAGCGGCCGCCCTGCACGGCCGCTACGCAGACGTAACTTCCGAGGAGGAGGGCGGGGACGGAGCGCAGACGCCGCGCGAACCGCCCGGAAGGCTCAAAGGTTCAGACGTTCGGCAGTCCAGAGGCTCAGCAGCTCAGACGCAGCGGCCCAGGACTCCCGCGTCCCGGACGTTCAGCGGCCGCGGCGACGAGGATCCACCTGACGGAGCCGGGGCCGCACGTCCAGCCAGTAGACCGCAGCGGCCACCAGACCGGCGATCGAGAGGAAGCCCAGACGCCCGCCGCCCAGCGGCGGCAGCGCCAGGAACGCCACGACCGCGGCGGCGACGAGGATGAGCGACCAGAACTTCTTCGACTTCCTGTCCGCGGCCCGGTACATCTCGTCCGTGTACAGCAGAGAGGAGATCAGCGATGCGACGGACAGCGCGAAGATGCCCACCACGATCGCGAGCATGAGGATTCCCTGAAGCGAGCCGAGCATCTGCATGCCCCCAGCCTACCCAGTCACCATCCGAACCCGCTGAGCCGGATGAGCGCGCACACCGCCATCCCCAGCAGCACGCAGAGCAGCATGGGCACACGCAGCAGCCCCGCGGCCATGCCCGCACCCACTCCCAGCACGTGGCCGGCATCCGCGATCTCCTTGCCGTCGAACAGCCCGCCCGTCACCGCGACCGCGAGGATGAGGACCACGACGGCGCGATCCATCCAGATGCGCGCGGCAGAGGCCTCGGTGCCCTCGCCGCCGGCACGGGCGCGTGCCCCCAGCCGGACCCCCAGCAGGCGCATGAGATAGGTGACCCCGGCCAGCCCCGCAAGGGCGAGCAGGAAGGGTGTCGTCTCCATCAGGGCCGCCTTCCTTCCGCATCGGACGCATCGGACGCACCTGCGGCGCCGAGGACACCTGCAGCACCCGAGACGTCCTCTCCATCCCGGGAATCCACAGCACCGGACGAGCCTGCAGCGCCGGCGGTTCCCGAGGCCTCGGGAACCTCGTGCCACAGTCCGACCTCCGCAGCATCCCCGGCAGCGGCCGCAGCAGCATCCACGGCCTCCGCACCTCTCCGCCTCCGCACGGCGAGGAAGCCGGCGGCGGTCAGCAGCGCGAGCAGCGCCGCGACGGAGCCCAGCCCCAGTGGCAGCGCCGGCGTAAGGGCGATCGCCAGGACCGCACCGCCGGCCGCGGCCACACCCAGGAACGGCGAGCGGATGTCACCCACCACCAGGCAGAACAGCAGGACGGGCAGAGCGGTGTCCAGGCCCAGCACCTCGGCGTCGATGACGGAACCCAGCAGCTGCCCCAGGGCCGCACCGCACACCCAGCAGACGAACAGCATGACGGCGGAGACGACGAAGCGATGCCAGCGCTCACGGTCCGTAGTACCCGCGCGGCCGAAGGCAGTGGTCTCGTCGTTCGCCAGATGCGCGGCGAGGAACGACCGCCAGCCCGACGGCGCGTACTGTCCGATGCTCAGCCCGAACGCGAAGTTCCGCGCGTTCACCAGCAGCCCGCCCAGCACCGCCAGCACGGGTGCGCCGCCGGCCGCGATCACTCCGACGAACGTCAGCTCCGCGGCCCCGCCGAGCGCGAGAGCCGCAAGGAGGAGCGTCTGCCAGAGCGGGAACCCCGCCGCCTGGCTGATGGCCCCGTAGGACAGCGCGACGAACAGGATCATGAGGTTCATGACTGCGGAATCGCGATACACGCGCAGGCGCGCACCTCTACTGTCCGTTCGTTTGAGTGAACTCACGTTCTCTATAGTGGTCGATGCGGACGGGGCCGTCAAGGCATCGGGGACGGCCCCGTTCCATAGAATGAACAGCATGGAACCCGCGCCGCACACTCCGGACGACGAACCGGCCACCGCATGCAGAACCGCCGCCGGTGCGGAGGTCTCAGCGGAGCCCTCCCCTGTCCTTCAGCTCGCGACGGCCCTGCGGCGGGAACGGGAGCGGCTGGGACTCTCGCTCACGGAGACCGCGAAGCGCGCGGGCGTGGGCAAGTCCACGCTGTCCCAGCTGGAGAACGGCAACGGGAACCCCAGCATCGAGACGCTGTGGGCGCTCGCGACGGCGCTGAACGTGCAGCTCTCCCAGCTCATCGCACCCGCACGGGAACCGCTCTCCGTCATCCGCATGGGCGAGGGGACGACACTGCCGTCCTCCGCGGCGGAGTACTCCGCGACGCTGCTCTCCGCCTGCCCGCCCGGGGCGCGCAGGGACGTCTACCAGATCCGGATGGAGCCCGGCTCCCCGCGGGAGGCCCAGCCGCATCCGCCCGGCACCGTGGAGCACCTCATCGTGTGCGCCGGCAGCCTCACCCTCACCGCGGACGGCGAGACGGTGGAGCTGCACCCCGGCGACTACGCCCGCCATGCCGGCGACGTGCCGCACGTCTACTCGACCGCTGAGGCGGGGACCGTCATGCTCACCATCGTCGAATCACAGTAGGCCTCCGCAGGACGATGACGCCCGTTTCTCACCCAGACACCCAGTTGTTCCACGAGAAACGCGGGTGTCTGGGCGAGAAGCGGGTGCCGTCGCGGAGAGAATCAGGACTGATCACCCCTCGTCCTCCCTGTCCGGCTCCTCGACGACGCGCAGGGCACCGGTCTCCGGTTCCACCTCCAGCGCGGGCAGGCGGGAGTTCGCCTCCTCGAGCGAGGCGCCGGCGGCCTGCAGGAGGTCCACGGCGAGCGGCCGGAACAGGAGGAGCATGGTGGTCTGCTCGAGGTCCGCACGCACTCCCGGTGCCGGCCGGAGGGTGCGGGCGGCGTCCGTGAAGACCTCCTCTGCCTGGGCCCGGTCACGGCCCTCCAGCAGTGCGAGCCGCAGCAGACGCGTACCCTCCGCGAGCCTGCCCGCCGCAGCGGCGAGGAGCGGGTCCACGTGCCCGTGCTCGGTGGCCGTCACCGCCCGGCGGAGGATCACGCGGATGAGCCGGAGGGCGCGGTCCGCGAACTCGCAGGCGCGGGCCAGGCGGGAGACCTCGGCCGCGTAGCGCCGCGAGTTCGCGTTGATGCGCGCGGTCTCCTCGGAGATCCGCAGCGATGCCCGCCAGGAGTCCACATAGCTCTGGGAGTCCCGCGCGCGGGAGAGCGCTCTGCGCGCGGCCTGGGGGTCCTCGCGGCGGAGCGCGTCCTCGGTCTCGCTGAGCAGGCGCGCGATCTCATCGAGCAGCGCCGCCGCCTGGGACCGCGGCCGCTTGCGCGCGTCCGAGGGCATGATGAGCGCCAGGAGGATCGCGGTGGCCACGCCCACGGCGGCGTCCGCGGTGCGGCTGAACGTCCCGGTGGCGAGCTGCGCGGGGACGGTCACGACGAAGATCGACTGGATGCCGATCTGCGTGACGAAGATGGCGCCGGAGTTGAGGAACATTCCCGTGCAGACCGCGAGGAACAGGATGGTGCCCAGCTGCCAGATGCCGCCGCCGAAGAGGTGGACGAACAGATCGCCGAACAGCACGCCCAGCACCGCTCCGCAGCCGATCTCCGTCGCCCTGCGCAGCCGCCGGTCCTGCATGGGGCCGATCCCCACGACGGCCGCCACCGCGGCGAAGAACGGATAGGTGTGCCCGAGGACGAAGTAGCTGAACGAATACGCGGCCATCGCCGCGACGGTGAGCTGGAGGATCTGACCGAAGTTGTTGCGGATCCGCAGGCCGCCCATGCGCAGGCGGTTGCGGAGCACCGGCCCCGCTTCCTGTCCCCATTGCCTCAGCTTTGCGCTCGGGCCCACGGCGCTCCTCTCCTCGGATCCGCATCTCACTCTAGTCCGCCCGCCCCTCCCGCCCGCTCAGCCGTCTCCCACCCGTACGCCCGGACCCCTGCATGACTGCCGTGCCTTTTGTGTGCAATGCTTCAGCAAGGCTCACAGGAGGGACGATGCCGCACACCATGGCGACGACGACGGCGACCAATCTGACCAGGGCGGAAGCGCGCGAGCGCAGCGCCCTGCTCCGCACTTCCCACTACGCGGTCGACCTCGACCTCTCCACGGCCGCAGATCCCCACGCACCCACGTTCGGCACCCGCACCACGGCGGACTTCACGGCGGCCGACGACGGCGAGACCTTCATCGACCTCATCGCCCCGGCGGTGGAGTCCGTGACGATCAACGGCGAGGCACTCGACCCGGCCTCGGCGTTCGACGGCGCCCGCATCACCTTCCCCGTCCGCGCCGGAGAGAACCGCCTCGTGGTCGTGGCGCAGGGCGCCTACTCGCGGTCCGGCGAGGGCCTCCACCGCTTCACGGACCCCGCGGACGGCAACACCTACCTCTACACCCAGTACGAGCCCACGGACGCACGCCGGGTGGCGGCCGTCTTCGACCAGCCGGACCTCAAGGCCTCCTACACCTTCCAGGTGCTCGCCCCGGCGGGCTGGACGGTGCTGAGCAACACGGCGACGGAGCAGGTCACGGACCTGCCGGCAGGGACTGCGGGGACGTCCCCCGCCCGAGGCCCCATGCAGCTCACGCGGTTCTCCCCCACCCTGCCCGTGTCCTCCTACCTCACCTGCGTGTGCGCCGGCCCCTACGCCAGCGTCACGGGCTCCTACCGGCATCCGGAGACCGGGGAGGAGATTGCGCTGGGCGTGCACGCGCGGCAGTCCCTCGCAGCCCACATGGAGGCGGACGAGATCCTCACCGTCACCACCCAGGGGCTCGACTTCTTCCATGCGCTGTTCGAGATCCCCTACCCGTGGGGCAAGTACGACCAGATCTTCGTGCCCGAGTACAACCTCGGCGCCATGGAGAACCCCGGACTCGTCACGTTCACGGACTCCTACCTCCACCGCGACCGGGCCACCCGGGCGGACAGGGAGGCGCGCGCCAACACGATCCTGCACGAGATGGCGCACATGTGGTTCGGCGACTACACGACCATGCGCTGGTGGGACGACCTGTGGCTCAAGGAGTCCTTCGCGGACTACATGGGAGGGCTGGCCCTGGCCGAGGCCACGGAGTTCACCGACGGCTGGGTCACCTTCGCCCTCCGCCGCAAGGACTGGGCCTACCGGCAGGACCAGTACCCCACCTCCCACCCCATCGTCGCGGACATCCCGGACGTGGAGGCCGCCAAGCTCAACTTCGACGGCATCACCTACGCCAAGGGTGCGAGCGTCCTCAAGGCGCTGGTGGGCTATGTGGGCCGGGAGGCCTTCGTCGCCGGCTCGCGGGCCTACTTCGCCGCGCACGCGTTCGGCAACGCGCAGCTCGAGGACTTCCTGGCAGCGCTGGATGCGGCCGCGCCGGACCGCGACGTCCGGGCCTGGGCCGCCGCCTGGCTGCAGACGCGGGGCACCTCCGAGCTGCGACTCGAGGTGGAGGACTCCGGCACCCAGGACTCACCGGAGGCGGGAGCATCCCGCACCCGGCGGATCACACAGGCCCGTCTGACTCAGCGCGACACGTTCGCCGGAGAGTCGCGCACGCCCGTGCTCCGTCCCCACCGGCTCACGCTCGCGGCCTTCGACTTCGAGGAGCAGGGCGAGAAGGGCACAGCGCCCGAGGCCGGCCCCCGGCTCGTCCGCACCCGCACCTGGGACGTGGAACTCGCCGAGGAGTCCGCGCCGCTGCCGCAGCTCATCGGTGAGGAGCGGCCTGCCCTCCTGCTGCTCAACCACGGAGACGCGGACTTCGCCAAGGTCCGCCTCGACCCGCAGTCCACGGAGACCGCCATCGGCAGCGTCCGCCTCCTCGAGGACCCCATGGACCGTGCGCTGGTGCTCTCCGCCCTGGGCAATGCCGCGCGGGACGGCGAGCTTCCCGTGACCGCCTATCTGCAGGCCGCCGCCGGCGTGCTGGCCTCCGAGACGCATCCGGGGATCCTCAGCTCCGTTATGGCGACGGTGGGCACCGCCCTGGGCCAGTGGGTGCCGGGCGAGGAACGGGTCGACGCCGTCGCGGCCATGCTGGAGTCCGCGCTCGAGGCCGTCTCCTCCGTGCCCGCCGGCTCGGACCAGCAGGTGAGCCTCGCCCGCTTCGCACTCTCCCTCACCGCTCGCACCGCGGGAGCACGGGGCGCCAGCCGTGTCACCCGCGCCGGCCGTGCGTTCGCCTCCCACGTGCTCACGGTCGAGGTGGGCGATCCTCTCACGGAGACGGCCCCCGGCCTCCTGGCCGACCATGCGCTGCGCTGGGAGGCCCTGCGCGCGCTCGTGGTGCTCGGCTGGGCCGAGGTCGAGGACATCGAGGCCGAGGCCGCGCTCGACCGCTCGGGCTCCGGCGCGGTGAACGCCGCCAGCGTCCGCGCCGCACGCCCGCTGGCCGTGGCGCGGGACCGAGCGTGGGAGGAGGCCACACAGGACTCCTCGCTCTCCAACGAGATGCTCTCCGCACGGATCAGCGGGCTCACCGCGCCCGCTCCGTATCCGATGCTCGAGGACCGCGTGGACGACTACTTCGCCCAGCTCGAGAGCTGGTGGACGCACAGGCCCATCGAGATCTCCCGGCGGCTGGTGGTGGGGCTGTACCCGCGCTGGTCCGTGAGACCGCGCCGGGTGGCCGCCCGGACCGACGAGTGGCTCATCGCCCATCCGGACGCCCCGGCCGCGCAGCGGCGCCTGCTCATCGAGGCCCGCGACGATCTCGCCCGTGCCATGCGCCTGCGCGGAGAGGCAGGCTGAAGGGCTGCGGACAGGTGGGCTGAGCGGTGAAGCCGCGGCCCGCCGCCGCCTCGGCTTCGCGCTGCGAGCTCAGCTCCGCGCCGCCTCGGCTCCGCGTTGCGAGCTCACCTCCGCCTCACAGCACTGCGCCTCCGTGTTCCCACGCTCCAGCGTGGGAACACGGAGGCGCAGTGAGCGGAACTGCGGCGGAGGCCACCGGCCAGGACGGCGCATCGCAGCCGGCGGACCGGCGCCCGCACATCGCGGGCACGCCCGGGGAGCGGCTCAGAGGTAGCGCTTGGCGCCGGCGAACTGGCCGCCGGTGTCCCACGACCGCCAGTTGACGATCTCGACGTCCTTCGAGGCGTTCGGCGCGTGGATCATCTTGCCGTCGCCGATGTACATCCCGACGTGGTGCGCCCGGCCGCTGCCGCCTCGGGCGAAGAACAACAGGTCCCCGGCCCTGAGCTTGGACGAGCTCACCGTGGTGCCGGTGTTCTGCTGGTCGCCGGCGTCGCGGGGGAGCTCGATGCCGTGGGCGCGGAACACGGTGTACGTGAACCCCGAGCAGTCGAAGCCTATGGGGCTCACGCCGCCCCACAGGTAGTCGACGCCCTCGAACTGCCGGGCGGTCTCCACGAGGTCGCCGCCGGTGGGTTCGTCGAGCTCGAAGCCGTGCTCCGGGTCGTCCACACGGACGCTGCCCACGGGAAGCCACGCAGCACCTCCGCCGGGCAGGGCGACGCGGACGTCGTCCTCGTCCTGGGCGATGAGCGGCAGCTCGGCGTTGATCGGAGCCTCCGGCGCCTCACCGTCGAACTCGGCGTAGTCGATGTCCGACAGCTCTGCGAACTTCGCCGTCACGACGGCGGTGGGCTGCTCGTCGCGGAGCTCCGCGAAGCGGTCGTTCTCCACGAGCTGTGCGGTGGGCACCCACCCCGGATACCCGTCCTCGTTCTTGGGCGTCTCCTGGTCGACGACGGCCACCTTCGCCCAGCGACCGTCGACGTCCAGGACGCGCACCTCGGAGCCGTAGCCGGCCTGCGTCTCCACGAGGCCGGTGAGACCGCGCCGGGTCTCCGTGCTCCGGTCGAGTGCGCGGTCCCATGCGCGCAGGTCCGGCGAATCGCCCAGAGCGGGCTCGTCGACCTCGCGCGGGGAGTCCTTCTCGGACCACACCGTCGCCGCGGTCACGGCGACGAATGCGGTGTCGCCTTCGTCCAGGCTGCCGTCGGACTCGACGCGGAGGGCGCCGCCGTCGTCAGCGCCGGAGCTGAGGTCAGAGGCAGCCTGTGCGTGCACGGGCGTCGCAGTCAGTGCGAGCGCGCACACGCCCAGGGCAGGCAGAAGTGCTTTCGCTTTCACGTTCATACTCTTTTCGGTCTTGCACCGCAGGACCACCACGGCGCGGTGCATGGGGGAAGACACCGTTCAGACTACGACGATACCGGCTCACCCTTCCCGAGGGAACCTTCTCCCGCCCGCGCGTCACACTCCGAGTTCCGAGATGCCTCGGAGCGGCTGCATGCAGGGCGGCTTGCGGCCACGCCGTGGGCGGTCTCCGGACGGGGAGGCCGCGCTCAGGCGCGCTCGAGGTCGAACTCGCCGGCCAGCGCCTCCACCGTGTGCAGCCGGGCGGGGGCCGCGTCGATCGGATCGTCCGGGCGGGCACCGGCGATGGGATGGATCATGAGCTCGTCGACGTCGAAGCGCTCGGCGAGGTCGCGGAGCTTGGCGGCAACCTCCGCGGCGGTGCCCACTGCCCACGAGTCCCACATGGACTCGCCCACCCTGCGGTGCCCCTCCGTCATGACGGACTCGACGTCCTCACCCACGTAGCGCTGAGCCTCCAGGCCGGTGCCGAGGCGCAGGGAGCCCATCTGGTAGACGTGCGGCTGCACCAGCGCCCACGCCTCCTCCGTCGTCGCGCCCACGGCCGCGTTGACCGTGAGGAACGTGCGCGGCTCCTCTCCGTACTGGGTGGGCGTGAAGGAGTCCCGGTAGAGCTTCACCGCCGCCTCGGTCCCCCGCCCCATGAAGTGGTGCGCGAACACGTAGGGCAGGCCCATGGCCGCCGCCAGCTGCGCCGAGTATCCGCTGGATCCGAGCAGCCAGACCTGGGCCGCCTCGTCCACCCGCGGCGACGCGTGCAGCGCATGCCTGCCCTGGCGGGTGTCGAATGCGGCACCCGCCGGAGACAGGAGCGCGAGGATGTCAGCGATGTGCTGGGGGAACTGTTCGACCGGGTCGACGGCCTGTCCCTGGGCGTCGACGAGGCGGCCTTCCCCCAGGTGGCCGCGGAGCGCGAGGGAGGTGTAGGGATCGGTGCCAGGCGCGCGGCCGAGCCCTAAGTCGATCCTGTCCCCGAAGGCCGCGCTCAGCAGCGCGAAGCGCTCCGCGACGGCCAGCGGCGAGTGGTTGGGGAGCATCACTCCCCCGGAGCCGAGCCGGATGCGCGAGGTGCCCTGCCCCAGGTGCATGAGTTCGACGGCCGGGTCCGTCGAGGCCACCGCGGGCATGTTGTGGTGCTCCGCCACCCAGTAGCGGGTGTAGCCGAGGTGATCGGCCGCGCGCACCAGCTCACGCGACGCCGTGAGTGCCTGGCCGGTGGTCTGCCCCAGGCGGACGGGGATGAGATCGAGGACGGAGAGCGCGGGAGACTGTGCCATACCAGGGACAACGCTCCGCCGAGCGGGGTTCATTCCCCCTTCGGCGGAGCATGCCCCGGGCACCCACGCATACGCCATCGGCTTCCGTCTCCGACGCGTCAGGCCGGCCGGAAGGGGCTCCTGAGCTCAGAACAGATAGCCGCTGGGCGGGACGAGCTGCGCGAACTCCATGAGGACGTACAGCACACCCACCATGCAGGCGGTGTAGATCAGCGCGAACAGGATCTTCCTGCGAGCGGCGGCGAGGAGGAACACGAAGGTGAAGAGCCCGGAGCCGACGATCATCCCGAAGGCGAACACCAGCCAGATGTAGCCGATCACCCACAGCGTGGACTTCCCGACGACCTTCAGCCGCGCGATCCACACGTCGTCGAAGCGGCCCAGCCCGTCCGCCCGCGCCCGGCCGGCGTCACGTCCCAGGCTGATGAGCGCCAGCAGCACGCCCACCGAGCCCACTGCCACGGGGAAGAGGCGTCCGCTGTCCGAGAACCCCGAGGACAGCACGATGGCGGCGACGAAGAAGAGCAGCATCAGCACCGAGACCGCCATCTCCACGAACATGGGGACGGGCATGTCCGACTTCTCGGAGAACTGGACGTCCGCTTCCACGGTCCTGGTCCGCCTCCTCGCACGGCGGATGATCGGGACGACGATCGCGCCCACGAGGATGAGCAGCACCACCAGGACGAACGGCCGGGTGGCCCATTCGCTCACAGGGAAGGCATTCACCGTGAGGAAGTAGTAGCGCTCCAGGGGTTCGGCCAGGACGAAGGCGATGAGGAACGGGGCACGCGGGATGTTCACGACCTTGCAGACCCAACCCACGATGCCCAGGAGGAGCATGAGGTAGAAGACGTTGAGGTTGAGAGGCTCCTGGAACCCGCTCATGAACAGGATCGGGATGAGGGCTGCCGCGAGGACGGGGAACGGCACGTAGCTCAGTCGGGCCAGCGGCCGCGCCATGAAGAACGCGAGAATCGCGCCGATCACGCTTGCGATTGCGAAGGACCATACGATCACGTACACGAGGTCCAGGTCGTTGGTGATGAGCCCCGGACCGGGCTGCACGCCGAAGATCAGCAGCACGCCCAGCAGCAGCGCGAACGGTGCGGCGCCCGGCACTCCGAAGAGCAGCGTGGGGATGAGCGCGCCCGATTCGATGCCGTTGCTCGCAGCGGACGGCGCGATGACACCGCGCGGATCGCCGCTGCCGAACCGGTTGTCCGCCCGCCGGCTGGCGAAGGCCTGCGCCTGCCCGTAGGAGAGCCACGAGCCGGCCGTGGAGCCCACGCCGGGCAGGATCCCCACCCCGACGCCCACCGCGGATCCGCGGAAGACGTCCCACTTGTAGGTCACGATGTCCCTCAGGCCGGCGCCCCAGCCTCCGCCGAGGCTGATCTCCCTGTCCGACACCGCACTCTTCTTCGCCACCAGGTCGATGATCTCCGCGAGCCCGAAGATCCCGAGCGCTGCGGCGACCAGGCCGATCCCGTCGGTGAGGAACTCCGAGCCGAACGTGTAGCGGTACTCCGCGGAGACCGGAGAGACCCCCACGAGGCCGAGTGCGAGACCGAAGGCGGAGACCATGAGCCCCTTGACGACGTTCCCCTTCGACAGCATGGCCGTGAGGAACACGCCCATGACGATGAGCGCGAAGATCTCCGGCGAGCCGAAGGACGTGACGATGGGCGTGGCGATCGGCACCACCAGGGTGAGCGCGACGATGCCGACGAGACCGCCGATCGTCGACGCGATGAAGCTGGCGGACAGCGCCCGGCCGCCCTGTCCCTTCTTCGCCATCTCGTGGCCGTCGAGCAGGAACACCGAGGCCGCAGCGGATCCGGGTATCCCGAGAACCACGGAGGTGATGACGTCAGAGGTGTGCACCACCGCGACGGCGCCGATGATCATGGCGATGGCCTGGTTGGGCTCCAGCACGAACACGAAGGGCAGGAGCACGGCCACCGCGCCTGTGCCGCCGAGCCCGGGGATCACGCCGATGACGATTCCGACGACGACTCCCACTCCCAGGAACAGGAGCATCGCGGGATCGGCGAAGGCCGACAGCGCTTCGCCAGCTGCTTCAAACATCTTTGTTTCCTCAAGTCAGGTGAAATGTCCCGGCACCGGCGATTCGTCCGCGAATCGCCCCGGCACCGTGTGAATCAGGCAGGAGTGCAGCAGTTCAGTCGAGCACGGCGTCGTGCTTCTCCCTCAGCAGATCCTTGGCGAAGGCGAGGACCTCCGGGTCCATGCGGAGGGCCTCCCTGAAGGCATCCCTCGCCTCGGGACCGGCGACCAGCTCATAGCCGCCGAGGGCGTCCGCCGCCTCCTCCATGAACTGCTCGTCGCCGTTGAGCTCGTCCACCACACGCGCATAGTCCTCGATGACGCCGGGATCCGTTCCCGCATTCGTCCACAGGCCCTTCTGATAGAAGAAGCCCGGTACGGAGAACGAACGGAAGGCCTCGTAGGCGAGCTCATGGTGATCGCTTCGCCCGCTCAGACCCTCGAACACCTCGGTGAACGTCGGGATGTCGGGCACATTGGGGTCACGGACGATCTCTCCGTCTTCCAGGCTCCCCACGGAGAACAGCGCAACCGCGTCACCGGCGTCGACCATGGGCTTGACCTGGCTGAGATACGACGAGGTCGTCTGGAAGTCCAGGTCGGCTTCGCCCCTCTGCACGGCCAGCCGGGTGGGACCGCGTCCCTCCATCCCGAACACACCGCGGAAGTTCGTGCCCAGAGCCTCCAGCGCCAGCAGGGGGATGAAGTCGAGGCCCGAGGCCGACATGCCCGCATAGCGGTACTGCGCGGAGTTGCCGATCAGGTCCTCGACCGAGCGGATGCCGGTGTCAGCGCTCGTCCAGAGGACGGCACCGGTGCCGTTCAGCGCCAGCGGCTCCATGTCGAGGAAGTCGAACTCGACCGCATGCTGTCCCAGGATGCTCTGGAAGTAGGTCGTCGCGGACACCACGAGGGTCTGACGTCCGTCGGTCACTCCGTCACGCACGTAGGCGTTGGTGCCGGTGATGGACTCCCCTCCCGGGACGTTCTCGATCTGGTAGCGGGTGACGTGCGGCTGCCGTGCGGCGAAATAGGGCGTGATGAACCGGGCCCAGGTGTCGGTGCCTCCGGAACCGTAGGGTACGACGACGTCCACGATCCCCTCTCCGGACGGCGTGTATCCGGTCTGTGCGGGCGCGCACCCGGCGATCCCGGCCAGGGCCGCCAGCGCTCCGCCGCTCAGAAGTGCGCGCCTGGACATGGGGACGCTCACGAGGCCGCCCCCGCCGTGAGGAGCGCGGCCGCGCGCTCGATCTGACGATCGGGTACGAGGAGCTGCGCATCTGCCAGCGTGCGCGCAGTGCGCCGGATGCCGACCGTGCGGCCCTCCGGACGCTCCACCGTGGACGTGGACATCACACCCACCGGGATGCGGATGCGCAGTTCTGCACCCACCGGCCCCCGGAGGCACTCGGCCACCGTCGTGCCGGGGGTGCGTGCCGCAACGGTCACGCCCACGCTCCCGGTGATCGGCATCGCAGGGTGTGGGCGCCCCATGGACAGCATGAGCACCTGCACGTCCGATCCCGCCTCGACCGCCGCACTCACGAGCCCGATCTTCGGAATCGCACGTTCGGCCTCCTCGGGAGCCTCCACGAGCCGCATGGTGACGGCGGCGGCACGACGGATGCGGTCGAGCTCCGGCAGCCGATCCGCGATCAGATCGGCCCACATCGCATACTCCTCGGGCATGAGGCCGAAGCTCTCCGCATCGACCATGACCAGCGGAGCGCCGGCGTCCACGAGGCTCGCCCTCACCCGCCGGCCGTCCGCCGCACGGAACGCCGAGACCGCTTCTCCGGCAGGCAGCACTGCGCCGGTCGTCTTCCCCTCGGGTGCGACGAACCCGAGTTCCACTCCGTGCCCTGTGAAGACGGTGCCCGGAATCGAATCCTGCGGGTCCTCGGGCAGACGCGCTTCCGGAGTCGGGATCGTCTGGATGATCATCTGCCCCGTATTCATGTTGAGCGTGCGCACCTCCGTCACACCGGCTGTCATCGGCACCCATCCGTTCTCGAGGGCGAACAGGCCGACAGCCGCCGAGCAGTTCCCGCAGTTGCTCCCCCAGTCCACCGTGGCCTCCTCGATGCCCACCTGGGCGAAGGTGTAGCTCACGTCCGCATCGGCGATCCCGCCGGGTTCCACGATGAGGGCCTTGCTCGTCGTCGAGGTCGCACCTCCGACGCCGTCGAGCTGACGGAGATCCGGGCTCCCGAAGATTCTAGGCAGAGCCGAATCCGCGGAGAACCCCGTCTCCCGCAGATCCGCGGCATCGAACACCCAGCACTTGCTGGTGCCGCCCCTCATCCATCGTGCTCTGACCTTCACCGGCTTCTCCTCTCACGACATCCGAATACGCACCCATCGTGAGCGGGCCTCGCCTTAAGCACAATGTCAGTTCTGTACAGCTTGATGAAGCGGTGCTAACAACAGAACGGGTGGGAAAGCGGCAGATGAGCAGAACTCGGCGCGGAACGACGGAGGCGAGGCCGGCAAAGAGGAGGATTCGCCGAGTTCACGCTGATGTCATCCGAGACACACAGAGATGTAGGTACGCTAAAGAAATGGTCACCTTCGACTCGAAAAGACTTGAGGTCTTCGTGAAGACCGTGGAGACAGGATCCGTCACCGCCGCCTCGGACCTCCTCTCCTACACCCCCTCCGCGGTGTCCCAGCAGCTGCGCCGCCTGGAGCAGGAGGTGGGCCAGCCGCTCCTGCGCAGACGACCCCGCGGCGTTGTGCCCACGGAGGCGGGAATGGTGCTCGCCGCCCACGCGCGCAAGATCCTGCGCCACATGGACGCAGCACGATCCGACCTCGAGGACCTGACGGCCGGAAAGCGGGGATCACTGGTCATCGGCGCATTCCCAACCGTGGCCTCCTCGTTCCTGCCCCTCGTGATCGAACGATTCAGCTCCCAGTACCCGGCGGTCGCCCTGTCCATCCGGAGCACCCGCATCGACCAGCTGGTCACGGACCTCGAACGCGGCTTCTCACATCTCGCATTGCTCTGGGACCACCCCTGGCGTCCGTTCGACAGGGAGGGGATACGGGTCGAGGAACTGTTCCGGGAGCCTTTCGTCATCCTGGTCTCGCAGCACCATCCCCTGGCCCACGCCGCGCACGTAGACATGGCGGACCTCGCAGACGAGTCGTGGGTGGTCCGGGCGGAGGAGCACCCGGTCGTCGAGGTGCTGGATCGCGCGGCCACAGCAGCAGGATTCCGCCCCACGATCGCGATGTACGCCAATGACTACCAGGAAGCACAGGCGATGGTCAGCGCGGGCATCGGGGTTGCGCTGGCACCGAGCAGCGCCGTCACGCTCACCCACCCGGGCATCAGAATCCTCAGCCTGGGAGCCAAAGCTCCGGAGCGCCGCATCATGGTCGGGCAGCGTGAGGAACGCGTCTACTCGCCTGCGGAGGTG
>NZ_BAAAPZ010000002.1:568206-795270 GCF_039531405.1 Brevibacterium salitolerans | reverse complement strand
GGGTGAGTGGCTTTCCCAGCAGGCCACTGTCATGGTCACCGTGCCCGTCCTCCACCTCCTCACCCGACACACCACCGCGGCACACGAAGTCCCGCAGCACGACCTCACCACGGGAGACATTTCGCAGGGCGAGGTCTCCACAGGAGACGCTTCACCGGGCGACGCCCCGACTGGGGAGGTTCCGGCCGAGCTCACTGGTCTCACTCCCCTTCCTGCCGATGTTGCCCGTCAGATCGTCTCGACGCAGTCGGTGCTCTACCGGATCCTCACCGACCCGATCACCGGCACCGTCCTGGACGAGACCGCACACACCTACACGATCCCGGCTAACGTCCGCCGGACAGTGACGGCGAAGCACAAGCAGTGCGCAGCACCGGGCTGCACACGGACCGCGCTGCGTTGCCAGGCTGATCACATTCTGCCGTTCAACCATCTCCTGCCCGCTCAGGGTGGGCTCACGGTGCCGGGGAATCTGCAGCCGTTGTGTCAGCCGTGTCATCAGCTCAAGACCCAGGGCCTCCTCACTGTGAAGAAGGACACTGGGGGTGTGAGTCGGTGGTCGGGACCCTTGGGACGGGAATCCGTGACTCTTGCCCCGCCCAGTCCTTATGAGGTGCAGGCAGCGGTACAGCTTCGGAACCTGCTCCACGAGAAGGCACATGACAGCGGCGCTGCGGACGAGAGCACGTCAGCGCGAAAGAGCAGTCCGTCAGTCGAGGCAAACGAGGCGGGTACGACCACGGCTGCTGGTGCGGCTGCTGGTGTGGCTGCGGGCACTGGGCTAGTCGGGATCACCGAACCGAGCCCCGGGAATCCGGGAGTAGCCGTAGTGCATGCAACAATGGGTGGGAGCGGTGCCGAGTCGCACCGCACCGACGACACCGGTGCGCAGAGTGCCAGCACCCGGCCTGCAATCTGGAGACAGGACGAAGCACCCCCGTTCTGACGGGGTCCACCGGACCGCGCGGCGAAGGTGCGTGACTCCATCGCCGCAGCAGCTCACTGCAGCAGCCGGCGCTTCTGCTCCTCGAATTCCGTCTGGGAGAGGACACCGGTGCGATGGAGCTCAGCGAGTTTGGCGAGTTCATCTGCCACGGAAGCGCCCCCGCTGAGCGGGGTCGAACCGGTGGTACTGTTTCCGTCATACCGCCCCGAGCCCGCACTCAGCACAGCACAGAAGGGAGCCCGCGCTGTCGCGGACGTTCAGTCCGCGACGACTCCTCTGCGGATGGCCTCCGCCGCCCTGCGCACCCGCTTCGCCGTGTCCGGCGATGCCACGTCCGCGATCTGGCCGAGGATGTCCAGCGTCTGCTTCGCCCAGCGCACGAAGTCCCCCGCGGCGATCCCGGAGCCCCGCAGCGCGGTGTTCAGCGAGGCGCCCTCGGTCCATGCATAGATGCACCGGGCGATCCCGAAGTCCGGCTCCGGGGTCTCCGTCAGCCGCGCATTCGCCTCGAGCTCCGTGACCGTCCGCCACAGGCCGTGGACCTCCAGCACGGCGGCGTCCAGCGCGGCAGTGGGCATCCGCGGCAGCCCGAACGTCCCCTCCTGCCGTGCCGAGTACACGAGCCCGGAGGCCAGGGCGGCGAGCTCAGGCTCGCGCAGCCCGTCGAAGACCTCCCCGCGCACGGCGAGTGCCGTGACGAGATCGCGCTCACCGTAGATCCGCCGCAGCACCCTGCTGTCCGGCAGGAACCCCAACGAGGTGAGCACATCGCAGACCCGCCCGAACACACTCGCGATCGACGCGGTCCTGCCCTCGATCTTCGCACGCAGCGCAGCGGTCTCCGCCTCGAGCTTGTCCGCCCGCTCCGCCCAGCGCGCGTGATGCTCACGGTCCGGACACGAATGACACGGATGTGCGCGGATCTGCTCATGGAGCGCATCGATCCGCCCGCTGTCCTGTCGGGGCCCCTTGCCCGCGCTCTTCGCGCGCGCCAGGGCCGTGGTCGGATCCTCGAGGCGCCCGTTCTCGATCGCCTCGATGAGCACCTCGCCCAGTTGCCGCCGCTGCGCCACCACACGGTGATTGAACTTCTTGGGGAAGCGGATGCGGCCCAGCTTCACCGCCGGCTCCGTCACCTCGTGCGGACGCAGGTGCCAGACGCGACCGGACTCCGTGAGGATGCTGGGCAGACGCGTCTCCGCATCCCGGCTCTGCATGGGCGCGATGACCACCCCGGCCCCCAGCGAACGCTTGGACGGCAGCACGATCACGTCGCCCACACGGAGCAGGCCCAGCGACTCGATGACCTCCCGCTGCTTGAGGCGGGAGCGCGTGCGCTTGGCCTTCTTCTCCTCGACCGTCACCGCCCTGCGGAGCGCGTGGTACTCCGCGAAGTCGCCCCGGTCGCACTGCATGGACTCCCGGTAGCCGGCGATCGCGGTCTCGTTCTTCCGCAGCTTCCGCGCCAGGCCCACCACGCCGGTGTCCGCCTGGAACTGGGCGAACGAGGTCTCCAGCACCCGGCCCGCGTCCTCCCGGCTCATCCGCGCCAGCAGGTTCGCGGCCATGTTGTAGGTGGGGGTGAACCGGCTCCGCAGGGCATAGGTGCGCTTGGACGCCAGCGCCGCGATGTCCGCCACGTCGACGCTGGGGTGCCAGACGACCAGCGCATGCCCCTCCGTGTCGATGCCCCGCCGTCCGGCGCGTCCGGTGAGCTGCGTGTACTCCCCCGGCGTGATCTGCACGTGCGCCTCACCGTTGAACTTCACGAGCTTCTCCAGCACCACGGTGCGCGCCGGCATGTTCACGCCCAGCGCCAGCGTCTCCGTGGCGAAGACGGCGCGGAGGCAGCCCTCTGCGAAGAGGTCCTCGACGACCTCCTTGAACTGCGGGATCATCCCGGCGTGGTGTGCGGCGAAGCCGTGCAGCAGGCCCGTGGAGAAGCTGCCGTAGCCCAGCACGCCCAGGTCCTCCCGCGGCATCTCGTCCAGCAGGGCGTCGAGCCGGGCATGGATGCGCTGCTTCTCCTCCGCGGAGGTGAGATCGACTCCGGCCGTGAGCATCTGCTCGACCGCTTCGTCGCAGCCGTTGCGGGAGAAGATGAAGAAGATCGCCGGCAGCAGGGAGTTCTGGTGCAGCTCCCGCAGGATGTCCAGCCGTGAGGTGCGGCGCAGCCGCAGGCGGGCGGGTGCACCGCCTCTGCCCCGACCTCGGCGTCCGCCTCCCCCGGCAGCGCGCTCCAGCTGCCGGATGGCGCGCACGAGGTCCGGGTCCACGCTGCCGGAGCCGTCCGCCCGGAACAGCCGATGGATGTCGCCGTCGACCATCATGTGGCTGTGGAGCGGGACGGGCCGGTGCTCCGTGACGACCACGTCGAGCCGCCCGCGGACCTCGCGGAGCCAGGCGCCGAACTCCTCCGCATTGGACACCGTGGCGGACAGGCCCACGATGCGCACGTGCGCGGGGAGGTGGATGATGACCTCCTCCCACACCGGCCCCCGGAAGCGGTCGCCCAGATAGTGCACCTCGTCCAGCACGACGAAGCCGAGGTCCTTCAGCGGCTCGCCGGAATAGAGCATGTTGCGCAGGACCTCGGTCGTCATGACGACGATCGGGGCCTCACGGTTGATCGAGGTGTCGCCGGTGAGCAGACCCACCGCCGCCGCGCCGTACCGGGTGGACAGCTCCTGGAACTTCTGGTTGCTCAGCGCCTTGATCGGGGCCGTGTAGAAGACCCTGACATCGCGGCGCATGGCCAGCGCCACGGCGAACTCGGCCACCACCGTCTTGCCGGCCCCGGTGGGCGCACACACGAGGGTGGAGCGACCGGCCTCCAGACTCCTGCAGGCCTCCTGCTGGAACTCGTCCAGCTCGAATCCCAGCGTCGTCTGGAAGTCCGTCAGTGCGCTCATGCGTTCACTCCTCGTCGTCCTCGTCCTCGTCGACCCACAGGCCCTCCGCGATGAGCTTCCTCTTCCGCCGCCGGTCGCCCACGAGGCAGACCAGCCAGGCGGCGAAGAACAGCAGGAGCATGGGGATCGCGAGGAAGAACATGGACATGGCGTCCGGAGCGGGCGTGGCGATCGCGGCGAAGACGAAGACGATGAGCACGACGATCCGCCAGGACTTCCGGATGCGGTCCGCGCTCAGGATGCCCACCATGTTCAGCCCCACCATGAGCACCGGCAGCACGAACGCGCAGCCGAACACCACGGTGATGATCATGACGAAGGTGAGGTAGTCCTGCGCCGGGATGATGTTGGTCGCCCCGCTGGGCGTGAACGACGACAGCGCCTTGACGGCGTTGGGCATCGCGAAGAAGGCCAGTGACGCGCCCACGATGAACAGCGGGATCGCCGCCGCCATGAAGCCGAGGCTGTACCACTTCTCCTTCTTCGTGAGCCCGGGCATGATGAAGGCCCAGATCTGGTAGAGCCAGAACGGCGCCGCGAGCATGATGCCGATGAACAGCGACACCTTGATCTTCATGTCGAACGGCGAGGCGATGCCCGCGTAGTTCAGCTCGGCGACCCTGCCCTCCTGTGCGGCGATCTGCTCGACCGGCGACTGCAGGATGCTGAGCACGGGATCGTAGAGGAACCAGCCCGCCACCGCTGCGAGGATCACCACGATCGCGGCCGCGAAGAGACGATTCCGCAGCTCGATGAGGTGCCCGCCCAGGGACATGCGCTTCTCCGGGTTCGCGCGCCTGCCGCCCGCCTTCTCCTTCTTCACCACCTGTCAGTCTTCGCTCGGACTCACTGGTCCCGGCGGCGCTCGTCGTCGCGCGCGGGCTCCGAGCTCGTCTCCGAGCCGCGGGTGACGTCGTCGACGGTCGGGGCCGAGGAGGTGCGGTTGAGGGGCTTCGCGGGCCGGTCGTCGTCCTCGTCGTCCTCATCGCCCTTGCTGTCGCCGCGCAGGTCGTCCACCTCGGACTTGAAGACCTTGAGGGACTTGCCGATGCTCTTCGCGATGCTCGGCAGCTTGGGCGCACCGAAGATCAGGAGGATCACGATGAGGAGGATGATGAAGTGAACGGGCTGTGGTCGCATTCGACTCTCCTTGTATGGATCTGCTCGGCGACAGTCTAGTGGGCAGTGGGAAGGCGGACGTACTCGACTGCGTTCCGGTGCGGGGTCCTGCACGGAGGCGCGTCATCCGCCGTAGAGCCGCAGCGCCTCCTCCGCGGCGGCGGCGGCCTCGGCCGCGAGCTCCGGGGGCTCGGCCCTCATCACCCCCCGCCCGTAGGCGGTGAGCAGACGGCGGGCCCAGTCCCAGCCGGCACCGGGGAGGTCCACCGCGACCGTGCCGGGCCCGGCCGCGTCGTGGGTGAGGCCGCAGTCCGGAGCCGAGGCCGCGAGCTCGTCCGCGAGCCAGGCCGCCTCCGGGCGGAGCACCAGACGCAGATGCGCCTTCCGGCCCTCGGAACGGACCTGCTGCGGGCCCTGGTCGGGAGCCTCGGCGTCCGGCGGGGCGGGCACGGGGTCCGCCGAGCGGATCCGCTCGACGGCGAAGGACCGCTCGCCGCCGGAGGAGTGGCAGTGGGCGTCGAGGTACCAGGTGCGGCCCAGGCGCAGCCGGTGGGGTGTGACGGTTCTCACGGTCAGCTCGTCCCGGCTGGGCACGTAGTACTGCAGGCGCAGGGCCGTGCCGTCGCGCAGCGCCGCGCTGAGGACGGCGCCGAGCCGGGGCTCGATGGTGGGCGGCGCGAGGTCGAGGAACCCACCGGCACCGGGATCACCCGCGGCGGAGACCGCTGCCCGCGTGAGCTTGTCACGGACGGCTGCGACGGTCTCCGGTGCCGCCGCGGTGCCCGGGGCCAGGTGCTCGAGCGCCAGGCGCAGGCTCGTGGCCTCGTGCGGGCTCAGGCGCACCGGGACGGAGACCTCGTCCGCGTTGTCCACGTAGACGCGGCCGTCGGACCATTCGGCCTCGATGAGGTCGTCCGGCAGGTGCCCGGGGCGGCCGGTGACGAAGAGCAGTTCGAGGTCGTCGACGATCTGCTCCTCGCTCACCTGGAAGCGTGCCGCGAGCTCCTCCAGCGTGGTGCCCGGACGACGGGTGAGGAACGGGACGAGGCCCAGGAGCCGGGAGAGCCGGTCGGAGGCGCGCTCAGGCATGCATCGCTCCCTGCAGTGCGGCGGCGGTGTCCGCCAGCAGCCGGCGGTGCCGCTCGCGGAGCTCCGCCGGCGCGACGACGAGGACGGACGGGGTGAATTCGAGCAGCCGTTCGGCGAAGCGTGCGGGGTCGTCGACGGCGAGCTCCCACCCCTCCCAGCCGGCCGGAGCGGAGGATTCGGCCGGCAGGGCATGCGGGGTGCCCGCTTCCCGCAGGGGCAGCGCGCGCTCCGGGGCGAGGGCGAGCAGGGCGCGTGCGGCCTCGGCGGGCGGCGCCGCATCCAGGCCCTCGCGGAGGAAGTGCTCCGCGGCGGAGAAGTCCGCCGGGATCGCGTAGTCGCCGTCGCGTCGGCGCGGCACACGCGTGACGCGGCCGGAGATCCTGCTGAGCCGGAACGCGCGGATCGCGTCCCGGTCGAGGTCGCGGCCCATGACGTAGGAGCGCGCGCCGCGGGTGAGGAGCGCATACGGCTCCAGCCGGCGCCGCGCGGCGGTGCCGCCGGGCCTGCGGTAGTCGAAGGACACGGCCCGCCGCGCCTCGAGCGCCCGGACGAGATCGGCGAAGACGCTCCCGGCCAGGGCGCCCGGCAGCCGGGCGGCGACCTCGGGCCGACCTCCGGCGAAGTCCGCACCCAGCCCCCGGAGCTTGTTGAGCGCGGCGTCCGCATCCGCGGAGAAGGCGGTCCCCTCCAGCAGCGTCCGGCTCACCGCGAGCAGCGCGGCCTCCTCCGGGGTGAAGTCGATCTGTGTGAGGGCGTAGTCCGCGTCCTCGATCCGATAGCCGTAGGCGGACTCACCACCGGGCGAATCGCTCCAGTCCGCGGTGCGGATGCGGATGCCCAGATCCGTGAGCGCCTGCTTGTCGCGGCTGAACTGGCGGTCGAACGCCTGCTCGTCGAGCTCGCGGTAGTCGGGGATGGCGGTGCGGATGCGCTCACGGCCCACCCAGCCGCGGGACGCGCGGAGGGCGATGAGCAGGTTCAGCAGCCGCTCTGTCTGACGACGCACTCGGGACACGTCCCCTACAGTACTCATCATGATCCATTGGCGTCGCGCGACAGTCCGCACAGTGCTCTCCGACCGCTCCGGCGTGAGGGAGGTGACAGCCGCGCTTACCGAGCCGCTGCCGGGGCGGGAAGAGACTGCCGAGGACGGCGCGGGCGAGGTCCGCGCGCTGGCATACACGGACCTCGTGGGCGTGCCGGAGCCCGGGGATGCCGTCCTCCTCAACGTCTCCGCGCTGGCGCGAGGGCTGGGCACGGGCGGCTTCGCCCTCGTGGCCGCCCTGCCGGAGAGGCTGCCGGCCGATCCTCCCCCGGGCCCCGGCCACCTCGTGAAGGACCGCTACTCGCCGCTGCAGACGATGGTGCTGGGAGTGGACGACCAGGAGTCGGAGCACCACGAGACGCTGAAGTCCGCGAGTTCGCTGGGCGGCGTCCCCGTCGTCGTCGCGGATCTCCACTCCGCCGTCCCCGCGATCGCGGCGGGCATCCTCGCCGACCGCCCGCAGGCCCGCATCGCCTACGTGATGACGGACGGCGCGGCACTCCCCCTGCAGTTCTCACAGGCGGTCCAGGTGCTGCAGGAGGCCGGCGTGATCGCCTCCACCGTGACGGTCGGACAGGCCCACGGCGGCGATCACGATGCGGTCACCGTGCACACGGGGCTGCTGGCGGCCGTGCACGTGGCCGGGGCGGACGCCGTCATCGTCGCCCAGGGCCCGGGCAACCTCGGCACCGGCACGCCCTACGGCTTCTCCGGACTGGTGGTGGGCGACCACCTCAACGCCGTGGGGCTGCTGGGCGGCACGCCGCTCGCCGCACTGCGGATGTCGCAGGCGGATGCGCGTGAGCGCCACCTGGGGATCTCCCACCACACGCTCACCGCCGTGGGCGAGGTCGCGCGTCCCGGCGCCGTGGTGCCCGTGCCGCGGCTGGACACGCTCACCGGTGCGGAGGCCGCGCGCGCCCGCGACTGGGGTCAGGAGCAGGCGTGGACCGCACCCGAGGCCGTCCTCCCCGCCCGCATGGAGGAGCAGACGGCACAGCTCACCGCGGCCGGTCACGTCCGTGAGGACGTGGACCTGGCGGGTCTGCTGAATGCGCTCGAGGCCTCGCCCGCCCGCATGTCCACGATGGGACGGGGGCTGGATCGAGACCTCGTGGCGTTCCTCGCCGCAGCGGCCGCGGGACGAGCCGCCGCGGCGAGGATCTGAGCGCTCGGGTGCGCAGCGCTGCGAGCTCCGCTCAGCCGACCTGCTCGAGGTCGCAGACGAAGATCAGGCTCTCGTTCGGGCCGATCGCGCCGGGCACGCCGCCGGGACCGTAGGCGAGGTGGGGCGGGATCCGCAGCGTGCGGCGCCCGCCCACCTTCATGCCGGTGACTCCCTGGTCCCAGCCGGGGATGACCATGCCCACGCCCAGCTTGAACTGGAGCGGTGCGCCGCGGTTGTAGGAGGCGTCGAACTCCTCGCCGGTGGAGAAGGCCACGCCCACGTAGTGGACGGCGACGGTGTCACCGGGCTTCGCCTCGGCTCCGGTCCCCTCGACCTCCTCGACGATCTCCAGCTCCGTGGGTGCGGTCTCGCCGGGGAAGTCGATGACGGGCTTCTGCTTGCTCATGGGGGCTCCTTGCCTCAGGGGTGTGGTCCGGGATGAGTGGTGTCAGTGCGTGCGGGCTCAGCCGACCGCACTGAGGATGTCGACGACGAAGACGAGCGTCGCGCCGCCGGGGATGCTGGGCGGGCTGCCGTTCTCGCCGTAGCCCTTGTCCGGCGGCACGACGAGGACCACCTGCGAGCCGACCTTCTGGCCCACGAGGCCCTCGTTCCAGCCGGCGATGACCTGTCCCTGGCCCACGTTCTGCACGGAGAACGGCTCACCGCGCTCCCACGAGGAGTCGAAGGGCTCCGCCGCGTCGTCCCACAGCCAGCCGGTGTAGTGGACCGTGACGTTCTGTCCGGCCTCCACCTCCGGCCCCTCGCCCTCGATCGCGTAGGCGGTCTCGAGCTCCGTGGGGGCCTCGCCGCTGGGCTGTTCGATGGACGGTGCGCCGTCCTCGCCGCGAGTGACGGCCGGGAACCCCTCGGGCAGGTCCCTCTCCTCTCCCTCGGCACGCTCGAGCGGCTCCGGGATGTCGTCCACCCCGTCGATGTCGATGACGTAGAGGAGGGTCTCGGGCGCCGCACCGGACTGCGCGGGGCCGTTGAGGGCGAGCAGCACGCGGGAGCCCACCTTCTCCCCCACCACGGCGTCGAACAGCCCCTGGTTGATCTGCTCCCTGTCCGTGGGGAAGCCGGAGGCCTGCTCGGAATCGTACGAGGACTCCACGACCTCGCCCGAGGTGCCGGAGACCAGCGTCATGTGCGCGGTCACCTGCATCCCCTCCTCGACCTCCTCGCCGTCGCCTTCCTCGACGACGGTGGAGGCGGTCTCCTCGACGGCCAGCGGGGCCTCGAACTCGACCGTGGGCTCGCTGCCCGCGTCCCCGCTCACGGTCACGTCGTCCAGGGACGTGGACTTGGGGTCCACCTCCGTCGCGGCGGGTGACTCCGCCGGTGTCGATTCGTCCGCGCTGCACGCGGAGAGGACGAGCACCGCGGCCGCAGCGGCGCTGAGCACGGTTCTCTTCACAGTACTGCCGTCTTTCTCACAGGGGGTGTCCCTTCCGGGTCGTTGTCAGGATCTGCGTGTCTGGTGGTCTCGACCCCTCAGGGTCTCATACGGGCATCCGGATCAGCATCTGCTGAGAGTGCGGCGATGAGCGCCTCCGCCCGCTCGCTCTCGTGCGCGAACGGGTCCTTGAGGACCACGGCCCGGCCGGCCTGGTCGTTGACGCGCAGGTGGACCCAGTCCACCGTGAAGTCGCGTCTGGCCGCGTGCGCGGCGGAGACGAACCGCCCGCGCAGACGGGCACGGGTGGTGGCGGGCGGGGTCTCCACGGCGGCGTCGACGGCGGCCGGGCCCACGACCGTCTGCACCCGGCCGGAGGCTTCGAGCGAGCTCAGCAGCCCCGCGCCCGGCGTGATGTCGTGGTAGGCGACGTCCAGGCGCGCGAGGCGGGGATCCGAGAAGTCCGCGCCGGAGCGCTCGAGGTAGCGGTCCATGAGCGCCTTCTTCGCCACCCAGTCGATCTCGCCGGCCATGGACGAGACGTCCCCGGACTCGAGGGCCGTGAGCATACGGGTCCAGCGGTCGAGGACCCGGGCGGCCACGGCGTCGTCCCCGAGGGAGTGGTCCCCGCGCTCCACGAGCGCCCGGGCGTGTTCGAGGTAGGTCCGCTGCAGCTGCAGGGCGGTGCGCGTTCCTCCCGCCGCGCTCTCCAGCACGGTGGACCCGCTGAGGTCGCGGGCGAGCAGGCGGATGTCGCGGATGGGATGGCGCAGCGAGAGGTCCCCCATCGGCACACCCGTCTCGATGAGGTCGAGGACGAGGCCGGCGGAGCCGACCTTGAGCTCCGTGGTGGGCTGGAGCATGGAGGAGTCGCCGACGATCACGTGGAGGCGGCGGTACTGCTCCGCGTCCGCGTGCGGTTCGTCGCGCGCGTTGATGATGGGGCGCGAGCGCGTGGTCGCCGACGACACGCCCTCCCACATCACGTCCGAGCGCGCGGAGAGCCCGAACACCGTGCCGCCGGCGCCCTGGTCCTGCGGTGAGAGGCTGGGCGCGGCCGGGATGAGGGCTCCCGCCCCCACGATCAGCTGGCGGGTGACGAGGAAGGGCAGCAGCGTGGTGGTGAGCCTGCTGAAGTCCATCGACCTGCGGATGAGGAAGTTCTCGTGGCTGCCGTAGGAGTTGCCCGCGGAGTCCGTGTTGTTCTTCACCAGGTGGGCCGTGCCGTCATGGCCGTCGGCGGTCAGCGCGCGCTGCGCCCGCGCAAGCAGATCGGCGAGGATCCGGTTGCCCGCCGCGTCCTGCGCGACGAGATCGGTGAGCGCGTCGCACTCGGCGCTCGCATACTCCGGATGGGAGCCGACGTCCAGGTAGAGCCGGGCGCCGTTGGGCAGGAACACGTTGGACGAGCGTCCCCACTCCACCACCGGCCGGAAGAGGTAGCGCGCCACCTCCTCCGGCCCCAGCCGGCGGGTGGTCCCCGCCGTGTAGGCGATCCCGTACTCGGTCTCCAGGCCGAAGATCCGCTTCATGGGCGCTGTCCTCTCACTTCTGTCCGGTTCGCTTCTGTCCGACGGCGGACAGCCTGCGGAACGTGCGGTGGCCGCTCGCGTGCCGGTCCAGCAGCGCGGCCTCGAGCCGCCCGGACCCGGACCCCTGCGAGGCGTCCGGGAGCATGGCGGCCCGGCCCGCCTCCAGAGCGTCCGCGAGGCCCAGGCCGGAGAGATCCGCGCCGGCGGCCTCGAGCCGGGCCGTGATGGACTCCGCGCCCCCGCCGAGGGCGACCCGGCCGTGGGCGTCGGCGATCGAGCCGTCGTAGGAGATGCGGAACAGGCCGTCCTCGGCCGGGGTCTCCCCCAGCTCCGCGACGACGAGCTCCACCTCGTAGGGCTTCTGCGCATTGGTGAAGACGCCGGCGAGCGTCTGCGCATAGGCGTTCGCCAGCCCCCGCGCGGTGACGTCGGAGCGCTCGTAGGAGTAGCCGCGCAGGTCCGCGTAGCGCACACCCGCCTGCCGCAGCCCCTCGAACTCGTTGTACTTGCCCACGGCGGCGAAGCCGATCCGGTCGTAGATCTCCGCGATCTTGCGCAGGCTGGGCGAGGCGTTCTCCGCGAGCAGCAGGATGCCGTCCGCACAGCTGAGCACGAGCACGGAGCGGCCGCGGGCGATCCCCTTGCGGGCGAACTCGGCCCGGTCCTTCATGAGCTGTTCGGGCGGGACGTAGAAGGGGACGCTCATCGTTCCTCCGCCTCCTCACGGCGCCGGCGGGCGACGGCCGCCGCCTGCGCCAGCACGTCGGCCTCCGGGATGCGCCGCTCGCCCGCCGCGTCGACCATGCGGATCACGGGTGCGATCCCGCGCACCAGGTCTGCGCCGCCGGTGGCGGCGTCGTCCTCCGCGGCGTCCGCCAGCGCCTCGAGCGCGGCCTCGACCGCTTCCGCGGTCGTGAGACCGGGCTGCCAGAGGCGGCGCAGGGCGGAGCGGGCGGGACCGGCACCGGAGCCGATCGCATGCCAGCTGACCTCCTCGTACTTGCCGCCCGTCACATCGAAGCTGAAGATGCGTCCCGTCGCGGCGTCCCCGTCCGCCGCGGCCTTCTCCACCCCTGCGAACAGCGGGAGGACAGCAAGGCCCTGCAGGGCGAGGCCCAGCTGCGAACGGAGCATGGCGGCGAGGCGGTTGGCCCTGCCCTCCAGCGACAGCGGGGCGCCCTCGATCTTCTCGTAGTGCTCGAGCTCCAGCTGGAACAGCCGGATGAGTTCGAGCGCCAGCCCGGCCGTCCCGGCGATGCCGATCACCGATTCCGCGTCCGCCCGGTGGACCTTCTCGATCCTGCGGTGGGCGATCTGGTTCCCCGCGGTGGCGCGGCGGTCACCGGCCATGAGCACGCCCTCGGCGGTGCGCAGCGCGAGGACCGTCGTGCCCTCCGGCACCGCGGTCGCGTGCTGCCCGGGCAGCGGCAGGGCCTCGGGCCGCAGCCGGGAGACCAGATCGAAGAACGACGAGGAGGTCGCGGAGAGGAAAGCGGGTTCGAATCCGCTCACTGGCCGCCCTTCTGCACGAAGTTGCGGACGAACTCCTCCGCATTGGACTCCAGCACGGAGTCGATGTCGTCGAGGATCGAGTCCACGGCGGAGGTCTCCACCTGGGTCTGGGCCTGCGGGGCGAGCGGGCCTGAGTCCTCCGGGAGGTCCGGCCGCTCGCTGCGGTCCTTGTGGGCCTGTTCGCTGCTGCTGCTCATCTCTTACCTTCGCTCTCGGCTCGTACTGCTCTCGGGGAAGCTGCTCTCACGGAAGTCTAGTCCCGCGCCCGTGCGCCGGTGAGCGCGTCCGCGAGCTCGTCGACCGTGGCCGCTGAGTCCACCACGTCGCCCACCGCCGCCCGCGTGCTCTCCTCCGGACCGCCCAGGCTGATCCGCGTCATCTGCCCGTCGCTGCGCTCGAGCACCAGCGACTCCCAGGACGCCGCGACGACCTGCCGCGGGAAGCGCCGCGCGGCACCGCCGCGCACATGGGCGCGGGTGGACTCCGGCGCCCGGGCCACGGCCGCGGCGACCTCCGCGTCCGTCGTGAGACGGCGGATCCTGCCGGCGGCCTCGAGGCGGTAGAAGAGGCCCTTCTCCGGCCGCACGTCCGAGTACTGCACGTCCACGAGCTGCATCTTGGGATCGTCCCAGCGCAGGCCGCGGGCGCGGTAGCCCTCCAGCAGCGCGAGCTTGGCGACCCAGTCGATGTCCGCGGACAGGCTCAGCGGATCCGTCTCCAGGCCGGTGAGGAAGCGGTCCCACTCGGCCAGCACCTCGGCGGTGTCCGCGTCCGGGCTCTCCCCCGCGGCGGCGCGCGCGGCGTCGAGGTAGAGCCGCTGGATCTCCAGGGTAGAAAGCGTGCTGCCGTCGGCCAGCGGCAGGCGCGCGCCGAGGCCGAGGTCGCGGCTGACCGTCTGCAGGGCGGTCACCGGGTCCGCGAGCGTGAGCTGCGGACAGCGCCCGGACTCGATGAGGCCGAGGACGAGCGAGGTGGTGCCCATCTTCACGAGCATCGCCGGCTCCGCCAGGGTCGCGTCGCCGATGATGACGTGGAGCCGGCGCCAGCGGTGGGCGTCCGCGTGCGGCTCGTCCCGGGTGTTGACGATGGGCCGCCGCAGGGTGGTCTCCAGCCCCACCTGCTCCTCGAAGAAGTCCGCGCGGGAGGAGATCTGGAAGCCGGGCTCCTCCGCGTTCCGGCCCAGTCCCACGCGGCCGGCGCCGCAGAGCACCTGCCGGGTGACGAAGAACGGCAGCAGCCCGGCGACCAGGTCCTCGAAGTCCGTCTCCCGGGTGACGATGTAGTTCTCGTGGGTGCCGTAGGAGGAGCCCTTGGAGTCCGTGTTGTTCTTGTAGAGCGTCACGGGTTCGCGGGTGCCGGCCAGCGCCCGCACGCTCGCCTCCGCGATCCGGTCGCCGGCGCGGTCGAAGAGGACGGCCTCGCGCGGGGTCATGACCTCCGGCGAGGAGTACTCGGGGTGGGCGTGGTCCACGTAGTAGCGGGCGCCGTTGGGCAGCACCACGTTCGCGAGGTACTGGGCGTCCGGCTGCGCCTCCGGCAGATGCGTGAGCTGGGTGAGGTCCGCGTGCGCCTCGCTCATGAGGAAGCCGCGTGCGTCCGCGAGCGGCGACTCGCCGGAGAAGTCCCAGAAGGCCTGCGCGGACTTCAGCCCCAGCGGGGCGGCGTAGGCGTCCACGACACGCGCGGAGTCGCGCATCGGGTTGGCGTGCGGCCGGCCCGGCTGGCTGATGCCGAACTCGGACTCCGTGCCCATGGCACGGGCCACCCGCAGGGGTGCGGTCTCTACAATCATGGTGTGGCCTCCAAGAAACCCTCGCATCTCGTCCTCGCCCTCGTCCTCGACCTCGTGCTCGTCGCGGCCTTCGTCGTGGTGGGGCACTATCAGCACTATCGCAGCTTCGACCCCGCCGCGCTCGTCCAGACCGCCTGGCCCTTCCTCGCCGCCCTCGCCGTCGCCTGGCTGCTCACCCGGGTGTGGGACCGCCCTCTCGCCCCGCTGGCCACGGGTGCCGGGGTCTGGGCGATCACCGTCCTGCTCGGCATGGTGATCCGGTTCCTGGGCACCGGCGCCAGCGTGGCGGAGCCGTTCCTCGTCGTCGCGACCGCGCTGAATTTCGTCACCCTCGTGGGCTGGCGCACGATCGCGAGCATCGCGGTGGGCGGGTCCGGGAAGGGCGGCCGGAAGTAGCCTTCCCCGCCGGAGCGGCGCGCTCAGTCGTGCTGCACCGTCTCCAGCTCCACGATGCGTGCGCCCTTGCGGCCGGAGATCCGCGCCCACTCGTCCGGGTTGGAGGTGTTGGGCAGGTCCTCGTGCTCCGCGAACTCCTCCGCGACCGCACGGTCGAAGTGCTCCCAGCCCAGCCCGCGCACGCCGGTGGCGAGCAGGTCCTTGATCGCGTGCTTCTTGGCGCGGTCGACGATGTTGGACACCATCGCGCCCGAGGCGAAGTCCGCGTAGTGGAGCACCTCCCGGGTGCCGTCCGCATAGGTGACCCGGACGAACTCGTTCTCCGGCGTCCGAGCGAACATCCGCTCCACGATCCTCTCGATGAGGCCGGGGATGCCGAGGTCCCGCAGCTCCTCGCGGTAGGGCAGCGCCTCCGTCACGTACTTCGAGAAGATGTCCTTCGCGCCCTCCGGATCCGGGCGCTCGATGCGGATCTTCACGTCGAGCCGTCCCGGCCGCAGGATCGCGGGGTCGATGAGGTCCTCGCGGTTGGAGGCGCCGATCACGATGACGTTCTCCAGCTTCTCCACGCCGTCGATCTCCGCCAGCAGCTGCGGCACGATCGTGGTCTCCACGTCCGAGGACTTGCCCGTGCCGCGCGTGCGGAACAGCGACTCCATCTCGTCGAAGAAGACCACCACGGGGCTGCCCGCCGTGGCCTTCTCCCGCGCCCGGGCGAAGATGATGCGCAGCTGGCGCTCCGTCTCCCCCACGTACTTGTCCAGCAGCTCCGGACCCTTGACGTTGATGAAGTAGCTCTTGGCGTGGGGGTCCTTCCTGCGCGAGGACAGCGAATGCGCCACGGCCTTGGCGATGAGCGTCTTGCCGCAGCCGGGGGGACCGTAGAGCAGGATGCCCTTGGGCGGCTTGAGGCCGTGCTCCGTGAAGAGCTCCGGGTGCTCGAAGGGCATCTCCACGGCGTCCTTGATCTGCCCGATCTGCGCGGCGAGTCCGCCGATGTCCGCGTAGGAGATCGAGGGGATCTCCTCGAGCAGCAGCGTCTGCACCTCCGGCTTGTCCACCACCTCGAAGGCGAACTGCGTGCGGCGGTCCACGAGGACGGCGTCGCCCACCCGCACGCCGCGCGTGCGCAGGGCGTCCGTGAGGCGGTAGACGAGCTCCTCGTCGTTGGGTCCGCCCACCAGCACCCGCTCGCCGTCGGGAAGCAGTTCGCGCACCGGCGCCACGTCGCCCACGCCGCGGCCCGAGGCGGCGTCGATGACGACGAGGCCCTCGGACAGGCGCACCTCGGCTCCGGGCACGAGCGCGGAGGACTCGACCTCGGGAGCGGCGGCCAGGCGCATGCGCCGGCCGGAGGCGAGCACCTCGACAGTGCGCGCCTCGCCGCTGCCGCGCGGTGCCGACAGCACCGTGCCGAAGGTGTTGGGCGGCTCCGAGAGGGCCGCCACCTCCTCCTTGATGCGGGTGAGCTCCTCGCGCGCGCCGCGCAGCGTCTTCGTGAGCGTCTCGTTGCGCTTGCCGGCGGCGACCAGCTGCTGCCGCATCATCGCGTTCTCGCGGCGGAGCCTGACCGCCTCGTCCACCGTCTCCTGCGTCATTCCTCGTCCCCTCCTGCGGGCTCTGGGCTCTCACCAGCCTGCTCCGCTTCGATCCGCGCGCGCGTGCCCGTCTGCCGTATGAGACGGCGGAGCTTCTTGGGGGTGGCCGTGCGCTGGCCGATCGCGTGCTCCGTGACCTCGGGGTCGAACCACGCGCTCCGGTCGGCCTCCGTGGGCTCGGTGCCCTGCGGCCGGCGCGTGCGCTCGAGCGGGGCGGCCTCCGGCGCCATCCGGCGGGCGAAGAGGAGGAACCCGGTGTGTCCGATCATCCGGTGCTCGGGCCGCACGGCCAGGCCCTCGAGGTGCCAGTCGCGGACCATCGACTCCAGCGCGCGGGGCTCGGCGAAGAGGCCCGAGGCGCGCACGGCCTCGGCGGTCCGGGACAGCTGCGAGGCGGTCGCGACGTAGCAGACGAGCATGCCGCCGGCGGTGAGCGCCGTCGCGGCGGCCTCCACGCACTCCCACGGCGCGAGCATGTCGAGGACCACGCGGTCCACGCTGCCGGCCTCCACCGCGGCGGGCAGCTCCTCCACGAGGTCGCCCACCGTGCACTGCCAGGCCGGGTGCTCCTGACCGAAGAAGTCCGCGATGTTGCCCGCGGCGATCGTGGCGAACTCCTCGCGGCGTTCGAAGGAGTGGACGGAGCCGGTGTCGCCCACCGCGCGCAGGAGGGCGAGCGTGAGTGCGCCGGAGCCCACGCCGGCCTCCACCACGCGGGCGCCGGGGAAGACGTCGCCCAGCGTGGTGATGAGGGCCGAGTCCTTGGGGTAGACGACGGCGGCGCCGCGGGGCATGGAGAGGACGAAGTCCTCGTAGCTGGGCCGCATCGCCTGGTGCTCCACGCCGCTCGTGCTCGCGACGACGCAGGCGGGCGGAGCGCCGATGAGGTCGTCGTGCTCGATCCAGCCCCGGTGGGTGTGGAACTGGTCTCCGGGCTTCAGCACGATCGTGTTGAGGCGTCCCCGGGGGTCCGTCAGCTGGACCTTGTCGCCGGGTCGGAAGGGTCCGCGGCGCAGATCCGCGCCGATAGCTGTCTCATCCATTCGGCCCACTCTACTGGGCGCAGGCACAGCGGCTCTAATGCGCGAGCAGCTCGTCGAAGAACTCCTGGAGGTCGACGAAGCCCACGAGGGCCTCCCCCTGCATGATGAGGCAGAACGCCGCCTTGGGGCGGTGGGTGAGCGATTCGAGCAGGTGCGGGGCGGTGATGTCCGCCGGTGCTCCGATCCACGGCCCCAGCGGGCGGGTGAACTCATGGACCTGGCGGCCGGTGCCCGCGTGGCCGGCGGCGGCCTGGCGGTTGACGAGGCCGTTGGGCAGCCCCTGTTCGTCGAGGACGACGATGAGCGGCTGCCGGCCGGTGTGCGGGTCCGTGTAGGTGAGGGCGGAGTCCAGGGGTGCGTCCCAGGACGCCGCGATCGCCGGCTGGATCACCCGCCGCATGTCGTAGGTCTCGACGCGCCGGGCCTGCGTGGCGTGCTTGGCGGCGTCCGAGGCGGAGAACCAGACCATCGCCGCGATCGCGGCCGTCCAGCCCACCGTGACGAGGTCCGGCCGCTGCCCCTGCACGAGCGGGGCGAGCAGCGCGACGACAACGAAGCCCACCGCGATGAGACGGCCGAACCAGGCTGCGGCGATGGTCCCGGCGTAGGGGCTGCCGGTGAAGCGCCAGAACACGGCCTGCAGGGCCCAGCCGCCGTCCAGCGGGATCCCCGGCAGGAGGTTGATGGCGCCGAGGATGAGGTTGGCGAAGGTGAAGCCGAACAGCAGCAGCCAGGGCACCGAGCCCTGCGGGAGCGCGTCGAGCACGAGCCAGCCCAGGCCGCCGAGGACCAGGTTGACCACCGGTCCGATCACGGAGATGGTGAAGCTCACCCAGGCCGCACGGGGGGAATCCGGCTCCGTGCGGGGCTCGAACCGCGTGAAGCCTCCCCAGACGTTGAGCTCGATCGCCGCGACACGGTAGCCGAAGAGCCGCCCGGTCACGCCGTGGGCGAGCTCGTGGAGGAAGACGGAGCCGAACAGCACGACGGAGAAGAGGAGGCCCACCACCCAGCTGAGCCAGCCGAGGTCCGGGCGGACCCGGGCCACCCACGGGCTGACGAGCACGGCGATGACGCCGGCGGCGATGAACCACGACCAGGCCAGGAGGACGGGGGCGCCGAGCACGCTGCCCAGGCGCAGTCCCTGCGAGGCGCCGGGGGTGGCGGCGGGGGCCGGTTCGGAGCTGGTCTGTTCAGGCACGCGGACCATCCTACGGGTACGGTGGGCGCATGGCCGAACTCCTCGCCCTCTCCCCCTCCCGCGCGAACGACTTCGTGCAGTGCCCGCTGAAGTTCCGCCTCCGCACCGTCGACCGGCTGCCGGAGCCCCCGTCGGAGGCCGCGTTCCGCGGCACCCTCGTGCACGCCGTGCTCGAACGCCTCTTCGACGTGCCGGCGCCCGAACGCACCCTCGAGCAGGCGGTGGCCGGCATCTCCCCCGCACTGGAGGCGCTGCGGGAGAAGGACGGGGAGACGGTGGCCGAGCTGTTCCCGGAACCCCACCACGTCCAGCGCCTGCAGCAGCAGGCCCGGGTGCTGCTGGAGGGGTACTTCTCCCTCGAGCTGCCGGACAAGGTGGAGCCTGCCGCCCGCGAGCAGTTCGTGCAGGCCCGGCTGGACATGGGGCTGAAGCTGCGCGGCTTCGTCGACCGGACGGACAGGGCACCGGGCGGCCAGGTGCGTCTGGTGGACTACAAGACCGGCAAGCAGCCCAAGCCGCAGTACGGGCGCGAGGCCGACTTCCAGATGCGCTTCTACGCGCTCGTCCACTGGCTCAGCGACAGGGAGCTCGTGCACACCCTGCAGCTCTTCTACCTCGGCAGCCGCACGACGGTCGCGAAACGGCCCACTGCGGCGGACGTGGAGCGCACCGAGCACGAGATCCTCTCGCTGTGGGACGAGATCGCCCGCGCCGCGGAGACCGATCGCTGGCGCCCGCGCAGGTCCCCGCTGTGCGGCTGGTGCCACTTCAAGCCGATCTGCCCCGCGTGGGGCGGCACTCCGCCGCCCACGCCGGAGATCACCGCGATCGCCGGACGCTGAGCGCGTCGGCGGGACTCAGGACCGCAGCAGCTCCGCGAGCCCGGTGACGGTGAGGCCGCTGAGCGTGGACACGACCCGGGCCTCGGGCACCTCCGGCAGATCGACGATGTGCGGGATCGCCACCGCCTGCGTGCCGGCGGCGACGGCCGAGCGGAGGCCGGGCGGCGAGTCCTCGAACGCGACGCATTCCTGCGGTGCCGCGCCCAGCGCGGCGGCTCCCGTGAGGTACGGCTCCGGATGCGGCTTGCCGTGCGTGACCTCGTCGCCCGTCACGAGGGAGGCGAAGGTGCCGGCGGGGCAGGCGTCCACCACCGCCTCGGCGAGGCTCCGGTAGGACATCGTCACGAGCGCGCAGGGGATGCCGTGCGCGCGCAGGTCCGCCAGCAGCTCGGCCGCGCCGGGACGGAACGGGACGTGTGCGCGGACCTGCGCGACGACCCGCTCCAGCAGCTTCTCGACGACGACCTCCGCCGGCAGCGGCAGGCCGTGGGCGCGGAGGATCTCTGCGCTCGTGAGCAGGGGGTTGCCCACCATGAGCTCGCCCAGCTCCTCGTCCCAGTGGAGGCCGTGCGCGGCCATGAGCTCCGTCTCCGCCCGCATCCAGTACGGCTCCGTGTCCACGAGGGTGCCGTCCATGTCCCAGAGGGCGGCCGTGAAGGGCAGCGGGGGCGTGGCAGGCGGTGGCGAGGACGTGACGGGTGCGGTGGAGCTCATGGGTGCCAGCGTAGTCTGTGGAGCATGGAGTACCTGCCTCAGTCCGGATCGAAGCTCATCGTGATCGCCTTCGAGGGATGGAACGACGCGGCGGAGGCCGCGTCCTCCTTCGCCCGCGAGCTCATCGCGCAGATGGAGCTGACCGCGTCCGGCCTCCTCGGCGGCGAGGAGTTCTACGACTACCAGACCCACCGCCCCTCGCTGCGCCGCGGAGCCGGCGGCGAGGCCCGCATCGAATGGCCGTGCGCGGAGATCCACACCGGCACGGTGCCCGGCACCGCGATCCCCGTCGAGGTGATCGTGGGCCAGGAGCCGGCCTTCCTGTGGCGCCGGTTCGCCGCACTCGTGGCCGAGCGCGTGGAGCCCGGCGACGCCGTGGTGCTGGTGGGCGCCCTGCTGGCGGACACGGTCCACACGCGGCCCATCCCCGTGACCGTGACGAGCGAGCGCCCGGAGGACGTGCCCGCCGCGGATGCGATGCGCAGCGAGTACGAGGGGCCCACGGGGATGATCGGGGTGATCGAGTGCGAGCTCGCCGCACAGGGGCACGCGGGCGTCTCGCTGTGGGCCGCCGTGCCCGGCTACGCCGGCGGGGGCCACTCCCCCAAGGCGCAGCTCTCGCTCATGACCGCGTTCGAGGACCTCACCGGCCTCGTGCTGGACCAGGGGGACCTCGTGGAGCGCTCACGCGAGTGGGAGGTCCACGCCGAGGCCGCCGTGGAGGCCGACGAGGACCTCGCTGACTTCGTCCGGCGACTCGAGTCCATGACGGACGCCGCGGACCTCCCCGAGGCCAGCGGCGATGCGATCGCCCGCGAGTTCGAGCGCTACCTGCGCCGCGACGAGGGCTGAGAGGCGGTGCCCGGCCTGCGCGGCTCAGCGCAGGTCGATGCCCAGCAGTGCGTCGACGGCGTCGATGACGAGGCGCGTGCCCTCCGGGTCGGAGTCCCCGTCGTCGGACTCGTCCGCCCAGTTGTCCAGGAGGTCGAGGGCGGCGGGGGTGTCGAGGTCGTCGGCGAGGACGGCTCGCAGCTCGGCGACGAGCTCCTCGGCCTCCTCCTTGTCCGTGCCCGCGTGGGCCGCGGCCCGCCACGCCTCGAGCCGGGCGGTGGCGTCCTCGAGCAGCCCGTCGACGTACATCCAGTCGCTGCGGTAGTGGTGCGAGAGGAGGACGGCGCGGATCGCCATGGGATCGGCGCCCTGCTCCACCAGCCGGGAGACGATCACGAGGTTGCCCTTGGACTTGGACATCTTCTCGCCCTCGTAGCCCACCATGCCCACGTGCATGTAGGCCTCGGCGAACGGCCTGCCCGTCAGCGACTCCGCGTGGGCGGCGCCCATCTCGTGGTGCGGGAAGGCGAGGTCGGAGCCGCCGCCCTGCACCGTGAGCGGCAGGCCCGCGTAGCGCTGGGCGATGACGGCGCACTCGATGTGCCAGCCGGGCCGGCCCGGCCCGAGGCGGCCGCCGTCCCACTCCGGCTCACCCGGCCGGGCCGCGCGCCACAGCAGGGGGTCGAGCGGGTCCTCCTTGCCGGGGGTCTCCGGGTCTCCGCCGCGTTCGGCGAAGACGGGCAGCATCTCCGCGCGGGTGAGGTGGGAGACGGAGCCGAAGGGCGGCTCCACCTCGGAGCTCACCCGGTAGTAGACGTCCCCGTTGTCCAGGGTGTACGCGCAGCCGGAGTCCACGAGCGCGGTGACGGCCTCGACGACCTCCGGGATCGACTCGACCGCGCCGATGTAGTGGGCGGGCGGGAGCACGCGCAGGTGCTCCATGTCCGAGCGGAACAGGTCGATCTGACTGGTGGCGAGCTCGCGCCAGTCCACCCCGGTGGCGGCTGCGCGCTCGAGCAGCGGATCGTCCACGTCCGTGGTGTTCTGGACGTAGGTGACCTCGATCCCCGCGTCGAGCCAGAGGCGCTGGAGGACGTCGAAGGCGACGTAGGTGGCGGCGTGCCCCAGGTGGGTGGCGTCGTAGGGGGTGATCCCGCAGACGTACAGGCGCGCTTCCTTCTTCTTGCGGCATGTCCCGGCCGGCCCGCGATGCGAGGAGCAGAACACGGTGGGACGCTTCCCACGGTTCGGCAGGCTGGGGATCTCAGGTGCTGACCACGATTTCACCGGACCAGCATGGCACTTTCTCAGGCAGTACGCGAACTTCCCCGCCCGTTCGCCCCGTCACAGCGGCGGGCTCGCTCACAGCGGCGGCCAGGGGACCGCGCGGCGGTTCCGCGGAGGTTCGGGCATGCGACCGCGCTGCAGCAGCCCCGCGGCGCGGAGCGCGAGCACGCGCCGCTCCTCCGCGCCGAGGTGCGGGGCGAGCACGGCGTCGAGCTCCCCGTGCGCCGTCCGCGAGGCCCAGTGCCGCTCCTCGTCCGTGAGCGGCTCGCCGGCGTATCCCCAGAGCACGGTGCGCAGCGTGGGCACGGTGTTGAACGCGAGGCCGTTGTCGATCCCGTGGACGCGGACCTCGTGGGGCCCGTCGCCGGCGAGCCAGGCTCCCGTGAGCAGATGGCCGCCCTTGCGGTCCGCGTTGTCGATGAGGACGTCGAAGAAGGCGATCCGGCGCACGGCCGGGGTGAGCGCATGGGCGAGGACCACCTCGCCGCCGCCGGCGAGCTCCGCGCGGAGCACGGGAGCGAGGTCGCGGGGAAGCCCGCCCGGGGGTGCGAGGACCACGGCGGGATCGGCCGCCGGGTCCGTCTCCACGAAGATCTGGAGCGAACCGCCGAGGTCGGACCGCCAGACGGTGGGAGGGACCACGTCGAGGCCCAGGGCGTGGGAGACCTCGAAGGCCGCGACCTCGCGGTGCGAGAGCGTCCCCGCGGGGAAGTCCGGCAGCGCGCGCTCCCCCGCCCGGGTCTTGAGCACGGCGCGGACGACCGGTCCCGCCGCCCCCTGCGCCGGGCTCCCGGCCACCGCGCACAGGTGGGTCTCGTTGCTTGCCCCGGGCATGCGGCCCAGGACGTACACGGTGCCGGCGGACAGCAGCCCCAGCACCTCCTGCGTCGAGGCGGTCAGCGGGGCACCCCGTTGAGACGCGGGCAGACGTGCCCGGCGGCGTCGAGGGGCTGGTGGCACAGCGGGCACTCGCCGCGCCCGGCGGAGACGACCTGCAGGGCGCGGCGGGCGAACTCGCGGGCCTGCGGACCGGGGAGCATCGCCCGCAGCACCGAACGCTCCTGGCCGTCGTCGCCGGGTTCCGAGCTGGAGCCGGACTCCGCGTCCGCGCGCGTGAGCTCGAAGCACTCCAGGAGGAGGCGGTGGTTCTCCGTGTCCCAGCCCATGCTCATCGTGCCGATGCGGAACTCCGGGTCCACGGGCGTGACGAGCCCGCCGTTGTCCTCGAGCTCCGGCAGCGGCTGCGGCGGCACGCCGTGCTCACCGGTGGACCGGGCCCGCACGAGGTCGAGCAGCTCGTCGATCCGCTCGGCGAGGACCTCGACCTGCTCCTTCTCCAGGACGAAGCTGTCCACCCGCCCGGCCGAGGTGGCCTGGAGGAAGAACGTGCGTTCGCCGGGCAGCCCCACGGTGCCCACGACGAAGCGCTCCGGGGACTGGTGGTCGTAGACATGAGCGGGCATGCACACAGGCTATACGAACGGGGTACCCTTGTGACCATGAGCACTGATCCGAGCGCAGCCCTCGAGGATTTCCTTGCCGCCGTCCGCGAGCACTTCGCGGCTTCCGCCCACCGCACCTCGGACACCGACGCCCGCGTGGAGGCCGCTTACATGGCGCTCGCCGACGCCTTCGAGCTCTATGAGGACGCCCTCTACAAGGAGTACGGGGAGGTGACCCCGTTCGAGCTCTTCGACGACGTCGAGGACGAGCGCGACGACGACGCGGACGACTCCGAGGAGGACGACGAGGACACCGATGACGAGGATGCCGACGACTACGACGAGGACGACGACTACCTCGACGACTCCGAGGACGACTCCTCGCGCTGAGCACCCCTCCCCACCGCGGTGACGCGGACCGCAGGAGCCCGGCACGTGCCGGGCTCCTGCGCATTCAGGCGCGGCTCACGGCGGCGGAGCCCCATTCACCGCAGGGGATCGGAGATCTGCTCGAGCACGTCGCGGATCTCCGGCGCGAGGGTGAGGTGGGAGGCCAGCAGCTCGTCGAGGTGGGCCCGGGTGCGCGGGGAGACGAGGGTGCTGGCTGCGGCCGACTGCCGGTTCCAGGCCAGCGCGATGTCCACCGGCGAGACGCCGAGTGCGGTCGCGGCCTTGACTGCGCCCTGCACGATCCCGGTCGAGTCCTCGTCGAGCAGCTCCCCCACGTAGGCGGAGAAGTCGCCACCGGCGCGGCTGCCCCGCGGCATCCGCTTGAGGTACTGCCCCGTGAGCACCCCGCGCCCCAGCCCGGCGCCCGCGATGAGTCCCAGGCCCATGTGGTCCAGCGCCGGCTGGAGGTCCGCCTCGGCGTCCCGCCGGAGCAGGGAGTACTCCGCGACGGCGCCGGCCAGCGGCACGCCGGAGAACCCGCTCAGCAGGGCCAGCTGCCAGGCGGTGTGGTGTGAGGCGACCACGTAGCCCACGTCCCCGCGCTGGGCGAGCACCGTGAGCGCGGAGGCGGTCTCCTCGAGCGGCACGGAGGGGTCAAAGGCGTCGAGCACGAGCACCTCGAGGTGTTCCCGGCCCAGACCGCTCAGCAGCGTGCGGACATCGGCGAGCAGATCGACCCGGCCGGTGCGATAGCGGCGGCCGGTGCCGCCGGGGCTGCTCACACCCACACGTGCGGCCAGCGCCACCCGGCTGGGCCGGCGCAGCTCTCCCAGCAGATGCACAGCGGGAGCGTCGAACGCGGGCAGCTCCACCAGGGTGCCGCCCGCGGAGGCGTAGGCGTCGAGCAGCTCCTGCGCCGTCGCGGCGTCGACCCTCCGTCCCCACTCGAAGGTGCCGAGTGCGAGTTCTGACACGTGGAGACCGGTCCGACCCATCTGATTCTGGCGCATGCTTCAGAAGGCTACCGGACGCAGGTAGTACCCTTGACCCGCTCCCCCGCCGCCCACCGAAAGGACCCCGCGTCTCCATGGACTGGCTCATCGCCGCCGTGCTCGGCATCGTCCAGGCGCTCACCGAGTTCCTGCCCATCTCCTCGTCCGCGCACGTCCGCATCGCCGGTGAGCTCATGCTCCCGGGCCAGGATCCGGGGGCCTTCTTCACGGCGATCATCCAGATCGGCACGGAGGCGGCCGTGCTCGTCTACTTCTGGCGGGACATCGTCACGGTGATCGGCGCATGGTGCCGTTCGCTGGTGGGCCGCGAGGACCGGAGCAATCCGCACGTCCGCCTGGGCTGGCTCATCATCCTCGGCTCGATCCCGATAGGCGTGCTCGGCCTCCTCTTCGAGTCGCAGATCGACTCCGTACTGCGCAGCCTGTGGATCACGGCCACCATGCTCATCGTGTTCGGCCTGGTGATTGGGGTGGCCGACCGGGTGGGGCGCCGGGAGCTCACCCTCGAGTCCATGAACTGGAAGCAGGGCCTCGCGTTCGGCTGCGCCCAGGCGCTCGCGCTCATCCCGGGCGTCTCCCGCTCCGGCGGCACGATCATGGCCGGCCGGTTCATGGGCTTCACCCGCCCCGAGGCCGCCCGCTACTCGTTCCTGCTCGCGATCCCCGCGGTCATGGCTTCCGGCGCGTACGGCGTCTACAAGTCGCTCACCGAGGTCGCCGCCGGCGAGGAGATGGTGCTCGGCTGGGGCCCCACCCTCCTGGCCACCGCCGTGTCGTTCGTCCTCGGCTACGTCGTGATCGTCGGCTTCCTCAAGTACGTCCAGACCCGGTCGTTCGCGATCTTCGTCTGGTACCGCGTGGTCCTCGGCCTCGTGATCTACGCGCTGCTGCTCACCGGCGTGCTGAGCGCGAGCTGATCATCTGCCGCCGCCGGGCACCGCGGCCTCGGCGCGGCGGCCGGCGGCGGTGGCACCGAGCATGGTGACGGTCATGGGCGGTCCGTGCCCGTCACCGGCGTCCACGCGGATGCGCGAGACCGAAGCCGGTGCCACCGCGATCCGCTGGAAGCGGTCGAGCTCCACACCGAGCGCGTGGGCCAGCGCGAGCTTGATGACGTCCCCGTGCGAGACCAGCACGACGGTCTCCGCCTGCGCCTCCTCCCCGCGGCGCACGGCGGCGGCGAGGGCGGCGCGGGTCCTCTCCGCGACCTCGGGCAGGGACTCCCCGCCCGGGAACCGGGCCCGGCTGGGCGAGGTGCGCACCGTCTGCCACAGCTCCTCGCGCAGCAGCTCCGCGATGCCGCGTCCCGTCCACTCCCCGTAGTCGACCTCCGCGAGCGCGTCGAGGACGTCCGGCTCCCGTGCCTCGCGGCCCTCGGCCTCGAGGAGGATGCGCGCCGTGGCGACGCAGCGGGCGATGGGAGAGGTGAGGACGGGGACCTCGGGGACGCCCAGCTCGGGGACGAGCACGCGGGCACCGGCGACCTGCTCCCTCCCCCGCTCCGTGAGGGCGACATCGTTGCTGCGGCCTGCGAGGACACCGGCGACGTTGGCGGTGGACTCGCCGTGGCGGACGAGGATGATCTCCATCACCCCACTGTAGCGGGCGGCGGAGGGGTACAGCCCGCCTGCTGGTAGCCTGCCCGGGTGCGCACAGACCTCTCCACCGGACTCGCCCTCGCGGCCACTGCGCTCGCGGGGCTCTTCATGGCCTTCCAGTCCCGGGCCAACGGCACGCTCGCCGAGGTCGTGGGCACCGGCATCCACGCGGCGACCCTGTCCTTCGCCGGCGGCATGGTCGTCATGGTGATCGCCCTCGCGCTCGTCCCCGCCGGCCGCAGGGGCTTCCGGGCCCTGGCAGCGGCGCTGCGCTCCGGCGAGCTGCGCTGGTGGATGCTCACCGGCGGCCTGGGCGGCGTGAGCGTCGTCGTCGCACAGGCATTCACCGTCCCGCTCATCGGCGTCTCCGTCTTCACGATGGCGTTCGTGGCCGGACAGCTCGCCGGTGCGCTGGTCGTGGACTCGACCGAGCTCCCACCCGGAGGCAGGACACCCGCCACTCCCGCGCGGCTGCTCGGCACCCTCGTCGTCATGACCGGGGTGGTGGTGGCGAGCTGGGGCGGGACCGCGGGCGCCTTCCCGCTCTGGGCGCCGCTCGTGCCCTTCGCCTCCGGCGCGCTCACCACCGTCCAGCAGGCGCTCAACGGCCGGGTCAAGCGCACGACGGCCTCGGCCGTGACCGCCACCACCGTGAACTTCGCGGTGGGAGGGACGTTCCTCCTCGCCTGCTCGGCACTCGCCTGGGCCGCAGGTGCGCCGCCTGCCGAGTTCCCCGCACTGCCGGGCGAGTCCTGGATGCTGGTGGGCGGTCTGGTGGGCGTGCTCTTCATCGGCATCACCACCACGACGGTGCAGCGCCTGGGCGTGCTCCTGCTCTCGCTCACCTCGCTGTTCGGCAACCTCCTCGGTTCGCTCGTCCTCGACCTCGTGTTCCCCGGCAGTCCGCCCGTCACCCCCGGCACGCTCGTGGGCATGGCGATCGTGCTGGCGGGGGTGACGCTGGCGTCCTGGCCGAAGGGTGCGGAGTAGCCCGGCCGGGAGCGGCCTCAGGCCTCGAGCAGGAAGCGGCTGAGCACGCGGGTGCCGAACTCGAGCGCGGAGACCGGCACCCGCTCGTCCTTGCCGTGGAACATCGCGGCGAAGTCGAGGTCGCCGGTGAGCCGCAGCGGTGCGAAGCCGTAGCCGGTGATGTCCAGCTTGCTCAGCGCCTTGTTGTCCGTGCCGCCGCTCATGGCGTGCGGGAGGATGAGCGCGTCCGGGTCCTCGCCCAGCAGGCATGCCTGCATGGTGTCGACGAGGCGGCCGGAGAACTCGGCCTCGAGCGCGTCGCCCGTCGTGACGGTCTCGACGTCGATCCCCTCGCCGGCGAGCTCCTTGATCGTGAGCATGACGTCCTCGAACTGGCCGGGGAGCACGCGGCAGTCCACGAGCGCCTGTGCGGTCGAGGGAATGACGTTGTGCTTGTACCCGCCCTGGATCACGGTCGGGTTGGAGGTGTTGCGCAGTGTGGGCCCCACGAACTTCGCGATGGACCCCAGCTCCGCGATGAGTTCACCCGTGGTCTCCGCGGTGAACTCCACGCCGGTGAGCTCGGCGACGCCCTCCAGGAGCTCGCGGGTCGCCGCGGGCATCGCCTCCGGCCATTCGTGCGTCCCGATCCGCGCGAGTGCGGCGGACAGCCGGGTGATGGGGTTGTCGCGGTTCTCCATGGAGCCGTGGCCGGCGGTGCCGTGGGCCACGAGGCGCAGCCAGGCGATGCCCTTCTCCGCCGTCTGCACGAGGTAGACCCGCTGCCCGCGGATGTCCGTCGAGTAGCCGCCCACCTCGCTGATCGCCTCCGTGGCACCGGCGAACAGCTCCGGGTGGTTGTCGACCATGTAGTGGGAGCCGTAGACGCTGCCGGCCTCCTCGTCCGCGAAGAAGGCGACGATGAGGTCGCGGCGGGGACGGAGACCGCGGCGCAGCATGTCGCGCACGCTCGCGATGATCATCGCGTCCATGTCCTTCATGTCCACCGCACCGCGGCCCCAGAGCAGACCGTCGCGCACGACGCCCTCGAACGGGTCCACGGACCACTCCGAGGCGTCCGCGGGCACGACGTCCGTGTGACCGTGGACGACGAGCGCGCCGGCCTCCGGGTCCGTGCCGGGAATCCGGGCGACGAGGTTGGCGCGGCCCGGCTCGGAGTCGTGGATGACCGAGTCGAGGCCCACCTCGCGCAGCTGCTCCGCGATCCACTCCGTGGCCTCGCGCTCGGGGTTCGCCTTCCCCTCGCCCCAGTTCTGGGTGTCGAAGCGGATGAGCGACTGGGCGATCCCGAGGGTCTCTGCGACGGCGCCGTCGAAGCGGTCGCCGGGGGTGTGATCGGACATGGGTTCCTTTCGCGGGAGCGGTCACGCGCGTTCCTGTTCACCCGCGCGTCACCCGCGAGTCTACGCGCCGAGTAGGCTGGGGAGAGCTCGATCGCGACCCCTGCACCACGACAACAGCAAGGAGACCCACGTGCGGATCCTCGTCCTCGGCGGAGACGGCTTCTGCGGCTGGCCCGCCGCCCTGCATCTCTCACAGGCGGGCCACGAGGTGGTCATCGTCGACAACCTCTCGCGGCGCCGCATCGACGAGGAGCTGGGCACGGAATCGCTTACGCCCATCCGCACTCCTCAGGAGAGGATCGCCGCCTGGCAGGAGGTCACGGGGCGCGCTCTCGGGTTCCGGGACCTCGATCTCGCCCAGGACTACGAGGGCTTCCTCGCCCTGCTGCGGGAGCTGCGTCCGGACGCCCTCGTCCACTTCGCGGAGCAGCGGGCCGCGCCGTACTCGATGAAGTCCCCCGCCCACAAACGCTACACCGTGGACAACAACGTGAACGCCACGCACAACGTGCTCGCGGCGATCGTGGAGTCCGGCCTCGACGTCCACGTGGTGCACCTGGGCACGATGGGCGTCTACGGCTACGGCACGGCCGGGATGCGGATCCCGGAGGGCTACCTGGACGTGAAGGCCCACGCGGAGGACGCGGACGGCACCCGCACCGGTGAGCTCATCGACCAGACGATCCTGTACCCCTCCAACCCCGGCAGCGTCTACCACATGACCAAGGTGCTCGACCAGCACCTCTTCGCCTTCTACGCGAAGAACGACCGGCTGCGGATCACGGATCTGCACCAGGGCATCATCTGGGGCACGCACACGCAGGAGACGGAGCTGGACGAGCGCCTCGTCAACCGCTTCGACTACGACGGCGACTACGGCACGGTCCTCAACCGCTTCCTCATGCAGGCGGCGGTGGGCTACCCGCTCACGGTCCACGGCACGGGCGGGCAGACGCGGGCGTTCATCCACATCCGGGACATGGTCCGCTGCATCCGGATCGCGATCGACAACCCGCCCGCGGCCGGGGACCGGGTGAAGATCTTCAACCAGCTCACGGAGACGCACCGGGTGCGCGATCTCGCGGCACTCGTCGCGGAGATCTCCGGCGCCCGGGTGGAGACCGTCCCCAACCCCCGCCAGGAGTCGGCAGAGAACGACCTGTTCGCGGCGAACGAGACCTTCCTGGACCTGGGCCTGGAGCCGACCACGCTGTCCGCGGGTCTGCTCACGGAGGTGGAGGAGACCGCCCGGCGGTGGGCCCACCGGGCGGACCTGGAGAAGATCCCCGCCACCAGCCTGTGGAACGACCGGACCCGTCCGGGCGTGCCGAAGTCCGTGTCTCCGTGAGGATCGCGCTCTTCACCGAGGTCTTCCTCCCCAAGATCGACGGGGTCGTCACCCGCATCACGCGGTCACTCGAGCAGTTGGCGGAGCTGGGGCACGAGGTCGTGGTGTTCGCTCCCGGGCATCCGCCGGAGTCCTTCGCCGGCTTCGAGGTGGTGCCGGTGCGGTCCGTGCCGTTCCGTCCCTGGTACCCGGAGCTCGAGGTGGGACTGCCGACGCCGTCGATCGCCGCGGTGATGGAGCGCTTCCACCCGCACGTGGTCCACGCGGTCAACCCCGTGTGGCTGGCCGCCTACGGCGCGCTCTCGGCCCGGCGGCGGAACATCCCGCTGGTGGCGAGCTTCCACACGGACGTGCCCTCGTACACCCGCCGGCTGGGGCTCGAGTGGATCACGGACACCACCTCCCGGTGGATCACCCGGCTGCACAACGAGGCGCAGGTGAATCTGTGCACCTCGCGGCAGATGGTGCAGCGGGCGCAGGGGGCCGGCATCCGCAACGTGCAGCTGTGGCCCAAGGCGGTGGACACCCGGGCCTACTCCCCCGCCCGGTCCAGCGTCCGGATGCGGGAGCGGCTCACGGACGGCCACCCGCAGGACCGGCTGCTCGTCTACGTGGGCCGCCTGTCCAAGGAGAAGGACCTGCTGCTCCTGCGGGCGGCGCTGGCGCGGATGCCGGAGGACGTGCGGCTGGCCTTCGTGGGCTCGGGCCCGTTCCGCACACAGCTGGAGGAGGAGTTCGCCGGCACGCGGACGGTCTTCACCGGCTACATGTCCGGAACGGAGCTCGCGGCGGCGTATGCGAGCGCGGACCTCTTCGTCTTCCCCTCCACCACGGAGACCCTGGGGCTCGTGGCGCTGGAGTCGATGGCCTCGGGCGTGCCGGTGGTGGGCGCTCGGGCGGGCGGGATCCCGTTCGCGGTGCGCGACGGCGTGGGCGGTCTCCTGTTCGAGCCGCACGACGCGGACGACCTGGCGCGGAAGGCGATGCGCGTCCTCGACGACCCGCAGCTGGCCGCACGCCTGTCCGCAGGAGGACGCGCGGAGGCCGAGGCCAGCTCCTGGCGGACCTCCACCGAGGCGCTCGTGGGCGCCTACGAGGAGGCGGTGGAGCGGCACTGGGCGGACCGCCGCCCGCCCAGCTGGCACATGCGCCTGTGGGGCAGGCCGATGCCGCGGGCGGAATAGGGGGCTGCGGCAGCAACGCGGATCTGACATGTCCCCGGGCGCGGGTATCCCGCGGCATCGGCAATCGTGAATGGCGGAAGCGCCGCCGGATCTGTGCGATCCTGCGGCGCTTCTGCGACTTGTGCGCGGAGGGGGACTTGAACCCCCACGTCCGATAAATTGGACACTAGCACCTCAAGCTAGCGCGTCTACCTATTCCGCCACCCGCGCGGGCAACAGACAGAACAGTACACAGCGGCTCCCGCAGAGTGCAAATCGCCGGCCCCCGCTTCCGTACCTGCCGTGCACCCCTGAACGGCTGAGCGTGAATCGCAGAAGCGCCGCAGGATCCATGCGATCCGGCGGCGCTTCTGCGACTTGTGCGCGGAGGGGGACTTGAACCCCCACGTCCGATAAATTGGACACTAGCACCTCAAGCTAGCGCGTCTACCTATTCCGCCACCCGCGCGGGCAACACGGATGAGCGTACACAGCCGGGCGCGGCAGCGACAACCTCGGAGAGTATGCCCTCGATCACACGGACACCTCTCCCTCCCGAGGGCTCTCCTTCTCCGCGCCCTTGTCCGCGCGTTCGGAGATGCGCAGGTCGAGGGGGAAGTCCACCGGCGCGTTCCCGAAGAGGAGGCGGCCGGCCTCCACCGCACTTGCGCGCACGGCCTCGGCGGCGGCCTCCGCCTGGGAGGCCGGAGCATGGACGATGACCTCGTCGTGGAGGAAGAACACGGGGTGTGCGCGCCGGGCGAACACCGGGCCCGAGGCCGTGGCCGGCGGTGCCTCGACGTCCTCCGGCAGGGCGGCCAGTCGCGTGCGCAGGAACGCCAGCCACGCGAGCGCCCACTCGGCCGCCGTGCCCTGTACGACGAAGTTGCGGGTGAACCGGCCGTGCTCGCGGGAGACGCGCCGGGCGCGCTCCGGGTCCGCCTCCGCATCCGGTTCCGGCAGCTCCGGCGAGGTGCGGCCCAGCCAGGTGCTCACGACGTCACCGCGCTCCCCCAGCGCCGCGGCGCGGTCCACGAGCCCCATCGCGGCGGGGAACGCGCCACGCAGACGCGGGACCAGCACCCCGCTCGCGCCGGTGGTGCCGCCGTACATGGCGCCCAGAACCGCGGTCTTCGCCTCGTCCCGCGAGGACACGGCACCGGTCGCCACGATCCCGGAGTAGAGATCCGCGCCCGCGGCGGCCTGGGCCATCGCCCGGTCCCCGGCCATCGCCGCGAGGACGCGCGGCTCCAGCTGCGCGACGTCCGCAGAGACCAGCTTCCAGCCGGGGTCGGCACGCAGGGCCGGGCGCAGCTGCCGGGGGATCTGCAGCGCTCCCCCGCCGGTCGAGGCCCATCTCCCCGTCACCGCGCCGCCGGGCACGTAGACCGGGCGGTAGCGGCCGTCGTGCACCCAGGCGGCCAGCCAGGACCAGCCGTTGGCGGTGAGGAGGCGCGCCAGCTTCTTGTAGTGCAGCAGCGGACCGATGGCGGGGTGCTCATGTTGCTGGAGCTCCCACTGCGAGGTCGAGGAGACCGCGATGCCGGCGCGCCGGAGCGTCTTCACGAGCTTCACCGGCGAGTCGAGCTCCGCGCGGGGATCGCCCAGGGCGCGGAGGACCTCCTCGGCCACCGCCTGCATGCGCGCGGGCTTCGCATCGAACTGTGGGCGCGGCCCCAGCGCCTCGGTGAGGATCCGGTCGTGCTCATCCACGTCCCACGGGACGCCCGCGCCGCGCAGCTCCTCGGCGATGAGCCCGCCGGCGGACTCCGCGGCGAGGAGGAGACGCAGCGAACGTGCGCGTGCGGGGTCGTCCGCCTCCGCCTCCCGGAGTGCCGTGAGGTGCCGGGCATGCTCCGCGAGGGCGGAATCGAGATCGTGGGGCACCTCCCGCGCCGTGCCGCCGGGGCCGGTGTAGTCGAAGAGGGCCTCCCCGTCGCCGGGCTCCGCCGCCGAGGCCGAGGCCGGGGGCGCCTCCCAGCGCGGATCCTCGCGCAGGGGCGCATGGTGGCGCACGGCCGCAGTGCGGGAGAGGATCGTGTGGCAGAGGCGGAGGTCGTGGCACCGGTCCACGCGCACGCCCGCGGCGAGCAGCTGTGGGTACCACACCGAGGTGTCGCTCCACACCCAGCGGGGTCGCACCGTGCGCTCGCGTGCGGCGATCGCCTCTGGAAGGTCCGCCGTGGAGACCCGATCGCGGCGGCCGGGCACTCCGTCCCCGTCGAGGTCGACGAGGACGACGGAACCGGAGGAGTCGGAACCCACGAGGACGGAGTGCACGGCTTCCTCTCCTGCGGTGACGAGCGGCATGCCCCAGAGAGGCCGCCGGGATGAAGGAAGGCCTCCGGACCGGAATGTCTCCCGAGCCGAAGGCCTCTCTGTGTGCGGCACCGTCTCTGTGCGATGTCGCAGTCTGTGCGCGAAGGGGGACTTGAACCCCCACGTCCGATAATGTGGACACTAGCACCTCAAGCTAGCGCGTCTACCTATTCCGCCACCCGCGCAGGCAACATCGCAACCTTACACAGCGGCTCCTGCAGAGCGCAAATCGCCGAGCCCCCGCTTGCGTGCCTGCCGTGCACCCCGGAACGGCGGAGCGTGAATCGCAGAAGCGCCGCCGGATCCATGCGACCCTGCGGCGCTTCTGCGAGCTGTGCGCGGAGGGGGACTTGAACCCCCACGTCCGATAAATTGGACACTAGCACCTCAAGCTAGCGCGTCTACCTATTCCGCCACCCGCGCAGGCAACGGAAAGAACTCTACACGCGCTTCCTCGCAGGTCAAAGCCGGTGCGGCCGCTCTGTGAGCGACCTCTCACCCGCATCTGCGCGGAGGGCCCTCAGGACAGCTCCAGGCGTGAGCGCATGTGCAGCTTCCCCTTCTTCGGGCTCCACACCTCGGTCTCGAGCACCTCCGTCTCGAGCACCTCAGCGCCGTGCTCGCCCTCGCCCCGCACCCTGCGCACTCCCACGTCCACACGCGCGGGCAGCAGCACCGGCGAGGCGAACTCCACCTCCCAGGTGAACGGCCGGGTGCGGACCTGCGCCGCGGCGAGCGCACGGGCGGCGGTGTACATGCCGTGGGCGATCCGCGTGGGGAAGCCGAAAGCCTTGGCGGCCGCCCCGCTGAGGTGGATGGGGTTCCTGTCGCCGGACACCCGCGCGTAGGCGGACGCATCGCCGCCGGTGAAGCGCCACTGCAGGACGGGGGTGCCGGGCGTGAACTCCCGGCGCTCGCGCACCACGGCCTCGGCGGCCCCGCGCACGTGCACGCCCTTGGCGAGCATCGTCGAGGTCTCCTCCACCCGCAGCCTGCCGGCCACCTCGAAGCGGGTTGCGACGACCACCTCGGTCCCCTTGGCGTGGGCGCGGATCTCCTCGATCCAGACGGTCGCACGGACCGCCTCCCCCACTCGCACGGGCTCGTGCTGCGTGACGGTGTTCGCCAGATGGACCATGCCGACGAGCGGCAGCGGGAACTCCCGTGCGCTCATGAGCTCCATCGACTCCTCGAACGCCTCTGCGTGCAGATAGGTGACGGGGACGGCATCGGCCACCGGCTCGTGCACCACACGGCAGAACTCCGCCACCTTCTGCGCCTCCGCGGTGAACTCCCGGACCCGGCGCGGTGAGGCGTCACCGGCCACACGGCTGAGATCGCCGCCGGCCGCGGGCCGGAGGCGGAGGCGTGCACTCTGCGCGGCACCCTTCGCATAGGTCTTCAGCATCAGGCCCCCATCATGTTCTGGCCGCACACGCGCAGCGTGGAGCCGTTGATGCCGGTCGCCGCGTCGGAGCCGAGGAACGCGATGGCCTCCGCGACGTCCTGGGGCAGACCGCCCTGCTGCAGGCTCGAGATGCGGCGCCCCAGCTCGCGGGTGAGCACGGGGACCTTCTTCGTCATCTCCGTCTCGATGAACCCCGGAGCCACCGCGTTGACGGAGCCGCCCAGCCGGGCGAACTGCGCCGCCGAGGCCGCGGTCATCCCGATGACGCCCGCCTTGGATGCGGAGTAGTTGGTCTGCCCGCGGTTGCCGGCGATCCCGGAGATCGAGGCCAGCGAGACGACGTGCGGGGTCATCCCCCAGGCGCCCGCCTCGGTGAGCCCGGCGCCCAGCCGCAGCTGCGCCTCGATGTTGACGCCGAGCACGGAGTCCCAGCGGCCGGCGTCCATGTTCGCGAGCATCCTGTCGCGGGTGATGCCGGCGTTGTTGACGAGGAGATCGACGGGCCCGCCCACGTGGGCGGCGATGGCGCTGCCGGCCTCCGGGTCCGTGATGTCGAGCTGGAGCGCCCGGCCGCCCACCGCGTTCATCGTCTTCGCGAGGGCGTCACCGGCCTGCGGGACGTCCACGCCGTGCACGTGCGCGCCCTCGCGGGCCAGGGTGGCGGCGATCGCCGCGCCGATCCCCCGCGCGGCCCCGGTGACCACGGCGGTGCGCCCGGCGAGGGTGCGGCCCGCGAACTCCTGCGCGGTCACGTCTGCACCGGCCTCGGTGCCCACCTCGAGGAACTGACCGGAGACGTAGGCGGACTTGGACGAGAGCAGGAACCACAGCGCGGCGCGTGCGCTGGGGGCGTCCATCGGCACGCCATCGGCCACGACGATGCCGTTGGCGGTCCCGCCTGCGCGCATCTCGTGGGCCAGTGAGCGGGTGAGGCCCGTGACGCCGTTGCGAGCGGCCGCGAGTGCGGGGTCGATCTCCGTCGAGGGGTGTGCCGTGGTGCCGGGCATGCGGGAGAAGGTGATGACGCGGGAGCACCTCGTGAGGCTGCGCAGCGCTCCGCCCACCTCGAGCGCGGTGCCGGAGAGGTCGCCGGGTACCGCCGCCTCGTCGAGGAAGGCGAGCACCGCCTGCAGCTTCTCCGAGGTGGGGGTGCGCCGGACGTCGAAGCCGTTGTCGAGGAGCAGCTGCGCGTAGGCGTCCGCCGCCGCAGAGGGCCCGAGCACGAGGACGGGCTCTGAGAGATAGGCGCCGTCGGCCATGCGCCGCAGCGGCACGGGAGCGGGCAGGCCCAGCTTCTTCACGAGGAGCTTGAGCGGCCCGTTCGCGAGCTCCGTGTACCGGTCGTGGGGGTGAGAGTCGGCCATGAGGGGTTCCCTTCCAGACTTCATGAGTGCCAGACGTGGATGTGTGCGTGCTCAGGCTTCGATGATCGCGGTGAGACCCTGGCCGCCGGCGGCGCAGATGGAGACGAGGGCGCGCTGCTGGCCCGTCTCGTGGAGGTGCTTGGCGACGGAGGCGACGATGCGGCCTCCCGTGGCCGCGAACGGGTGTCCGGCGGCCAGCGAGGAGCCGTTCGGGTTGAGCTTCGCACGGTCGATGCGGCCCAGTGCGCCCGGCAGGCCCAGCTTCTCCCTGCAGAACTCCTCGCTCTCCCAGGCCGCGAGGTGGCAGAGCACGGTGGAGGCGAAGGCCTCGTGGATCTCGAACACGTCGATGTCCGCGAAGGTGAGGCCGTTGCGCTCCAGCAGCCGCGGCACCGCGTAGGCCGGCGCCATGAGCAGGCCCTCCTCGCCGTCCACGAAGTCCACGGCGGCCGCCTCCGCATCCGTGAGGTAGGCCAGCGGCGTGAGGCCGTGCTCTGCCGCCCAGTCCTCACTGGCGAGCAGGACCGCCGAGGCCCCGTCCGTGAGCGGGGTCGAGTTGCCGGCCGTCATCGTGGGCTCCGCACGCAGCTCACGTCCGAACACCGGTGAGAGCTTCGCCAGGGACTCCGGTGTGGAGTCCGGGCGCAGGTTGGTGTCGCGGGTGACGCCCAGGTACGGGGTGACGAGGTCGTCGAAGAAGCCGCGGTCCCAGGCGGCGGCGAAGTTGCGGTGGGAGGCGAGCGCGAGCGCGTCCTGGTCCTCGCGGGTGATGCCCCACTCCGCGGTGGTGAGCGCCTGGTGCTCGCCCATCGACTTGCCGGTGCGCGCCTCGCCGTTGGACGGGGCCTGCGGGGCCAGATCGAAGGGGCGCAGGCGCGCGATCGCCTTGAGGCGCTGGGAGATGGTCTTCGTCCGGTTGATCTCGAGGAGGACCTGGCGGAGCTCCTCGCTCACCGCGATGGGGGCGTCCGAGGCCGAGTCCGCCCCCGCTCCGATCCCGGACTCGATCTGGCCCAGGCGGATCTTCTGCGCGATCGTCACGACGGACTCCAGGCCGGTGGCGCAGGCCTGGCCGAGGTCGAAGGCCGGCGTGGTGGGGGCGAGCGCCGAGCCGAGCACCGCCTCGCGCGTGAGGTTGAGGTCCTTGGAGTGCTTGAGCACCGCACCGCCGGCGACCTCGCCCAGTCTCTCGCCGGCGAGGCCGAACCGGGCGACGAGCCCGTCGAGGGCGCTGGTGAGCATGTCCTGGTTCGAGGCCCGCGCGTACTCCTTGTGGGCGCGGGCGAACGGGATGCGGTTGCCGCCCAGGATCGCCGCGCGGCGGATGTGCTGGGGCTGGGTCGTCGTCATGTTCTCTCCCTTGGAGGCCTGGAGTGTGGACTCTGTGAGCGGTTTCACCGGTACCGAGAGTACCTGATACCGTCAGTCACATGAAACAGGACACCCTCGACGGGCGCAGCTCCCGGTGGGACGCCCACCGGCGCACCCGCAGACGGGAGCTGCTGCGCTCCGTGCGGAAGGCCATCGACGCGCACGGCGAGTCCCTCTCGATGGACGCCCTCGCGGAGACGACGGGCACCTCGAAGACGGTGTTCTACCGGTACTTCGGCGACAGGAACGGGCTCACGCGTGCGATGGCGGACTGGGCGACCGGTGTCATCCGCACCTCCATCGACGAGGCCGGCCAGGCGGAGGCGGACCCCTATCGCAGCCTGCGATCGATGATCGCCGCGCTCGTGGGCCTGGGCCTGCGCTCCCCCGGCGTCTACCGCTTCTGCGACTCCGCGCTCACCCCGGACACCGGCAGCGGCGCGCTCCACACCGACGTGGCGTCGCTGCTCTGCGCGCGCATGGGCCTGACGGACGCAGAGGGGCGGATGTGGGCCCAGGGCGCCGTGGGCTTCGTCCGCAGCTGCACGGCCGCCTGGCTGGACGCCCCCACGGACCCGGAGGACTTCACGGCGCAGCTCGCCGACTGGCTCTGGGCCTCACGTCCGCGCACACCCGACTGACCACAGACACCCGAGAGGACACCCCGATGGAAGGACGCAGAGTGGAGACGAACGCACTGGACCCCGCCGTGCTGGGCGCGGTGCTCGACGGCACCTGGGCCGCCGCCCGCCGCCGAGGCCGTGAGACCGCAGCCGACCCGCGCGCCCATCTGCCCGCGGAGGGCACCCTGGAGGAGCTGCGGGCGGCCACGACCGCCGCCGTGAGCCTGGTGAGCGATTCCGGCCTCACCCGGCTGCCGCTGCCGGAGTCGATGGGCGGGCGGAACACGCACGCCGAGTACGTCGCCGGGTTCGAGGAGTTCGTCACCGCCTCGCCCAGCCTGCAGATCAAGGCCGGCGTGCAGTTCGGGCTCTTCGCCGGCGCCATCCAGCACCTGGGCAACGAGGAGCAGCACGCGAAGTGGCTCGACGACGCCGTCTCCGGCCGTCTGCTGGGCTGCTTCGCGATGACGGAGATCGGTCACGGCTCGGACGTCGCGGAGCTGGGCACCACTGCGACGTACGAGCCGGAGACCGGTGAGTTCTCACTCCACACCCCCTTCCGCGCGGCGACGAAGGAGTACATCGGCAATGCCGCCCGTGACGGCCGCGCCGCCGTGGTCTTCGCCCAGCTCGTCACCCGCGGCGTGAACCACGGCGTGCATGCCCTCGTCGTGCCGATCCGCGATGAGGACGGCACCCCGCTGCCCGGCGTCACGGTCGAGGACGACGGCAAGAAGGGCGGACTGCTGGGCGTGGACAACGGCCGCCTCGCCTTCGACGCCGTGCGCGTGCCGCGCGAGAACCTGCTCACCCGCTACGGCGCGGTCGCGGCCGACGGCGAGTACTCCTCCCCCATCGAGTCCCCCGGCCGCCGCTTCTTCACCATGCTGGGCACGCTGGTCCAAGGGCGCGTCTCCCTCGACGGCGCGGCGGTCGTGGCACAGAAGCTCGCCCTCGACATCGCGGTGCGCTATGCCGGCCAGCGCCGCCAGTTCGCCTCGGCCTCGCCCGTGGAGGAGACCCGGCTGCTGGACTACCAGCGCCACCAGCGGCGGCTCATGCCTCTGCTGGCGGAGGCGTACGCCCACGGCCTCGCCCACGAGACCCTGCTGCACTCCTTCGAGGCGGTGTTCTCCGGCGAGGACGACTCCGATGAGGCCCGGCAGGTGCTCGAGACCCAGGCCGCCGGCTTCAAGGCGCTGAGCACCCGCGCCGCGCTGGACACGATCCAGGAGTGCCGCGAGGCCTGCGGCGGCGCGGGCTTCATGGCGGAGAACCGGCTCGTGGGGCTGCACGCGGACCTCGACGTCTACGCCACGTTCGAGGGCGACAACACCGTCCTCCTGCAGCTGGTGGGCAAGCGCCTCCTGCAGGACTACGCCGCGGAGTTCAAGGACATCGACTTCGGTGGAGCCGCCCGCTTCCTGGGCGCCCAGGCCGCGGAGCACACGCTCTACCGCACGGGTCTGGCGAACGTGGGCCGGGCCATCGGCGACCTCGTCACCGCGCCGGTGAAGGAGAAGAGGATCCGCTCCGGCAAGGTGCAGGAGGCGCTGCTGGCCGACCGCGTGGAGACGATGGTCGCGGGCCTCGCCCAGGCGCTGCGTCCGGCGGCGAAGATGAGCACGGCTGACGGTGCGGCCCTGTTCAACCGCCACCAGAACGAACTCGTGGAGGCGGCGATCGCCTACGTGGAGCTGCTGAAGTGGCGCAGCCTCAATGCGGAGATGCACCGGCTCGAGGACGCAGGGCGCGCTCCGGCGGAGGCGAAGGCCCTGCGCCGCATCCGCGACCTCTACGGCCTCACGCTCATCCAGCGGCACCTGTCCTGGCACCTCATGTACGGGCGCATGCCGATGGCCCGCGCCCGGCTCATCGACGAGACCGTCAACCGGCTGTGCGCCAAGCTCGCCGCGGACGCCCAGGAGCTCGTCGCCGCGTTCGGCTACGGTCCTCAGCAGCGCCGGGCTCCCATCGCCGAGGACGCGGAGAGCATCCGGCAGGCCGAGGCCCGGGAGTACTACCGGCGGGCGCGCGCCCAGGCGGACTGGCCGGTCGACGAGAAGGAGCTGCGCCGCCGCGCCGAGAAGCGCGGCTGAGCCACTTCGTCACACCCCGAATGCCTGCAGCCGCCCACTTATGCGTGGGCGGCTGCAAGGATTCGGGGTGTGGGCGGTGCAAAGAGCCGAGGTCCATGCTCCGCAACTACTCGGCCAGGAACTCCCGGAAGAGCGCGCCGATCTGCTCCACCTCCGTGAGGAAGCCGTCGTGGCCGGCCCAGCTGGTGATCATGCGGCACGGCACGTCCCCGGGCAGGGCCTCGGCCAGCTGCCGCACGTGCTCCGGGGTGTAGAGACGGTCCGAACTCACCGCCGCGACGAGGAACTCCCCGCCGGCGCCGGCGAGTGCGGTGCGCAGATCCTGGCTACGGCCCCGGCGGACGTCGTGGTCCATGAGGGCCTGCGTGAGCACCGCGTAGGAGCCGGCGTCGAACCGGCGCTGCAGCTTGGCCGCCTGGTGGTCCAGGTAGCTCTGGATGGAGTAGTACCGCTCCCCCACGTGCTCCGCCGGCGCCGAGGTCGCCTGTTGCCGGGCACCGAACCTGTGGTTGAGCTCCGCATCCGCGCGGTACGTGAGGTGGGCGATCTGGCGCGCGATGCCGAGGCCGGCCACCGGGTCCGCCCGGATCGCCTGGAGCTGGATGTGGCCCCAGGCGATCTGGTCGGCCTCGGAGTGGGCCGGGGCCGCGACGACCCCGGTGCGCGCCACCCGCTCCGGTGCCATGAGCGCGGTCTCGAGCGCCCGGGCCCCGCCCATCGAACCCCCGAGGACCGCATACCAGCGGTCGATGCCCAGCCGGTCCGCCAGGCGCAGCTCCGCGGCCACGGTGTCGCGGATCGTGATGTGCGGGAAGCGGTCGCCGAAGGGCGAGCCGTCCGGTGCGAGGCTGGTGGGGCCGGTCGACCCGCTGCAGCCTCCCAGCACATTGGCGCACACGACGAAGAACCGATCGGTGTCCAGCGGGAGCCCCGGACCGATGAGCCCCGGCCACCACTCGTGCGCGTGGGAGTCCCCCGTGAGGGCGTGCTCGACGAGCACGGCGTTGTCCCCGCCGGGTGCGAGCGTGCCGTAGGTGTCGTAGGCGAGCGTGACCTCGTCCAGGACCTCGCCGCTCTCCAGCCGCAGCGCGCCCAGCGCTGCGCTGTGCTGCGCGTGGCCGGCCACCACCGCCGTGGGAGGCATGATCGCCGTCATGCAGTCTTCGCCGCGGCGAAGCCGAGCTCCAGGTCCGCGAGGATGTCGTCGATGCCCTCGAGGCCCACCGCCAGGCGCACGAAGGCGGGCCCGGCGCCCGCGGCGAGCTGTGCCTCCTCGGAGAGCTGGGAGTGCGTGGTCGAGGCCGGGTGGATGGCCAGCGAGCGGACGTCGCCGATGTTCGCCACGTAGGAGTGCAGCCGGAGCGCGTCGACGAACCTCACCGCCGCCTCGTAGCCGCCGGCGAGCGTGAAGCCGAGCACGGAGCCCGGCCCCTTGGGCGTGTACTTCTGCGCGAGTGCGTACGACGGGCTGGAGGGGTGCCCGGCGTACTGGATCGACTCGACCTGCGGGTGCCCGTCGAGGAACGCGAGCACCTTCTGCGTGTTCTCCACGTGGCGCTCCATGCGCAGGCTCAGCGTCTCGACGCCCTGGGCGATGAGGAAGGCGTTGAACGGCGAGGCCGCCGGACCCAGGTCGCGCAGCAGCTGCACGCGCAGCTTGAGGTGATAGGAGACGTTGGCGCCGAACGGCGAGTCCGCGCCCAGATCACGCGCGTAGACGAGGCCGTTGTAGGAGGCGTCCGGCTGGTTGAAGCCGGGGAAGCGCTCCGGGTACCGGCCGTAGTCGAAGCTGCCGGCGTCCACGACGACGCCGGCGATGGAGGTGCCGTGCCCGCCCAGGAACTTCGTGGCCGAGTGGATGACGACGTCCGCGCCGTGCTCGATGGGCCGCAGCAGGTAGGGGGTGGCGATGGTGTTGTCCACGATGAGCGGGACACCGGCCTCGTGCGCCACGGCGGCGACGGCGGCGATGTCGAGGACCTCCGAGCGCGGGTTGGCGATGGTCTCGCCGAACAGCGCCTTCGTGTTGTCCCGGATCGCGTCCTTCCACGCCTGCGGGTTCGCGGCGTCCGTGACGAACGTCGTCTCGATGCCCAGCTTGCGCAGGGTCACGTCCAGCAGGTTGTAGGTGCCGCCGTAGAGGCTGGCGCTCGCGACGATGTGGTCGCCTGCACCGGCGATGTTGGCGATCGCGAGGAACTCCGCGGACTGCCCGGAGGCCAGCAGCACGGCGCCCACGCCGCCCTCCAGCGCCGCGAGGCGCGCTTCCACCGTCTCATGCGTGGGGTTGCCGAGACGCGTGTAGATGGGACCCAGCTCTGCGAGCGCGAAGCGGTCCGCGGCGGTCTTCTGGCTGTCGAAGACGAAGGAGGTGGTCTGGTAGATGGGCAGGGCCCGGGCCCCGGTCTGCGCGTCCGGCTCCTGGCCCGCGTGGATCTGAAGCGTCTCGAAGGCTGTCATGGCACCATGGTGGTCCTCCGCGTGACCGGACGGGCTCGGGGTGTCATCTGTCGTCATGTGCGCTGCTGGACGTCGCGGCTACCGGAAGTCACGGGAGCGGACGTTCAGCTGCGTCCGGATGGGCGTGAGCCGGTCCGCGTAGAGGCTCACCACGACGGCGTCCGTGCTCTCCGCCGTCTCCGCACGCTGAATGATCCCGGTGACGGCGAGGACGTTCTTCGTCAGTGCGATCCGCCGGTAGCGGCGCAGCAGACCGGCCGTGCACACCACGTTGAGCATCCCCGCCTCATCCTCGAGGTTGAAGAAGGTCAGGCCCTCCGCCGTGGCCGGGCGCTGGCGGTGGGTGACGATCCCGGCGATCGTCACCCGGGTGCGGGGCTCGGCGGCGAGCGCGTCCGCCGTGGAGCCGTAGCCGCGGGCGGTGAGCTGCTCCCGCAGCACCTCGGTGGGATAGCCGTCCACCGTCACCCCGGTGGCCCAGAGCTGGGCGAGGGTGTCCTCGAAGGCGTCCATGTCGGGCAGGACGGGTGCGGAGACCGGGCCCGAGGTGCCGGGCAGGGTCGCGGGTGAGGCCCCGGCCTGCCCGCCCGCCACCCACAGCGCCCGTCTGCGGTCGAGGCCGAAGCAGCTCAGCGCGCCCGCCGTCGCGAGTCCCTCCAGGGCGGCCTTCCCCAGACCCGTGCGCTGGGCGAGATCCCCGGCGGAGGAGAACTCATCCTCCCCGCGGACCTCCACCACGGCCTCGGCGGCCTCCTTCCCCAGCCCGCGCACGGAGTCCAGGCCCAGCCGGATCGCGAAACCGCCCTCGGAATCCGGATCCCGCTCCAGGTCCGCCCGCGCCCCGGACCGGTTGACGCACACCGGCAGGACCCTCACCCCGTGGCGGCGGGCGTCGGCCAGCAGGGACTGCGGCGAGTAGAAGCCCATGGGCTGGGCGCGCAGCAGGCCCGCGGTGAAGGCGGCGTGGTGGTGCCGCTTGAGCCAGGCGGAGTGGTAGACGAGGTTGGCGAAGCTCATGGCGTGGGACTCCGGGAAGCCGTAGTCCGCGAAGGCGGCGATCTTGCGGAAGATCTCCTCCGCGACGTCCGCCGGCACACCCCGCTGGGCCGCGCCGGCGAGGAACCGGTCGCCCAGCCGGGCCATCGCCGCCTCGGAGCGCTTGGCGCCCATCGCGCGGCGCAGCTCGTCCGCGTCCCGGCCGGTGAAGCCGCCCACGTCCATCGACATCTGCATGAGCTGCTCCTGGAACAGCGGCACGCCCAGGGTCCGTTCGAGGCTGTTCTCCAGCAGCGGGTGGAGGTAGACGGGCGTCTCGTCACCCCGCCTGCGGCGGATGTAGGGGTGGACGGAGCCGCCCTGGATGGGCCCGGGGCGGATGAGGGCCACCTGGACGACGAGATCGTAGAACTCCTCCGGCCCCAGCCTGGGCAGCGTGGCGATCTGCGCGCGGGACTCCACCTGGAAGACGCCCACGGCGTCGCCGCGGCGCAGCATGGCGTAGGTGGCGGGATCGTCCGGCGGGATCTCCGCGCGGTCGATGCGCTCGCCCGTGTGCGCGGCCACGAGGTCGAGCATCTCGTGGAGGGCCGTGAGCATGCCCAGCCCCAGCAGGTCGAACTTCACCAGGCCCATCTCCGCGCAGTCGTCCTTGTCCCACTGGACGACGGTGCGGTCCGGCATGGTCGCCGGTTCGATGGGCACCACCTCCCCGATGGGCCGGTCCGCGAGGATCATCCCGCCGGAGTGGATGCCCATGTGCCGGGGCGTGTTCAGCAGATCGCGGGCGTATTCGAGGACGGTGGGCGGGATCTCCGTCTCCTCCGGCTCCGGCAGGCTCCGCCAGCGGTCCATCCCCTTGGAGAAGGCGTCCTGCTGGCCCGGCTCGTAGCCCAGGGCGGCCGCGGCGTCCCGCACGGCGGACCTGGCGCGGTAGGTGATGACATTGGCCACCTGTGCGGCGCGGTCGCGGCCGTAGAACTCGTAGACGTGCTGGATGACCTCCTCCCTGCGGCCGGACTCGATGTCGATGTCGATGTCCGGGTAGCCCTCGCGCTCCGGGGTGAGGAAGCGTTCGAAGACCAGGGTGTACTCCACCGCGTCCACCGCGGTGATCCCCAGGACGAAGCACACGGCGGAGTTCGCCGCGGAGCCCCGCCCCTGGCAGTAGATGTCCTCCCTGCGGCAGAACTCCGTGATGTGGTGGACGATGAGGAAGTAGCCGCAGAACCCCATCCGCTCGATGAGGTCCAGCTCCTCCTCGATCTGCGCCCAGGCGTCCGGGCGCTCACTGCGCGTGCCGTAGCGGCGGAGCGTGCCCTCCTCCACGAGGTCGCGCAGGTGCTGGGCCTCCGTCACGCCCGCGGCCGCCTTCTCCTCGGGGATGGGCGCATGGGGCAGGCCGGGCGCGGCGAGCCGGAGGCTGAAGGCGGTCTCGGCGGCGAGCGCGGCGGCGTTCTGCACGCTGATGCGGGGGAAGCGGGCGAGCATCTCCTCGCCGGAGCGGATGCGTGCGGCCGCCGTGGGCGGGAGCCAGCCGGTCATCTCCGCCAGCGGCCGGCGGGCGCGCACGGCCGCGCGGACGGCGGCGTCCCGGAACCGCGCGCGGGTGGCGTAGTGCACCGCGTTGGTGGCGACGGTCGGCAGCTGCGCACGTGCGGCGAGCTCCTCGAGGTGGCGGATGCGCCTGTCGTCGCCGGGCAGCCCCGCGTGGGTGAGCTCCACGACGAGGTTGTCCGGGCCCGCCGCGTCGCGGAGGCGGCGGAGGACGCTGAGGCCGCCGTCCGGGTCGTGCGGGTCCGTCAGCGCCCGGCCCAGTGCGCCCTTGCGGCAGCCCGTGAGCAGCTGCCACTGCCCGGACTCGCGCGTATGGGCCAGCAGCGCCTCCCGGTCGAACACCGGCCGGTTCTTCTCCCCCGCGAGGTGGGCCCGTGTGAGTGCGGCGGACAGGCTGCGATAGCCGTCCACCCCGCGGGCGAGGACGAGCAGGTGCTCCGCGGCGGGGTCGACCTGCCCGGGGATGCGCGCGGTGAGGCCGAGGGAGAGCTCCGCGCCGAACACGGTGGCGATGCCGTGTGCCGCGGCCGCCGCGGCGAACCGCGGTGCCCCGTAGAGGCCGTTGTGGTCCGTGAGCGCGATGCCGGTGAGCCCTGCCGCGGCCGCGGTCTCCACCAGCTCCTCCGGGTCCGAGGCGCCGTCGAGGAAGCTGAAGTCCGAGTGGACGTGGAGCTCCGCATAGGGCGCGCGGGCGGGCAACGGTGCGGGATGGGAGCGCGGCGCGGACGGGCGCGCGGAGCGGGTCTCCTCGCCGCCCGGCTCCGCACCGGCCGCCTCCGCGTCTCGTGCCGCGCGCAGCCGGGCGAGGCCGGGGACCGAGCCCAGCCCCAGGAGGCCGCCGCGCGCAGGGGGTGAGGCCTCGGGAGCGGACTCCCCGGCGGCCTCGGGCTCCCTGCCCGCGTAGCGGTCCGGCCGGGAGAACGCCGGTGCGTCCGAGCCGTTCGCTTCGCTCCGGTCCGCCTCACCCCAGGAGGCCAGCGCGTGCGAGAGCTCGGACCAGGGTGTGCGTGCGTTCATGCGTGCTCTCCCCCGTTCATGCGTATTCCCCCCGCAGCCGCCACCGGCCGTGCTCCCGCGCGAGGAGGTAGGCGCTGCCGTCCTCGCAGAGCACCTGCAGCCTGCTGAGGTAGCGGCGCTCCACAGGCTCCGGCCAGGCGATCTCCGCCGCCCAGACCTCGGAGTGGCCCACCACCCGCCGTGCGCCCACCCCGGGGATGCGCAGCAGCTCCGGGGCACTGTCCAGTCCGGACGGGCGGGCGACGACGTCACGGCCGCGGGCGTCGAGCAGCTCCACGGGCGTGCGGAGCACACGGGTGGGATGCGGACGGGGGACGGCTCCCGGCCAGGCCGCGGCCGGATCGCGCAGGGGCTGCGGGCGCTGCTGCCAGGGCGTCCAGAGGTCCGTCTCCTCGGGATCGCGTCCGCCCTGCAGCACGGGCACGCGCACCGCGTCCGGGCCGAAGAGCCCCTGGAGCCGCTCGAGGCTGTGCGTCACCGCGTCATCACCGGATCCCTCGCCGAACAGCGGCCGCGGCGCGGCCAGCGGTGCGGCGAGCTCCGCGGCGATGAGGGTGAGGAGCGCGATGCCCTCGTCCACGGCGGCGGCATCCCCGTCCACGCCGTCCCCCTCGGCTCTGCCCCCGGGCCCCTGCGTCCGCGACCCCGGTCTGCGCACGTTCGCCCGCCATCCCTCCGCCTGCCAGCGCACGCGGTCCGCGATCCGCGCCTCCTCCATCTCCTCGAGCCGCCAGGTGCGCGTGTTCTCCTCCCCCGCCGGCGTCTGCAGCCGGACCGTCACCTGCGTGCAGACGAGGCCGCGGGAGCGGACCGCGGCGAAGAGCTCCGCCGCGGCCGTGCGCGCCCGGAACGCGAGGACGTCCGTGCGCGGGGTGGGCGGGTCCAGTGCGGCCGCGGCGCACAGCTCGACGGTGCGGAGGTGTTCGGGCGGAGCGGGCGTCTCCTCCCCGCACGCCAGCCGGCGGCAGCGGAGCCCCAGCTCCCCGAAGCGCGTGCTCACGTCCTCTCCCGTGAGTGCGGCCAGGTCCCCCAGCGTCCGGAGACCCAGACGGACGAACACGCTGATGAGTGCGAGGAGCTCTTCCTCCTCGACGGTCTCGTCGAGGACGCGCAGAACCTCCAGCGCGCTGACGGGCAGCTCCGCGAGGAACGCCGGGGTGCCGCCCGGCTCCACCCGGTGACTGCGCTGGGCGGCCAGGAGCGCGGCCGGCACCGTGTCCGCGATCCCGGGCAGGAACTCCCAGCCGGAGTCCTGCGTGAGGCTCTCCAGCAGCACCTCCACCGCCGCGGCCTCGTCCGCATGGGCGTACCGCAGCGACTCCGCGGGCACTCCCACCGCACCCGCCCCCAGCACGGTGAAGCGGGCGACGGCGCCGGTGAGCACCTCCGTCACGGAGGCGAAGTGCCGGGCCTCCCGCTCCGGGTCCGCGGGGAAGAGGGAGAGGTCCGGACAGAGGCGGCGGGCCGCCCGGGCGCGCATCCCACGCTCCACCCCCAGCGCCCGTGCCTGCGCGGTCGCGGAGACGAGGCGCCCGGCGCGCAGCACGGCGACGGGTGCGGTGGGCGGGAGATCGGCCTCGATCGCGGCGGCGACGGCGAGCCAGTCCGGCACGACGAGGGCGAGGGTGCGGCTCACCTGCGCCCTCCCACCGAGAGGGGGCGGGACCGCGGAGCGGGTGAGGACGCGGTGCCGTCCCCCGCGAGCAGCCGCAGTCCGGCCTCCGGTGCGGCTGCCTCCGGCGCGGATGTCGCGGGCTCGGCGGCCGCCGCCTGACCGCGCTCCCCCGGGAGCACGATGCGGTGCTCACCCGTCCGGGCGCTGCGCAGGCGCAGGGTCCGCCGCAGGAGGTGGCCGAAGCCGTGCTCGAGGCCCTCCCAGGTCTCCTCGAGCACCTCGATGCGCTCGCCTCGGCCGCGGCCGGCCCCCTCCTCCTCCAGCAGGAGGAGTGTCGTCCCGCTCTCCCGGAGCCTGGCCTCGAGCCGGGAGCGCTCCGCGGCGGACGGGGAGAAGCCCGGCGCCGCGATGAGCACGGCGAAGGACCCCACCAGGACGGAGACCACGCGCAGCCAGTCCTGCGCCGGGACGTCCGCGCAGACGAAGCGGGACAGGTCCACGCCCAGGTCCGCGAGCGCGGACACGGCCGGCTCCCCCAATCCCACCCCGGCGCACCAGCCGCCCTCGGCCGTCACCGCTGCGCACGCGGCCAGGGCGAGGGAGAGGGTGGAGTGCCCGGTGAGGGCGACGGTCTCACCGCGGGGCAGGCCGCCCCGGGAGAAGAGGCCGGCGAGCGCGGGGAGCACGGGCCGGGGCCGCTCCTTCTCCAGCAGCGTCGTGGCGGTGGGGATCCCGAGCTGACGGCTGAGCCGGGCCGTGAGCGCGTGCGCGTCCCGCAGCGCAGCACCGGCTCCGGCCGGGGAGGCCTCTCCGGCCGCAGGGTTCTCCCCCGGACGGAGCGGGAGCACGGGCGCGACGGACATGCCTCAAGTATCGAACGCGTGTTCGAAATCGGCAAGCGCGCAGGTCAGCCCATGACGGTGCCGCTCGTCGCCGCGGGCGTCCGCAGGCGGGAGAAGATGCCCAGGCCGAGCGTGCCGCCGGTGAGCGGCAGCGGGACCCGGACGGGGTCCGCGTCGTGGTCGTGCCCGGACTCCACGGCCTCGATGAGGCAGGCCATGAGCTCGCCCACCATGGGCGCGTTCTTGAACTGGTTGCCGCTGGTGCCCACCGCCTGGTAGAAGCCGTCCGCGCTGCTGCGGTCGTAGACGGGCGTCCAGTCCGAGGCGACGTCATAGACGCCCACCACGCCGCGCGGGGCGTTGGGCACCGCGACCCCGCTCAGGCGCTTCGCCGCGCGCAGGACCTGAGCCTCGAACTGCGCGCCGCGCACGCGCATCTCCGCCTCCTCCGGGGAGCCCAGCCACTCGAGGGGGTCGCACTCCGGCTCCGCGCTGCCGATGAGCAGCTGGCCGCCGGCCTCGGGCCGCATGTAGGTGCCGATCCCGGCGTCCAGGAGGGCGGGGATGGGGCTGCCGTCCGGACGGCGCACGGTGGACTCCGCAGGCACCGTGTGCACCTCCTGCCGCAGCGGAGTGAGGCTCACGCCGTGGTCGCCGCCCACGCCGGCCATGGCGTTGATGCGGGAGGACCAGGGGCCGGCGGCGTTCACCACCACGTCCGCGCGCAGGGTGGTCCGGGTGCCGGTGCCGCCGGAGACGCCGCCGGCCGCCTCGGCCAGCTCGAGCTCCCAGCGGGGCGTGCCGGCCTCGCGGATGCCCACGACCTCGGCCCCGTAGCGGAACCGGGCACCTTCCCGCCGTGCGGCCCGGACGAAGTTCTCCGTGGCGAGCACGGGGTCGGAGATGTAGCCGCCGTCCGGGGTGTGCAGAGCGGTCACCGGCTGCGGCTCGTCCGCGAAGAAGGCCGGATCGTCCGTGCGCACGGGCGGGAAGAACCGGCGGGCGACGATGCCCGGGATCTCCCACTCCAGGTCCGCTGTCGTCCAGTCCTCGTACGGGATGCTGAGAGCGTCGAAGTCCATGCGGATGTCCGGGGGCAGCAGGCCGGGGACCTCGAGGACCGCCATGCCGGTGCGCACGAATCCCGCCACCGGCTCCTCGGCCGGTGCGCGCACGTGGGAGCGCAGGGAGGTCCACATGTGGGCGGATTCCCAGGCCAGGGCGATGGAGTCCCGGAGGGAGTAGGTGAAGCGGATGATCGCGCTGGTCGCCGCCGTGGAGCCCTGCGCCGGGCCCGAGGCCTTGTCCACCACTGTCACGCGCATGCCCCTGCGGGACAGGGCCAAAGCGATCGAGGCGCCCATCACCCCGCTGCCCACGACGACGGCCTCGGCGGCCTCCGTTCTCCCACTCATGTGCACTCCCTCTCTCGTTCTCTCCGCCGCCGCTCTGCCGCTGCGGTGTCGTCGCTGCGACCCCGTCGCTGCCGCGTCCACGCTACAGCTAGGCTGGGACAGCTATGAACGGCCTCGACATCGTCTTCCACACACCTGAGATCCCCGGCAACACCGGCAACGCCATCCGGCTGGCCGCGGTGACGGGGGCCCACCTGCACCTCGTCGAGCCGCTGGGCTTCGACCTGTCCGACGCGAAGCTGCGCCGGGCCGGCCTCGACTACCACGATCTCGCACACGTGACGATCCACCCGGACCTCGACCACCTGTGGGCGCAGCTGGGCGAGCGGCGGATCATCGCCTTCACCACGCACACGGAGGACAGCTTCGCGGACGTCGCCTACCGGCCCGGGGACGTGCTGCTGTTTGGCCGGGAGTCGACCGGACTGCCCGCGGAGGTCGTCGACGATGCGCACGTGGACCTGCGGGTGCGCATCCCCATGCTCCCCTCGCGGCGCTCGCTCAACCTCGCCAACTCCGCCTCCATCGCCGTCTACGAGGCCTGGCGGCAGAACGGCTACCCCGGCGGGAGCTGAGCTGCGCCGCTCCCAGTCCGTCCGAGGAAAGGACCCACACCCATGACCACAGCTTCCGTCCCGCGCGTGCTCACGATCGCCGGCTCCGACGTCTCCGGCGGCGCCGGCCTGGAGGCGGACCTCAAGATGTTCGACGAGTACGGGGCCTTCGGCGCGGCCGTCGTCACGTGCATCGTCACCTTCGACCCGGAGGCGGACTTCGTCCACGTCGTCAGCTTCCTGGAGACGGAGGAGATCGTCCGTCAGCTCGAGTCGACGATGCGGATCCACGAGTTCTCCGCGCTCAAGTCCGGGATGCTCGGCTCCGTGGACTCCGCGCTGGAGCTCGCCAGGCGCCTGCGCGTGCAACGGGAGCTCGCAGAGCCGCTCCCCTACGTGTTCGATCCCGTGCTGGTGTGCAAGGGCAGCGGGACCATGGTGGACCTCACGGACCTCTTCGTGGAGAACCTCGTCCCCCTCGCCACCGTCATCACGCCCAACCTCGAGGAGGCGGCGACGCTCACGGGGATGGAGCCGCTGACCTCCGTCGAGGACATGATCAAGGCCGCACGCCGGCTGCACGCGATGGGCGCGGAGAACGTGGTCATCAAGGGCGGCGCGCGCCTGGCCGGTGAGGACGCCGTGGACGTGCTGCTGGAGGGCGACAGCGAGCGGATCAGCGTCCTCACCTCCCGCAAGACCCACAACAAGCTGGTCAACGGGGCCGGGTGCTCCTTCGCCTCCTCCATCGCTGCGGGCCTGGCGACGGGGCTCACCGTGGCCGAGGCCGTGCGCACCGCCAAGGAGAAGGTCGCCCACGCGATCGCGGCCTCGCTGCCCAATGCGATAGGCGTGGACTCGCTCTTCCACCCCGCCGCCCGCGTGCGGCCGCACCCGGACGTGGCCGTCAGCGTCGAGGTGCGCTGAGGGCCTCGGCGCTCAGCCGCGCGAAGACACCCGCTTCTCTCCTATACACCCGCGTATTCACGCGAACAAACGGGTGTCTAGGAGAGAAGCGGGTGCGCACCCCGCCTGAATGCACTGAGGGCCCGGTGCTCCGGAGGTGAGTCCAGAGCGCCGGGCCCTCAGCGAAGGCTGTCCGGAAGGACGATCAGCGCTTGCCGAAGCCCTTGTAGCGATCCTTGAAGCGCTCCACACGGCCGGCGGAGTCCATGATGCGCTGCTTGCCCGTGTAGAACGGGTGCGAGGCGGAGGAGATCTCGACGTCGATGACGGGGTACGTGTTGCCGTCCTCCCACTCGATCGTCTTCTCGCTCGTGCGGGTGGACCGCGTGAGGAACTTGGTGCCGGACGCCAGGTCGTTGAAGACGACCGGGCCGTACTCCGGGTGGATGTCCTTCTTCATGTTCTGTCCTTTGCTGTGAATTCTCCTCAGGCGCCTGGTGCGGAGACGCGTTCCGCCCGCCAGTGCCCGAATTCCCACTCAGCCCACGCGGACATGGAGGTCCTGATCGTGTGATCGCGCGCGGGCCGACTGACGACTATACCAGCTCAGGGACACCCTCCTCGCCGCGAGGCGTGTGTGGCGCTGCGCCGCATCCGTGTTTACACTGAACACATCGAAGAGGGCCCAGCGAGGCCGGGAAGGCCGGTGACGAGGTGTCGGGAACGGGAACGAAGCGGGAGACGTACCACCACGGTGCCCTCCGGTCCGCACTGCTCGATGCGGCCTCGGCGATGCTCGAGGCCGGGGAGGCCTTCTCCCTGCGGGCCGTCGCACGCCGGGCCGGCGTCTCGCAGACGGCACCGTACCGGCACTTCGCGGACCGCGAGGCGCTCGAGGCGGCGCTCGCGGTGCGTGGATTCCATGAGCTGCGTCGGTGCCTCTCGCCGGACGGCGCCGCGGCGGACTCGACGGAGGAGCTCATCGGGTTCGCCGTCGCCTACGTGCGGTTCGCGCTCGACCGTCCCGCACTGTTCACGCTGATGTTCGGGCAGGAGTGCGACGATCAGGACGACGAGCGCGTCCGCGCGGCCGGGGAGCTGCGCGGACTGCTCACGGACTCGGTGCGCGGAGCCTTTCCCGCCGCGGATGCGGAGGCTCTCGCCACGACGCTGTGGGCGCTCACGCACGGGCTCGCGTTCCTCCACCTCGACGGCAAGCTCCCGGCGGGCACCGCGGAGCAGGTCGAGGCGCGCGTACGCGGGTCGTTCGCCACCCTGCGCGCTCTCGCGGAGTGACTTCACGGGCAGGCGATCCACAGAGCAAGGAGACCACGCACATGTCCACTCGAGTCCTGCACGTCGTCACCAACGTGGGGCATTACGACGACCCCGCCCATCCGACCGGGCTCTGGCTCTCCGAGCTCACGCATGCCTGGCAGGTGTTCGAGGACCACGGGTTCTCGCAGGACCTCGTGAGTCCGGCGGGCGGCCGCTCCCCGCTGGAGCCGCGCTCGCTGAAGCTCCCCAACTGCGACAGGAGCACTCGCGCCTGGCAGGCCAGCTCCGAGAGGACGGCACTGCTCGAGCACACGGCGAGCCCCGAGGAGATCGATCCCGTACGCTACGACGCGATCTTCTTCACCGGCGGGCACGCTGTCATGTACGACTTCCCGGACAGCGAGGGGCTGCAGCGGATCACGCGGGAGATCTTCGAGCGCGGCGGCATCGTCTCCTCGGTGTGCCACGGATACTGCGGCCTGCTCAACACCCGCCTCTCCGACGGCTCCCACCTGCTCGCCGGACGCAGGATGACGGGCTTCTCCTGGCGGGAGGAGGAGCTGGCGAAGGTCGCGGAGCTCGTTCCCTACAATGCCGAGGAGGAGGCGCGGAGGCGCGGGGCCCTCTACGAGAAGGCGCGCCTGCCGTTCGTCTCCCACACGGTGACGGACGGCACCCTCGTCACCGGCCAGAACCCCGGCTCCGCGAAGGCGACGGCGAGGAGGGTCGCAGCGCTCCTGTGAGGTGCGCATCCCCCGGGGCGGCACGGGAGAGGGTGGACCTGAGCCCCGTACCGACTGACGGACCCCTCGCCCGCGTGGGCGAAACCGCTTGTACGCTCGGATGACATGAGTCTCCTTCCCGCACATGTGACCACCGTTCCTCTCGCCGAGGCCGCGCAGTCCCGCCCCCAGCTCCTCGGCGCCTCCGTCGCGCGGGCGGCGGCCTCCGCGCCCGATTTCACGGGCCGGGCCGAGGTCTTCGAGATCGACCCGGAGCTCGCCGACACCGCCGCGCTCATGGAGGCGTTCTCCCTGCCCGCCGAGGCCTCCGCCAACTGCGTGGTGGTGGCCGGCACGCGCGGCGAGAACGAGCAGATCGCCGCATGCGTGGTGCTCGCCTCCACCCGGGCGGATGTGAACAGGCGCATCCGGAAGCTGCTGGACGCCCGCAAGGCCTCGTTCCTCTCGATGGACCGTGCCGTGGAGGAGTCCGGCATGGAGTACGGCGGGATCGGGCCCATCGGCCTCCCGGAGGGGTGGAGGCTGCTGCTCGATTCCCGTGTGGTGGAGCAGGAGGCCGTGGTGATCGGCTCAGGCATCCGCGGCTCCAAGATCATCCTCCCCGGAGCCGCTCTTGCCCGGATCCCCGGCGCAGATGTCATCGAGGACCTGGCCGTCGAGGCCGGCTGAGGCTCCTTCGGCCCCCGCCGCGGACTGCTTCACCGTCGCTGCGGTTTCACTGCTGTTTCGCCGAGACGACAGGCCTGCGGTGTGCCCCGGAGCGAGCGAACCGGCAGCACTCTTATAAGCGGGAACCTCTGGACTTCCGTCCACAGGTTCCCGCTTCCGCCTTTCCGGCCGCGCGAGAACGCACTAGTTTCGCAAGGGATGGTGCGATCTTCACAGTGTGGTGAGGAGCGGCGATGGGGTGTGGTTGGGGTGGATGGGAAGGCTGACGAACGCGGACGCGAGCCCAGTGGGAACGGGCGCGCACGGCACGGATGCTCGCAGCATGGAAGTGCGCGAGAGCACGCATGGCAGAGGCCTCGCAGCAGGACGCGCTCCGGGCGCGTGAGTGCGACCGGCTCCGTGACCGCAGCGCTCGCAACAGTCCTGCTGCTCACCGCCTGCGGAGGCGACCCCGAGGCTCCTGCCACAGTAGGCCCCACCGCAGGAGCTGACCCGGAGCCCACCTACGAGCCGACGATCCCTCCATACACAAGCGCCGTTGAGCTTTCCAGCGAAGATCGCGAACAGATTGACGAGCTGCTACTACTCATAGACGAGTGGGTTGAATATGCGTCAGGGACCACCGACTATCACCTCGCGGGATTTGAGTCCCTCACACCTCGGCTATCTGCCGATTTCGCAAAGAAGCACCAGGATTCACTGAACGCGGAAAGTGAGGCCCAAGCCACAACCCGCGGAACCATATCTATCAAAAACTCCCTGGTTGGCCTATACAACGAGGGCTCGGATGCCCAGATATGGACGTGTGTAGATTACACCAACTATAAATGGATGCGCAAGAATGAAAGCTCAACAGAAGAAGTAGACAAAGAGGATTCCGAACGCCTATTTATACACTCTGCAGACCTGAGGGCAAGTGACTGGGTTCTCACCAAAGAAGAATATTATGAGTCGAACTGCGATGAAATTCTTTGACCCCGGCCTTCATTATTTTCGCACAACTATTATAACGATAATTGCACTGTTTTTACCCTCTCCATTACTACCTGCCACGGGTACAACAGCATTGGCTTTAGCATCACGGGAGTGCACAATTCGCGACAGTCGCGTCGACTGCCAGAGGGACCAGCCTGGAGGCAAGCCACCTCCGCCCCCGCAGCGGCCCGACCGGCCTGATCGTGGTGGAGGCGGCGGTGGGGGCAACCACGGCGACGGCGGAGGAGGCGGCAACGGTGGCGGAGGGGGTGGGAGTCGCCCGCCGGAACGACCTCGCGCTCCGCAGTATCCGGATCACGGTCCGCGCTGTGACTTCGGTGCGCCGTGCGGAGCGCCCCGCCCGGAGATCCCGGCCCCGCAGCCTCGGCCGCCGCAGCAGCCTGGGCCCGGTCCGGCACCGGAGCCTGCGCCTCCGCCCATCCCCGACGAATCGGATTTCGCCTCCTTCCCCATTCCGCCGTCCGTCCCTCACGCGCTTCCGCGGGACTGGACCGTCTCCGGGAAGGAGACCGCCTTCTGGGCGGACGCCGGGGTGAAGGTCTTCGACGCCGAACTCCTGGGCTTCCCGCTGCAGGTGCGGGCCACACCGGTCGAGTTCCTCTGGGACTTCGGCGATGGCTCGGGAGACCGGTCGAAGAGCCCGGGGCGCGAGCCCAGACGTCCGGCGGACGGCAGCATCACGCACACCTACACGGAGAAGGGCGAGTACTCCGTCACTCTCACCACTGTCTACACCGGAGAATTCAGCTACGGCACGGGCTGGAGCCCCATCCCGGGCACCGCCGCGGTCCCCAGCGACCCGCTCCCCATGACGGTGTACCGCTACCACAAGTACCGCGTGGGTGAGGACTGCCGGGCAGCACCCCACGGCCCCGACTGCTGAACAGGGGCATTCACCGCAGGAGGTAGTCGATCATCGGCTGATAGAGCTGCGGCACCACGTCGTCATCCAGCGGCACCGTCACCTCCAGCTGGCCCTGCGCCTCGGCGACGAAGAGTGCCGGGTCGTTGCAGTCCGCATAGCCCACGGTTCGCAGCCCTGCTGCCCCGGCGGCGCCGGCCCAGCCGTGGTCGGCGACCACGAGGTCCGGCCGGGGCGCGCCGGCGGCGTCGAGTGCCGCCAGCAGCGCCTGCATGGGTTCGGCCAGATGCGTGTGCGGCACTCCCCCGTGCTGATGCCACACGTGCACCAGGCCCAGCCGGCGGACGTCACCGCCGGTGGGCTCCGGCACGGGCAGGCGCAGGGTGGCGGGGTCGGCGGTGAAGGCCTCGGCGGTGATCACCTGCGCCCCACGCGCCTGTGCCCACTCGGCCACGGCCTGGTGCACCGGCAGCAGGCCGGCGGGATGCCCGGAGGCGAAGAGGATCCGCCCCGCGGCCTCCACCGTCTCCTGCAGGACCGCGCGCATGCGGTCGAGCGCCGCGATGCAGAGCTCCGCGGAGATCGTGTCCACACCCTCAGTGAAGGCCGGGTCCGGCCGCAGGCCCGCACGCTCCACCATGAGCGCAAAGACGGAGGCGTAGTCCCAGTCGCGCTCCAGCGGCACACCGAAGTCGAACTGCCGCTCCTGTGCGAGGAAGCGGTGGATGTGCGAGAGGTTGTTCTCCCGCGGCGTCCCCACCTCGCCCGTGATGCGCGCGGCATCGAGGTGGGCGGCCAGCTGGGTGCGAAGGACCGATTCGGACTGCAGGGTCACGCATGCTCCTCGGGTGTCGTGTGCATCGGCGTCGTGTGCATCATCCTGGCCGGCGTCCGTCAGGGAGGGCCCGCCCGCAGGCAGGGCCCCACGGGCGGGAGACGATGGCGACAGACGTCGCTCAGCTTATCCGGGCCCGCCCCATCCCTTTCAGCCGCTCTCCCGCCTTGCCCATTGATTAGAGATCCATCAATATAGAAACATGTCGAATCAGACCGGCCTCCCGCCGGCCACTCCGCCCGCGACCGCGCCCACCATGCGCCCCCTGTCCGCTCTCGACCGCTGGCTCCCCGCCTGGATCGGCCTCGCGATGGTGGCCGGCCTACTGCTGGGCCGCCTCGTTCCCGGCATCGCCCCGCTCCTGTCGCGCCTGGAGCTCGGCGGGATCTCCGTACCCATCGCCCTCGGCCTGCTCATGATGATGTATCCGGTCCTGGCGAAGGTCCGCTACGACAGGATCGCCGCGGTGACCGGGGACACGAGGCTCCTCCTCTCCTCGCTGCTGCTCAACTGGGTCGCCGGACCTGCCGTGATGTTCGCCCTCGCATGGCTGTTCCTCCCCGATCTGCCGGAGTACCGCACAGGTCTCATCATCGTGGGTCTGGCGCGGTGCATCGCGATGGTGGTGATCTGGAACGACCTCGCCTGCGGCGACCGGGAGGCCACGGCGGTCCTCGTCGCGCTCAACTCGATCTTCCAGGTGCTCGCGTTCTCCCTGCTCGGCTGGTTCTACCTCACCGTCCTGCCGGGGTGGCTCGGCCTCGATACGCAGGGGTTCGAGGTCTCCGTCGGCCAGATCGCCCTCAACGTCCTCGTGTTCCTGGGTGTGCCCCTGGTCGCAGGCTTCGTCTCCCAGCTGATCGGAGAGCGCCGCCGAGGCCGGGACTGGTACGAGCGCACCTTCGTCCCCCGCGTGGGTCCCTGGGCCCTGTACGGCCTGCTGTTCACCATCGTCATGCTGTTCGCCCTCCAGGGCGAGGCGATCACGCGAAGACCGCTCGACGTCGCCCGGATCGCGCTCCCGCTGCTCGTCTACTTCGCCCTCATGTGGTGTGCCGGCCTCCTGCTCGGCCGGGTCCTCGGCCTGGGCTACGCGCGGTCCGCCTCACTGGCCTTCACCGCTGCCGGCAACAACTTCGAGCTCGCCATCGCGGTGGCGATCGGCACGTTCGGCGCGACCTCCGGACAGGCGCTGGCGGGAGTGGTGGGACCCCTCATCGAAGTTCCCGTGCTCGTGGGGCTGGTCTACGTCTCCCTGTGGGCTGCGCGCACCGTGTTCCGCACCGAGCCGCGGCCGCTCCCCGGAGAGCCCTCGCGCTCCCCTGTCCGGGAGCGGGACACCGCGGCCCAGCAGGACGTGATGCAGGAACAGACCGCCGTGCAGGGTCAGGACCGCGCATGAACGGCGGTCCTGCGGAGGAGACCTGCACTCCCGTCGTCACACACGCGATCGGCACCGAGCACGCGACCGCGCTCGCCGGGGTGCTCAAGGCGCTGGCGGATCCGCTCCGCCTGCGGATGCTCTCGGCACTCGCGGCCGATCCCCGAGGCGAAGCCTGCGTCTGCGACCTCGCCGGACTCGCCGAGGTCTCCCAGCCCACCGTCTCCCACCACCTCAGGGTCCTCAGGGACGTGGGAGTGCTCACCTCCGAACGCCGCGGCACCTGGGTCTGGTACCGGATCGACGCGAGCCGGCGCTCTGCCGTGACCGCCCTCCTCGACGCCTTCGCGCCCGCGACGCTCCTGGAGCAGACCGCTGCCGGGGCGGGCGCGGACCCGGAGGACGGCCCAGGGCCGGACCTGGACGCGCAGGTGACCCTGCTGGCGCAGAGGCTCGCCGTCCGCACCTCGGCGCTGTCTGCCGAGCTCGTGACCGGAACGGTGAGGGACTCCTTCGCAGCGCTCGCCCGCACAGGGCGCGTCTCCGCGGATCTGCTGCCGCTCACGGCGGCCTTCGCCGAACAGCGCCTGGCCGACCTGGTGCGTGACCGCACACGCGCGAACCACCCGGCACGGAGCGAACCGGAAGGGACCGCACCGCGGCCGCAGCTGCTGTTCGTGTGCACGGCGAACGCCGGGCGCTCGCAGCTCGCCGCGGCGCTCGCCCATCATCTCTCCCAGGGGTCCGTGATCGCACGCTCCGCCGGTGCCGCGCCGGCGGCACGGGTGCATCCGCCCGTCCGGGCGCTGCTCGACGAGCTGGTCGGCGACGAGCACCCGGTCTTCCCCAAGCCGCTCACGGATGAGGCGGTCCGCGCCGCCGATGTGGTGGTGACGCTGGGGTGCGGCGACGTCTGCCCGGTCGTCCCCGGCGTCCGCTACGAGGACTGGGCCGTCGGCAACCCGGCGCTGGCCTCGGCGGAGGGGGTCGCCGCCATCCGCGACGACCTCGAGGCCCGGGTCCGCGTGCTCCTCGCCTCCCTGCACTCCGGGCAGGAGGAGACCGGATGAGGAGCGCGCAGGCGGGCCCGAGGCGGTCCGCGTGGGAGGTGTTCCGCGTGTTCCTCGTGCTCGGCCTCACCTCCTTCGGCGGACCGGTCGCGCACCTCGGCTACTTCCGCTCCGCACTCGTCGAGCGGCGGAAGTGGCTGGGAGACCGGGAGTACGCGGAACTCGTGGCACTGTGCCAGTTCCTGCCCGGGCCGGCCTCCAGCCAGGTGGGGTTCGCCCTGGGTCTGCACCGTGCGGGGTTCCACGGAGCACTCGCCGCGTTCGCCGCGTTCACACTGCCCTCGGCGGTTCTCCTCGTCGCCTTCGCCTCCGGCGCGGCGGTGTTCTCCGGGCCCGTGGGCGAGGGGCTGCTCACGGGGCTGACGATCGTCGCGGTCGCAATCGTCGCGCAGGCCGTGCTGGGCATGGCGCGCACCCTCGCCCCGGATCGGCAGCGCGCCGCCATCGCCGCCGCCGCTGCGGTCGCGGCCCTGCTGCTGCCCGGTTCCGCGGGGCAGATCACCGCCCTCGTGCTCGGGGCGCTCGCGGGGTGCCTGTTCTGCCGCACGCAGGGCGAGCCCGCCGCGGCCGCACCGCACGCTGCTGTGCGGCTCAGTCCTGTGCGCCGCAGCCTCGGGATCGCGTGCCTGTCCCTCTTCGCCGTCCTCCTGCTGGGCACTCCCCTGCTCGTGCTCGTCACCGGCTCCGGCGCGCTCGCCCTGTTCGAGGCCTTCTATCGCGCCGGCTCCCTCGTGTTCGGCGGCGGGCATGTGGTCCTGCCCCTGCTGCAGGCGGGCACGGTGGAGACCGGATGGGTGACCGGGCAGGAGTTCCTCACCGGGTACGGAGCGGCGCAGGCCGTCCCCGGCCCGCTATTCACGGTGGCGGCCTTCCTCGGTGCCGTCTCTGCGACGGGGCCGGGCGGCATGCTCGGTGCCGGGATCGCACTGCTGGCGATCTTCCTCCCCGGATTCCTCCTCCTCGTGGGCGTCCTTCCCTTCTGGGAGGCGCTGCGCCGAAGGGTGTGGGCGCAGGCAGTCATGCGGGGCGCGAACGCAGCGGTGGTGGGGATCCTCGCCGCCGCCCTGTACATGCCGGTCTTCACCACCGCGATCACGGGGCCGGGCGCCTTCAGCCTCGCAGTGATCTGCTTCGTCCTGCTGATCGCCTGGAAGCTCCCGCCGTGGGCCGTCGTCCTCGCAGGGGCCGCAGGCGGCCTCGTCCTCGAACTCCTCGCCTGAGGAGATCAGTTCCCCGTTCGGGGAGCCTCGCTCCCCCGCCTAGAGACAACACCAGGAGAACCCTCATGACCGCACCCACCGTCCTCTTCGTCTGCGTGCACAACGCCGGACGCTCCCAGATGGCCGCCGGCTACCTCCGGCACTTCGCCGCAGACCGCGTGACGGTCCTCTCCGCGGGTTCCCTGCCGGCGGAGCAGATCAACCCGGTCGCGGCCGAGGCCATGCGCGAGGAGGGTATCGACATCGCCTCCGCGCAGCCTGCGGTGCTCTCGCCCGAGGCGGTGCGGGCCTCCGACGTGGTCATCACCATGGGCTGCGGGGACGCCTGCCCGATCTTCCCCGGCAAGCGCTACGAGGACTGGGAGCTGGAGGATCCTGCGGGCCAGGTCATCGAGGCCGTCCGCCCCATCCGCGACGAGATCAGGCGCAGGGTCGAGGCGCTCGTGGACGAGCTGGTGGGCTGAGCAGCGGGCGAGCTGCCCGGTACCCGCACGGATCAGTAGTGGTAGCGAGCCTGCAGGATGACCAGGTCATCGCCGTCGACCAGATAGACGAGCCTGTGCTCGTCCGTGATGCGGCGGGACCATGCGCCCTGCGCGCCGTACCTCAGCTGTTCGGGTTTCCCCATGCCCTCGAAAGGCGTACGCAGGCATGCATCGACGAGCGTGCTGATCCGCTTCAGGACCCGTCGGTCGGCCTTCTGCCAGTGCGTGTAGTCCTCCCATGCGGAAGGATCCCAGACCAGGCGCACTCAGGCATCCTCGACGGGATCGTCGGAGCGGTCGAGTTCATGCGACTCCGTCTTCCCTGCTCGCGCCCGGTCGTACGCGTCCAGCAGGCGTCTTGCATTCGCCGGTGAACGGAACAGGTACGCGGTCTCCTGCCATGCGGCGTATTCATCAGCAGGCATGAGCACCGCGTTGCCCTTACGGGACACGATCTCGACGGCCTCGTGATCCGCGTTCACCTGTTCGATGAGCGGGAACAGCGTCTTACGAGCCTCGCTGGCACTGATGGACACGGTGAGGACCTCCGCAGTCGCAAGAGTGGTACCGATGAATGGTACCACTGACGACGGTGCCGTCGTGGTGCGTCGCACCGATGGTCTTCCGGGGGGCGAGCACATTCGCGGCGTCCGTGTGGTGTCGGCACCGTCGAACGGAGCTGAGGGACCTCACCCCTCCTGCAGGGCGTAGCAGGCCACGGCCGTGGCTGCGGCGACGTTGAGGGAGTCCACGCCGTGCCCCATGGGGATGAGGACGGTCACGTCCGCCGCGCGGATCGTCGACCGGCGCAGGCCGTCGCCCTCCGTGCCCATCACGAGGGCCACGGGCCCCTCCACCTGCGCGGCGAACTCGCGCAGGCTCACCGAGTCGTCCTCGAGCGCCAGCGCGGCGACCGTGAATCCGGCCTCCCTGAGCCTCTCCAGCCCCGCCGGCCACTCGTCCATGCGCGCCCACGGCACCTGGAACACCGTGCCCATGGACACACGGATGGAGCGCCGGTAGAGCGGGTCCGCGCAGCGCGGCGACAGGAGCACCGCATCGACCCCGAGGCCGGCGGCAGACCGGAAGATCGCCCCCAGATTCGTGTGGTCCACCACGTCCTCGACCACCACCACCCGCCGGGCCCCGGACACGGCCTCGGCGACGGGCACGGGTGCCGGCCGGTGCATGGAGGCCAGCGCCCCGCGGTGCAGGTGGTAACCGGTGACGGCCTCCACGCGCGCCTCGGACCCGATGAGCAGGGGCGCCTCAGCACCTGAGGCTCCGGGAGCGCCCCAGCCGGCCTCCCCCAGGCTCTCCGCCAGACGGGAGAACCACTCACGCGTCATGAGGAACGACCGCGGGCGGTGTCCGGCCGCCAGCGCCCGTTCGATGATCTTCGTGGACTCCGCGATGTAGAGGCCCCAGCTCGATTCCGAGGACGCGCGCAGACGCACGTCCGTGAGCTTCTCGTACTCGCTGAGGAGTGCCGAGGTGGAAGACTCCACGGGGACGCGGTCGTCGTCCAGGAACAGCAGCCGCCCCTCGGCGATGCCGTGGCGGGCGGCGAGTTCGCGGATCTGCGCGTCGGTGGGTTCGGGCTTCCTGGGGGTGTTCACAGCGTGAGGATCCTCCAGAAGGCCACCAGGCCCAGCACGACGATGACGGTGCGCAGCACCACGGGGCTGAACCTCCGGGCCACGCGTGCCCCGAAGTATCCGCCCAGCAGCGAGCCCACGGCGATGAGGAGCACCGCCGCCCAGTCGATGCGATCGTGCCCGACGATCGTGTAGACCGTGGCAGAGGTGACGTTGACCACCAGCACGAGGACGTTCTTGGCGCCGTTGATCCGCTGCAGCGGATCCGGCAGCAGCAGACCCAGCAGGCCGATGAGGATGACGCCCTGCGCAGCGGCGAAGTACCCGCCGTAGATCGCGGTGAGGAACACCACCGCGATCACCCCGGCCCAGCGCCCGGTGGACATCGCCGCAAGGCCGCCGTGGACGTCGAGCTCCGGCGCGGCCATCTGCTTGCGCTCGCGCACCACGCGCTGGAGCACCGGCTGGAAGATCACCAGCAGCAGTGCGAGGACGATGAGGACGGGCACGATCGACTCGAACGCCGTCTCCGGCAGGTGGAGCAGCAGGTAGGCGCCCACGAGCGAACCCGCGAGCGAGGCCGGGACGAGCCTCAGCAGGCGCCTGCCCTGCCCGCGGATCTCCTCCCGGTAGCCGAAGGAGGAGGCCACGTTGCCGGGGATCAGACCCAGCGCGTTGCTCATCGTCGCCGTGACGGGCGGGATGCCCGCCGCCACGAGGACGGGGAAGGTGATGAGCGTGCCGGAGCCCACGACCGCGTTGATCGCACCCGCTCCCAGTCCCGCGAACAGGATGAACGCGGCGGTGAGCAGGTCCATGCTCTCGAAGAGCCCCATCAGCCCAGCTCCCTCAGGGCTGCGTCAGAACGCCGCGTCACAGCCGCGCGCGTGCGGCGTAGCGGCCGTCCTGCTCCGTGAGGATGACGGGCAGACCGAAGGTCGACTCGAGGTTGTCCTCCGTGAGCACCTCCGCCAGCGGCCCCGCGGCGACCAGACCGCCCTCGCGCACCATCACGGCGTGCGTGATGCCCAGCGGGATCTCCTCGACGTGGTGGGTGACCATGAGGGTGGTGGGAGCGTGCTTGGAGCCCACGATCTCCGTGAGCGCCTGCAGGAGCTCCTCGCGCCCGCCCAGATCGAGGCCGCTCGCCGGCTCGTCGAGCAGCAGCAGCTCCGGGTCCGTCATAAGGGCGCGGGCGATCTGTGCGCGCTTCCGCTCGCCCTCGCTCAGCGTGCCGAACTCGCGGTCCGCGAGCTCGCCGATGCGGAAGGCGGCGAGCAGGTCCTCGGCGCGTGCGACGTCATCGGGCTCGTACTCCTCCGTCCAGCGGCCCAGCACCCCGTAGGCAGCGGTGAGGACGAAGTCCCGGACGAGCTCGGAGCGCGGGGTCTGCTGCATGAGGTTCGAGGAGGCGAAGCCAATCCGCGGCCGCAGCTCGAAGACGTCGACCCGCCCCAGCTTCTCCTCGAGGATGTGCACCGCACCGGTCGTGGGGTGCATGCGGGCGCCTGCCAGCTGCAGGAGCGTGGTCTTGCCCGCCCCGTTGGGTCCCAGGACCGCCCAGTGCTCACCCTCGGCGATGGTGAGGCTGATGTCATCGAGGAGGAACGACTGTCCCCGTCGGACGCTGACCGAGTCGAATTCGAGTACTCCGCTCATACGGCTCACCCTATACTTCCAGCGATGCTCCAGACGACTCCCCTCCTGCCGGTCCTGCTCGCCTCCGCGCTCACCGCGCGGCTGCGCGGTGACATCTCCCCCGACGCCGCCGCTGAGGCGTTCCTCACAGCCGGTCTGCCGGTGCCGCTGCTCGTCTCCGACTCCGTCTTCGCGCCCCCGGCCGGCGGCGGCGCGGAGGTCCCCACCGGACTGCTCCTGTGGGAGGCCGGTGCCCGCCGGTGCGGTGCCGCACGGGTGCGTGCGGAGCCCGTGCACCCGACCCTCCCGCTGCGCGTGCCCCGCCTGGAGCGCGAGGCTCGCCGCGCCACCGCCCGTCCCGCGGCCCGCACCCGCGCACTCTGCGTGGTGGAGGACGCCGAGGGCGCCTCGCTGGGCGTGCTCGCGATCGGCACGGAGGCGGACACCGCGATGGTCCCGTGCGCCCGCACCGCCTACACCACGGTCGACCACCTCACGGCGGCCGAGGCGAGCCGGCGTCTGCGGGAGACCGTCATGCACGCACTCGCCGCGGTGGAGGCCGAGGACTCAGGCTCCGAGGGCACAGGAGCCGTCGCGGTGGAGGGCCTGCCCTGGCGGGACTGGCAGTGGGAGCTCAGCGGCGCACGCAGCGATGCCGTGCACACGGCCCTGGCCGCCGTGCTCGGCGACCACGACCGTGCCGCCGCACTCCACACCGCCATGCACGTCCACTACAGCCTCTCCTCGCTCGCAGTGCCGGCCCAGACCGGGAGCTCGGCACTGGGCGCGGCCCTGGAGCAGGTGCACGCGGCCGCCGCCCGGGTGATCACGGCGCTCACTAGGATGGAGGCATGACCTCTCCCCGCACCGGCACGGCCGGCCTGCTCGTCTCCGACGTCGACTCGACCTTCATCGACCAGGAGGTCATCGAACTCCTCGCCCGCTCCACCGGCCGCGAGGCCGAGGTCGCCGCCGTCACGGAGCGCGCCATGGCCGGTGAGCTGGACTTCGCCGCGAGCCTGCGCGCACGGGTGGCCGTGCTGAGGGGCGTCCCCGTCACCGAGGTCGAGGCCGCGGCCCGTGCCGTCACCCTCACGCACGGCGCCCGGGAGCTGGTGGCCGCCGCGCACGCCGCGGACTGGACCGTGGCACTGGTGAGCGGGGGCTTCACCGCCGTCATAGAGCGGTTCACCCAGGGCCTCGGCATCACGGAGATCTGGGCCAACGGCCTTGGCGTCGACGAGGCGGCAGGAGTGCTCACGGGCGAGGTGGCGGGCACGATCGTCGACCGTCCGGCCAAGGCCGCGCGGCTGCGGGAGATCGCACAGCGCCTGGGCATCGACCTGCGCCGCACAGTGGGGGTGGGCGACGGGGCCAACGACCGGGACCTGCTGCGCACCGCAGCGGTGGGCGTCGCCTTCTGCGCCAAGCCCGCCCTGCGGGAGCACGCGGACCTCATCGTGGACGAGCGCGACCTCATGCAGGTCTGGGAGGGCGCACAGCGGCTGCTCGCAGAGAGAGGGCGCCTCCAGCCGCACGCCCGCGCTCAGACGAAGTCGCGCAGCACCGCCGGCTCCCCGTAGGGCGGCTCCTGCTCCCACGAGTCCAGCCGGAAGACGGCCACGGTGCTGGGCCGCAGGCCGGGCAGCGGCCACACGCCGGAGCGTGCAGCGACGATGTCCGTGAGCGCGGGCTGGTGTCCCACGACGAGTGCACCCGAGGCCCGGGCGGGGATCGTGGCGATCGCCTCCTCCCACTCCGCTGCGGTCGCGTCATAGAGGGCACGGTCCGGGCGCACCGCCTCGGCGTCCATCCCCAGCCCCTCCGCCGCCGCACGCGCGGTCTGCATGGTCCGCACCGCGGCAGAGGCGATCACGGTGTCCAGCGGCGTTCCCTCGCCTGCGGCGAACGCGGCGAGGAAGGCACCCATCCGCCGCGCCTGCGCGAGCCCTGTCGCGTCCAGGGGGCGCTCGAAGTCAGTGGTGCCGGAGGCAGGCGCGGAGGGGGTGAATGCGTGACGGGCGAGTACCAGGAGGGGCATGCCCTCACAGTACCCGCCCGCCGCGGCACGGAGCTCAGGGGAGCTCGCTGCGGACCGTCAGCTCATGCGCCTGTCATGTGGAAGCCGCCGTCCACGTGGACCATCTCACCGGTCGTCGCCGGGAACCAGTCCGAGAGCAGGGAGACGATGGCCTTGCCCGCCGGCTCCGTGTCCTTCTGGTCCCACCCGAGCGGCGCGCGGTCGCCCCACATGGCCTCGAGGCCCTCGAAGCCGGGGATGGAGGTCGCCGCGGTGGTCTTGAGCGGACCGGCGGAGACGAGGTTCACGCGGATGCCCTCGCCGCCCAGGTACTTCGCCAGGTAGCGCGCGGTGGACTCCAGCGCGGCCTTCGCCACGCCCATCCAGTCGTAGACGGGCCAGGCGACGGTCGCGTCGAACGTGAGCGCCACGATGCCCGCCCCCGGGTTGAGGACCGGCCTGGCGGCCACGGCGATGGCCTTGAGCGAGAACGCGGAGACGTGCACGGCGTTGGAGACGGACTCGAACGGCGTGTCGAGGAACACACCGCCCAGTGCGTCCTTGGGGGCGAAGGCGATCGCGTGGACGATGCCGTCGATGTTGCCGCCCAGGCGCTCCGGCAGCGCGGCGAGGTCCTCCTCGCTGGTCGCGTCGAGCTCGATGACGCGCGCAGGCTGGGGCAGGCGCTCGGCGATGACGGAGGTGATCTTCATCTGGCGGCCGAACGAGGAGAGGATGACCTCAGCCCCCTGCTCCTGTGCCAGGCGGGCGGCGGAGAAGGCGATCGAGGCCTCCGTCAGCACGCCGGTGACGAGGATGCGCTTGCCGTCGAGGATTCCCATGTGTGGGGCCTTTCTGTGTGTGGAGAAGCTCTGCTGAGGAGCAGCTGAAGTGTCTGGAAGCCGTGGGGCACGTGGCCGGGATCAGTGTCCCATGCCCAGGCCGCCGTCCACGGGGATGACCGCGCCGGAGATGTAGGCGGCCTCGTCGGAGGAGATCCAGCGGACGACCTTTGCGACCTCCCAGGCCTCGGCGAAGCGCTTGGCCGGGATCGTCTGCAGGTACTCCTTCTGCTGCTTCTCCGGCAGGGCGTCCGTCATGTCCGTGCGGATGAAGCCCGGCGCCACCACGTTGGCGGTGATGCCGCGGGAGCCCACCTCGCGCGTGATCGAGCGGGCCAGGCCCACCAGGGCGGCCTTGGAGGAGGAGTAGTTGGCCTGCCCGGCCACGCCCATGAGCCCGGAGACGGAGGAGACGAGGACGATCCGCCCGTACTTGGCCCGGACCATGTTGGTGATCGCACGGCGCACGGTGCGGTAGGCGCCGCCCAGGTTCGTATCCACGACGGAGGTGAACTCGTCCTCGCTCATCCGCATGAGCAGGTTGTCCGCGGTGATGCCGGCGTTGGCCACGACGATCTCCACCGGTCCGAGCGCGTCCTCCACCGTGGCGAAGGCCGCATCGAGGGAGGCCGCGTCCGTGACGTCCGCCGCGACGGCGAGCACGCCGTCCGGGGCGTCCCCGCTGCGCGAGGTCACTGCGACGCGGTGGCCGGCCGCGGCCATCTCCTCCGCGATGGTGCGGCCGATGCCGCGGTTGCCGCCCGTGACGAGGACGACGCGGGAACTCGGATCCTGCGTGGACGGTGTGTCCGCCATGTGCACTCCTGTGAAGCCGGGGTCTGTGTCAGCTCGCATCAGCCTAGCGGAGATAGGATCGGTGGTAGCTATGGTCGAACGAAGAGAGCCGACTTCTGTCACTGAGGCACAGGAGTCCGCAGACAAGGACTTCCGGAACCGTGTGCGCCGGTACACGATCTCGATGATCATCCGTGTGATCTGCCTCGTGCTCGCCTTCGCGACCACGGGCTGGCTGCGCTGGGTGATGGTCGCCGGTGCCGTCGTCCTGCCCTATGTCGCGGTGCTCATCGCCAATGCCGCCAACGAGCGCCAGGTCTCCTACACCATGAGCGAGTACACGCCTCCCCCGCCGCAGGCGCTCACGGACGCACCTGCGGACGAGCCGGCCCCCGGCACCGGCAGCGGGACGACTCCCCCGGAGTCCGAGACGATCGAAGGCGAGGTGGTCGAGGATGATCGGGACTCCTGACCGGACCCCGGAGCTCATCTGCTCCGCCAAGGCCTGCCGTGACACCGCCTCCCATGCGCTGCTGTGGAACAACCCGCGGATCCACACCCCGGAGCGCCGCAAGGTCTGGCTCGCCTGCCCCGCCCACAGGGAGAGCCTCGCGGAGTTCCTCTCGCTCCGGGGCTTCCTCCACGACATCGTCCCCACGGACGCGATTCCAGAAGGAGTGGGATGAGCTTCCTCTTCACCCGGCGCTGGCTGCGGTACATCGCGCTCACGCTGGCCGCTGCGGTGGCCTGCGTCTTCCTCGCCAACTGGCAGAACAACCGGCGCGAGGCCAGGGACGCGGAGATCGACCGCATCGAGACCCACTACGGTGCTGCCCCGGTGCCGCTCGCTCACGCCCTCCCCTCTCCGGATGCGCCGTTCGCCGAGGAAGCGGACTGGACCCGCGTGAGCGTCGAGGGAACCTACCGCCCGGAGGACACCGTGCTTGCCCGCAACCGGCCCAAGGACGGCCGTGCGGGCTCCTGGGTGCTCGTGCCCTTCGAGACGGAGGCCGGTCCCACCCTGCTGGTGGCGCGCGGCTGGGTGCCGGGCTCCGGGGCCGAGGTGGCCGCCGGCGACCTGCCCGACGCCCCCGAGGGCGAGGTCACGGTCACCGCCTGGCTCCGTCCCGCGCAGGAGGGACGGGCCGGGGAGAACACGGAGGCCTCGGCCGGTGCCGTGGGCTCGGTGCGCGCGGTGGACCCCGATCTGGTGCTGGGCGACGATGCCGGTGATCACTACCGGCACGCATACGGGTACCTCGATGCCGAGGATCCCGCACCTACGCAGGCGCCGGAGGCGCTGCCGGCGCCTGACACCGACCCGGGCTCCCACCTGAGCTACACCATGCAGTGGATCGCCTTCGCCTTCATGTTCCTCGGCGGCCTGGCCTACGCCGCCAAGCGGGAGCGCGACGCCATCCGGCGCGGGGAGCGCGGTCAGGCGGGTCCTGGCACGGAGTCCGAGACCGAATACGTCGTGGTGGACAAGGCCGCGCTCATGGCCGGCGGGGTCCTGCCCGCATCCTCCCGCCGGGCCCCCGCCAGGCCCTCCCCCGTCTCCCGCAGGACTCCCCCGCGTACGCGGCGGCGGGCCGGAGCCGAGGCCGATGAGGACGCGGCACTGGAGCAGCAGCTGCGCTGAGCTCAGGTGAGGGTGACGAGGTCCAGGTACTCGGAGGACCAGATGTCCTCGTCCGCGTCCGGCAGCAGCAGGACCCGGTCCGGGTCGAGCGCCTCGACCGCGCCCTCGTCGTGGGTGACGAGCACGATCGCGCCCTCGTAGCGGCGGATCGCGGAGAGGATCTCCTCACGGCTGGCCGGGTCGAGGTTGTTGGTGGGCTCGTCGAGGAGCAGCACATTCGCGCTGGAGACCACCAGGGTCGCCAGCGCCAGGCGGGTCTTCTCACCGCCGGAGAGCACGGAGGCGGGCTTGTGCACGTCGTCTCCGGAGAAGAGGAACGAGCCCAGCACCGTCCGCACCGCCGTGTCGTCGAGGTGCGGCGAGGACGCCCGCATGTTCTCCAGGACGGAGCGGGAGGTGTCGAGCGTCTCGTGCTCCTGGGCGTAGTAGCCGAGCTTGAGTCCGTGGCCCGGCACGACCCTCCCGGAATCGGGCTCCTCCGCACCGGCCAGCAGCCGCAGCAGCGTGGTCTTGCCGGCGCCGTTGAAGCCCAGCACCACGACGCGGGTGCCGCGGTCGATCGCCAGATCCACACCGGTGAAGACCTCGGTGGAGCCGTAGGACTTGCTCAGGCCCTCCGCCGTGAGGGGCACCCGGCCGCAGGCAGCGGGAGCGGGGAACCGCAGGTTCGCGACCTTGTCCGCCGCACGCTCGGCCTCCAGTCCGGAGAGCATCCGATCCGCGCGCTTGGCCATGTTCTGCGCGGCGACGGTCTTGGTGGCCTTCGCCCGCATCTTGTCCGCCTGCGCGTGCAGGGCGGCGGCCTTCTTCTCCGCGTTGGCGCGCTCGCGGCGACGGCGGCGCTCGTCCGCCTCGCGCTGCTTGAGGTAGTGCCGGTAGCCCATCGAGTAGATGTCGATGACCTGCCGGTTGGCGTCGAGGAAGAAGACCTTGTTGACGACCTCGTCGATGAGGCTGAGGTCGTGGGAGATGATGACGAGGCCGCCGGCGTACACCTTGAGGTAGTCGCGCAGCCAGGTGACGGACTCCGCGTCGAGGTGGTTGGTCGGCTCGTCGAGGATCATGGTGTCCGGCGCGGCGAACAGGATCCGGGCGAGCTCCACCCGGCGGCGCTGGCCGCCGGAGAGCGTGTCCAGCGTCTGGTCGAGCCGGTCCTCCGTGAGGCCCAGGTTCGCGGCGATGGACAGCGCCTCTGACTCCGCCGCGTAGCCGCCCGCTGCCACGAATTCGGCCTCGATCCGCGGGTAGCGGTCGATCGCCTTCGACATGACCTTGGGGTCCGGATCGGACATCTGCGCCTCGGCCCTGCGCATGCGCCGGGCGAGCACGTCGAGGTCGCGTGCGCCCAGGATGCGCTCGCGCCCCGTCGACTTGGGGTCGCCGGCCCGGGGGTCCTGCGGGAGATAGCCCACGGAGCCGGAGACGGAGACCTTTCCCCCGGAGGGGAGCACCTCACCCATGAGCACCTTGGTGAGCGTCGTCTTGCCGGCGCCGTTGCGCCCCACGAGACCCACGCGGTCGCCCTTGTCCACGCGGAACGAGACTCCCGACATGAGGGTCCGCGACCCCACGACGACCTGCAGGTCACTGGCCGCGATCATGTCAGCGACATCCCCTTCCTGATGACGTCCGCGAGCTCCTGCTGCGGAGTGCGCCCCGATGAGCGCGCACGATCGACGATCCTATCGGCCAGCTCCGCCTCGAGAGGACAGGAGACGACCACAGGGGGCCGCTGTGAGGAGGCTCTCGCTGTCGCGGGAGCCTCCTCCTCGGGCGCGGCCGGGGTCTCCGCACCCGCTTCCGCGGCCCCTGCTCCGGCCGAGGGCATGCCCGGACCTGAGTCCACGGGCAGACCGGCCTGGACGGCCCGCGCGGCGGCCTGTGCGCGCGCATCCGCGCTCTCGTTGAGCGGATGGCCCGCATGGCCCTTGACCCACTCGAAGCGGACCTGCCGGCCGCCGTGCTCGTAGTCGCGCATGAGGGCGTCCAGGACCTCCATCTGGTCCCGGTTGAGCACGTCCTCCCGGTTGGCCTTCTTCCAGCCGTTCAGCCTCCACTTGGGCATCCACCTGGTGATGGAGTTGATGACGTACTTCGAGTCGCACAGCACCAGGAGATCGGCGTCGAGGCCGCGGGCGGACTCCAGCAGTTCGATGACCGCCTGGAGCTCGCCCCGGTTGTTCGTGGACTCCGGCATGCCGCCGGCGGCCCAGCACGTCTCGGAGACGTACCACGCCCAGCCTGCGGGACCCGGGTTGCCGAGCGCGGATCCGTCGCAGGCCGCCGTGAGGGTCATATGTTGAATCCCAGGGCCCTCATCTGCTCGCGGCCGTCCTCGGTGATCTTCTCCGGGCCCCACGGCGGCATCCAGACCCAGTTGAGCCGGAACGCCGGGACGATCCCGTCGAGGACCTGTGCCACCTGGTCCTCGAGGACGTCCGTGAGCGGGCAGGCCGCGGAGGTGAGCGTCATCTCGATGACGGCGATCCCCTCCTCGTCCACGCTGGTGCCGTAGACCAGGCCCAGGTCCACCACGTTGACGCCCAGCTCCGGGTCCATCACGTCGTAGAGGGCCTCCGTCACCTCCTCCGGCGTGGCGTTGCGGGGTGCATCGACGACATCCGTCATGGTCGTCCTCCTTCGGTGGTGACCGCTGCGTCAGCGGTGCTTTCTGCTTGTGCGAGCGCATCCGCCGTCGCCGCCCAGGCGAGCAGCGCGCACTTGATGCGCCCGGGGAACCGGGCGACGCCGTGGAAGGCCGCGGCATCACCCAGCAGCTCCTCGTCCGGCTCGCCGCGGCCGCGGGAGTGCATGAGGGTGCGGAACTCCTCCTCGATCTCCCTGAACCGCGCCGGGCCGTCCTCTTCCAGGATCTCACTGGCCACGGACGCGGCCGCCATGGAGATCGAGCAGCCGTCGCCCTGCCAGCGGATCGAGGCTCCCTCCGTGCCCGAGGCCCCGTCCGCCCCCGTGCGCAGACTCACCTCGACGGTGATCTCGTCACCGCACGTGGGGTTGACCTGGTGCGAGGAGCCGAACCCGGCCGGGCGCGCACCGGCGGCAGGCGCCAGCAGAGCGGCCTCACCGGAGCGCTGCTTCGAGTGGTCGAGGATGACCTGCTGGTAGAGACGCGCGAGATCGCTCATGCGCCCACCCGGAAGAATCCCCGCACCTCGGCCAGCGCCTGCAGGAAGCGGTCCACGTCCCCGGTGTCCGTGTAGACGGCCGCCGAGGCCCTGGTCGAGGAGGTCACGCCGTAGCGGCGGTGCAGCGGCTGGGCGCAGTGATGGCCCACTCGCACGGCCACACCGGCCGCGTCGAGGTACTGGCCCACGTCGTGCGAGTGCACGCCGTCCACGTCGAATGCGACGGCGCCGATCCGCGCGGCGGGGTCCTCCGGACCCAGCAGGCGCACACCCTCGATCCGGCGCACGCCGTCGAGCATCCGTGCGCCGATCTCCCGCTCGTGCTCCGCGACCCGGTCCATGCCGATGTGCTCGAGGTACTCCACCGCCGCCGTGAGGCCCACGATCTGGGCGACCGGCTGCGTGCCGGCCTCGAACCGCTGCGGCGCGGGCATGAATTCCGCACCCTCCATCGTCACGCTCGTGATCATGGAACCGCCCGTGAGGACGGGCGGCAGCGCATTCAGCAGCTCCGCCCGTCCGTACAGCGCGCCCACGCCCGTGGGTCCGAGCATCTTGTGGCCGGAGAACGCCGCGAAGTCCACGTCCAGCGCGCGCAGGTCCACCGGCATGTGCGGCACCGACTGGCAGGCGTCCAGCACGGTGAGCGCTCCCACCTCCCGAGCCCGCGCGGTGAGCGGGGCGGTGTCCGTGATCGTGCCGAGCACGTTCGAGACATGCGTGAAGGCGAGAACCTTCGTCGAGGAGTCCACGATGCCGGTGAGATCCGTGAGGTCGAGCCGGCCCGAGTCCGTGAGCGGGAGCCAGCGCAGCTGCGCCCCGGTGCGCTGGGCGAGCTGCTGCCAGGGCACCAGGTTGGCGTGGTGCTCCATCTCCGTGACGACGATCGAGTCCTCCGGGCCCAGCCGGAAGCGCGCGGCCTGAGCCCCGCCCAGGCCTGCGGAGGCGTTGGCGAATCCGTAGGCCACGACGTTGAGCGCCTCGGTGGCGTTCTTCGTCCACACGATCTCGTCCTCGCCCGCGCCCACGAACCGGGCGAGCGTCGCCCGCCCGGTCTCGTAGGCATCCGTCGCCTCGACGGCGAGCGTGTGCGCCCCGCGGTGCACGGCCGCATTGGACCGCGTGAGGAAGTCCTGCTCCGCGTCGATGACGCAGACCGGCTTCTGCGCGGTCGCGCCCGAGTCCAGATACGCGATCCCGTGCCCGTTCACCTCCCGCTCCAGGAGCGGGAAGTCACCGCGCAGGCGCGCCACCTCCGCCGCCTCCACGGATCAGGCCTCGACCAGGAAGCGGTCGTAGCCCTCGGCCTCGAGGCGGTCGGCGAGCTCGGGGCCGCCGGACTCCGCCACACGGCCGTTGACGAGCACGTGCACGCGGTCGGGGGTGATGTAGTTGAGGATGCGCGTGTAGTGCGTGATGAGCATGACGCCGAGGCCGGTCTCCTCCTTGGCCTTGTTCACGCCCTCGGACACGATGCGCAGGGCGTCGACGTCCAGACCGGAGTCCGTCTCGTCGAGGACGGCGAAGAGCGGCTTGAGCATCTGCAGCTGCAGGATCTCGTGGCGCTTCTTCTCACCGCCGGAGAAGCCCTCGTTGACGTTGCGGGACGCGAACTCCGGGTCCATCCGCAGGTTCTTCATCGAGGCGCTGAGCTCCTTGGTCCAGGTGCGCAGCTTGGGGGCCTCGCCGTCCACGGCGGTCTTGGCCGTGCGGAGGAAGTTCGTCACCGTCACGCCGGGGACCTCGACCGGGTACTGCATGGCGAGGAAGATGCCCGCCTTGGCGCGCTCGTCCACGCTCATGGCGAGGACGTCCTCGCCGTCGAGCGTGACCGTGCCGCCGGTGACCTCGTAGCGGGGGTGGCCGGCCAGTGCGTAGGCCAGCGTGGACTTGCCGGAGCCGTTGGGGCCCATGATGGCGTGCGTCTCGTTGGTGTTCAGCTCCAGGTCGATCCCGCGGAGGATCTCCTTGCTGCCGGCCTCGGTGACGACGTCGACGTGCAGGTCGTTGATCTTCAGAGTGCTCATTTCAGCCTTTTCTCTCGGGCTGCGCCCCGCCTGGGGCGCCAAGACGTGTGGGGTGGTTCGGTTCACGCGGGTGCGCACTGGTGCGGCCGCGCGGTGGTGCAGGTGCTCAGGACTCGCCGACGTCGACGAGGATCCGGCCGTCGCGTTCGACGCACTCGAACACCTCGACCGGCTCGAACGCCGGAGGGGACGTGGGCTCGCCGGTCGTGAGGTCGAACGCGGAGCCGTGCAGCCAGCACTCGACGGTGCAGCCGGACACCTCGCCCTCGGCCAGTGAGACCTCGCCGTGCGTGCACAGGTCGTCGACGGCGTGGACCTGCCCGTCCTCCGTGCGCGCCACGCAGACCTCCCGGTCCGCGACCATCACTCGCACGGCCGTGCCGGGGGCCAGCGCGTCCGCGTCGAGCACGGGGGTGAGGCTCACAGGACGCTCCGCGCGAGCTCTTCCTCGATCCGGTCGTGGAGGACGGACTCGACCTCCTCGACGCCGATCTTCTGGATGACCTCGTTGAAGAACCCGCGCACCACCAGGCGGCGGGCCTCGGACTCGCCGATCCCGCGGCTCATGAGGTAGAAGAGGTGCTCCTCGTCGAAGCGGCCCGTGGAGGAGGCGTGGCCGGCGCCCTCGATGTCGCCGGTCTCGATCTCCAGGTTGGGCACGGAGTCCGCGCGGGCGCCGTCCGTGAGGATGAGGTTGCGGTTGAGCTCGTAGGTGTCGATGCCCAGCGCCTCCGGGCGGATGAGCACGTCGCCCACCCACACGCTCCGCGCGTCCTTGCCCTGCAGCGCCCCCTTGTACATGACGTTCGAGGTGGCCTTCGGGGTGTTGTGGTCCACGTAGGTGCGGTGCTCCAGGTGCTGGCCCGCGTCCGCGAAGTAGAGGCCCAGCATCTCCGCCTCGCCGCCGGGGCCGGAGTAGCGCACATTGGAGTTGAGGCGGACGATATCGCCGCCGAGGCTCACGGCGATGTGCTTGTACTTCGCGTCCCGGCCCACGAGCGCGTCGTGCTGGCCGAGGTGGACGCTGCCGTCCTCCCACAGCTGCAGGGAGGCGAGCGTGAGGTCCGCGCCGTCGCCCACGACCACGGACAGCAGCTCCGAGTAGCGGGCCCGGCCCTCGTGCTCGAGGACGAAGGTGGCCTTCGAGTGGCGGCCCACCGTGATGAGGACGTGGCCGTGCACCGTCGCGTCGTTCCCGTCCGCGTGGACGATGACCGGCTCGGCGAGCTCCACGCCGTCCGCGAGGTGGTAGTGGCGCACACCGGCCGCGTGCGCCGCGGCGAGGGCGGCCGGACGGTCCTCCGGCGCGAGCACGCCGTGCGCCTGGGCGGCCGCGAGGTCGATGGTCTCCACCGTGACGCCGTCCGGCAGGGTCTCGCCGAACGTCAGCGCCGCGGTCTGCGAGGCGGGCTCGAGCAGGTCCGCGAGCTTGCGGACCGGGGTGAAGCGCCACTCCTCCTCCCGGCCGGTGACGGCCGGGAAGGCATCGACGGAGAAGCTGCGCGTGCGGTCCGCCCTGCCCTGGGCGGGCACCTGGACACCGCTGGGCGCGGATTCGAGGGTCTGGGTCATTGAGGGGTCTCTCCTTGTGAAGGGGTGCGTACTGCGGGTGTGCCTGCGGGATGCGCGGGCATCAGCCCACAGCGCCCTCCATCTGCAGTTCGATGAGGCGGTTGAGCTCGAGCGCGTACTCCATGGGCAGCTCGCGGGCGATGGGCTCGATGAAGCCGCGGACGATCATCGCCATCGCCTCCGTCTCCTCCATGCCGCGCGACTGGAGGTAGAACAGCTGGTCCTCGCTCACCTTGGAGACCGTCGCCTCGTGGCCGAGCGTCACGTCGTCCTCGCGGATGTCGATGTAGGGGTAGGTGTCCGAGCGCGAGATGTTGTCCACGAGCAGGGCGTCGCAGAGCACGTTATTGGACGAGCCCTCCGCGCCGGGGTGGATGTGGACCAGACCGCGGTAGCCGGCGCGGCCGCCGGAGCGCGCCACGGACTTCGAGACGATCGAGGACTGCGTGTGCGGGGCCGCGTGGACCATCTTGGAGCCGGTGTCCTGGTGCTGGCCGGCGCCGGCGAAGGCCACGGACAGCGTCTCGCCGCGGGCGTGCTCGCCCGTGAGCCAGATGGCCGGGTACTTCATCGTCACCTTGGAGCCGATGTTGCCGTCCACCCACTCCATGGTGGCGCCCTGCTCCGCGATCGCGCGCTTGGTGACGAGGTTGTAGACGTTGTTGGACCAGTTCTGGATCGTCGTGTAGCGGACGCGCGCGTCCTTCTTCACGATGATCTCGACCACTGCCGAGTGCAGCGAGTCCGACTTGTAGATGGGCGCGGTGCAGCCCTCCACGTAGTGCACGTAGGAGCCCTCGTCCGCGATGATGAGCGTCCGCTCGAACTGGCCCATGTTCTCCGTGTTGATGCGGAAGTAGGCCTGGAGCGGGATCTCGACGTGAACGCCCTTGGGCACGTAGATGAACGAGCCTCCGGACCACACGGCGGTGTTGAGCGCGGAGAACTTGTTGTCGCCGGAGGGGATGACGGTCCCGAAGTACTCCTCGAAGAGCTCCGGGTGCTCCGCGAGCGCGGTGTCCGTGTCGAGGAAGATGACGCCCTGGCGCTCCAGCTCCTCGTTGATCTTGTGGTAGACGACCTCGGACTCGTACTGCGCGGCCACACCGGCGACGAGACGCTGCTTCTCCGCCTCCGGGATGCCCAGCCGGTCGTAGGTGTTCTTGATGTCCTCCGGGAGGTCCTCCCAGGACTGCGCCTGGCCCTCCGTGGAACGGACGAAGTACTTGATGTCGTCGAAGTCGATGCCGGTGAGGTCCGCACCCCAGGTGGGCATGGGCTTCTTCTCGAAGAGGCGCAGGGCCTTGAGACGCCGCTGGAGCATCCACTCCGGCTCGTTCTTCAGCGCGGAGATGTTGCGCACCACGTCCTCGCTCAGGCCGCGGCGGGCCTCTGCGCCGGCGTCGTTGCTGTCGTGCCAGCCGTACTGGTACGCGCCGATGTCCTTGAGCTCCGGGTTGAGCTCGATGATCCGGTTGGGCTCAGTGGTCTCTGCGGCTGCTGTGGTGTCGGTCACCGCGAACCTCCTTGGTTGTGGTCGGATGCCGGCCCGCCCAGAAGGGGCCTGGCCAGTGCGGACGTGGGGATGTGGGTGGTGCAGACGTGACCGCCTCCGGCCAGCGTGGACAGCCGGCGGACGTCCACGCCCAGGTACTCGGAGATCACCTCGAGCTCCGCCTCGCAGAACTCCGGGAAGCGCTCGGCCACGTGCTGGATGGGGCAGTGGCCCTGGCACAGCTGGAGCGCCTCCATCGGAGTGCCTGCGGCCACGGGCGTGGTCGAGGCGGCGTAGCCCTCCTGCGCGAGCGCACGGGCGAGCCTGCGCGAGCGCTCCGCCACGGTGCCCTGGGCGGGCTCCCCGGGACGGAAGTCGTCGAGCCGCTTCCGCAGCGACTCCCGGAGCTTGCCCGCGTGCTCCTGCGCGAACGAGCCCACGAGGGCGTCGCCGCCGGTCTCCCGCAGGAAGGTCAGCAGATCGAGCGCCAGCTCATCATAGGTGTGCGAGATCCTCGCATGGCCCTCCGCCGTGACCGTGTACTGTCGTGCGGGCCTGCCGCGCCCGGCCTTCTGGCCGGTGAGCGTGCGGACCTCGATGAGGCCGTCGGCCTCGAGTGCGTCGAGGTGCCTGCGCACCGCGGCGGCCGTGAGATCCATCGTCTTCGCCAGGGACGAGGCGGACACGGGTCCCTGATCGAGGACGAAGCCGAGCACGCGCTGACGCGTGCGGCCGTCCTCGGACGATGCGGACTCCGCAGCTGCCACTGTCACCTCCCTCAGCCGAACGTTCAGCAACAAGTGTCTTACCTAAATACGCGATTGTAAACGAAGGAGCCCCTAAGCCTGGAGATCCGGCCGGGCTCGTGAGGGTAGGGTGGATGCGCTATGACGACTGTGCCCCTGTGCATTCACGACCTCTCCCTGTCCTACGGGAGCCGCACCGTCGTCGACGGCATCTCGATGACGGTGGAGGCAGGCGAGGTCCGCGCGCTGCTGGGGCCCAACGGCGCCGGGAAGTCCTCGACGGTCGCGTGCGCCGTGGGCCTGCGCCGCCCGGCCGGCGGCAGCATCCGCATCTTCGGCGCGGACCCGCTCACGGAGCATGCGCGCACCGCCGCGCTGGCCGGCGTCATGCTGCAGGACGGCGGCCTGCCGATGTCGGCCCGCCCCCTCCCCGTGCTCGAGCATCTCGCACGGCTCTACGAGGACCCGGCGGATGTGAGCGATCTCGCACACCGGCTCGGCATCGACCAGTTCGCCTCGCGCACCATCCGCCGGCTCTCCGGCGGTCAGCGGCAGCGGGTGGCGCTCGCGGCGGCGATGGTCGGCAGGCCGCGGCTTCTGTTCCTCGACGAGCCCACCGCGGGACTCGACCCGCAGGCGCGCATCGCGGTGGACGAGGTCATCGCCGAACTCCGCGCGGACGGCGTGGCGATCGTGCTCACCACTCACGACATGGCCGATGCGGAGAAGCTCGCGGACACCGTCACAGTGATCGACGACGGACGTGTGATCGCGGCCGGCACGGTGGGAGAGGTCGTGGGCTCGGCCGCCCAGCGGACCGTGCGCATGGTGACGGAGGGCGAGCCCCCGGAGCCCTTTCTGCTGGCGCTGGCCGCGGAGGGCGTCCTCCATGCGGACCGGACCGTCCTCACCCTCGACTGCGGGGCGGAGCCCGAGGTCCTGCACCGTGTCACCGGCATCGTCGCCGCGCACGGGGTCGCGCTGCGCACCCTGGAGTGGAGGGGCCGCTCCCTGGGCGACGTCTTCCTCGAGCTGACCGGGAGGTCCCTGCGATGAACGAGACCTCTGCGATGCGGACGGGTACAGCGGGCTCGCCCCTGCCCCTCCGGCGCGTGCTCGCGCAGACGCGGTTCGAGACCGTGACGGTCCTCCGCAACGGGGAGCAGCTCCTGCTCGCCGTCATCCTTCCCCTCATCGCGCTGTTCGCGCTCTCGCGGACGTCGATCCTCGCCTCCCTCGGCGGCGCGGACGCGGCGGCCGGCGGGGCGGACGCCGCGCAGACGGCCACCGCCGGGGTGCTCGGACTCGCGGTCGCCTCGACGGCGTTCACCGGGCAGGGCATCCAGACGGCCTTCGACCGCAGGTACGGCGTCCTCCGCCAGCTCGCCACCACCCCGCTCGGCGCCGGCGGCGTGATCGCGGGGAAGCTCGGCGCCGTGCTGTGCGTCCTGTCCGTGCAGACCCTGCTGGTGCTCGGCTGCGCCGCCGCGCTGGGCTTCTCCGCCGCCCCCGTGAGCTGGCCCGGCCTCGTGCTCTCGCTCCTCGCCGGTGCGGCCGCACTGGTGGCCTGGGGAGTGCTCATGGCCGGGACGCTGCGGCCCGAGGCGACGCTGGCAGTCGCGAACCTCCTGTGGGTGCTCATGGCCGTCGCGGGCGGCCTCGTGCTCGCCCGCGACGGCGTCTGGGGCACGGTGGTGGGACTGCTGCCGCCGGGGGCGCTGGGCGATGCCCTGAGGTCCGCGGTCACCGCCGGCACCGTCGACTGGGCCTCGCTCGCGATTCTCCTCCTCTGGGCACTCCTGGGCGGCCTGGCCGCGCGCCGCTGGTTCTCCTTCGACTGATGGCACTCCGTCGACCGAGCCGTGCCGTGTGCGGCCGAGATGCGAGGGGCCGAGCTGTGAGACGGACTGAGCCGAGCGGCGGACTGCGCGATGATTCCCGCTGAGCACGAGCACTCCCCCAGGACGTTCCGGCTGCACAGCCGCGCGGATGCTGCCGCACGGATGACGGCCCGGGACGCACCGCGTCCTCCCGAGACACACCGAGTCAGACCCAGAGAAGAGGCATCAACGACGTGACCACCGGCACCCGCTCCACCACTCGGCTGCAGAGATCGCTCGCCTGGACGATGCTCGTCGCGCAGTCGGTCCTCGTCTTCACCGGCGCCCTGGTCCGGCTGACGGGCTCCGGCCTCGGCTGCGCGGAATGGCCCACCTGCAACGACGGGAACCTCACCCCGGTCGGCGAGCTGTCGATGCACTCCGCCATCGAGTTCGGCAACCGCCTCCTGGGCGTGGCCCTCGCGGTGGTGGGCGTCCTCACCATCCTCCTGCTGTGGCGGTCCCGGCGTGCGCGCCCGGACCTCTTCTGGTTCGCCGTGGGACTCACCGCGATCGTGCCGGTCCAGGCGGTCCTCGGCGGGATCTCCGTGCTCACGGAGCTCAACCCCTGGATCGTCGCCGGCCACCTCGTCCCGTCGCTCCTCGCCGTGGCGGCGAGCGCGCTGTTCGTCCGCCGGGCCTACGACTCCGGTCTGCCCGCCGAACCCGCGGGCACCCGGGCGCAGCGCATCCTCGCCTGGACGGCGTACGTGTGCGTGTGGATCACGGTGGTCATGGGCATGCTCGTCACGGGCGCGGGCCCCCACGCAGGCGACGAGGCCAGCGCGCGCAACGGCCTCGACACCCTCCTCATGGCCCGTCTGCACGCCGCGCCCGTCTACGTCCTCTGCGCCGCGCTGCTGGGACTGCTCGTCCTCAACCGGCGACAGGCGGCGGACGATCCCGCAGAGGCTCGGCGCACCCTCGCTCCCCTCCTGGTCACGATCGTGGTCGTGCTCGCGCAGGGCGTCGTAGGATACGTTCAGTTCTTCACCGGCGTACCGTGGATGCTCGTCTCGGTCCACATCGTCGGCATCTGCCTCGTGCTCGCCGCGTCCACCGCCATGCTCGACTCCCAGTACCGTCGGCCGTCCTTCGCTCAGGCGGATGCGCCCCGCACGGACGCAGCGTCACCCATGAGCTCCGTCTGAGCTTCCCGCCCGCTGAGGAAGGACCGCCTCCATGAGGATGCTCCTCGAACTCGTCCGCCGCTTCGTCCTGCCGCAGAAGGGCCTCCTCATCGCGGTCGTCCTGCTGCAGATCGCACAGATCCTCGCCACCCTCTGGCTGCCCACCCTCAACGCCTCGGTGATCGACGACGGCGTCGCGCACGGGGACGTGGGCCTCGTCTGGCGCCTGGGCGGACTCATGCTGGCCGTCACCCTGGGCCAGGTCTCGGCCAACGTCGCCGCCGTGATCGTGGGAGCGGTCGTCGCGATGCGCGCCGCACGGAGCCTGCGCAGCGGCGTCTATGACTCGGTCATGGGCTTCGGCAGCGCTGAGACCTCCGCGTTCGGCTCCTCCAGTCTCATCACCCGTGCCACCAACGACGTCCGCCAGGTGCAGATGCTCATCGTCATGACCCTGACGATGGTCGTCATGGCGCCGTTCATGGCGCTGGGCGGCCTCGTCATGGCCCTGTCGCAGGACCTCGGGCTCTCCCTGGTCATCCTCGCGACCGTCGCGGTGCTCATCGTCGTCCTGGTCCTGATCATCCGGCGCATGGTGCCCTCCTTCGCCGTGATGCAGGAGCGGATCGACGCCGTGACCTCCGTGGTCTCCCAGCAGCTCAGCGGACTGAGGGTGATCCGGGCCTTCACCGCCGAGCACCGCGAACGCGCACGCTTCACCGCCGTCAACGGGGACCTCACCGCCGCCTCCCTGTCCGTGGGCCGCTGGTTCGTGGTCCTCTTCCCCGCGGTCATGGGGATCGTGTCACTGGGCTCCGTCGCCGTCGTCGGATTCGGCGGCATCCGCGTGGACGCCGGCGGCATCGACGTGGGCGTGGTCCTCGCGTTCGTCCAGTACCTCATGCTCATCCTCATGGGCGTGACCTTCGTGGCCTTCATCGGCATGATGATCCCCCGCGCCGAGGTCTCCGCCGGCCGTCTCGTCGAGGTCCTCGACCAGGAGGTCGCGATCGACTCCGAGTCCGGCACCGTGTCCGCGGTCCCCCGTCCCGGCGCCCTCGACCTGCACGCGGTCGGCTACCGGTACCCCGGGGCCGAGGAGCCGGTGCTGCAGGACGTCACGGCGCACGTCTCCCCCGGCGAGATGCTCGCGGTCATCGGTGCGACCGGCTCGGGCAAGACCACGCTGGCACAGCTGGTGCTGCGCCTGCTCGAGCCCACCTCGGGCACGGTGGAGGTGGGCGGCGTGGACGTGTCCGCGCTCTCCCCGGCCGCCTACGGATCCCAGTTCGCGTACGTTCCGCAGACCCCGCAGGTGCTCGGACGCAGCATCGCGGACAACCTGCGCCTGGGTGCGCCCGAAGCCACGGACGCGGAGATCCGCGAGGCGCTCGTCGCCGCGCAGGCGTGGGAGTTCGTCTCGCAGCTGCCCGAGGGCGCGGACACCGTGCTCACGCAGGGCGGCCGCGACCTCTCCGGCGGACAGCGCCAGCGGATCGCCATCGCGATGGCCCTGGTGCGGAAGGCGCCGGTGCTCGTGCTCGACGACAGCCTCTCCGCCCTGGACACCCGCACGGACGCCGCGGTGCGGCGCGCGCTGCGGCAGGTCGACTCGACGGTCCTCCTCATCACCCAGCGCGTCTCCGCCGCCGAGGGCGCGGACCGGATCCTCGTACTCGACGCCGGCCGGCCGGTGGGCCTCGGCACGCACGAGGACCTCATGGCCGCATCCGGTGTGTACGCGGAGATCGTCGCCTCACAGACGGGAGCAGCAGCATGAGCACTCCGCACGGAGCGCCTCCGGGGCAGAAGGCCACCCACTTCCGCGCCACCGCGGCGAGGCTCATCGGCCTGTTCCGGCCGCACACCCTGAGCATCGCCTGCGCCTTCGCGGTGCTCGTGCTCGCGACGGCGGGCACCGTGTGGGCGCCCCTCCTCATCGCCCGGGCCACGGACATCGTGTTCGCCGGCTGGCTCTCGAAGGGCATGGAGGCCGGCACGGACCGCGCGGACGTGATCGCGGACCTGCGCGCCCGGGGCGAGGACGATCGGGCCGAGATGCTCGCGCAGCTCGACTTCACACCGGGCGCCGGTGTGGACATGGGAGCGCTCGGCCGCGCCCTGCTGCTGGCCGCGGCGGTCTACGTGGTCGCCCAGGTGTGCATGTGGGCCGGCGGGTGGCTGCTCAACGAAGCCGTGCAGCGGACGCTCCAGCGGCTGCGCGAGCAGGTGGAGGGGAAGCTCCACCGCCTTCCCCTGGCCGTGGTGGACAGGTCGAAGAAGGGCGATCTGCTCTCCCGCCTCAACAACGACGTGGACAATCTCGCCAACGTCCTGAGCCAGAGTGCGCAGCAGCTGTTCACGGACGTGCTCATCCTCATCGGCACGCTCTCGCTCATGTTCGCCCTGTCCTGGCGTCTGGCGCTCATCGCGCTCGCCGTCATCCCCGTGACGGCGCTGCTGCTCGCGCTCATCGGGCCGCGCTCCCAACGCGCATTCACCGCCCAGTGGGAGCGCACGGGTGCGCTCAACTCCCACGTCGAGGAGTCCATCGCGGCCCAGCAGCTGCTGCGCGTCCACGGTGCGCGCACGCGGGTCTCCGCGGAGTTCGAGCGGACCAATGCCGAGGTCTACGGCGCCTCCGTCCGCGCCCAGGCACTGGCCGGGTCCATGGGTCCGGCGATGCAGTTCGCCTCGAACCTGGTGTTCGTCGGGATCGCGATCGTGGGTGCGGTCCAGGTGGCCGCCGGAGCGATGACGCTGGGCACGGTGCAGGCGTTCCTCCAGTACTCGCGGCAGTTCTCCCAGCCCCTGGCCGGCCTGGGCGGCATATTCGCGCAGCTGCAGTCGGCCGCGGCCAGCGCCGAGCGCGTGTTCGAGGTCCTCGACGAGGCCGATGAGGAACCCGCGCCGCAGATCGGGCTGGAGATCACGCACGGACGCGTCGAGTACAGGGACGTGGACTTCTCCTACGATGCGGAGACTCCGCTCATCCAGGGGATGAACCTCGTGGCGGAACCGGGCAGCACCGTGGCGATCGTCGGGCAGACGGGCGCGGGGAAGACCACCCTCGTCAACCTCCTCCTGCGCTTCTACGACGTCGACGCGGGCGCGGTGCTCATCGACGGCACGGACATCAGGACGGTCTCGCGCGAGTCGCTGCGGGCACCCATCGGCATGGTGCTCCAGGACTCCTGGCTGTTCGAGGGGACCATCTACGACAACATCGCCTACGGACGGGAGGGCGCCACCCGTGAGGAGGTGCTCGCCGCGGCCCGCAGCGCCTACGTGGACCGCTTCGTCTCCCATCTGCCGGACGGGTACGACACGGTGCTGACCGAGAGCGCGGACAACGTGTCCACCGGTGAGCGCCAGCTCATCACGATCGCCCGCGCGTTCGTCTCCGCTCCCCGCATCCTCGTCCTCGACGAGGCCACGTCCTCCGTGGACACGCGCACGGAGGTGCTCGTCCAGGAGGCGATGGGCTCGCTGCGCAGCGGCCGCACCAGCTTCGTCATCGCCCACCGGCTCTCGACGATCAGGAACGCGGACGTGATCGTGGTGATGGACGCCGGGACCATCGTGGAGCAGGGCACGCACGAGGAGCTCATGGCCGCCGACGGGCGCTACGCCGCCCTGCAGGCCGCACAGTACGCGGACGGCACCGTGTGAGGGATCCGCGCGAAGGGCTGACATCGGAGGGGCTCATCAGGACCGGAGCCGCGGTCGCCACACTCAGTGCTTCTCTCTCGCACCGATTCAGGCACCTCTGCCGCAGTGTGGAGATCGCTGCGATCACGGCTGACGGTCACCTCCGCTCCGGTGACGAGGCCTATCGCAACAGGGTGTTCCTGCGCCACTACTGCGTCCCGCTCCTCGGACCCGATCGTGTGCGGGGCGATGCTGAGTATCCGGGAGACGCAGCGGCGGCACGCGGCTTCAACGGAGATCTCGCGATGCATCTGCAGCGGTGGCGCAGCGCGGCGCCGGATCCGGCCCTCGGTGTGCGGATGGCCCGGAAGGCCCTGTTGGCGGTGGCCGGGCTGGTCAGCGTCGTGGAGCGGACCTGGACGACCGACCGTGCCGCTGCAGCGGATCTCCGAGGACTTTGGCACACGGATCGGGATGTGGCGTGACGATCTTCCTGTGTACGCCCCCGCATGAGCCGCGCATCGCAGGGGGCGGTCAGAACGGCGGAGGCGTGTCATCGGCGAAGTTCGCGCCCGCCGGCACGCCCCTCCACCGGCTCCACCTCTCCCGCTGCAGCTCCGCCTGTGCTTCCTCAGCCGAGAGCGGCACCGTGGAGCCCTCTGCGGTGTCCGCACCCGCGCCCTCCGCACCGTCAGCGCCCTCCGCGCCGGCAGAGAAGACACCCTCCACGGCAGTCCTGGCTTCCACACAGCACTCCGCGGGGCAGGCCTCCCTCAGCAGGTCCGCATGCTCAGCCCTGGCACGCCTGCGCCCCCACCGGCGGGCTTCCCTCTGATACTCCCGTTCCCACGCCTCCTGTGCAGCGGCCTGCCGGCGCCGCCAGTCCTCCCGCTCGGCACGCCTGCGGGCCTCGTCACGGGCGAGAGCCTCTTCCCCCTCGCGGCTCTCAGCCTCCTGCACGGTCTCCTCGCCCACATGCTCCCAGTAGTCCTCCTGACCCAGCGCCTCATGACGCAGCAGGAACTCCGCGAAGCCAGGGTCATCACGGTGTGCTGCCAGTGTTCCGGCCATCTGCCGTTCCTCCGCCTCGCTCAACGGCTGGTCCTCCTCCGGTGAGGGGGCGACGGCGCCGCCGCCGTCAGCAGCACCCTTCACGACAGGAGCGCTGAAGGCGCGGTCGGGCGCCGGATGGGTGAAGACATGCGTACGCAGGCTCTGCCACCACGCGTCCTCGATCCGACGGATACGGGCCTCGCGTTCCCGGTGGCGCTGCCGGCAGAACTCCCACACCGAGCGCTCGTCTTCGCACTCGCGCCTCAGCCGCTCCAGCCGCTCCTCCTCGGCCGCTGCCCTCGCCTGCGCGGCACGCAGCACACGCCGAGCCTCCCGCAGCGCTTCCTCGCGCGCGGCGAGGTCCCGCTCCTGTGCCGACATCTCCGCCCTCCGTCGGGCCTCCGCCGCTGCCACGGCAGCCCGCGTCTGCCAGCGGCGCTCCTCCTCCCGCACGTGTTCCCGCACAAGCTGCTCGGTGGCATCCACCGCGATCCGGGCAGAGTCCTCCCCGCTCACCACCGCGTCCCGCCACAGCTCGTACTCGCCGGCAGCCAGAGCTGAAGGATCTTCTCCCGCCGGTGCCGCGCCCGCATCACCGGGCACCGCCGGACCGGCGTCGACCGGCGCAGCCACCGTCGATGCCTGCACCCCCAGAGGCAGCTCCCACACGATCTCGTCCCCACTCACCCTGCGCATCCGCAGCACGCCGCGGGTCTTGAGTCCGTGGTGCTTCCGGCACATCGGATGACCGTTCACCGGATGTGTGGGCCCGCCGGAGGACGGATCCGCGTGGTCGAAGGGCACGCCGTGCTCGAACTCGCACGCCTGCGCAGGGACGCTGCATCCAGGCGCGGTGCACAGCTGCCACTTCGTGTTCACCACCGACCGTGTGCCTCTGTCCGGCAGATACATCCGTGCCGCCTCGTCCAGCACCACGCCCGTGGCGGGGTCGGTGAGGATCCGATTCCATACCGTGGCATGCCCGGCGACCTCACGGGCAACGTCTGCGGGCAGGGGCGTGCTGCCGGCGACGAGCCCGGGCCGGTCGTCCACCCGCAGCAGAGTCGTCACGGGCACCGTCACATTCACCCCGGCCTGCTTCCGCAGCCACGATCCCGCGCTCGGGCAGGTCACCGCCACCCGCTTCCGCCGGCCCGGCACACCGCCGGACGTGGTGTCTTCGAGGACCGTCGTGGTCTGCGGGAGAGCACCGGTGAGCAGATCGAACACCAACTGATCCGTGTTCCGCGGATCCACCGGAGCAGCACTGCCGCCGCATCCCCCGTTCCCACCGGCCTGGCCCCCGGCGGCATCCGAGGGGCGTGCCGGAGCAAGCGTGAGCGCTCCCATCTGGTTGCGCAGCACCGCTCTGGCCACCGCCTGCCCGCGCGCGTGGAACGCGGCGAGCTCGAGATAGGGCCCGTAGAACGACAGGCAGCCCTCCGCGCCCTCGAGCTTCTCCAGACGCACATGCCGCGTCCGCCTCGCCTGTGCGGAATTCGCTTCCGCCAGCTCGAGCCCGGCGACGACCTGCGTCACCACCGCCAGATGTCTGCCCAGGGACAGGCGCTCGTCCAGGCCCGCGATCGCCTCGTCGACCACATGCAGCTGTGCGAGCGACAGACGCCTCACTTTCGGCAGAATCAGCTCCAGCCGGTCCACCGGCCTGCGCCCCTGAGCGACTGCCCCCAGCAGGGCAGGCATGCCGAGGAGCACCACAAGCGCCTGCGCCGCCTGCTTCCGCACCAGCGGCACGGTCGAACTCAGCGCGCCGGCCACCGCCGTCAGCTCCGCGAACGGCAGCAGCGTCGCCAGGAACGCCTGCAGGGTCCTCTCCCGCTGTCCTGCCACCACCGGAGCGGCGCCGTCCTGATCCTCAGGGCGGAACAGCGCCGCAAGACCGGACTCGCCCGCAGGCGCGCACTCCCCGCTGTCCTCATGCGCGAGGATCCTGCCCAGCCAGAACCGGGCCGTGGATGCGTACTCCTGCGCCCGCAGCTGCCCATACGCCCGCGACTGCTCCTGCAGCGCGTGGAGCGCCTCCTCCGGGTCCACCGGCGAGCCGGAGGCGCTCGCAGCGTCTCCATCACCCTCACCCCCGCCCGTCCGCATCGTCACGGATTCGCATCTGAGTTTTATTATTCCATCGAGCAGCCGAGCCGAACAAGAGACTTTGACATATATTCACTGCAGATGTGTCGGCGATGCGACCTCCACCGCAGCCGGCACAGTGATCCCGCCATGGGCGGACCGGCGCAGCCGGCGCCGCTGGCCTGATCAGCGCATCGGACACGCGTCGCCTGTTCAGGCCCCTGTCGTGAATATGACGATCGCCACGCAGCGCTCGCCCTCGCTGCCGCACACTGACAGCGCAGTCGCCCCACACAGGAAGGTCCACTCGCATGCCCGCTCCGCACCTCGGCACCCACTCCCCGCCCGGCGGCGCTCCGGAACCCACCTCGGACGTCTCGCCCTGGGCCGATCTCGCCACTCCGCTGACATTCGCCTACTGGGTCCCCAACGTCTCCGGCGGCCTCGTCATCTCCGAGGTGGAACAGCGCACGGACTGGGGGATCGACTACAACCGCACACTCGCGAGGACCGCCGAACGCCTGGGCTTCGAGTACGCGCTCACGCAGACCCGCTATCAGGCGAGCTACGGCGCCTCCCAGCAGCACGAGGCGACGAGCTTCTCCCTCGCCCTCCTCCTCGCCACGGAGAAGCTCCGGGTGATCTCCGCCGTGCACCCGGGCATGTGGCACCCGGGGGTGCTCGCGAAGTTCATCAACACCGCGGATCAGCTCTCCGGCGGCCGGGCGGCGGTCAACATCGTCTCGGGCTGGCTCAAGGACGAGTTCACGGGGTTCGGTCTCCCCTGGCTGGAGCACGACGAACGCTATGCACGCACGGAGGAGTTCATCCGCGCCCTCCGCGGCCTGTGGACGGAGGAGGACTACAGGCAGTTCGGCCGCCACTACGCGATCGACGGCGTGACCCTGCGCCCCGGTCCCGTCGACGTTCCCGGCCGGCCGCACCCGGACGTCTTCTTCGGCGGCAACTCCACCGCCGCACAGGCGGCAGCGGGCCGGGTGGCGGACTGGTACTTCTCCAACGGCCGCTCCCTCGAGGGCTACCGGGACAACGTGGCCGGCGTCGTCGCGGCGGCGGAATCGGGTGAGCGCACAGCGCCGGCGAGGCCGCGGTTCGGGATCAACGGCTTCGTCATCGCCCGCGCGACGGAGGAGGAGGCCCATGCGCAGCTGCGCGAGATCGTGGGCCGTGCGCACCGGCCGGCCGTCGAGGGCTTCCGCGCCTCCGTCCGGCAGGCCGGGCAGAGCACCGGGGACGGCAAGGGCATGTGGGCCGATTCCTCGTTCGAGGACCTCGTGCAGTACAACGACGGGTTCAAGACCGGCCTCATCGGCACCGATGACCAGATCGCGGCACGGATCGTGGAATTCAAGAAGCAGGGGGTGAATCTGCTCCTCACCGCCTATCTCCACTTCCAGGAGGAGCTCACGCACTTCGGTGAGGAGATCATCCCGCGCGTCCGCCGGCTCGAGGCTCAGCTCGCCGCCGACCACGGAGTGGAGTTCGCGCCGGCCGGCGACTGAGCCGGCGGGAGGCCCCTCCCACCCCGCACACGCACCGGGGCCCGGCCGTTCCGGAGAACAGCCGGGCCCCGGTGCGGATCAGCCCTGCGGCACGCTCACATCCAGGGGTTGACGAACGGGTCGATCGCCACGGCGAGGAAGAGGACGGAGAGATAGGTGATGGAGGCGTGGAACACGCGCATCGCCTTGAGCCGGGTGCCGGAGAGGCCCTTGTCCGCCCGCTTGATGAGCCCCACGCACTCCCACAGGAACCACGCGCCGGAGAGCACCGCGACAGCGATGTAGAGCGGGCCCATGGGCGCCAGCGGGATGAGGAGGAGCGAGGAGCCGATCATGGCCAGCGTGTACCAGATCATCTGGGCGGCGACGTTGCGGGGCGGCACCTTGTTGGGCAGCATCGGCACGTCCGCGGCCTCGTAGTCCGCCTTGTACTTGATGGCCAGCGGCCAGTAGTGCGGCGGCGTCCAGAAGAACACGACGAGGAAGAGGAGCAGCGGCTCCCAGCTCAGCGAGCCGGTGACGGCCGACCAGCCGATCAGCACCGGCATGCAGCCGGCGGCCCCGCCCCACACGATGTTCTGCGAGGTGCGGCGCTTGAGCACCAGGGTGTAGAGGACGGCGTAGAGGAGGATCGCGACGGCGGTGAGGCCGGCCGCCATCCAGTTGGTGAATCCGCCGAGCCAGAAGATCGAGCCGAAGCCCAGGGCGAACGCGAAGATCGTCGCCGCCCGCGGGGTGATCTCGCCGGTGACGAGCGGACGATTCTCCGTCCGCTTCATCTTCGCGTCGATGTCCCGGTCCGCGATGCAGTTGAAGACCGAGGCCGAGGCCGCAGCCGCCGCACCGCCGATCAGCGTGTTGAGCACCAGCCACAGATCGGGCAGGCCGCGGGCGGCGAGGAACATCACGGGCGCGGTGGTGACGAGCAGGAGCTCGATCACACGCGGCTTGGTGAGCGCGACGTAGGCGCGCAGCGTGCCCCGCAGGGTTCCGCGCCCACGCGCACCCGCGCGCTCCTCGTCGATGGTCCGCTGCAGCGGTCGCTCGCCGGAGGTCGCCGAGGATGTGCGGGTGTGCGCGGAATGCGGAGAAAGAGACACGATCGTCCTCGGCACCTTCCTAGTGATCGATGAGCGTTCTCGGAGATTCTATCGCTCGTAGAAGACTTCCGCACTTCCGACACCCGCGATGCGCGGACGGCGGCGCGGTGGGTGTCGGGGAGGCGCGGGAGGACGGACAGGGCAACCGCGGATCCAGCCGGTAAGCTGAAGCGCGTCGCCATCGACTGCACACTGCACCGCCTTCATCTAAGGAGCACTTCGCGCGCATGACAAGCACGAGCACCCTCGAGTGGTCAGAACTGGACGCGAGGGCGGTCGACACCGCTCGCCTGCTGGCCGCCGACGCCGTCGAGAAGGCCGGCAACGGCCACCCCGGCACCGCCATGAGCCTCGCGCCGGCCGCCTACTACCTCTACCAGCACGCCATGGTGCACGATCCCGCACAGCCGCGCTGGGCGGGCCGGGACCGCTTCGTCCTCTCCGCCGGGCACTCCAGCCTCACGCAGTACGTGCAGCTCTACCTGGCCGGGTTCGGCCTCGAGCTCGACGACCTCCGCGCGCTCCGCACCTGGGGCTCGCTCACCCCCGGACACCCGGAGGTGGGCCACACCGACGGTGTCGAGATCACCACCGGACCGCTGGGCTCCGGCATCGCCTCGGCCGTGGGCATGGCGATGGCCGCGCGCCGTGAGCGCGGCCTCTTCGACCCGGAGGCGCCTGCGGGCGAGTCGGTGTTCGACCACCACGTCTACGTCGTCGCCGGCGACGGCTGCCTGCAGGAGGGCGTCTCCTCGGAGGCCTCCTCGCTCGCCGGCACGCAGGAGCTCGGCAACCTCATCCTCATCTGGGACGACAACCGGATCTCCATCGAGGACGACACGAACATCGCGTTCACGGAGGACGTCGAGGCCCGCTATGCCGCCTACGGGTGGCACGTGCAGCACGTGGACTTCACCGGCCGCGTCGACGGCACCGGCGAGTACAGGGAGGACGTCCAGGCCCTCCACGCCGCCGTGCAGGCCGCCAAGGCGGATCCGCGCCCCTCCTTCATCCGCCTCTCCACGATCATCGCCTGGCCCGCCCCGGGCAAGCAGAACACCGGTGGCGCGCACGGCTCCGCACTGGGTGCCGCTGAGATCGCGGCGACCAAGGAGCTCCTGGGCTTCGACCCCGCGGAGTCCTTCGCGGTCGCGGACGAGGTCCTCGCGCACACCCGCCTCGCCCGCGAGCGGGGCGCGGCGGCCCGCGCCGCCTGGGAGGCGCGCTTCGAGGAGTGGCGCAGTGCGCACCCGGAGCGCGCGCAGCTCTTCGACCGGCTGCAGTCCGGTGAGCTGCCCGCTGGTCTCGCCGAGGCTCTGCCGGAGTTCGAGGCGGGTGAGAAGATCGCCACGCGTGCGGCCTCGGGCACGGTCCTCAACGCCGTCGCCCCCCTCATGCCGGAGCTGTGGGGAGGATCCGCGGACCTCGCCGGTTCCAACAACACCCTCCTCAAGGGCGAACCCTCCTTCCTGCCCGAGGAGCGCTCGTCCGCGATGTTCTCCGGCAACCCCTACGGCCGGAACCTGCACTTCGGCGTCCGCGAGTTCGCCGCCGGCCTCATCTGCAACGGCATCGCCCTGCACGGTCCCACCCGCCCCTACAACGGCACCTTCCTCGTGTTCAGCGACTACCAGCGCCCGGCCGTGCGGCTGGCGGCGCTCCAGCAGGTGCCCAGCGTCTTCGTCTGGACGCACGACTCGATCGGCGTGGGCGAGGACGGCCCCACGCACCAGCCGGTGGAGCACGTGAGCTCGCTGCGCGCGATCCCGGGCGTGGACGTCGTCCGCCCGGCCGACGCCACGGAGACCGCCGTCGCCTGGGCCAAGGTGCTCGAGCGCACCGACGGCCCCTCCGGCCTCGTGCTCACCCGTCAGGGCGTGCCGGTGCTGGACCGCACGGTGCTCGCGCCCGCCGCCGAGGCCCGCCGGGGCGCCTACGTGCTGGCCGACGCGGTGAACGAGTCCACCGGCCTGCCGGACGTGCTCCTCATGGCCTCCGGATCCGAGGTGCAGCTCGCCCTCGCGGCGCAGGGGACGCTCGCGGAGTCCGGTGTGCACGCCCGTGTCGTCTCCGTGCCCTGCATGGAGTGGTTCGAGGCCCAGCCGGCCGAGTACCGCGAGTCCGTCCTGCCGGCCGCGGTCGCCGCCCGCGTGAGCGTGGAGGCCGGCACGGCGCAGAGCTGGTACCGCTGGCTCGGCACCCACGGCGTGCCCGTCTCGCTGGAGCACTTCGGAGCCTCCGCGCCGGGCGCGGAGCTGTTCGAGCGGTTCGGGTTCACCCCGGCCGCGGTCGTCGACGCCGCGCGGGCCTCGCTCGACGCCGTCGCGGAGAGGAGCCGGTCATGAGCACACCGCTGGAGCGCCTGAGCGCCGCCGGCGTCTCCGTCTGGCTCGACGACCTCTCCCGCTCGCGACTGGACTCGGGCTCCCTCGCGGAACTCCTGGAGACCCGGTGCATCGCGGGCGTGACGACGAACCCCACGATCTTCGCGCAGGCGATCTCCCAGGACCCGGCGTACGGGCCCCGCCTCGCCGAGGCCGTGCGCACGGCCGGGCCCGAGGCCGGCGCGGAGGAGCTCATCGATCTCCTCACCGTCGCGGACGTCCGCGACGCCTGCGACGTGCTCCGCGGGGTCCACGAGCGCACCGACGGCGTGGACGGCCGCGTCTCCCTCGAGGTCTCCCCCGCCCTCGCCCATGACAGCGAGGGCACCATTGAGGCGGCGAAGCGCCTGGCCGCGGCGGTGGACCGTGAGAACGTCATGATCAAGATCCCCGCGACCGAGGCCGGGATCTACGCGATCCCCCGCGTCCTCGAGGCCGGCATCAGCGTCAACGTCACCCTGGTGTTCAGCCTCGACCAGTACCGCAAGGTCGTGGAGGCCTACCTCACCGGCCTCGAGCGGGCCCGCGAGCACGGCGCGGACCTCTCACGGATCGCCTCCGTCGCCTCGGTCTTCGTCTCCCGGGTAGATGCGGAGATCGACGGCCGCCTCGACGCGCTCGGCACGGAGGAGGCCCGCGCCCTGCGCGGCGGCGCGGGCCTCGCCAACTGCAGGCTCACGCACCGCGTGCAGTCGCAGGCCTTCGGCTCCGAGCGCTTCCGGGTGCTGGCCGCGGCCGGTGCACGGGTGCAGCGGCTGCTGTGGGCCTCGACTGGCGTGAAGGACCCGGCCTACCCGGACACCCTCTACGTGTCCGGGCTCGTCACCCCGGACACCGTCAACACGATGCCGGAGAAGACGCTGGAGGCCTTCGCGGACCACGGCGAGGTCCCTGCGGACACCATGCCCGGCTCCTACGCCGCGGCGGATGCGCACTTCGATGCGCTGGCGGGCCTGGGCATCGACTACGCCCAGGTCATGGAGAAGCTGCAGGCGGAAGGGCTGGAGAAGTTCTCCGCGAGCTGGAGCGAACTGGTGGACGTCGTTGCGACGCGGCGTTCGGACTCGGTCTGAAAGGAGTGAGCGCGATGAGTGCGACAGTGGGGTTCCCCGCTCCGGAGGAGCACAGGGCGGAGCGCGGCAGGATGATCGCGGAGAAGCTGGCCTCACGGCTCGCGGCGCGGGACACCGGCCTCTGGGGCCCGGGCGCGGCGCGGACGGCTGAGCACCGCCTCGGCTGGACGGACCTGCACACGCGCTCGGCAGGCCTCGTCGAGCAGATCGACTCCCTCCGTGAGGAGCTGGCCGCCGAGGGCGTCGACCGCATCGTCCTCGCAGGCATGGGCGGCTCCTCCCTGGGCGCCGAGGTCATCGCCGCCTCCCACGGCGCCGAGCTCGCCGTCCTCGACAGCACGGATCCGCTGTCCGTGCGGGCCGTCGTGGAGTCCGCGGACCTCGCCCGCACCGCCCTCGTGGTGGGCACGAAGTCCGGGACGACGATCGAGACGGTCTCCGCCGCCTCCGCCTACGCGCAGGCGCTGCGGGGCCTGGACATCGAGCCCACGGAACGGCTCATCGCCGTGACGGATCCGGGCACCACCCTCGCGGAGCAGGCTCTCGAGGAGGGCTGGCGCCGGGTGTTCCTCGCGGATCCGGACGTGGGCGGGCGCTTCAGCGTGCTCGGCGCGTTCGGCCTGGTGCCCGCCGGCCTCGCGGGCGCGGACGTGGCCCAGGTCGTCGCAGAGGCGGCCGCCGTCGCGGAGGCGCTCGCCGAGGACCGCGAGGGCAACCCGGCGGTCGAGCTGGCCTCGGCGCTGTCCGCCGCCCATGCCCGCAGCATCCGGATCCTCGCCGTCGCCGCCACGGACCCCGCCCTCGAGGCCCTGCCCGCCTGGCTGGAGCAGCTCGTGGCGGAGTCCACGGGCAAGGACGGGGCCGGCGTCCTGCCCATCGCCTGCGAGTCCGTGCACGCCGCGGGCTTCGCCGATGCGGACGCCGGCACCGGCATCTGCTTCCTCGGCGAGGCGCTCGGCGAGCATCAGCCGGTCTCCGGCGTCGCGGTCTCGTGCGAGGCTCCCCTGGGTGCGCAGTTCCTCATCTGGGAGACCGCGACGGCGCTGCTGGGGGCCGCCATCGGCGTGGATCCCTTCGACCAGCCGGACGTCGAGGCCGCCAAGGCACGGGCGCGGGAGATCCTCGCGCGCAGGACGCAGGCGGCCGCGGGGAGCCCGGAGACCGGCGGTGACGCAGACGGCGGGGCAGCACCCGCCGAGGCCGCCCAGGAGCCCGCGCCGTTCCTCGTCGAGGGCGAGGTCGAGGTGTACGCCTCCGTCCACCTCATCGACGACCTCGAGCTCCACGAGCGCACGCTGTCGGGTCTGCTCGGTGCGATCCTGCCCGAGCGCGACGACGAGCGCTACCTCGCCGTCTGCGCCTACCTCAGCTCCGTGCACGACGCCGAGGCCGCGCGACTGCGTCCCGTCCTCGCGGACAGGGCCGACGGCGCGCCGGTGTCGTTCGGCTGGGGTCCGCGCTATCTGCACTCCACGGGCCAGCTGCACAAGGGCGGACCGGACACCGGTTCCTTCCTGTTCGTCACCGCTGCGATCTCCGCCGAGGACGATCTGGCGGTGCCCGGCGCCGGGTTCGGCTTCGGCAGCCTCATCTCCTCGCAGGCCGCGGCCGATGCGGATGTGCTGGAGGGCCTGGGACGCCGTGTCCTGCGGGTCCGGCTGCGTGAGCGGGACGAGGGTCTGCAGCAGCTGCTGGCAGCGGCCGCCGGAACCTCGCCCGAGCGGGTGGGCGAGTAGGCCGCAGGGCAGACACGCGAGAGGCCAGGAGGGACACGTCCCTCCTGGCCTCTCGTTCTGCGGCATTCAGCCCGTGCGGCACTCAGCTCATGTGCGGCGGCTCAGCCGGCGAAGCGCACCGAGACGCCCAGCAGCACGATGCTGGCGACCCAGATGATCGCCACGAGCGTCGTGAAGCGGTTGAGGTTGCGTTCGGCGACACCGGACGAGCCCAGCGAGGAGCTCATGCCGCCGCCGAACATGTCGGACATGCCGCCGCCCTTGCCCTTGTGCATGAGGATGAGCATCGTGAGGAAGACGCTGGTGAGGACGAGAATCGCCGTGAGCGTCCAGTTGAGGATCTCCATAGTGCCCTTCAGTCTACCCGGTGTGCGGCGGTGATCAGCGACGCGAAGCCGGCCGGGTCGAGGCTCGCGCCCCCCACGAGGGCACCGTCCACGTCCGGGACCGCCACGATCTCCGCGACGCTCTCGGCCTTCACACTGCCGCCGTAGAGGATCCGCGTGGCCTGGGCCGCGGGAGCGCCCAGCAGGGTCTCGAGCCGGCCGCGGAGGGCGGTCGCCATCTCCCCGGCCTCCTCCGGCCCCGCGGTCTCGCCGGTGCCGATCGCCCAGACCGGCTCGTAGGCCAGCACCAGACCGGGGACGTCGTCTGCGCCGAGGCCCTCCAGTGCGGCGTCCAGCTGCGCGAGGACGACGGCGACGTGGTCGCCGGACTGCCGGGACTCGAGCCCCTCCCCCACACACAGCACCGGGGCGAGCTCGTGCCGGACGGCCGCGAGGATCTTGCTGCGGACGAGCGCATCGTCCTCGCCGTGGTGCTCGCGCCGCTCCGAGTGGCCCACGAGCACGTACTCGCAGCCCAGCCGGCGCAGGAACTGCCCCGAGACCTCACCGGTGTAGGCCCCGGAGTCGTGCGCGGAGAGGTCCTGCGCACCGTAGGACAGCGCGAGCTTGTCCCCCTGCACCAGGGTCTGCACGGAGCGGATGTCCGTGAAGGGCGGCAGCACGGCCACCTCGACCGCGTCCAGGTCCACCTTCGCATCCCGCAGCGCCCAGTCGAGCTTCTGCACGAGGGTGAGCGCCTCGAAGTGATCGAGGTTCATCTTCCAGTTGCCCGCGATGAGCCGCCTGCGGCCGCCGGCCGTCTTCGTCGTCGCCATGCCGCTCAGCCCTCCAGCACGTCGAGGCCGGGAAGCGTCCGGCCCTCGAGGAACTCGAGGCTCGCCCCACCGCCGGTGGAGATGTGGCCGAACTGGTCGTCGGAGAAGCCGAGGGTGCGCACGGCGGCGGCGGAGTCTCCCCCGCCCACCACCGTGAGCCTGCCGGCCTCCGGGCCGCCGTGGGCGGTGGTGAGGGCCTCGGCCACGGCACGGGTGCCCGCGGAGAACGCGGGGAACTCGAACACGCCCATGGGCCCGTTCCAGAACACCATGCGCGCGGCCGTGATCCGCGCGGCGAACGCCGCGGCGGTCTCCGGACCGATGTCCAGGCCCAGCGCCTCGGCGCCGCCGGGGGTGGACTCGAGAGCGTCCGCCGGCGCGACCCAGTGCTCCGCGTCCGCGGCGAACGAGGCGGCCATCACGATGTCCGTCGGCAGGAGGATCTCCACACCGCGTTCGGCCGCCTTGCGCAGGTATCCGCGAGCGGTCTCCAGCTGATCGGACTCCACGAGGCTCCTGCCGATCGCGTGACCCTGCGCGGCGAGGAAGGTGAACGCCATGCCCCCGCCGATCGCGAGCGTGTCCGCCCGCTCCAGCAGGCTGTCGATGACCCCGAGCTTGTCGGAGACCTTCGACCCGCCCAGCACCACCGCATAGGGCCGCGCCGGGTCCTCGAGGAGGCGCGTCGAGACCTCGACTTCCGCGCTCACGAGGTCACCGGCATAGGCCGGCAGGCGGGTGGCGATGTCGTACACGCTCGCCTGCCTGCGGTGGACGACGCCGAATCCGTCCGAGACGAAGACGTCCGCGAGCTCCGCGAGCTGATCGGCGAACTCAGCGCGCTCCGCATCGTCCTTGGAGGTCTCGCGCGGGTCGAACCGGAGGTTCTCCAGGAGCACGATCCCGCCGTCGCCGAGTGCGGCGACCGCAGCGTGGGCCTGCGGTCCCACGGTGTCCGCGGCGAAGGCCACCTCGCGGCCCACCGCCTCGGCCAGCGCCGGCGCGACGGGTGCGAGCGAGAGCTCGTCGACGACCTGCCCCTTGGGCCGGCCGAGGTGCGCGACGACGATCACCCGGGCACCGGCCTCGGCCAGCCGCCGGAGCGTGGGCGCCGAGGCCGTGATGCGGCCCGGGTCCGTGATGCGCCCGGCGTCCATCGGGACGTTGAGGTCGCTGCGGACCAGGACGCGCCTGCCCGCGAGCGGCCCCGCGCTCTCAAGAGTCTTCATTCGGTTCCCTTTCGGTGTTCGGTGCGGCCGGTCCGCTCTCAGCGCAGCTGCCGGCCCACGTGGGCGGCGAGATCGAGGAGGCGGTGCGAGTAGCCCCACTCGTTGTCGTACCAGGCGATCACCTTGAGCTGCTCGCCCACCTGTTCGGTGAGCGTGGCGTCGATGATCGCGGAGTGGTCGTCCATGACGATGTCGGAGGAGACGATGGGGTCCTCCGTGTAGCCGAGGATCCCGGCGAGCGGGCCCTCAGCCGCCGTGCGCAGCGCCTCGTTCACCTCCGCGGGAGTGGTGGAGCGCTCCGGCACGAAGGTGAGGTCCACGAGCGAGCCCGTGGGCACGGGCACGCGGATCGCCATGCCGTGCAGGCGGCCGGCGAGCTCCGGCAGCACCTTTCCCACGGCACCGGCCGCGCCCGTCGTGGTGGGGACGATGTTGACCGCCCCGGCCCGCGCGCGGCGGAGGTCCTTGTGATTGCCGTCGACCAGACGCTGGTCGCCGGTGTAGGCGTGCACCGTGGTCATGAGGCCGGAGGCGATGCCCACCGTCTCGTGGAGCGTCTTGGCGACGGGCGCGAGGCAGTTGGTGGTGCACGAGGCGTTGGAGACGACCCGGTGGCGAGCGGGATCGAACTCCGACTCGTTCACGCCCATGACGAACATGCCGTCCACGCCCTTGCCCGGCGAGGACATGATGACCACGCCGGCTCCGGCCTCCAGATGGGCCGAGGCCTGGTCCGCGGACCGGAAGCGTCCGGTCGACTCGATGACGACGTCGACCCCGTACTCGCCCCACGGGATCTCCGCGGGCACCGACTTCTCGAACGCCTGCACGTGACGGCCGTCGACGATGAGCGAGTCCTCGTCATGGCTCACCTCCGCGTCGATCCTGCGCCAGACGGAGTCATAGGTGAGCAGGTGTGCGAGCGAGGCGTTGTCCGTGAGGTCGTTGATGGCGACGACCTCGACGTCCGGGGACGTGAGCGACTGGCGGAAGAAGGATCGGCCGATGCGTCCGAAGCCGTTGATGCCGATGCGGATGGTCATGCGTGTGCTTCCCTCCTGAGGCGACGTGCGGAGCGGGTGGCCCCGCGCTCCCATCCTATCGAGACGGGGTGCCTCAGTTCTCCTCGAGCATGTCCGGCGTGACGAACGCATCCGTCCCGGCGATGCCCAGCTCCTCCGCGCGCTTGTCCGCAGTCGCGAGCAGACGGCGGATCCGGCCGGCCACCGCGTCCTTCGTCATCACGGGATCCGCGAGCTGGCCGAGCTCCTCGAGGGAGGCCTGCTTGTGCGTCATGCGGAGCGCGCCTGCATAGCGGAGGTGCTCCGGCACGTCGTCGCCGAGGATCTCCAGCGCCCGCTCGACCCGCGCGCTCGCCGCCACGGCCGCCCGTGCCGAACGGCGCAGGTTCGCGTCGTCGAAGTTGGCCAGCCGGTTGGCGGTGGCCCGGACCTCGCGGCGCATGCGGCGCTCCTCCCAGACGAGCACGGCCTCGTGCGCCCCCATCCGGGTGAGCAGGGCGGCGATCGCATCCCCGTCGCGGATGACCACGCGATCGGTGCCGCGGACCTCGCGCGCCTTGGCGGTGATGTCCAGCCTGCGCGCCGCACCCACGAGGGCCAGCGCCGCCTCCGGGGCGGGACAGGTGATCTCCAGCGCGGCGGAGCGCCCGGGCTCCGTGAGCGAACCGTGGGCGAGGAAGGCGCCCCGCCAGGCGGCCTCGCAGTCCGCGGCGGTGCCGCCCACGATGGCGGACGGCAGCCCGCGCACCGGCCGGCCGCGGGCGTCCAGCAGCCCGGACTGCCGGGCCAGCGAGGCACCGTCGCGCGTGATCCTCACCACGTAGCGGCTGCCCCGTCCCCGGGCGCCGCCGGAGATCACCACGATCTCCGCGACCGGGCCGTAGAGCGAACGGATCTCCGCGCGGAGACGACGCGCCGCCGCCGCGGTGTCCAGCTCCGCCTCCACGAGGACCGCAGAGCCGGAACGGTGGAGCGCACCCGCGAAGCGCAGCATCGAGGAGACCTCCGCCCTCCGCGCCGAGATCCGCGTCACCTCGCAGCGAGCGAGCTCGTCCTTGACCGCAGCCGTCAGCGCCATGTTCGCCTCTCGTCTCCCCACTTCATGAGCCTCACCACCGGTCCGGGACGGAACCCGGCCCTCACCACTGGTCCTCCTCGAGCAGCCCCGAGTCCAGCAGCATGTCACGGTAGCAGGCCGCCAGCTTGAGGCTGTCATGCTGGCGCGGTCTGCGCGAGGTGAGCGGGTGGGTGCGCAGATGGGCCCCGAACAGCGATTCCGCGATCTCCGGGAGGGCGGGCTCCTTGGCCGCCGCCACGGCGTCCACGAGCACGTAGTCGAGTGTGAGCGCCGGCGCGTGCAGGTGCAGCGACTGCAGGTGGTCCACGAGGGTGAGGTCCGCGGTCTCCCCCGGCGCGGCGCCGAGGTTGAGGGTGAGGCTCTTGAGCGCGGTGGAGGCGCAGATCGCCTCGGCCAGCTCCGGCACCAGCAGGTGCGGCATGACGGAGGTGTACCAGGATCCCGGGCCCAGGTTGAGCAGATCCGCCTCCTGCACGGCCTCGATCGTCTCCGCCCGCGCGGGCGGGGCACCGGGGACGAGCCGGACCTGGGCGACCCTTCCCGGCGTCGTCGCGAGCACGGACTGCCCCCGGATGACCGTGACGGGTCCGCCGTCCGGCGGGTGCACGTCCGCCTCGATGGTGAGCGGCACGGACGACATCGGCAGCACCCTGCCGTGGGCCCGCAGCAGCTGGGCGATCCAGTCGAGCCCCTCGACGTGGTCGTCGTTGATCTGCCACAGCGCGGCGATGAGGAGGTTGCCCACGGCATGGCCGTCGAGGCTGCCCGAGGACGTGAAGCGGTGCTGGATGACGTCGCGCCACACGCGCCCCCACTCGCCGTCGTCGCAGAGTGCGGCCAGCGCCATGCGCAGGTCGCCCGGCGGCAGGCCGCCCATCTCCTGCCGGAGGCGTCCGGAGGAGCCTCCGTCGTCCGCGACCGTCACGACCGCCGTGAGCGAGTCCGTGATGAGGCGGAAGGCGCGCAGGGCGGCGTAGAGCCCGTGGCCTCCGCCGAAGCTCACGACCCTGGGCTCGGAGCCGCGTCCGGCGGCCCTGCCGCGGAGCGAGAGCGGCAGCTCCTCCGTGGTCGGAGCCCCGCCGGCCTCGTGCTGAGCGGTCATGGCGCTCACTCCCTTCCCAGATCCCGGTGGCGGACGGTGACACGCGCCGGCGTCTGCTCGCGCAGACGCCGGCCGAGCTCCTCGGCCATCGCGACCGAGCGGTGCTTGCCCCCGGTGCAGCCCACCGCGATCGTCGCGTAGCCGCGGGACTCGCGGAGGTAGCCCTCGATCGCGATGCGCAGCGCCGCGGTGTAGTGGTCGAGGAACTCGCCCGCACCCGGGTCCGCGAAGACGAAGTCCGCCACCTCGCGGTCCGTGCCGTTGAAGGGCCGCAGATGGGGCACCCAGTGGGGATTGGGCAGGAAGCGCACGTCCGCGACGTGGTCGCCGTCCTTGGGCACGCCGTTCTTGAAGCCGAAGCTCATGACGGTGAGCCGGAGCGTCTCCGCGTCCTCCGAGCTGAAGGCCTGCCGGACCTCCCGGCCGAGCTCGTGCACGTTGAGCTCCGAGGTGTCGATGACGACTCCGGCACGGTGCCGGAGGTTGTCCAGCGCCTCCCGCTCCGCCGCGATGCCGTCGAGCAGCGTCCCCTCGCCCTGCAGCGGGTGCGGGCGGCGGACGGACTCGAACCTCTGCACGAGCACGTCGTCGCTCGCGTCGAGGAAGAGGACGCGGACCATGATGCCCTGTTTGAGGTACTCGTCGACCGCGTGGTCGAGATCCGTGCGCTGCGTGCTGCGGCCGCGGATGTCCGCCACGACCGCCACCTTGGGCAGCGCTCCGTCGGCACGGCCCACCAGCTCGAGCAGCGGGGCGATCATCTGGGGCGGCAGGTTGTCCACGACGTACCAGTCGAGGTCCTCGAGCACGCGCGCCGCCGTGGTCTTGCCGGCGCCGGACATGCCCGTCACGAGGAGCACGTCCACCTGATCCGGTCTCGTCTCGTTCTCACTCGTCACTCTCGGACTCCTCTCCCCCGGGCTGGGCGCCGCCCGCCTGTCGCTGCGCGCCGTTCAGCTCTCGCTGAATGGTATCCGCCAGGCTCGGTCCCACACCCTTCACCCGCTGCAGCTCCTCCGGTCCCGCGCGGCGGATGCCGGCCACGGAGCCGAACTCCGCCAGGAGGGCCTTCCGCTTCGCCGGTCCCAGTCCCGGGATCGAGTCCAGCGCCGAGGCCGTGCTCGATCTCCCGCGCCGCTTGCGGTGGTAGGTGATGGCGAACCGGTGGGACTCGTCGCGCACGCGCTGGAGGAGGTAGAGGCCCTCGGAGCCGCGCGGGAGCACCAGCGGGAAGTCGTCGCCGGGCAGCCACACCTCCTCGAGCCGCTTGGCGAGCCCTGCGACCGCGATCTGCGCGAGGCCCAGATCGTCGAGGGCGCGCCGCGCCGCGGCCACCTGCGGCGGGCCGCCGTCCACGAGGAGCAGCGAGGGCCGGTAGCCGAACCTCTCGTCCGGCTCGTCCGAGGCCAGTGACTCGAGGTAGCGGGTGAACCGGCGGGAGACCACGTCGTACATGGAGGAGGTGTCGTCCCGCGCGGCCTCGCCGCGGACGGCGAAGTGCCGGTAGTCGCGCTTGACGGGCAGACCGTCCTCGAACACCACGAGGGAGCCCACCACGTCCTGGCCGCCCGTGTGCGAGTTGTCGATCGCCTCGATCCGCAGCGGCGGCTCCTCCAGCCCCAGATGCTCCTGGATCTCCTTGAGGGCCTCGCTGCGGGTGGTGAGGTCCGACGCCCTCCGGGTGCGGTGGAGGATGAGGGCCTGCTCCGCGTTCTGCCGGACCGTCTCGAGGAGCGCGCGCTTCTCCCCGCGCTCCGGCACGCGCAGATCCACGCGGCGACCGCCGCGGCGGTCCCGCAGCCAGTCGCTCAGGCTCTCGGGCTCCTCCGGCAGCGTGTCGACGAGGACCTCCGGCGGCACGGCCTGCGGATCCGCCTCGCCGTAGGCCTGACGCAGATAGTCCGCGGCGAGGCTGGCCGGGGTGGAGTCCTCGAGCCTCTCGACGATCCAGCCGCGTTCGCCCCGGATGCGCCCGCCCCGCACGTGGAAGACCTGCACGGAGGCCTCGAGGTCGTCGAAGTGGACGGCGAACAGGTCGCAGTCGGCGTTCATCGACAGGACGACGGCGTTCTTCGCCAGCACCTTCTCCAGTGCGGCGATCTCGTCACGCAGACGCGCGGCGGTCTCGTAGTCGTAGACCTCCGCCGCGGCGGCCATCCGCCGCTTCCGGTCCGTGATCATGGTGCCGGTGTTCCCGGACATGAAGTCCGTGATGCCGCGCACCAGCTCGCGGTGCTCCTCCTCGCTCACCTGCCCCACGCAGGGGGCCGAGCACTTGCCGATGTAGCCCAGCAGGCACGGCCGGCCGCTGCGTTCGGCCCGCTGCAGCACGCCCTTGGTGCACGTGCGCACGGGGAACACCTTGAGCAGGAGGTCGAGGGACTCCCGGATCGCCCAGGCCTGGCCGAATGGACCGAAGTAGGTGATGCCCGGCTTGCGCCTGCCGCGGGTGACGAAGACGCGCGGGTACCGGTCCTTCGAGGTGATGGCCAGATACGGGTACGACTTGTCGTCCCGGAACATCACGTTGAAGCGGGGGCTGAACTCCTTGATCCAGGTCCACTCCAGCTGGAGCGCCTCCACCTCCGTGCCCACCACGGTCCACTCGACGGAGGCGCCGGTGTGGACCATCCGGAAGGTGCGGGGGTGCAGGTTCGCGGGGTCCGCGAAGTACGAGTTCAGGCGCTGCCGGAGGTTCTTCGCCTTCCCCACGTAGATGACACGGCGGTCCTCGTCGCGGAAGCGGTAGACGCCCGGCGACGTGGGTATCTCGCCCGTGCGGGGCCGGTACTCACTCGGATCCACCGGCCGCCCTCCGCTCGAGCAGCTCGGCGAGGTAGCGCCCCGTGTGGCTGGACTCCACGCGCGCCACCTCCTCCGGAGTGCCCTGTGCGATCACCTGGCCGCCGCCGCGGCCGCCCTCCGGACCCATGTCGATGATGTGGTCCGCCGCCGCGATGACGTCGACGTTGTGCTCGATGACGATGACCGAGTTGCCCTTGTCCACGAGACCCTGGAGCACCCCCAGCAGCCGGGAGATGTCCTCGAAGTGCAGACCGGTCGTGGGCTCGTCGAGCACGTAGACGGTGCGGCCCCGGGTGCGCTTCTGCAGCTCCGCCGCGAGCTTCACGCGCTGCGCCTCGCCGCCGGAGAGGGTGGTCGCGGGCTGTCCCAGCCGGACGTAGCCCAGCCCCACCTCGTTGAGCGTGCGCAGGTGCCGGGAGATGGCGGGCACCGCCTCGAAGAACTCCGCGGCCTCCTCGATGGGCATGTTGAGGACCTCCGCGATCGACTTCCCCTTGAAGCGGGCGTCGAGCGTCTCGCGGTTGTACCGCGCGCCGCCGCACACCTCACAGGGGACGAACACGTCCGGCAGGAAGTTCATCTCGATGCGGATGGTGCCGTCGCCCTTGCAGTTCTCGCAGCGTCCGCCCTTGACGTTGAAGGAGAAGCGCCCCGGCTGGTAGCCCCGGATCCGCGCGACCTCCGTCTCGGAGAACAGCCGGCGGATGTGGTCGAAGACCCCGGTGTAGGTGGCCGGATTGGACCGCGGGGTGCGGCCGATGGGCGACTGATCGACGTGGATGACCTTGTCGAGGTGCTCGAGGCCCTTCACCGACTTGTGCCGGCCGGGCACGCGCTTGGCGTTGTTGAGCTTGTTGGCGAGCTCCGTGTAGAGGATGTCGTTGACGAGGGTCGACTTGCCGGAGCCGGACACGCCCGAGACCACGGTGAGGACCCCCAGGGGGAAGTCGACGGTGAGGTCCCGGAGGTTGTTCTCGTTGGCCCGCACGACGGTGAGCGTCCGCTCCCTGTCCAGCGGGCGGCGCGCGGCCGGCAGCGGGATCCGACGCCGGCCCGCGAGGTAGTCGCCGGTGAGGGACTTCTGCTCGTCCGTGAGGCCCGCCACCGGTCCGGAGTAGACGATCTCACCGCCGTGCTCACCGGCGCGCGGGCCGATGTCCACGATCCAGTCGCCCGCCTCGATGGTCTCCTCGTCGTGCTCGACGACGATGAGGGTGTTGCCCAGGTTGCGGAGCTTCAGCAGCGTCTCGATGAGGCGGCGGTTGTCCCGCTGGTGCAGGCCGATGGACGGCTCGTCCAGCACGTAGAGCACGCCCACGAGGCCGGAGCCGATCTGCGTGGCGAGCCGGATGCGCTGCGCCTCTCCGCCGGAGAGGGTGCCGGCGGTCCGGTCCAGGCTGAGGTAGTCGAGGCCCACGTCGAGGAGGAACTGCAGCCGCGCGGTGATCTCCTTCATCACCTGGGCGGCGACCTGCGCGTCCCGCGAGGAGAGTTCGAGCCCGGTGAGGAACTCCGCCGCCTCGTCGATGGGCAGGGAGGAGACCTCCGCGATGGACCTGCCGCCCACCGTGACGGCCAGGACCTCCGGCCGCAGACGGGCACCGTGGCAGACGGGGCAGGGCACCTCCCGCATGTACGCCTCGTAGCGTTCGCGCGAGGAGTCCGACTCCGTCTCCTCGTGCTTGCGGAGGATGTACTGGTAGACGCCCTCGAAGCCGGTGGAGTAGGTGCGCTCGCGGCCGAACCGGTTCTTGAACTTCACCTGGACCTTGTAGTCCTTGCCCTCCAGCAGGGCCTTCCGCACGGGCGCGGACAGGTCCTTCCACGGAGTGGTGAGGTCGAAGCCGAGCTCGTCGGCCAGGCCCGCGATGATGCGGAGGAAGTACTGCGAGACGTTCTTGCCCGCCGACCACGGCGCGATCGCGCCCTCCGTGAGCGAGAGGTCGTCGTCCGGGACCACGAGCGATTCGTCGACGCTCAGGCGGGTGCCGATCCCGTCGCACTCCGGGCAGGCGCCGAACGGCGAGTTGAAGGAGAAGGTGCGCGGTTCGATCTCGTCGAGGACGAGGGGGTGGTCGTTGGGGCAGCGCAAGTTCTCCGAGAACGTGCGCACCGTGCCGTCGTCGACGAGCTCGACGTCGATGCGCCCCTCCGCCGCGGCGAGTCCGGTCTCCACCGAGTCCGTGAGGCGCTGGTGGACGCCTGAGCGGATGACGATGCGGTCCACGACGACGGAGATGGAGTGCTTGTACTGCTTCTTGAGGACGGGCGGATCGTCGAGCCTGATCTGCTCGCCGTCGACCACCGCGCGGGAGTAGCCCTGCGAGAGCAGGGAGGAGAAGAGATCCTTGAACTCGCCCTTGCGCTCGCGGACGAGCGGGGCCAGCACCGCGATCCGGGTGCGCTCCGGCAGCTGGAGCAGCGAGTCCACGATCTGCTGCGTCGTCTGCTTCTCGATGCGCTCCCCGCACGTGGGGCAGTGCGGGACTCCCACGCGCGCCCACAGGAGGCGGAGGAAGTCATGGACCTCGGTGATGGTGCCGACGGTGGACCGGGGGTTCTTCGAGGTCGACTTCTGGTCGATGGAGACCGCCGGGGACAGTCCCTCGATGAGGTCCACGTCCGGTTTGTCCACCTGCCCCAGGAACATGCGGGCGTAGGAGGAGAGGGATTCGACGTAGCGGCGCTGCCCCTCCGCGAAGATGGTGTCGAAGGCGAGCGAGGACTTGCCGGAGCCGCTCAGCCCGGTGAACACCACCATCGCGTCCCGGGGAATCGTCACGGACACGTCTTTGAGATTGTGCGCGCGTGCACCCTCCACGCGGATCGTGGGAGCGTCGGGATGAGGGAGCACCGCTGCTGCGGAGGTCGTCTGCGAAGTCACGCCCCCACTCTAGTGAAGGGCACGGACACAGGACCCCCACCGTGACCGAGCCCACGGCGCACCGGGACCCACGCGCCCTCACCTCCCCGTGAGCGGGCTGTCCGAGACTCTGCCTCCGGGGGCATTCCTATGGCCGGACCACGCACTTGCCCAACAGGCCACCGGCGCGGAGCCGGTCGAAGGCGCCCTGGACATCCTCGAGCGGAACCGTATCCGTCACCAGCGACTGCAGGACATCCGCCTCGGCGAATAGGATCCGAGAGGCCGACTCCGCGTCGGCGAGGGTAGCGGAGAAGGAGCCGATCATCGTCAGCTCGCGTGCCATGAACTGCAGGGCATCCAGCGTGGGCGCAGCCTTGTAGGCCGCCACCAGGCAGATCCGGCCGCCGCGTTCCACCCCCTGCGTCACCGCGTGGTCCAGCACGGGCTGCGCCCCGGCGCACTCGAAGAGGCAGTGCACCGGTTCCTCCGGCAGGGAGGTCAGGATGCGCGCCCCCGGCAGCAGCTCACGGAGCAGAGAGGTCTTGCCCTCGTTGCGCTCCACCACCGTCACCCGGGAGAACCCGAACCGCAGCAGAACATATGCCACCAGCAGACCGATGGGCCCGGCACCGGCCACCTGCACCGGAAGGGAGCGCTCCTCTCGCAGCACCTCCGACTTGTGCACCGCACGCACCGCCACGGCCAGCGGTTCCAGCAGGGAGGCCGCGGTGCTGGAGACGCCGTCAGGCACCACGCACCAGTCCGGCACGGCAGCCGCCTGCACCACGGCCTCGTCGGCGAACCCAGCGGCGTAGTTCCCGAACCCGCCGGTACACCGAGTCTCCTCGCCCTGCCGGCATTGCACGCAGGTCCCGCAGCTGCCGAAGGGCAGCAGCACCGCACGCCTTCCCTGCCACTGCGGGTCGGTGCCCGGCCCGGTCTCCACCACCTCGGCGACCACCTCGTGACCGAACGGGGTGGTCGCGGGGATCCGGCCGAGGCCGGCGAACATCCCGTCGGAGCCACAGATGCCGCAAGCCTCCACACGGGCCCGGAGCTCGCCGACGCCCAGGACCGGACGCGGCACCTCCGTGAGTTCGAGTGCTCCTGGGCCGGCGATCCGCACCGTGCGCACGGTGTCGGGGCGGTTCATCAGGCCTGCTTCCTGAAGTTCTGGTAGTAGGGGATGACGACCTCATCCTCCGCATCGACATCGCCGAGCATCCGCAGCGTGGTGGGGTGCACCACGTCAGGGTCGATCTCCAGATTCAGACAGGCGGGCAACCCCGAGTCGAGCGCGCGCCGCATGGCCGCGGGGATCTCCTCCAGGGTGCGCACCCTCTCGCCATATCCGCCCAGGGCCGCGCAGACCTCGTGGTAGTCCGTGTCGGCCAGCTCGCTCACCACCACTCCGCGTTCGCCGTAGACCGCTTCCTGACCGTGGACGGACATGCCCCAAACGGTGTTGTTGAACACGACTGTGACGATGGGGAGCCCATGCCGGACCATGGTGTCGAATTCCTGGAGGTTGAAGCCGGCAGCACCGTCACCGGTGATCACGACGGTGGGCCGACCGGTCGCCGAATGTGCCCCGATGGCGAAGCCGGGGCCGATGCCCAGGCAGCCGAGATAGCCGAGGCGGAGGACATCGCCAGCGTTCTCGGAGGTGACATGGTAGGAGGCCCACGAGGCGTTCTCAGCCCCGTCGAGCACGAAGGTCGAGCCGTTCGGTGCGGCGTCCACCACCGCCTTCGCCGCGTGGTAAGGGTGCATCCGACCGCTCTGCGTAGTCGAGTCCGCGAACTGCGCCGCATGCGCGGCACGTCCCGTCTGCACCTGCTCCAGCCAGGCGGCGCGCTCGCCGGCCGTCGGCCGCCCGACAAGCGCCTCCGCGAGCTGGACGAGTACGGCACGGCTGTCTGCCACCACCCCCAGCTCCACATCGGCGATCCGACCGATCTCCGCGGCATCCTGATCGACCTGGAACACCCGCGCACCGGGGAACAGCGACGCCCGCCCGCCGGTGAACATCCCCTGTCGTTGGCCGAGCACCAGCACCACGTCAGGTGCCTGCCCCGCCGCGACGCATGCCAGCAGTGTGGAGAGCCCACCGGCATGGAGCGGAGAGCTCGAGGGGATGACCCCTTCGGACTTGTTCGGGGTGAGTACCGGGATCTGCAGGGCCTCGGCGAGCGCCCGCAGCTCCTCCTGCGCACGCGGAAAGCTCACTCCGCCTCCCGCCACGATGAGCGGGCGCTGGGCCTCGGAGAGGGCCTGTGCGATCTGCTCGACCTGTGCGGGAGCAGCGTGGCCGCCCGAGGCGACGGTGCCCACTGCGGGGAACCGCACCTCGGTGACCGGAGCGGTGTCGAAGAGCACATCGATGGGGATCTCGAGAAGGACGGGGCCGGGTACCCCACCCTTCGCCTTCGCCACTGCGAGGGCGAGGATCTCCGGAATCCGCCAGGGATGCGTCACCCGGTAGGACCACTTCGTCATCGGCGCGGCCACTGCGATCTGGTCGATCCCGCCCTGCAGAGGGTTGGTCTCCGTCTCCCGCAGCGGCGGGGCGCCCACGATCGCGATCATCGGCACCCGGTCGAGGTAGGCGTTGCCGATAGCGGTCACGGTGTTGAGGAAGCCGGGCCCCGAGGTCGTGACGGAGACGCCGGGCTCACCGGTCACACGGGCATAGGCATCCGCGGCGTGTCCCGCCGAGGCCTCGTGCCGGGTGTCCAGCAGGGTGACGCCGTGGTCGGCGCACTCCACGAGGAAGGCGTCGAGATGCCCTCCGTGCAGGGCGAATACCGTGGTGAGGCCGAGGCGGTGGAGGGAGTCGGCGAGCAGGGAGCCGCCGGTGCGCTGGTCTGAGGACGTGTGCATGAGAACTTCTTCTCCTGAATCTTGAGGTGCAGGCCGTGCGAGAAGACAAATCATTCCGGCCGGTGGGCAGCAGCGACCTCCTCGCCGTAGACGGAGTAGAAGTCCCGCAGGTAGCCGGAGCTGGCGAGGTCGGTGAGGTCGCCCTCATACCAGTCGGCGAAGTCCGCGTATGTGCCCGCGTCCGTGTAGCCGAGGTCTCCGGCGGTGTCCGCCCACCGGCTCTGTGCCTCCTCGTGGCGCTCCAGGTAGGCGGCCCCGTCGAACGCCGAGGATGCCTCGACCTGTGCGAGCACCTCGGCGTTGACTTCCTGCAGACGGACGTCGGCAGCTGGATCGAGCTGCAGGAACTCGCCGCCGGCTTCGCCCACGGCCTCGAGAGCGTCACGCGCATAGAGGTAGTACCCCTGGTGCTGATCGACGGACCAGTCCGTCATCTGGTCGAACACCAACTGGCGGACAGGGAGCGGCAGGTCCTCCCAGGAAGAGCCCGCGAGGACGGCAGTCGGTCCCAGCACGAAGTTGGTGGTCACCGGGAGAGTCACATAGGGGGCCACGTCGAGCACCCCCATTCCCAGATGTACGGTCATTGCGGTGAAGGAGCAGTCGAGCACTCCCCTCTGCAGCGCGTCGAAGACCTCCGTGTAATCGATGCTCACGGGAGTCGCGCCAAGTGCCTCAAGCTGGGCGATCTGGGTCTCCGAGCTGGCAAGGATCTGCTTGCCCCTGAAATCGTCGACCGATTCCACCGGCTCCTTGCATGCCAGCGCGGTGGCACCGCCGGGCACATGCGGGATCAGCGGGGTGAGGCCCTTCTCCTCCAGTTCCGTGTGCACCTCCGGAGTGTTCCAGGCGGTCTCCGCCATCGCTGCGTGCGAGGCCAGCTCACCGGTGAGCGGGGACGGCGAGCCATCGACGGATGACTCTGCGACGGCGTTGAGCACCGGATAGAGCTTGGGCTCGTAGCTGAAGCTGAAGGACGCCATGTCGAGACGTCCGTCGGCGAGGGCGTCGTCGACCTCCGCGGTGGGCGCGATCGCACCGGCCCAGTTGACGTCGACGGTGACGATGCCTCCGGAGAGCTCTTCGACCCTCTCCGCCATCGCCACCTCCCGCTGGCCGAAGTACCGTTCAGGACCCGTCGCATTGCTCTGGTAGGTCAGGGAGATAGGTTCGAGATCCTGCAGAGCTGCTTGGTACTCCTCGGCGGAGGCACCATACGACACGCCTTCGGCAGCGCCCTCACCGCCGGCTCCGGTACTGAGCGAGCCGGCGCACCCCGCAAGCAGCAGCGCTGTCACGCTGAGACCGGCAGTAGTGGCGACTGTCCGGGACGGACGGGACGAGCTGGGCGGCCAGAAGCGGGTGGGAGCGGTGAGCGTCATCGCTGGTCTCCGATGTACAGGTGCCTGAGGCGGCACAAAGAGATGAATGGGAAAGGAAAGGCGCAGTCAGCGCGAGAGCTTGGCCATCACGTCCGGGTAGCGGCGCAGATGCGCTCCCCCATTGACGTCGAGCACCTCACCGGTCATCCAGGAGGAGGCGTCCGAAGCCAGGAACAGGGCGACCTCCGCGATGTCTTCGACGGTGCCGTTGCGACCGAGCGGGGTGTTGTCCGTGAACTCCGCCTGGATCTCCGGCACCGAGGTGAGACCGGTGACCAGCGGCGTCTCCACGAGCCCTGGCGAGATGGCGTTCGCTCGGATGCCGCGGGGTGCGAGTTCGAGCGCCGCGACCTCGGTGAGCATCGTCAGGCCCGCCTTCGCTGCGCAGTACGCTCCGAATCCAGCCGCCGGCTGACGGGCATTGAGCGAGGCGATACTGGTGAGCGTGCCGCCGTCGGCGAGGGCACGACCCGCATGTTTGGCCACCAGGAATGCACCGGTGAGGCTCACCTCGAGGACGGTTCGCCAGCTCTCCAATGGGTAGTCGATCAACCTGCCCGGGATATTCACTCCCGCGCAGTTGAGGACCGAGTGCACGGTGTCGTGCTTAGCGAACAGCCTTTCGAGCGTGAGTTCTTCCGCCACGTCTGCCTCAGCCCACTCCGCACCACGGCCCAGCTGCTCGGCCCTGGTACGAGCGCCCTGGGCGTCTCGGTCTGCGATCACAACTCGCGCACCGGCCCGGACAAACCGCTGAGCAGCGCCCCAACCGATCCCGGAGGCGCCGCCGATGATGACGGCCCTTCTGCCTGCGAGCACCTCGGACTCTGCCATGTCCTGTGGAGCCGTCTTCTGTGGGTCAGTCATATCCGTCTGCCTTCTGCGATCTCCGTTGATCGCGCAGTCCGATGAACCTGTTACGAACCTAAAGGGTGGGAATATGCATGTCAATCGTGGCACTATGCCACCCTCTACGATGAGGGGCACACCTACAGATGGGAGCAGACCATGGCTCGCCGCTCACCGCAGACCGAACGCCTCACGGAGACGATCGAGCTGCTCGCGTCGACCGGCCGCACTGGCCGCACGCTTGCAGAGCTCGCCCGCCATTTCGGCGTGGACAAGGCGACCCTCCACCCGATGCTCACCGAGCTGACCCGAGTGGGATGGCTGACCAGAGACCCTCGTGCCAAGACCTACCACCTCGGGCCGCGCCTCGTACCGATCGGCGATGCGGCGAGGGACGCGTTCGACCTCGTCGAAATCGCGCGTTCCCACACGCTTCCCCTTTCAGAAGAACTGCATGCGACCGTGCTCACCTTCACACGCTCTGGCGAGAACATCGTGCTGGCAGACATCACCGGCGCGGGCCACTCGGCGCATGGCGGGCGTCCGCCGGCGATCGGCATGCGCACCGGCGACGTCCTCGCGTTCCGGCCTCCGCTCGCCGCTCCCTTCGTCGCCCATTCCGAGGAGGAGGCCGAATCCTGGCTGGCCCGGTCCCCGGACGGTGAAACCGGTCGCGCACACCTGCGCAGCGTGCTGGCTGCAATTCGGATGAGGGGGTTCGGCGTCGAACAGTTCGTCCCCGCACCAGAAGGCCTCGGCGAGATCGTCGAACGGCTGGCCGGGGACCTGTACGGCTCCGCGCGTGCGACGCACCTGATCCAGGATCAGCTCGATCGGTTCGGCAGCGCGTTCGCGGTGGCGGAGATCGAGCCGCAGCGTGAGTACTGGCCGCTGACCGTCAACGCCCCGGTCATCGACTTGGAGGGGCGCGCCGTCATGTGCCTGTCCGTGACAGATCTGCGCGGCCCTCTCAGCGGTAGCCAGCTCACGGAGATCGGTCAACAGGTTGCAGAGACTGCCGCTCGGCTCTCCGCCGCTGCCGGGGCGCGCTGAGGACCCACGCGCCCTCAGCTCCCCGTGAGCGGGCCCACGGATTCGATCCGCAGCACCGCCTCGCCCGCCTCGTCGGAGGCGTCGAGATCCACGACCGCCGTGATCGCCCAGTCGTGGTCGCCCTGCGGGTCGCTGAGGATCTGGCGTGCCGTCCACTCCCGCGCCCCGGGTCCGTCCTCGATCTGCACCAGCCGGGGACTGCGGGCGGCCTGGTCGATGCCGAGCTCCCCGTACTCCTCGTAGAAGTCCTCGATCGCGTCCTCCCACTCCCGGGCGCCCCAGCCGGAGCCCGAGTCCAGGTCGCCCAGCGCGCGGTAGGCGGCGCGCTCCGCCAGCAGCACCCGGTGGAACAGCGCATTGCGCACGGCCGCGGCGAACCGGCGGCGATCGGAGGTGAACGTCTGCCGCAGGGCGGTGAGCGCCTCCTCGGGGACGGCCTCGGTGGGATCCGTGAGCTTCTCCCATTCCTCGACGAGGCTCGAGTCCACGCGGACCACCAGGTCGCTCAGCCAGGTGATGATGCTCTCGAGCTCCTCTCCCCGCCGGTCGACCGGCACCGTCTGCGTGAGTCCCCGGACCACGTCCAGCAGGTACCGGAGCAGACCGCCCTCCACGCGTGCCAGGCCGTAGTAGGCGACGAACTGCGAGAAGTTCATGGACTGCGAGATCATGTCCGCGACGATCGCCTTGGGCTCGATCCCAATCTCGCGCACCCACGGAGCCGAGGCCGCGTACGCCTCGAACGCCTCCTCGAGCACCTCCCGGTTGGGCCGGGGCACGTCGATCTCGTCGAGGATCGCCATGCGCTCCGTGTACTCGACGCCCTCGGCCTTGAGCGCGGCGAGCTCCTCGCCCCTGATCCGGTCCAGCTGGCCCCGGAGGATGTGGTACTGGATCTGGGTGGTGGCCTCGATGACGCTGAGCGCATCGAGCGCCCAGCTCTCGCCCTCCGGGTCGAAGAGATCGAGTGCGGCCAGCGCGAACGGGCTCAGCGGCTGGTTGAGCGCGAAGTCCGGGCCCAGCTCCTCGCTCAGCCGGTACTCCGCACCCCCGGGCACCTCCACGCGCTCCACGACGCCGCCGGCCAGGAGCGTCCGACCGATCTGCAGCGCCCGCAGCATGAGGTCGAGCTGGCGGTCGCGGCTCTCGTGCGTGCGCTCGATGAAGTCGCGGACGGTGTCGACCCCCGCGTGCGGACGCGCCAGGAGGTTGACGATCGTCGAGTGGGTGATCCGCATGTGCGAGCGGAGCAGCTCCGGCGTGCCGTCGACGAGCTTCCGGAAGCTCTGCTCCGACCAGCCCACGAAGCCCTCCGGCGCCTGCTTCTTCCGCACCTTCTTCCGCTTCTTGGGATCGTCCCCGGCCTTCGCGAGCGCCTGGACGTTCTCGATCTCGTGCTCCGGCGCCTGCGCGACGACATAGCCCACCGAGTCGAATCCCGCGCGGCCCGCGCGACCGGCGATCTGCAGGAACTCGCGCACCTGCAGCTGCCGCACCCGGCGCCCGTCGTACTTGGTGAGCGAGGTGAGCAGCACGGTCCGGATGGGCACGTTGATGCCCACACCGAGCGTGTCCGTGCCGCACACCACGCTCAGCAGACCCGTGAGCGCCAGATGTTCGACGAGGCGCCGGTAGCGCGGGAGCATGCCGGCGTGGTGCACGCCCACGCCCCCGAGGACGAGCCGGCGCAGCGTCTCCCCGAATCCCTTGCCGAACCGGAAGCCGCGCACCTCCTCTGCGATCCGGTCCCGCTGTTCGCGGCTCGTGAGGTTGGCACTGAGGATCGACTGCGCGAGCTCCACCGTGCGCGCCTGCACGAAGGACACCACGTAGACCGGCGCCCGGTCCTCGCGCACGAGTTCGGAGAGCTTGTCCAGCAGCGGCTTCTGCGAGTACTCGAACTCCAGCGGCACCGGCCGCTCCGCAGAGCTGATGCAGGCGGTGTCGCGGCCGGTGAGCTCCGTGAGCCGGCGTTCGATCTCCGTGGTGTCGCCCAGCGTCGCGGACATGAGGACGAACTGCGTCTGCGGCAGCTCGAGGAGCGGCACCTGCCAGGCCCAGCCCCTCTGCGGATCCCCGAAGTAGTGGAACTCGTCCATGACGACGAGGGCGACGTCGAGCTCCGCGCCCTGTCGCAGCGCATGGTTGGCGAGGATCTCCGCCGTCGCGCAGATGACGGGGGCGTCCGCGTTCACGGCCGTGTCGCCGGTGACCATTCCCACGTTCTCCGCACCCAGCGCCTCGACGAGCGAGAAGAACTTCTCGCTCACGAGCGCCTTGAGCGGCGCGGTGTAGTAGGCGGTCCTGCCGGTGGACACCGCGTAGTAGAGGGCGGCGAGGGCCACCGTGGACTTCCCGGAGCCCGTGGGCGTGGCGACGATCGCATTGTCCCCCGCGAGCACCGTGAGGATCGCCTCCTCCTGCGCCGGGTAGGGGGTGATCCCCTGGTCCCGCAGGTGCTCCTCGAACGCCTCCCACACGGTGTCCGCAGTGGCGAAGTCCTCGGGGATCGGGACGAGACGGGGCACGTGTGCAGCTCCTAGCGGAAGGGGAGATAGGCTCGGACCACTCAATCCTACGATCACCAGGAGGGCACTGTGGCCGTCTTCGCCGTCACCTATGTCTACGGACCGGACACCGAGAAGCGCATGGGCATCCGCCCCGCGCACCGCGAGACCCTGGGCCGCCTCTACGAGGAGGGCACGCTGCTGGCGGCAGGCCCCCTCGAGGACGAGCTCACCCCGGGCGGACTGCTCATCGTCTCCGCCGGGTCCAAGGAGGAGGTCGCCGCGATCATCGGCCAGGACCCCTACGCCGAGGCCGGGGTCATCGCAGAGACGACGATCCGCGCCTGGACGCCGGTGTTCGGGCCCTTCGCGGCCTGAGGCTCCTCGCGCAGAACCCGCGCTCCGCACGCACGCAGCCCCTCCGCACCGGATGGTGCGGAGGGGCTGCGTGCGGCGGGGCAGTCTGCGCTGACCTGCTCAGTCGCGGTGGAGGGGCTTCTCCTCCGCCCGCCGCATGGCGATGAGGCTAGCGATCGTCGCCACGAGCATCGAGACGATGATGAAGCCCAGCGACGTCCAGGTGCTGATCTCCGGGACGCTGTGGCGGAAGGACTCCGGGAACCAGTCCGACTCGTGGAGGGCATGGAGGACGAGCTTCACGCCGATGAACGCGAGGATCGCAGCGATCCCGTAGTGGAGGTACGGCAGCTTGTCCAGCAGACCGCCCAGCAGGAAGTAGAGCTGACGCAGGCCCATGAGGGCGAAGACATTGGCGGTGAACACGAGGAACGGATCCTGCGTGATGCCGAAGATCGCGGGGATCGAGTCCAGGGCGAACATGATGTCCGTGGAGCCGATGGCGATGAACACGATGAGCATCGGCGTCCAGTACTTGGTGCCGTCGATGTTCACGCGCAGCTTGTTCTCGTGGAACTCCTCCGTGATGTTGATGCGCTTGCGCAGGATGCGGATGAGGCCGTTCTCCGAATCCGGGTCCTCCTCGCTGAAGGCCTGCCGCCAGGCCGTCCACAGGAGGAAGACGCCGAACAGGAAGAAGACCTCGATGAAGCTCTCGATCACCGCCGCGCCGGCGACGATGAAGATGCCGCGGAAGATGAGCGCGAGGATGATGCCCACCATGAGCACCTCCTGCTGGTACTTCCGCGGCACGGAGAACCCGGTCATGATCACGATGAACACGAACAGGTTGTCGATGCTCAGGCTGTACTCCGTGAGCCAGCCCGCGAGGAACTGCCCGCCGTGCTCGGCATCGCCCATCGCGAAGAGGATCCCCGCGAACACGAGGGCGAGGGACACGTAGAAGACCACCCACAGGGTCGCCTCCTTCATGGAGGGCACATGGGGGCGCTTGACGACCAGCAGCAGGTCGGCGACGAGGATGAGGACCAGCACGACGGACGAGACGACCTCGAACACGTGGTAGGGGTCCTGGAAGAACTCCAGCATGGATGCCTTTCGAGAGAGGAGCGTGATGGACGCGGTCGAAAGTCTCTCCCACGGCCTTGGCAGACCGCTCCACACCCGGACCCGGGATGCACGCCCTCAGAGCACGCGCACCGTCCGGATCGAGCTGACGAGTGTGGACCAGGGTGGGATACTCCCCTTCACCGAACGCTTCATGGTACACCGACCGGGTGCCGGCGTCTCACCTATGCGTGCCCCGCGTCCTTCATCTGCCGCAGCTCCTTCTTCAGATCGCCCAGTTCGTCGCGCAGTCGCGCCGCGAGCTCGAACTGGAGATCCGCCGCCGCCTGGTGCATCTGGTCCGTGAGCGTGCCGATCAGCTCCACCAGGTCCTCGGCCGGGGGCGTCACCGTGTCCCGGCCCGCGCGCGCCGCACGCTGCTCGTCCGTGAGCGCCGCGTTGAAACCCCGCTTGCCCTTGCCGTAGTCGAACTCCGCAAGGATCTCCCGCGTGTCCTCGTCCTCCCGGCGGAGTCTCTCCGTGATGTCGGAGAGCTTCTTGGTGAGCGCGCGCGGTTCGATCCCGTGGTCCTCGTTGTGCTTGATCTGCACGGCGCGGCGGCGGTCCGTCTCGTCGATCGCCTCCTGCATGGAACGCGTGACCGTGTCCGCGTACATGTGGACCTCACCGCGGACGTTGCGGGCGGCACGGCCGATCGTCTGGATGAGGGAGGTCGCGGACCGCAGGAAGCCCTCCTTGTCCGCGTCGAGGATCGAGACGAGCGAGACCTCCGGCAGGTCGAGCCCCTCCCGCAGGAGGTTGATCCCCACGAGCACGTCGAAGTCGCCGGCGCGCAGCTCGGAGAGCAGTTCCACACGGCGCAGGGTGTCCACGTCCGAGTGCAGGTACTCGACGCGGACCTCGTTCTCCAGCAGGTAGTCCGTGAGGTCCTCCGCCATCTTCTTGGTGAGGGTCGTAACGAGCACGCGCTCGTCGCGGTCGACCCGCAGGCGGATCTGCTCGAGCAGGTCGTCGATCTGGCCGCGGGTGGGCTTCACCACCACCTGCGGGTCCACGAGACCGGTGGGGCGGATGATCTGCTCGACGTGCCCGCGGGAGCGCTCGAGCTCGAAGTCCCCCGGGGTGGCCGAGAGGTAGACGGTCTGCCCGATCCGGTCGAGGAACTCCCCGAACTTCAGCGGCCGGTTGTCCAGCGCGCTCGGCAGGCGGAAGCCGTGGTCCACGAGCGTGCGCTTCCGGGACATGTCGCCCTCGTACATGCCGCCGATCTGCGGCACCGTCACGTGCGACTCGTCGATCACGAGGAGGAAGTCCTCGGGGAAGTAGTCGAGGAGGCAGTTGGGGGCGGTGCCCGCCGCACGGCCGTCGATGTGGCGCGAGTAGTTCTCGATGCCCGAGGTGAAGCCCATCGACTGCATCATCTCGAGATCGTAGGTGGTGCGCATCTTCAGCCGCTGCGCCTCCAGCAGCTTGTCCTGCGACTCGAGCTCCGCGAGCCGGTCCCCGAGCTCCGTCTCGATGTCCGCGATGGCACGGCTCATCCGCTCGTTGCCCGCGACGTAGTGGCTGGCGGGGAAGATGTGGACGACCTCCTCCTCCCTCACCACCTCCCCCGTGAGCGGGTGCAGGGTGTAGAGGGCTTCGATCTCGTCGCCGAAGAACTCGATGCGCAGCGCCAGCTCCTCGTACTGCGGGATGATCTCCACCGTGTCGCCCCGCACGCGGAAGGTGCCGCGGGTGAAGGCGAGGTCGTTCCGGGTGTACTGCATCTCCACGAAGCGCTTGAGGAGGGCGTCCCGGTCGAGCTCCTGCCCCACCGTGAGCGAGACCATCCGGTCCACGTACTCCTCCGGGGTGCCGAGGCCGTAGATGCAGCTGACGGTGGACACCACGACCACGTCCCGGCGGGTGAGCAGGGAGTTCGTCGCGGAGTGGCGCAGCCGTTCGACCTCGTCGTTGACCGAGGAGTCCTTCTCGATGAAGGTGTCCGTCTGCGGGACATATGCCTCCGGCTGGTAGTAGTCGTAGTAGGAGACGAAGTACTCGACCGCGTTGTGCGGCAGCAGCTGCCGGAACTCGTTGGCGAGCTGCGCGGCGAGCGTCTTGTTGGGCGCCATCACGAGCGTGGGCCGCTGAACCTGCTCGATGAGCCAGGCGGTGGTCGCGGACTTGCCGGTGCCGGTGGCGCCCAGCAGGACGATGTCCTTCTCCCCCTGCGCGAGCCGCTGGGTGATCTCCGCGATGGCGGTCGGCTGGTCCCCGGAGGGGGTGTACTCGCTCACGACCTCGAAGGGCGCCACGGAGCGCACGACCTCCGGGCGGTGACCGACGAGGGGGACCGGGATGTCCCCGCTCCCACCGGCACGCTCCCTGCTCAGCTGCTCTGTGCGGGGCTCCCTCTGCGACTGCTCATCCTGCGGCTTGGCGCTCATGCCCTCACGATAGCGCGGGGCACGGACACGGCCCGGGCGGGCGTCCTGCGGGAGGCGGAGACACAACTGTGACCAGACTTCTGCGCATACGGGCGGGAGAGGACCTCGGGCCGGTGTAGCATTCCCTCACACATGTGATCTGCGGCACATTCCGCGACCCGCGTCGCGTGCCGCTCGGAAGGACGGGACCCTCCACCAGTGAACACATCCACACCCGGGCGGAGTCCCGCCCCACTGCGATCCGCGGTGATCCTGGCCGCACTCCTCCTCGCGGCGCTCGGCACCCTCCTGGCGCCGCCCGCAGCCGCCTCGCCCCTCGCACAGGAGACGGAGGACGCCTACTCGATCAAGGGCACGCTCCGCGACGAGGACAGGGAACCGCTCGAGGGCGTCCGCCTCACCGGCGAGGGCGAGGGCGGCAGCGCGGAGACGGTCACCGACGACGCCGGCCGCTGGGAGCTGCGCTTCCCGGCGGGCGGGACCTATGCGGTCGAACTCGACGAGAGCACACTACCCTCCGGCGTCTCCCTCGCACCGGACGAGTCGAATCCCCGGGAGGTCTCCTTCGGCAGCACCAGCAATGCCGGCGTGATCTTCCGGTTCGGCTCCGGCTCCGGCGAGGACGGCGCCTCCTCCCCCGCCCCCTCGGACGCGGGCGGGGACGCCGGCACGGGAGGCTCCGCCGGGGAGGCGGACTCCGCACAGCCCGGCGCGGAGCCCGAGGGAACCGCGCCGCCGGCTGCCGGCAGGAGCTTCTGGGTGGTGCTGGGCGAGCGCGCCCTGGCGGGCCTGACGTTCGGCCTCATCCTCGGCCTCGCCGCGGTGGGTCTGTCGCTCGTCTACGGCACCACCGGTCTCAACAACTTCTCGCACGGGGAGACGGTCACCCTCGGCGCCGTCGCGGCCTTCTTCCTCTCCGCGGCGGGGCTGCCCTTCTGGGCGGCCGCGCTCGGCGCCGTGGTGGTCGGCGGCCTCTACGGCTACCTCAACGACACCGTCCTGTGGAAGCCGCTCCGGGACCGGCGCGCCGGCCTGGTGCCGATGATGATCGTGTCGATCGGCTTCGCGCTGACGATGCGCTATGTGCTCCTCTTCTTCTTCGGCGGCTCCACCCGGCAGCTGCCGGGCGCGCAGTCCCAGGTGCTGAGGTTCGGCCCGTTCGGCATCACGGTGAACAACCTCACCTCGATGCTCATCGCGCTCGTCATCATCATCGCGATCGCGCTCGTCCTCTCCTACTCGCGCCTGGGCAAGGCGACGCGGGCCGTCGCGGACAACCCGGCCCTGGCCTCGGCCTCGGGCATCAACGTGGACCGCGTCATCCGGCTCGTGTGGATCATCGGAGCCGCGCTCGCGGCGCTCGCCGGCATCCTCTACGCGTTCTACCGCCCGGGGGTGACGTTCAACATGGGCCAGCAGATCCTCCTCATGATCTTCGCGGCAGTGACGCTGGGCGGTCTCGGCACGATCTACGGCGCTCTCATCGGCTCGGTCTTCGTGGGTCTCCTCACGGAGATCTCGACCATCTGGCTCGCCGCCGACCTCAAGTACGTCGGCGCTCTCCTCATGATGATCCTGGTGCTGATCTTCCGACCCCAGGGGCTGCTCGGCAGAAAGGACAGGATCGGCTGAGAGGCCGCATCCGCGAAGGACCCACCATGGACTTCTCAAGCATCCTCACGAACGCGGCCTGGGAGATCATCAACCCCAACACCGCCGCCTATGCACTCGCAGCGCTCGGCCTCGCCCTGCACTTCGGCTTCTCCGGACTGCTCAACTTCGGCCAGGCCGGCTTCATGGCGGTCGGCGCCTACGCCTTCGCCGTCTCCGTGCTCACCTTCGACGCGCCGCTCTGGGCGGCGGTGCTCGTCTCACTGGCGGCCTCCCTCGGCCTCGCGCTGGTGCTCGGACTGCCCACGCTGCGGCTGCGGGCGGACTACCTCGCGATCGTCACCATCGCCGCGGCGGAGATCATCAGATACGTCGTCACCACCAACCAGCTCACCGAGTACACCGGGGCGGCCAACGGGCTCGCCGCCTTCGAACGCGGCTTCTACGCGCTCAGCCCGATCCCCCCGGGCCAGTACGCGATCGGCCCGCTGGTCGTGGGCGCCAACCAGCTCTGGGCCATCATCGTCGCCTGGGCGCTCGTCGTCCTCACCGGCGCCGTCCTCGCCCTGCTCGTCCGCAGCCCCTGGGGCCGGGTGCTCAAGGGCATCAGGGAGGACGAGGACGCGGTGCGCTCGCTCGGCAAGAACGTCTACCTCTACAAGATGCAGGCGCTCATGATCGGCGGCCTGATGGGCACCCTCGGCGGCCTCGTGTTCGTGCTCGGCACCGGTTCCGTCCAGCCCGCGCGGTTCGGCACCGAGCTCACGTTCTTCCTCTGGACCTGCCTCCTCCTCGGCGGCATGACGACCATCATCGGGCCGGTGGTCGGCGCGATGCTCTTCTGGATCGTCCTCTCCCTCACCCAGGGCATCCTCGTGGGCCTCGTCGAGTCCGGGACGGTGACGATCATCTCCACCGTCCAGGCCGGCCAGCTCCGCTACATCATGGTGGGCGTGGCCCTCATGCTCCTCATGATCTTCCGCCCGCAGGGCATATTCGGCAATCGCAAGGAGCTGGTGTTCTCATGAGCCCGCAGCAGACACCCACCGCCGAGGCCATCGCGAAGGACGGCGCGTCCGGGCCCGGATGCGCCAAGCGCGATCCGATCCTCGTGGCCCGCGGGGTCCGCCGGACCTTCGGCGCCCTCACCGCCGTGGACGTCGACCACCTCGAGATCCCACGGCACCGGATCACCGCGCTCATCGGCCCCAACGGCGCCGGGAAGACGACCCTGTTCAACCTCCTCACCGGCTTCGACACGCCCCAGAGCGGCACCTGGGAGTTCGACGGGAGACCGCTGGCCGGCATGCGGCCGCACAGGGTCGCCCACCTCGGGATGGTCCGCACCTTCCAGCTCACGAAGGTGCTCGGCAAGCTCTCCGTCCTCGAGAACATGCGGCTGGGGGCCACGGGGCAGACCGGCGAGCGGCTGCGCACCGCGCTCATGCCGTGGCTATGGAGGAGGCAGGAGCGGGAGAACACCGCACGGGCCGACGAGCTCCTCGCGCGGTTCAGGCTCGACGCCAAGCGCGAGGACTACGCCGCCAGCATGTCCGGCGGGCAGCGCAAGCTCCTCGAGATGGCACGCGCCCTCATGACCCGTCCGCGGCTGGTCATGCTCGACGAGCCGATGGCCGGGGTGAATCCGGCGCTCAAGCAGTCACTGCTCGACCACATCACCGGGCTCCGCGAGGAGGGCATGACGGTGCTGTTCGTCGAGCACGACATGCACATGGTCCGGCACATCGCCGACTGGGTCGTCGTCATGGCCGCCGGCAGCGTGGTGGCGGAAGGACCGCCGGACACCGTGATGTCCGATCCCGCCGTCGTGGACGCCTACCTGGGGGCGCACCACGACGTGGACCTGGGTGCCAGCGACGGCGCGGCCCGGCTCGAGGCACAGCTCGTCGAGGACGCCGATTCCCCCGTCGGAGAGGAGAGGACCTCATGACCACGTCCCCTGCGGAAGCCGCCCGCACACCGTCCCCCGCGGCGGAGCCCGTCGTCACCGTGACCGACCTCGTCGCCGGCTACCTGCCCGGCGTCAACATCCTCAACGGCTGCAGCATCGAGGCCCGTGCCGGCGAGCTCATCGGAATCATCGGCCCCAACGGCGCCGGCAAGTCGACCCTGCTCAAGGCGATGTTCGGACTCGTGAAGGTGCACTCCGGCACCGTCGTCGTCCGGGGCGAGGACCTCACGGGGCTGAAGGCCGACCGCCTCGTCTCCCGCGGCCTGGGCTTCGTCCCGCAGACGGAGAACGTCTTCACCACGCTCACCATCGAGGAGAACATGCAGATGGGGGTCTTCCAGCGCCCGCAGACGTTCCGTGAGCGCTTCGACTACGTCGCGGACATCTTCCCGGAGCTCGGCCGCAGACGCACGCAGCGAGCGGGTTCGCTCTCCGGCGGCGAACGCCAGATGGTGGCGATGGGCAGGGCCCTCATGATGGACCCGGCCGTGCTCCTGCTCGACGAGCCCTCCGCCGGCCTCTCCCCCGTCCGGCAGGACGAGGCGTTCCTCCGCGTGCACGAGATCAACCGGGCCGGCGTCTGCGTGATCATGGTGGAGCAGAACGCCCGCCGCTGCCTGCAGATCTGCGACCGCGGCTACGTGCTGGACCAGGGGCGCGATTCGCACACGGGCACCGGCCGGGAGCTGCTGAATGACCCCAAGGTCATCGCCCTCTACCTGGGCGATCTGGCGGAGCGGACCGACCACGCGGACGAGGACGGCACACGCTGACGGAGCCGTGCCGGCGGCAGCGCTGCGAGGCCCCCGCCTTCCGGCGGGGGCCTCGCAGCGTGCGGCTTGCGCCTCTCAGAGCTTGCCGGACTCCTCGCTGTCCGGCTGCGGCACGTTGTCGCCGTCGTAGACGTACACCCCGATCGTCGCCTCGGTGACGTCGCCCTTGTCGGAGAAGCTGATCGGGCCCGAGTAGCCGTCGTAGTCGATGTCCGCGCTCGGATCCGCGTCGAGGAGCTCACGGCAGGCCGTGAAGCCCTCGCACTTCTCCCCGCCCTGTGAGAGGTCGGTCAGCTGGTCGCGGATGGCCTCCGGGTCGCTCGAACCCGCCGCGATCGCCCCGAGCGCGGTGAGAGCGGTGGCGTCGTAGGCCTCTGCCGCGTAGTTGAAGTTCTCCAGCTCAGGATCGTCCTCGAGCAGCCGATCACGCAGGTCCTGCCCGGCGAAGGCTCCCGGCTGGGTGCCTGCCGCGCCCTCGAGCGTGCCCGGATCGAAGTCCGCGCTGTAGTCCGCGGTGTTGCCGTCCACGAAGAACAGCTGATCGGGGGTGACGTCCCGCGCCGTGAGCAGGGGGACGATCGACTTCGCCTGGTCGAAGCTGATGACCGCGATCGCGTCCGGGTCCGCGCCCACCACCTCGTCGACCTGCGAGGTGAACTGCGAGTCGCCCTCGTTGAAGAGCGACTCCGCGACGATCTCGCCGCCGGCCTCCTCGACGGAGAGCCGGACGTTCTCCGCGAGCCCCGTGCCGTAGGCGTCGTTGAGGACGATGAGGCCGATCGACTGCGCCCCCTGCGAGACCATGTAGTTCCCGAGCACGCGGCCCTGCAGCACGTCCGAGGGCGCGGTCCGGAAGAAGAAGTCCCCGTCGTCCCAGTCGGTAAGCTCCGGCGAGGTGGCGCCGGGGGAGATCTGCAGCACGCCGGCACCGGTGATCTGGTTGATGACCGTCTGGGTCACGCCGGAGGACGGCGGCCCGATCACGGCCCCCACCCCTTCGTTGAGGAGCTCCGTCGTGGACTGCGAGGCGAGGTCGGTCGTCGTGTCCCCGGAGTCGCGGTGCAGCACCTCGACGTCCTCGCCGCCGATCCCGCCGGTCTCATTGATCTCCGCCTGTGCGACGTTGACCCCTGCGATCTCCGGCGGTCCCAGGAACGCGAGTGCGCCCGTCTGCGGGAGCAGGGTGCCGATCTTCAGCGGGCCCGACCCGCCGTCTCCGTCCTCCTCCCCTGAGCCTCCGGTGGCGCACCCGGAGGCCGTGAGGGCCAGCGCCGCCGCGGCGGCCAGACATGCGGCGGCGCGACGGGTGCGCCGACCTGTGGGTGATGTGAGCATCCTGGTCTTCTTCCTCGAGTTCGGAGGACCGGCGGGCGGGACCCGCACAGCGGTGAGACGATGTGACGCATCTCACTTCCCACAGTGTATAGCGGCGAATGTCGAATGTGATGCATATCTCACTCCACGAAGGTTTCAGATGGGTAACGCCGCGAGGCGGCAGAGCGGCCGTCACCGCGTAGACTCGCCTGCGGAAACCGACCCCGTCAGGAGAGGCCCCATGACCGCAGTCTCGAAAGCCCACACCGTCTGGAAGGGCCCTCTCATGGAGGGGTCCGGCACCGTGAGCCTGGAATCGTCGGGCGCAGGCACCCACGACCTCACCTGGGACGCGCGCTCGACCGGCGCATCCGGGGCGACGACGCCGGAGGAGCTCCTGGGCGCCGCACACTCCGCCTGCTTCTCGATGGCGCTGGCCAATGCCCTCACGGCCGCCGGCACGCCGCCGGAGGACCTCTCCACCGGAGCGGACGTCTCCTTCGACCCCGCAAAGGGGATCACCGGCATCCGTCTCTACGTGGTGGGCAGGGTCGAGGGGCTCAGCGAGGACGACTTCCGCATCGAGGCCGAGAGGGCGAAGAAGAACTGCCCCGTCTCCCAGGCGCTCAAGGGCGTGCCCGTGGAGCTGAGCGCCTCACTGCGCTGAGCCCTCCGCCTGGGCGCGCAACGCGGCCCCGCAGCTCACCGCAGGTGCAGTCGGCCCGGCTGCACCGGGTCCGCGAACACGCGGAGCCCGCGGTCCGCGGCGAGCCACCCGCCACCGCGCAGGGCTCCCTCCACGGCCTCGGCGCCCCCGAGCCCCTCGGTCTCCAGCCGGAAGCCGAGGGGTTCGGCCGTGACGGCGGACAGCGTCTCCGTGCTGGCTCCCGCCGCGGCGAGGCAGTGCTCGAGCCTGCGCCGCAGCCGGGCAGGAGCGTGTGCGCGGACCGCAGCCTCCGCCTCGGTGGCGGGCTCGCCCTCCGGACCCTCCGCAGCGGGCTGCGCACGCCCGGAGTCCAGCGCCAGTGCGAACGGCTCGATGCGCTCCGTCCAGAGGGCGTCGAACGCCCGCCTCAGCGCCGCCGGCTCACCGGCGTTGTCGAGGACCGCGTCGCATTCCTCGTACCGCTGCGCGTCGTCGGCCTGCTGGGCGATCCGCCGCTGCGCGTCCTCCCTGTCGAGCCCGCGGGAGCGCACCAGGCGGTCCAGGCGCAGGGGTGCCGGCACGTCGACGAGGACGCAGAGGTGATAGGCGGCGCCCATCCGCTTCTCCACGAGCAGCGGGACGTCGTGGACGACGACGGGACTGGCGGCCAGGGCGGCGAAGCGCTCCTGCGTGCGTGCGGCGATCGCCGGATGCATGATCGCGTTGAGCGCGGCCGTGCGCTCCGCACTCACGAACGCGGCGGCGGCCAGCGCCTGCCTGTCGAGCGCTCTGTCGTCGTCCACCACCTGCGGGCCGAACTCCCGGACGAGGGCCTGCAGCGCGGGCTCCCCCGGCTCGACCACCTCGCGGGCGACGGCATCCGCGTCGACGATCGCGGCCCCCTTCTCCGCCAGCAGCGCCGCGACGGTGGACTTCCCCGCCCCGATCCCTCCCGTCAGACCGATCCGCAGCTGTCCGTCCGCCGTGATGCTCCCACTCATGTACACACTCTACGACCCGCGGACGCCCTCTCACCCGTGCGCGTCCTCCGTCCCGCCGCTCCTCTCTCCCGTCACCTGTGAGATGTGTGCGCGCAGCGCCGTGGCGAAGGCGGGCGCGTCCCCCGCCCGCAGGTGCTCCACGAGGGCCTGGTGCTCCGCGATGATCTCCTCGCACCGTGCGAGCAGCCTGTCGCCTGCGGCGAACAGCAGGAAGCGGTGCCTGTCCGCCAGCCTCTCGTAGAGCTCCACGAGCACCGAGCTCCCGCCCGCCTCCACGAAGCCGTGGTGGAAGCGCAGAGTGAGATCGATGAACCCGCGCAGGTCCTGGCGGCGGAAGGCCTCCCGCTGGCCCTCCACGGATTCCGCGAGGCGCGCGGCCAGGGTCTCACGCAGCTGCGGCGAGGCCCGGTCCACCGCGGTGGACTCGAGCACGAAGCGGGCGTCCGCGAGCTCCGCCGCCACCGCCGGGGAGACACCGGTGACCAGCGCCCCGCGTTTGGGATAGACGACGATCCACCCCTCGTCCTGCAGCCTTGCCAGCGCCACCCGCACCGGGGTCCGGCTCATCCCCAGGTCCGCGGCGAGAGCGGCCTCCCCCAGCATGGTGCCGGGCGGATCCACGCCCTCGAGGATGCGGTCGCGCAGCGCCCGATAGGCGCGTTCGCCCGCCGGCACCCCGGCGCTCACGGCCGCCCCGGCCAGCGCAGCCGGCGCAGCGCCGGGAGGAAGAAGAGCAGCCATACGACGAGGACGGCCGTCGCCATGAGGTTGATCCAGAGGAAGCCGCCCAGCTCCAGCACGGTGCCGGCCATCGCCGCCATGAGCGCCCCGCCCAGATTCATCGCGGAGTCGGACGCTCCCTGCAGGGTGAGCTTGGCCTCGGGCGGCACGGAGGAGGTCAGCAGCGAGGAGCCGCCGATGAGGAACATCGACCAGCCGATCCCCAGCAGGACGAGCGCCGTCGTGAGCAGGCCCATCGAGGACACCGGTGCGAGGGCGTCGTAGACGCCCAGGCCGATGGTGAGCGCGAACACGAGCGCCCCGACGAGCAGCACGGTGCCCTGCCCCCAGCGGTCCGCCATCCAGCCGAACACCGGGGAGAGCGCGTACATCCCGGCGATGTGGAGGCTCACCACGACGCCGATCGCGGTGAGCTCGAACTCCTGGTGGTCCATGTGCACGGGCGTCATGACCATCACGTTGGTCATCATCATCTGCCCGGCGATGACGGTGGCGATCGCGAGCAGGGCGGCGGGACGGGCCGCCGCGACGCGCAGCGCCGGCCCCAGCGGCAGCTGCGCCGCCGGGGCGCTCGCCGTCCCGTCCCCGCCGCCGGTCCGCTGCGCACCGGCGGCGGCACTCCCGCGTGCACCGCCGATCCGCGGGACGAGGGAGGCACAGAGCATCGCGAGGGCGAAGGCGGCCATCGAGATGAGATAGGGGCCCGCGAGCGGGTGCATGCCCAGCGCCTCGCCGAGGTGCGCGCCCGGATCCGTGAAGGAGGGCCCGAGGACGGAACCCACCGTCGTCGCCCACACCACCAGGGACATGGCGCGTCCCGTCGCCGCGGGGTCCGCGAGGTCGACGGCCGCATAGCGCGCCTGGAGGCCCGAGGCCGTCGAGGAGCCGCACATGAGCATGCCCAGGAGGAAGACCGGGAGGAGCTGCAGCGCGACCCCGGCCAGCACCACGAGCGCACCCGCCGTGCCGATGCCGAAGCCGAGGGTGAGTGCGGTCCGGCGACCCTTCCGTCCCGCCAGCGCGGCGAGCGGATAGGCGAGCAGACCGGCTCCCAGGATCACGCTCATCTGCGCGAATCCGGCCATCGAGGTGCGTCCGCTGATCTGCTCCGCGAGCAGACCGCCCACGGCGTAGCCGGAGGCAATGCCCGCACCGGAGAACAGCTGCGCCGTGATGAGCGCGGCCTGCGCGCGCCGCTGCGCCCTCATGACAGTGCCTCCGGGAATGTCGTGATGCGGGTCATCGTGGGTGCGCCTCCGTCATTGCAGTGCTCGGACGGTCCCATCTGGGATCCATCTTGGATACAACACCGAGGGTAGGACTTCTCTCCTTGTGGGGACGACCTGTCCGGAAGGCGGACGCCGCGCGGGGACGGCTGCTCAGCGCAGGTGCCGCAGATCCAGGACCCAGACACCGCCGTGCAGGGACTCCTCCGCACCCGAGGCCTCGGCGAGACGCAGGGCGAGTGCGTCACCGTCCGCAGGCAGCCGGGGGACGTCCCGGGGCACGAGCAGGAAGTCCGTGCCCCGGCGCGCCGAGTCCGCCACCGCCTCCGCGAGGTCCTCGGGCGGCACGGCCTCCAGGCCTTCGTCCTCCACGGTCCGCAGGGCCTGGTCGAGGGGATCGAGCGGCGACTGGTAGATCACCGGGATCTCCGGCGTCGAGCCGATGAAGTATCCGCCGGTCTCCGAGTACCGCATGCCGCTGACCGCCTGCCACACCATCGACTGCGCGGCATCCGGTTCCGCCAGCGCACGCGGCTGCGGCACCGCCTTCACCACGCTGTCCTCCGGGATCACGGCGGGGAGCTCCCCGCTCGTGAACAGCGCGGGGATGGGCACGGTGCGCGCCTCCACGGCGATCGGCGCGAGGGAGGCCGCCGTCGCGCAGACCCCGAGGACCGCACAGACCCGCGCCGCCGTCCGCCGGCGCGTCTGCGCCGTGCGCACGGACTCCAGCAGGACCGCCGTGAGGATACTCAGGCACAGCACCACGTGCACCGCCAGGCGCATGGGCAGCACGTTCTCCAGCACCGGGAGGGACTCCACCAGCCGGAAGGGCCCGGGGAGACCGGTATCCGCGCCGGCCACCCGCAGGCTCCCGCCCATCGAGAGGAGCCAGACGCATGCGGCCGTGCCCGCGGCCGTGCGGGTGAGCGCACCCCAGCGGCGGCTCCCGGCCGTCCGCAGCACCGCCCAGACGGCGACGAGCAGCCATGCGGCGGACAGGTATCCCCCCACCTCCGCCGGGTCGATCCCGAGCACCCGCGGCACGAGGTCCTCCTCGGCGCCGAACGGGACGAAGGAGGGAGGCACCACCGCGTCGGCGAGGTCGTTGACCCATACGCCGTGAGGGCGCAGGCCCTCCCGCGGGGCGCCGAAGTCCGCGGCCATCGTCGCGAGGAGCGGTGCGGCCACCAGCAGCGCGATCGCTCCCGCACCGCCTGCCACGAGAGCGGCCGGACCCAGCCGCCGTACCAGTCCGCGCCGCAGGGCACGGGAGCGCACGGCAGGGATCCCGAACACGCAGGCGAGGACGAGCAGCGCCGTCACAGCGGCGAGGAAGGTGCCGGCCAGCAGCTCGGTGGAGAGGTAGAACTGCCAGCCCAGCGCGGCGGCGAGGAGCACACCGGCCGGCAGGAGACGCACGACCCGTTCCGGGAACCGTCCGCCCACAGGCGCCGTGAGGGCGGAGTGGAGGAAGGCGGCGACGAGCGGCGGCAGGACCGCGAAGCTGAGATTGAGATGGCCGCCGGCCTGGCTGATGAGATACGGCGAGAACGCGTAGAGGAACGCGGCGGGGAAGGCGGCCGCCGGGGCGGCGAACCGCCGGAGGAGGAAGCCGCAGGCGAGCCCCGCGGCGACCGGAGAGGCCAGGATGCAGAGGTTGAAGGAGACCACCGGGCCCAGCAGCCAGGTCAGCGGTGCCGCAGGCACCGCGAGGCCGAGCACCGAGGTGTTCCACGCACCGTTGACGCCCTCGGGGTGATTCATCCGCACCGTGGTCAGGAGGGAGCCCTCCCCCGTGCCGGCTCCGAACCAGGACGCGACCGAGTCGGCGGCATGGGCGAACCACCAGATGAACAGGGAGGTGTCGTCATTGGCGGCGGTCACCCGGGAGGCCGGGTCCGCGAGCACCTCGCGGAACACCAGCGCCGCGGCGGCGGCCAGGACGGCGACGAAGCCGCACCAGGTCAGGAGGGTGCGAAAGGACCCCCGGACGGGTGTCCGGGGGTCCTTCTGCTCAGCGCTCAACGAGGAAGGCTGATCGTCTCAGCGCGACGCTCAGGCGCCGGCGAGCTTCTCGCGCAGAGCCGCGAGAGCCTCGTCGCTGGCGAGGGTGCCCTCGTCCGCAGGCGTCTCGGAGGCGTAGGAGGCAGCCGAGGGAACGGCGGCGTCCACGGCGGCATCCGCAGCGGCGTCCGCGTCCGCGGCGATCGCCTTGGCGACCTGCTTCTTGTGCTCCTCCCAGCGCTGCTGAGCGGCGGCGTACTGCTGCTCCCACTCCTCGCGCTGGGCCTCGTAGCCCTCGAGCCACTCGTTGGTCTCCGGGTCGAAGCCCTCCGGGTACTTGTAGTTCCCGTCCTCGTCGTACTCCTGGAGCATGCCGTAGAGCGCGGGGTCGAGGAACTCCTCGGCCTCCGGGTCCACGCCCTCGTTCGCCTGCTTGAGGGAGAGCGAGATCCGGCGGCGGTCCAGGTCGATGTCGATGACCTTGACGTAGATCGTCTCGTCGACGCTCACGACCTGCTCGGGCAGGTCGATGTGGCGGACGGCGAGCTCCGAGATGTGCACGAGGCCCTCGATGCCGTCCTCGACGCGCACGAACGCACCGAAGGGAACGAGCTTGGTGACCTTGCCCGGCACGATCTGACCGATGACGTGCGTGCGGGCGAAGTGCTGCCAGGGATCTTCCTGCGTGGCCTTGAGCGACAGCGAGACGCGCTCGCGGTCCATGTCCACGTCGAGGACCTCGACGGTGACCTCGTCGCCCACCGCGACGACCTCGCTGGGGTGCTCGATGTGCTTCCACGAGAGTTCGGAGACGTGCACGAGTCCGTCGACACCACCGAGGTCGACGAACGCGCCGAAGTTGACGATGGAGGAGACGACGCCCGGGCGGACCTGACCCTTCTGCAGCGTCTGCAGGAAGTCGTGGCGGACCGCGGACTGCGTCTGCTCGAGCCAGGCGCGGCGCGAGAGGACGACGTTGTTGCGGTTCTTGTCCAGCTCGATGATCTTCGCCTCGACCTGCTGGCCGATGTAGGGGGCGAGATCGCGGACGCGGCGCATCTCGACGAGGGAGGCCGGCAGGAAGCCGCGCAGTCCGATGTCGACGATGAGACCGCCCTTGACGACCTCGATGACCGTGCCGGTGACGACACCGTCCTCGTCCTTGATGCGCTCGATGTCGCCCCAGGCGCGCTCGTACTGTGCGCGCTTCTTGGACAGCATCAGGCGCCCGTCCTTGTCCTCCTTGGTGAGGACGAGGGCCTCGATCGCGTCTCCGACCTCGACGACCTCGGAGGGGTCGACGTCGTGCTTGATGGAGAGTTCGCGCGAGAGGATGACGCCCTCGGTCTTGTAGCCGATGTCGACGAGGACCTCGTCGCGGTCGACCTTGACGACAGTGCCCTCGACGATGTCTCCGTCGTTGAAGTACTTGATGGTCTCGTCGACGGCTGCGAGGAAGTCTTCGGCAGAGCCGATGTCGTTGACTGCGACCTGGGTCTGCTTCGCCGCGTCCGGCGTGGTGGTGGTCATTAGGTAAGGGACTCCGTGTAATGGAATGCGGCCCGCGATCCCGGGGCAGGCCACGGTCTCGTGGTGGATTGATGTGTGCGCATGCTCTGGGTGCCGCATGTGTTGCAGGTGCCGCATTCATCGCATGTGCTGGATGCTCTTCGTGCTGGTCCGGGATCCAGGTGCACGGAGTGCATACCGTCAAATATGCTAGCACCACAGAGGGGGTTCGCGCACGCGTCCGCCCCAACCGATCAGCGTAAGGACGTGCACGTGACCGAGGGAGAGTACTCGCCGGAGATCATCAGCGGCGGATATCTGGCGATCGGGGACGAGGAGTCCGTCCGCGCCAACCGCTCGTACTGGGACGGCTCGGCGGAGGAGTACCTCGCGGAGCACGGCAGCTTCCTGGGCGCCTCCGAGTTCGTCTGGTGCCCGGAGGGGGTCCGCGAGGACGACATCGGCCTGCTGGGCGACGTGACGCGGAAGCAGGTCCTCGACGTGGGCTGCGGCGCGGGGCAGTGCACCCGCTGGCTCGCGGAGCACGGCGCGCTCGCGACGGGCGTCGACCTGTCCTCCGGCATGCTCGAGCAGGCCTCCCGGCTCAGCCGCGAGAACCCGCTCACGGCCGGCGCCGTGCCGCCCACCTTCCTGCAGGCCGACGCCCGGTCCCTGCCGTTCCCCTCGGGGAGCTTCGACATCGCCTGCTCGTCCTACGGCGCCCTGCCGTTCGTCAAGGACGCCGAGGCCGTGCTGGCGGAGGCCGCCCGGGTGCTCCGTCCCGGCGGGCTCTGGGTGTTCTCCGTGACGCACCCGATCCGGTGGATGTTCCCGGACGTGCCGGGCGAGGCGGGGCTGACCGTCGAGTACTCCTACTTCGACCGCACGCCGTACGTGGAGCTCGACGCCTCCGGGGAGCCGGTCTACGCCGAACACCACCGGACGATGGGCGACTGGATCAGCCTGCTGGTGGAGGCGGGCTTCGAGATCACCGGGCTCACGGAGCCGGAGTGGCCGGAGTCCAACGAGGCCTCGTGGGGCGGCTGGTCGCCGCTGCGCGGACAGCTCATGCCCGGCACCACGATCTTCTCGGCCAGGCTGAAGGGCTGAGCGGGGCGGCTCCGCGCCGCCCCGCTCACGTGCCCGGCCCCGCTCAGTGCGCGGCGGCGTGCCAGCTCGCGCCGGTGCCCACGTTCACGTCGAGGGGCACGTCGAGTTCGGCGGCGCCGGCCATCTCCCGGCGCAGGATCTCCTCGACCTGTCCCGCCTCCCCCGGGGCCACTTCGACGATGATCTCGTCGTGGACCTGGAGGAGCATGCGCGAGCGGAGGCCGCCGGCCTCCAGCGCGGACTCCACGGCGATCATCGCGCGCTTCATGATGTCCGCCGCGCTGCCCTGGATGGGCGCGTTGAGCGCGGCCCGCTCCGCCATCTCCCGGACCTGCCGCTGCGCTGAGGTGAGTGCCGGCAGGTAGCGGCGGCGGCCGTCCATCGTCTCCGTGTAGCCGCGCTCCCGCGCCTCCTCCACGACCGCGCCCAGGTAGTCGCGCACCGCGCCGAACCGGGAGAAGTACTCGTCCATGAGCCCGCGGGCCTCATCCACCCCGATGCCCAGCTGCTTCGAGAGCCCATAGGCGGAGAGGCCGTAGACCAGGCCGTACGACATCGCCTTGACCTTGCTGCGCATCTCCGGGGTGACGTCCTCCGTGGCCACGCCGAACACCTGCCCGCCCACGTAGGCGTGCAGGTCCTCGCCGGCGCGGAACGCCATGATGAGCGAGGGATCCCCGGACAGATGCGCCATGATCCGCATCTCGATCTGCGAGTAGTCCGCCGTCATGAGCGATTCGCTGTCCGCACCCGGCACGAACACCTCCCGGATCCGCCGGCCGGCCTCCGTGCGCACCGGGATGTTCTGCAGATTGGGGTCCTTGGAGGAGAGCCGGCCCGTCGCCGCGGCGGTCTGCAGGTAGGTGGTGTGGATCCGCCCGGAATCGCTCACGGTCTTCTCGAGGCCCACCACCGTCTGCCGCAGCTTGATCCGGTCGCGGTGCGCGAGCAGATGCTGGAGGAAGGGATGCCCCGTCTTCACGAACAGATCCGCGAGCGCATCCGCGTCCGTCGTGTACCCGGTCTTGGTCTTCTTGGTCTTGGGCATCTCCAGCTCGTCGAAGAGGACCGCCTGGAGCTGCTTGGGCGACCCCAGGTTCACCTCGTGGCCGATCGCGGCGTAGGCCTCCTGCGCACTCGCCTCCGCCTGGGCGCCGAACTCCTCGCCCAGCTCCGCCAGACGCGCGGCGTCCACCGCGATGCCGCGGGACTCCATCCGTGCCAGGACCTCCTGGACGGGCATCTCGATGCCGGTCATGATCCCGGTGAGGTGCGCGCCCTCGAGCGCCTCGGCGAGCACCGGCCGCAGCTGCAGCACGGTCCAGGCGCGGGTGTGGAGGCCGTCCGCGTCCTCGTCCTCCTGCTGCGCCGCCAGCCCCAGCCGGGCCTGCGCGATCTCCTCGAGGGCGTAGCCCCGGCGGTCCGGCTCCAGCAGGTAGGCCGCGAGCTCCGTGTCCCAGTCCGCGTGCGCACGCGGCAGGCCGGACACGCGCAGCGCCTTGAGCTGCGGCTTCGCGTCGTGCATGACGAGGCGGGTGTGCCCGGCGAGGAACTCCTCGAGAGCGGTCGCACCGGCGGGTTCGAGCGCGCTGAGCGCCACGACCGCCGTCCGCTCCCCCCAGGCGAGGGCGATGCGGTCCACCGCCCCCAGACCCAGGACGTAGGTGGCGTCCGTCGCGACGGCGACCCAGGCCTCCGCGTCGATGCCCTCCAGCAGGGGCACCAGCTCGGCCGCGTCCGGCCGGGCGGGGACGGGCGCCTCCTGCGCGGATGCCGCGCCCGCGTTCCCGGACACGCCGAACAGCGCCTCCGCCCGCCGTCCGAGGACCGCGAACTCGAGCTGGTCGAACAGGGCGCTCAGCGCGTCCGCGTCCGGTCCCTGCATGCGTGCGGCCTCCACCGTGAACGGCACCTCGACGTCGTCGAGCAGGCGGTTCACGCGGTAGTTGCGCTCCACCGCCTCCCGGTGCGCCCGCAGGTTCTCACCGGCCTTGCCGCCGATCTCCTCGCTGTGTGCGAGCAGCGCCTCCAGGTCCCCGTACTTGTTGAGCCACTTCGCCGCGGTCTTCTCCCCCACTCCGGGCACCCCGGGCAGGTTGTCCGCCTTCTCCCCCACGAGGGCCGCCTGGCCGCGGTACTGCGCCGGCGTGACGCCGTACTTCTCGCTCACCGCCTCCGGGGTCATGCGGGTGAGATCGGACATTCCGCGCTTGGGGTAGAGGACGCTCACGCCCTCGCGGACGAGCTGGAAGCTGTCCTTGTCCCCCGAGGCGATCCGCACCTCGATGCCGGCCTCCTCGCCCAGCCGGGCATAGGTGGCGAGCACGTCGTCCGCCTCCACCCCCTCCAGTGCCACGACGGGGATGCGCATGGCCTCCAGCAGGGTCTCGATGAGCTCGACCTGCCCGTGGAAGTCCGGAGGCGTCTTCGCCCTGCCGGCCTTGTACCCCGGGTGCTCCTCGAGCCGGAACGCGGGTCTGCCGCGGTCGAAGGCCACGAGCACGTGGGTGGGCCTCTCCGCCTCCAGCGCGGTGAGCAGCATGGACACGAAGCCGAACACGGCATTGGTGGTCTGCCCCGTGGAGGTGGAGAACTTCTCCGGGGGGAGGGCGTGATAGGCCCGGTAGGCCATCGAGTGCCCGTCGATGAGGAGGAGCGATTCCGCGGTGGGGCTGTCGTTCTGAGTCACCGCTCCAGACTACCCGGCACCGCGGACACGGGCACGAGCGCGGACGCCTCCGCCGCTAGAGTGAGATCCGCACCAGTTCCGCTCGTCCCCCGGAGGCTCCCGATGTCCGTTCCGCCCGCATTCCCCCGCATCACCGCCGAGACCACCCCCGAGGAGTGCACGGCGCTGCTGGCCGGCTACCGGGACATGCCGGGCACGCTCATGGAGCGGATGGGGATCGAGATCACCGGGCTCGGCCACGGCTTCGCCGAGGGCGTCTGCCCGGTCGAGGGCAACCTGCAGCCCGCGGGCCTCTTCCACGGCGGGGCCCATGTCGTCCTCGCCGAGACGCTGGCCTCGATGCACGCGGCGCTGCGCACCGGCGGGCCGGTGGTCGGCGTCGACCTCAACGCCACCCACCTCCGCTCGGCCACCTCCGGCACCGTGCGGGGGCGCGCGGAGGTGCTGCACGGCGGACGCCGCCTCTTCAGCCACGAGGTGCGGATGACGGATGCGGACGACCGACTGCTGTCGATCGTCCGCATCTCGAACATGGTTCTGGAGAGCTGAGCCGCGGCTCCGCCCCGGTGCTCAGTCCTTCTGGGCGCCGATCTGCGAGAGCACGGTCTCCGCGACCTCGCGCATGGTGAGCCGGCGGTCCATCGAGGTCTTCTGGATCCAGCGGAAGGCCTCGGGCTCCGTGAGGCCCATCGAGGAGATCAGCAGTCCCTTGGCGCGCTCCACGAGCTTGCGGGTCTCGAAGCGGTCCGTGAGATCGGAGATCTCCGACTCCAGCGCGGAGATCTCCGCATGGCGGGACAGCGCGATCTCGAGCGCCGGGATGAGGTCGTTCGCGGAGAACGGCTTGACGACGTAGGCCATCGCACCGGCGTCGCGCGCACGCTCCACGAGCTCCTTCTGGGAGAAGGCCGTGAGGAGGACCACGGGGGCGATCCGCGCCGAGGCGATGCGTTCGGCCGCGGAGATGCCGTCGAGGACGGGCATCTTGATGTCCATCACGACGAGGTCGGGGCGCAGCTCCTCCGCCAGCCGGATCGCGGACTCGCCGTCGGCGGCCTCGCCGACCACGTCGTAGCCCACCTCCCGCAGCATCTCCACGATGTCGAGGCGGATGACGGCCTCGTCCTCTGCGACGACGACCCGCTTCACGGGTCCCTGGGCGGAGTTGGAAGTCTTCTCTGTTTCGCTCACGTCCCCCATGCTACCGCCCACGGGCCGCCTGCGGCACGGCAGGAGTTCGGATGCGGACGTGACCTCGTCTACACTGCTGGAACGGCCCTTCGCAGACGGAGATCCCGCGGGGCCCGGCCGGATTGGCGGAATCGGTAGACGCAGCGCACTCAAAATGCGCCGCCTTCGGGTGTGAGGGTTCGAGTCCCTCATCCGGCACAGCGAGAAGCGCCGGGACACCGCTCACAGGGTGTCCCGGCGCTTCTCGCTGTTCACTGTGCGGCCGGTGCCCGGCCGCGGGCCTGCCCTCAGATGCCCTCGTCGTCCACCTCGTCGCGATAGGCGGCCGTCACGCCGCGGAGCGCATCGCCCAGCTGATGGATGCGCAGGGCGTTCGTGGAGCCCGGGATCCCCGGCGGCGAGCCGGCGACGATCACGCACAGCTCGCCCTCCTCCGCGATCCCCTGCTGCAGGAGGGTGCGGTCGACCTGCCGGGCCATCTGGTCCGTGTGGTGGACCTGGCGGACCAGGTACGAGGTCACGCCCCAGCTGAGTTCGAGCTGGTTGGCGACCCGCTCGTCGGGGGTGAAGGCGAGCACCGGGCGGCGCTGCCGCAGCCGGGACATCCGGCGGACCGAGTCCCCGGACTGGGTGAAGGTGCACAGGAGGTCGATGCCCAGCTGCTCCGCGATGCTCACCGCGGCCGCGGTCACGGCGCCGCCGCGGGTGTGCGGCTCCGTCCCGAGCGGCGGGATCCGGTCCAGTCCGTGCTGCTCCGTCGACTCGATGATGCGCGCCATGGTCCGCACGGCCTCCCGCCAGTGCGCGCCCACGGAGGTCTCCCCGGAGAGCATGAGGGCGTCCGCCCCGTCCAGCACGGCGTTGGCGCAGTCGCTGGCCTCCGCACGGGTGGGCCGGGGGGCGTCGATCATCGACTCGAGCATCTGCGTGGCGACGATCACCGGCTTCGCCTGCCGGCGCGCCAGCTCCACGGCACGCTTCTGGACGATCGGCACCTCCTCGAGCGGCAGCTCCACCCCCAGGTCGCCCCGGGCCACCATGATGCCGTCGAAGGCGTCGACGATCTCCCGCAGGTTGTCCACGGCCTGCGGCTTCTCCAGCTTGGCCATGAGGGGGACCCAGACGCCCTCCTCCGCCATGATCGCCCGGACGTCCGCGGCGTCCGCGGCGGAGCGGACGAAGCTCAGAGCCACCCAGTCGATGCCGGCACGCAGCCCCCAGCGGAGATCCGCGATGTCCTTCTCGCTCATCGCGGGCACGGAGACCGCCACGCCGGGCAGGTTGATGCCCTTGTGGTCGGAGATCCTGCCGGCGATCTCCACCTCCGTGACGACCTCCGCATCCGTGACCTCGACGGCGCGCAGCCGGATGCGCCCGTCGTCGATGAGCAGCGGATCGCCGGGCTCCACGTCGCCGGGCAGACCCGCATAGGTCGTGGAGACGCGCGCGGCGTCGCCGGGCACGTCCGCCGTGGTGATGGTGAAGCGGTCGCCCGCGCGCAGCTCCGGCCTCTGCCCGTCCGCGAAGGTGCCCACGCGGATCTTGGGCCCCTGCAGGTCGAGGAGGGCGCCGGCCGTGCGACCCGAGTCGCGGGCCGCCGACCGGAGCCACTCCAGACGCACCGCGTGATCCGCGTGGGTGCCGTGGCTGAGGTTGAATCGCGCGACGTTCATGCCCTCGTCGAGCAGGGCGCGCATGTCCTCGTAGGAGTTCTGGGCTGGGCCGAGTGTGGCGACGATCTTCGCATGCCTCATGCGCACCAGCCTAGTCCATGCCGATGCTGGTCAGACCCCTATCGCCTGGTCGTGTGCGGTGACCGGGGCCGGCAGGGCGGTCTCCCCCATGAGGTGCCGGTCCACGGCCGCCGCGGCGGCCCGGCCCTCCGCGATCGCCCACACGATGAGCGACTGCCCGCGTCCGGCGTCGCCGGCGACGAACACGCCCGGCAGGGCAGTGGAGTAGTCGGCCGACCGCGCCAGTGCACGGCCGGAGAGCTCGAGCCCCCACTCCTCCAGCTCCGGGGTCTCCGGGCCGGTGAAGCCCATCGCGATGAGGACGAGGTCCGCCGGGATCTCCTCCTCCGTCCCCGCCTGCGGGACGCGACCGGCGTCCGTGTACTCCGTGCGTGCGACGCTGAGCGCCCGCACCCGGCCCTCCGCATCGCCCACCGCGCGGACGGTCGAGGCGAGGAACCGCCGCTCGCCGCCCTCCTCGTGGCTCGTCGAGACCTCGAACACCCGGGGCGTGGTGGGCCAGGGCTGATCGTCGGGGCGCTCCAGCGGAGGCTGGACGCCGATCGCGAGGCTCGTGACCGAGGCCGCGCCCTGACGCAGGGCCGTGCCGACGCAGTCGGAGCCGGTGTCGCCGCCGCCGATCACCACGACGTGCCTGCCCGCCGCATCGATGACGGGACCGTCCTCGCCCGCCTGCTGCCGGTTCACCGGGACGAGGTAGTCCATCGCGAAGTGGACGCCGTCGAGCTCCCGTCCGGGCACCGCGAGTTCACGCGGGACGACCGCGCCGGTGCACACGACGACCGCGTCCACGCGGGCGGCGAGATCCTCCCAGGACAGGTCGACGCCCACGTGGACGCCGGTGCGGAAGCGCGTGCCCTCCGCCCGCATCTGCCTGAGCCTGCGGTCGATGTGGTGCTTCTCCAGCTTGAAGTCCGGGATGCCGTAGCGGAGCAGGCCGCCCACCCGGTCCTCGCGCTCGTAGACGACGACGGTGTGCCCGGCGCGGGTGAGCTGCTGCGCGCAGGCGAGCCCGGCGGGACCGGAGCCCACGACCGCGACGGTGCGCCCCGACATCCTCTCCGGCACCTGCGGCGTGACGAGCCCGTCCTCGAAGGCCCGGTCGATGATCGTGACCTCGACGTTCTTGATGGTCACGGCGGGCTGGTTGATCCCCAGCACGCAGGAGTCCTCGCAGGGTGCGGGGCAGGCGCGCCCCGTGAACTCGGGGAAGTTGTTCGTGGCGTGGAGGAGCTCGCTGGCGCGCTCGGTCTGGCCCCGCCACATCGCATCGTTGAACTCGGGAATGAGGTTGCCCAGCGGACAGCCCCGGTGGCAGAACGGCACGCCGCAGTCCATGCAGCGGCCCGCCTGTCGGATGAATGCGGCGCCGTCCTGCCGCTCCTGGATCTCCCGGTGGTCGAGCAGGCGCACGGGCACGGGACGCTTGGGCGGCAGCTCGCGCTCGCGGACGGTGAGGAAGCCTGTGGGGTCAGCCATGGGTGGTCTCCAGGATGCGGGTCCAGGCATCTGGACCATCGGGGTCTGTGCCGTCGGCCTCCGCCTGTGCGCGGATGGCGGTGACGGAGAGGTAGTCGGCGGGGACGAGGGTGGTGAAGCGGCCGAAGACGTCCTCCCCGCGGTCCAGCCGCGCGAACAGCGAGGTAACAAGGGGGGAGCCTGTCCGGGCAAGGTGCTCCGTGAGGATGCCGCGGAGCTCCTGGGCCTCCTCGCCGGAGAGGGCGCGCAGCCGGAAGCGGCCCGCCCTCCGGTCGTCCGTGTTCAGCCTGTCCGGGTTGAAGTCGAGGAGGTAGGCGGTGCCGCCGGACATGCCGGCGGCGAAGTTCCGGCCCACTGGGCCCAGGATCACCGCGGTGCCGCCGGTCATGTACTCCAGGGCGTGATCGCCCACGCCCTCCGCCACGGCGGTGGCGCCGGAGTTGCGCACCAGGAAGCGCTCGCCCACCTGGCCGGACAGGAACAGCCTGCCCGAGGTTGCGCCGTAGCCGATCACGTTGCCCGCGATAACGTGGTCCTCGGGCCGGAACTCCGCACCCGCGGAGGCGCCCCGCGGCCCGGCGGAGACCGGCGCCACGGAGATGATGCCCCCGGACAGGCCCTTGCCCACGTAGTCGTTGGCGTCGCCCGTGTGGGTGATCGTCACGCCCGCGGGCAGGAAGGCCCCGAGCGACTGCCCGGCGCTGCCGGTGAGCCGCAGCTCGAGGGTGTCGTCGTCGAGTTCGTCGACGCCGTGCTCGACCGTCACCCGGTGGCCCAGCATGGTGCCGACCGACCGGTCCACGTTCGTCACCGGCCGCTCCAGCACGAGCCGGCGGCGGGAGCGGATGGCCTCCCCGGCCTCGCGGATGAGCGGGGTGTCGAAGTGCTCCCCGAGACGGTGGTCCTGTCCCACCGTCCGCTTGCGGACCTCCGCGATCTCCCCCGCCGCGGTGCGCGGGACCGTGAGGATGTCGCTCACGTCCAGTCCCGCGGCCTTCCAGTGGCTGATCGCGCGGGTGCGGTCCAGGAGTTCGACCCGGCCGATCGCCTCGTCGAGGCTGCGGAACCCCAGCTCGGCGAGCAGCTCGCGCACCTCCTCGGCGATGTACTCGAAGAAGGTCACGACGAACTCCGGCTTCCCGCTGAACCGGCCGCGCAGCTCGGGATTCTGGGTCGCAACCCCCACTGGGCAGGTGTCCTTGTGGCACACGCGCATCATGATGCAGCCGCTCACCACCAGCGGCGCGGTGGCGAAGCCGAACTCCTCGGCGCCCAGGAGCGCGGCGATGACGACGTCGCGACCGGTCTTGAGCTGTCCGTCCACCTGCACGGACACGCGCTCGCGCAGACCCGACTGGATGAGCGTCTGCTGCGCCTCCGCCAGCCCCAGCTCCCAGGGGACGCCGGCGTGCTTGAGCGAGTTGAGCGGGCTCGCGCCCGTGCCGCCGTCGTGGCCGGAGATGAGCACGACGTCCGCCTGGGCCTTCGCCACGCCCGAGGCCACGGTGCCCACCCCGGACGAGGCCACGAGCTTGACGTGGACCCGAGCGGCGGGGTTGGCCCGCTTGAGGTCGTGGATGAGCTGCGCGAGGTCCTCGATGGAGTAGATGTCGTGATGCGGCGGGGGCGAGATGAGCCCCACCCCGGGGGTCGCGTGCCGGGTGCGTGCCACCCAGGGGTAGACCTTGGACGGGGGCAGCTGTCCGCCCTCGCCCGGCTTGGCCCCCTGGGCCATCTTGATCTGGATGTCGTCCGCCTCCGTGAGGTAGAGGCTGGTGACCCCGAAGCGTCCGCTCGCCACCTGCTTGATGGCCGACCGGCGCTCCGGGTCCAGCAGGCGCTCGACGTCCTCGCCGCCCTCCCCGGTGTTGGACTTCGCGCCCAGCCGGTTCATCGCGATCGCCAGCGTCTCGTGGGCCTCCTGCGAGAGCGAGCCGTAGCTCATCGCGCCGGTGGAGAAGCGCTTGACGATCTCCGAGACCGGCTCGACCTCCTCGAGGGGGACGGGGCCGCCGGGCGCAGGGCGCAGGTCGAACAGCCCGCGGAGCGTGAGCAGCTCCTCCGCCTGCGCATTCACCCGCCCGGTGTAGTCCTTGAAGATGTCGTACCTGCGGGTGCGGGTGGAGTGCTGCAGCCGGAACACCGTCTCCGGGTCGAAGAGGTGCGGCGGGCCCTCGCGGCGCCAGGAGTACTCCCCGCCCACCTCGAGCGGCCGGTGCGGCACCGGATTGGAGTCCATGGGGTAGGCGGCCCGGTGGCGGGCCTCGACCTCGGCGGCGATGCCGTCCAGGCCGATCCCCTCCAGCCGGGCGCGGGTCCCGGTGAAGAACTCCTCCACGAGGCTCGAGGACAGGCCGAGCGCCTCGAAGGTCTGCGCGGCATGGTAGGAGTGCACGGTCGAGATGCCCATCTTGGACATGACCTTGAGCAGGCCCTTGCCCAGCGCCCGGAGCACGTTGCGCACCGCGGTGTCCTCGTCCACGCCCGTCACCCGGCCCTCGCGCACCATGGCCGCCGCCGTCTCCATCGCGAGATAGGGATTCACCGCCGAGGCGCCGAAGCCGATGAGCGCGGCCACGTGGTGGACCTCCCGCACGTCCCCGGCCTCCACGAGGAGGGAGACGCGCGTGCGGGTCCGCCGGCGGATGAGGTGGTGGTGCAGCGCCGAGGTGACGAGCAGGGACGGGATGGGGGCGAGCTCCGCGTTGGAGTCGCGGTCGGACAGCACGAGGAACCGCGCCCCCGCGGCGATCGCCTCGTCCGCCACCGCGCAGAGGTCGTCGATGCGCCGCCGCAGGCTCGCGCCGCCGCCCGGACGGTAGCGGGCGCGCAGGACCGTCGTCGCCGGCCCCCGCCCGCCGTGCGAGCGCTCCTGCGGGAGGTGGACGAACGCGGCGAGGTGCTCGTTGTCGATGACGGGGTACGGCAGGTCCACCTGGAAGATGTCCTGCGGCCCGTCGGCCAGCAGGTTGCCCTCGCTGCCGATGCCCACGCTCACGGAGGTGACGAGCGCCTCGCGGATCGCGTCCAGCGGCGGATTGGTCACCTGGGCGAAGCTCTGGGCGAAGTAGTCGAAGAGCAGCCGGGGACGCTGGGCGAACGCGGCGATGGGCGCGTCGGAGCCCATGGCGCCGAGGGGTTCGGCCCCGGTCTCCGCCATCGGGCCCACGAGGATGCGCAGCTCCTCGTCCGTGTAGCCGAACGTGCGCTGCCGGCGCTCCACCGAGGCCCGCGGGTACGTGACCCGCTCGCGCTCGGGGAGTTCGCCGAGGTCCATCGTGGTCGCGGCGACCCACTCGTCGTAGGGCGCCTCCGCACCCAGCCGCGCCTTGATCTCCGTGTCCGAGACGATGCGGCCGGCACGGGTGTCCACGAGGAACATGCGGCCGGGGCGCACGCGGCCGCGCGCCAGCACCTGCTCCTCCGGCAGGTCGATGACCCCGGACTCGCTGGCGAGCACCACGGTGTCCTCCGTGAGGGTGTACCGCGCCGGCCGCAGGCCGTTGCGGTCCAGCACGGCGCCCACCAGCTCGCCGTCCGTGAAGGAGACGCAGGCGGGGCCGTCCCAGGCCTCCATGAGGAGGGCGTGGTAGCGGTAGAAGGACCGGCGCTGCTCGGAGACGTGCGGATCCGACTGCCAGGCCTCGGGGATGAGCATCGCCATGGCGTGCGGCAGCGAGCGGCCGGACATCACGAGCAGCTCGAGGACCTCGTCCAGGGTGCCGGAATCGGACAGGTGCGGGTTGATCACCGGGAACAGGCGGGCGAGGTCCGCGTTGGAGCCGTCGCCGTCTGGGGAGGCCAGCAGCTGACAGGCGAGCTCGGACTCGCGTGCGGCCATCCAGTTGCGGTTGCCCCGCACCGTGTTGATCTCGCCGTTGTGGGCGAGCATGCGGAACGGCTGCGCGAGCGGCCAGGACGGGAAGGTGTTGGTGGAGAAGCGGGAGTGGACGATCGCGATGCGCGTGGCGAAGCGGCTGTCCGAGAGGTCCGGGTAGAACGGCTCCAGCTGGCCCGTGCTCACCATGCCCTTGTAGACGAGCGTGCGGGTGGACAGCGACGGGAAGTAGACCCCGGCGTGCTCGGCGCGCTTGCGCAGCGCGAAGGCCCGGCGGTCGAGGGCCCAGGGGTCCGTCTCGCCCGCGGCGGTCGTGGCGAGCGGCCGGGCCGGGTCCGCGGTGAGGAAGACCTGCGCGAAGTGCGGCATCGCCGCCCGCGCGGAGGCGCCCAGCACCGTGGGGTCGACGGGAACCTCCCGCCACCCGAGCACGGTGAGCGCCTCCTCGGCGGCCAGCCCGGCGACGAGCTCGCGCCCGGAGGCGGGATCGTCCGCGTCGAGGAAGGCGGTGCCGACGGCGTACTCGCCGGGGCCCGGCAGGGGGAAGTCCGTGACGGCGGAGAGGAACGCGTGCGGGACCTGCACGTTGATGCCCGCGCCGTCGCCGGTGCCCTCGTCGCCGCCCACGCCGCCGCGGTGCTCCATGTTCCGCAGGGCGGTGAGCGCCTGGGTCACCACGGCGTGGTCCGCGTCTCCGCGGTAGCGGGCGATGAAGGCCAGGCCGCAGGCGTCGTGCTCGTCGGTGGGATCAGCAAGTCCGTGCGCCGGAGGCCTCCCGGAGTGGGGGAGCTCGGGATGCGGTCGTGCGGAGGCAGGTCTCATGGGAGCACCGCCCTTCCTGGTCGTGGGACTGGTCCACAGCCAACGGCGCTGTCGGTGCTGCGCGGAGCGGGGCCTGCGCCTGTGACGGCAGTCACCCTGCACTCCTGAGACGGGAACTTTACACGCTCGGCGGCACGCAGTCACGCGCCGTCTCAGGATGCGAAACCGCAGACGACGAAACCCCTCACCGCGTGCGGTGAGGGGTGACGGACGGGCCTGTCGGCGGGAAGGTCACGGGGAGGCTAGCCGCGGTCCCGGTCCTGTGCCTCCCCGTCCTTCCGCCCCGGTGCGGGCGTGGACCGCTGGTCCAGCTGGGGCACGATCGAGATGGTCGAGGTCATGGCACCGAAGAAGCCGAATCCGCGGGCGGCTGCGGGAGTATCGGCGGCATCCCCCGGATCCGCGGCGGCGCGACGGCGGGCCTCCTCCGCGCGCCGGCGGCGCCTCCGCAGCCGCAGCGCGACGAGCAGCGCGGCCCCTGCCGCGAGGAGACAGGCGAGACAGGCGAGGAGAGCCGGCAGAGCGAAGTCAGCGATCGCGCACTCCCTCCGCGAACTCCCCGGCCAGCGCGGCGACGGCGGCCGGGCCCTCGTCCTGCAGGGCGCGCACGAAGGCGGACCCGACGATGACGCCGTCGGCGTAGGCGGCGACCTCTGCCGCCTGCGCACGGGTGGAGACGCCGAGGCCCACGCACACGTTCTCCGCGCCCGCGGCCCGCGTGCGGGCGACCAGGTCCTCCGCACGCGCACCCACCTGGGCGCGCAGGCCCGTCACGCCCATCGTCGAGGCCGCGTAGACGAAGCCGCGGGAGGCGGCGGCGATGCGCACCAGGCGCTCGTCCGGGGACGAGGGCGCGGCGAGGAAGATCCTGTCGAGCCCGTGCGCGTCCGAGGCCGCGATCCAGTCCTCGGCCTCGTCCGGGACCAGGTCCGGTGTGATGATCCCGGCTCCCCCGGCGTTCGCGAGGTCCCTGGCGTAGGCGTCCACGCCGTACTGGAGGATGAGGTTCCAGTAGCTCATCACGACGGGGACGGCGCCCGCGGCGGCGACCGCCTCGATGGCCCGGAAGCCGTCGGCCACGCGAGTGCCGTTCGCCAGCGCCTGCACGGCCGCCGCCTCGATGACGGGCCCGTCCATGCCGGGGTCCGTGTAGGGCAGGCCCACCTCGACGATGTCCGCTCCCCCGGCGACCAGCGCCCGCACGCCCTCCAGGGATCCCTTGAGCGTGGGCGCTCCCACCGGCAGGTAGCCGATGAGCGCGGCACGGCCCTCCTCGCGGCAGGCCGCGAGCACGTCAGCAGTGGTCATTCGCTCTGCTCCCCTTCGTCGTCGAGGTAGCCGAACCAGCGTCCGGCGGTGGTCACGTCCTTGTCCCCGCGGCCGGAGAGGCAGATGAGGATGGTGGAGTCCGGTCCGGTCTCCCGGCCCAGCGCCAGGGCTCCGGCGAGGGCGTGGGAGCTCTCGATGGCCGGGATGATCCCCTCCGTGCGGCACAGGAGGGCGAAGGCGTCCATCGCCTCGGCGTCCGTGACGGGACGGTACTCCGCGCGACCGCTCGCGTGCAGCCACGCGTGCTCCGGCCCCACGCCGGAGTAGTCGAGGCCCGCGGAGATCGAATGGCTCTCCAGCGTCTGCCCGTCGGAGTCCTGGAGCTGGTACGAGCGGGCTCCGTGGAGCACCCCCACCGTCCCCTTCGTGAGCGTGGCCGCGTGGCGGGGGGTGTCGATGCCGTCCCCGGCTGCCTCGCAGCCGATCAGGCGCACGCCCGGATCCTCGATGAAGGCGTGGAAGGCGCCGATCGCGTTCGAGCCGCCGCCCACGCACGCCACGACCGCGTCCGGCAGCGCGCCGGTGCGCTCGCGCACCTGGGCGCGGGCCTCCAGACCGATGATCCGCTGGAACTCGCGGACCATGAGCGGGAAGGGATGCGGCCCGGCCACCGTGCCGAACACGTAGTGGGTGGACTCCACGGAGGCCACCCAGTCGCGGAAGGTCTCGTTGATCGCGTCCTTGAGCGTGGCGGTGCCGGCCGCCACGGAGGTGACCTCCGCTCCCAGGAGGCGCATCCGCGCCACGTTGAGCGCCTGCCGCTCCACGTCGACGGCGCCCATGTAGATGCGGCACTCCATGCCCAGCAGCGCTGCGGCCGTGGCGGTGGCGACGCCGTGCTGCCCCGCCCCCGTCTCCGCGATCAGCCGGGTCTTGCCCAGCCGCTTGGCGAGCAGGCCCTGGCCCAGGGCGTTGTTGATCTTGTGGCTGCCCGTGTGGTTGAGGTCCTCGCGCTTGAGCAGGATCCGGGCCCCGCCGGCGTGCTCGGCGAAGCGCGGGGCCTCGGTGAGCAGGCTCGGACGGCCCACGTACTCGGTGAGCAGGCGGCGGTACTCCGCCCGGAACCCGTCGTCGAGGACGGCCTTGGAGAAGGCCTCGCCGATCTCCTCGCACGCCGGGATCAGCGCCTCGGGGATGTAGCGCCCGCCGAACTCGCCGAACCGCGGGCCCTGCGGCAGCGCGGAGTCGGGAGCCGAGAACTGTTCGGGCATGGACGTGTCTGTCATTCGGTGGTCACTCCTGGGTGGGGGCGGACGCGGCTGCCGCGCCTGCGGCGGTGAACCGGGCGACGGCGGACTCGGGATCGCCGTCCTTCACGAGCGCCTCACCCACCAGCACGAGCCCGGCACCGGCCGCGGCGTACGCCGCGACGGAGTCCGCGTCGCTCACGCCGGACTCCGCGACGAGGCGGGTGCCGGCTGGCGCATGTGCGGCGAGCGGACGGAAGCGGGCGGGATCCACGCTCAGGTCCTTGAGGTTGCGGGTGTTCACGCCGACCAGCTCCGCACCGGCGTCCCGGGCGCGGTCGAGCTCCGCCGCGGTGTGGGTCTCGACCAGTGCGGCCATGCCCAGCGCACGGCTGAGGGCGAGGAACTCCCCCAGCTGCGCGTCGCTGAGCGCGGCGACGATGAGGAGCACGATGTCCGCACCGTGGGCGCGGGCCTCGTGGAACTGGTACTCCTCGACCATGAAGTCCTTGCGGAGCACCGGCACGTCCACGGCGGCGCGGACGGCGTCGAGGTCCGCAAGCGTGCCCGCGAACCGGCGGCTCTCCGTGAGCACGCTGATCGCCGCGGCACCGCCGCGGGCGTAGGCGCCCGCCAGCGCCGCCGGGTCCGGGATCGCGGCGAGCTCGCCCTTGGACGGGGAGGACCGCTTCACCTCGCAGATGAGGCCGAACTCCTCGTCCGCCGGGAAGGGCCGGACGGCCGGGGCCTGCTCGGCCTGTGCGCGGACGGCCTCGAGCGGGAGTGCCCGCCGGCGTGCGTCGAGGTCCTCCCGCACCCCGGCGACGATCGCGTCGAGAACCGTCACCGGCGCGGCTTGCCCTTGCCGGCCAGCCGCATGACGAAGCCTGCCAGCAGGCCCACCACGGCGACGGCCCCGCCGCCCCAGAACACGGCCGGGGACGCCACGATGTTGCCGTAGGTCGAGATGCAGATGCCCACGAGCATGATGAACACGCCGGTCCAGGCGGCTGCGGTGTTGCCGTGGCCGGGGTCCTGGATGGCCGCGTAGTCGATCGAGGCCTTGTCGAGGTCGTGGGCTCCGTTGCGGACGGTGGGTGACATGTCTCTCCTGGGATGAGGTCAGGTGGGTGGACTGGGATCCATTGTCGCATGCGCGCGGCACACGCTCAGCTCGGGTCCTCCCCGCGGGAGAGCGCGTCCCACGCCGCGGTGGGATCCTCCTCGGGATCCGCCGGCGCGGCCGCGGAGCGCTCGTAGCGCGAGGAGGTCTGCCAGCTCCCGCTCGCGCGCGCCGCGCACACCGCGAAGACGACCGTGAGCGCCCCCACGGCGACGGTCGGCCAGACGGAGGCGGCGGGAGCGGTGCCCGCGGCGGCCGCGCCGACCGCGAGGGCGCCGAGGCCCGTCAGCCCCGTCAGCCCCAGCACCACGTAGCGGCCTACCCGGGAGAGCATCGCCAGGAGCAGCGAGGACACCGCGAGGACCGCCGCGGCGGCCGTGAGCAGCGGGTGTCCGGTCTCCCCGGACGCGGCCGCCGTCTGCGCCACGCCCGGCACCTGCGTCGCGGGGTCGACGGTCTCGGCCGTCCACGGACGCCCGGACAGGAACCAGAGCGCCCCTGCGAGCACGAGCTGCAGCACGACGGTGCGGCCCTTGGTGAGCAGCGCGCTCATGCCGGCCCTCCGGCCGCGCGCAGCGTCTGGGCGGCCGCCGCCGCACGCAGCACCGCCGTGGCCTTCGTCCGGCACTCCGCCAGCTCGGACTCGGGATCGGAGTCCGCGACGATGCCGGCGCCCGCGGACACGGTCAGCAGGCCCTCGCGCATGATGCCGGTGCGGATGGCGATCGCGACGTCGAGGTCGCCGGTGAAGGAGAGATAGCCCACGACTCCACCGTAGACCCCTCGCGCCGTCGGTTCGAGTCTGTCGATGATCTCCAGGGCGCGCGGCTTGGGCGCCCCGGACAGCGTGCCGGCCGGGAAGGTCGCGCGCAGCACGTCCACCCCGTCGACGCCGGCGGCGGTCTCGCCCGTGACGGTGGAGACGATGTGCATGATGTGGCTGTAGCGCTCGATCTCCATGAATTGCACGACGTCCACCGTTCCCGGCCGGCTGATCTTCGCGAGGTCGTTGCGGGCCAGGTCGACGAGCATGAGGTGCTCCGCCCGCTCCTTCTCGTCCGCCAGGAGGTCCGCGGCCAGCGCGCGGTCCTCCGCCGGCGTCGCGCCGCGGGGGCGGGATCCGGCGATCGGGTTGGTCCGCACCCGCCCGCCGGAGACCGTCACGAGGGCCTCGGGCGAGGAGCCCACGATGGTGAGCGGGCCGCCGGACGGCACGGGCACGTCGAGGAGGTACATGTAGGGGCTGGGGTTCGTGGTCCGCAGCATGCGGTACACGTCCGTCGGGGAGGCGTCGACGTAGGAGTCGAAGCGCTGTCCCAGCACCACCTGGAAGATCTCGCCGTCCACGATCTCGCGCTTGGCCTCGGCGACCGCCGCGAGGTAGTCGTCCGCGTGCGTGCGCGGCTTCACCTCCGGGTCGGGGAGGCCGTGGACGGCGACGGAGGAGCGCAGGGGCGCGGCGAGGTCCGTGAGCATCGCCTCGATCCGCGCGCTGGCACGCGCATAGGCCGCGTCGATGCCGGACTCCGCCCCGTCGACATTCACGGCGTTGGACACGAGCGTGAGCCGCGAGGTGTAGTGGTCGAGGATCGCGAGATCGCCCGGGATCGAGAGGGAGAGCTCCGGCACCGGGTGCTCCGCCAGCGGGCCCGGACCCAGGTCCTCGAACCTGCGCACCGAGTCCCAGCCCAGGTAGCCCACGAAGGAGGCGACCATGGGCGGCAGCCCGTCGGCGAGCTCCTCGACGCGCAGCAGCTCCAGCGCAGCGCTCAGCGCGGCGTGGGGATCCCCGCCCGTGGGCAGTCCCGCCGGCGGCGTGCCCAGCCAGATCGCCTCCCCGTCCTCCTCCGTGAGCGTGGCGATGGGGCTGCGGCCCACGAAGGAGTAGCGGCTCCACGCGCCCTGCTCCGCGGACTCGAGGAGGAAGCCGCCCGGGCGGCCCTCCGCCAGCCTGCGGTAGAGGCTCAGCGGCGTCTCCTCGTCCGCCAGCACGGTGGTGTGCACGGGCACCAGCCGGTGCCGTGCGCCCATCCGGCGGAACTCCTCCGCGGACGGCGTGAGCGCGGGCGCGCCCTCAGGATGCGTGGTCATGCGCGCGGATTTCCCTTCCCGTGAAGCAGGTCGCGGTGCCGGTGTGGCAGGCCGGGCCCGTCTGCCGGACCTCGTAGAGGAGCGTGTCGCCGTCGCAGTCCGTGCGGACCGCCACGACCTCCTGCACGTGGCCGGAGGTGGCGCCCTTCACCCAGATCTCCTGCCGGGAGCGCGACCAGTACGTGGCGCGGCCGGTCTCGAGCGTGAGCGCGAGGGCCTCGGCGTCCGCCCAGGCGAGCATGAGCACCTCCCGCGTGGCGGTCTCCTGCACGACGACGGGCACGAGCCCGCGGTCGTCGAAGGCGAGTTCAGCGAACCTCGTGTCCGGCATCCGCCAGCGCCTCCTTGATCTCCGCGACGGTGGTCTGGCCGAAGTGCAGGATGCTGGCCGCCAGCACCGCATCCGCCCCGGCGGCGACCGCCGGAGGGAAGTGCGCCGGCTCCCCGGCGCCGCCGGAGGCGATGAGCGGCACGCCCACCGCCGCGCGCACTGCGGCGAGCATCTCGAGGTCGAAGCCGGCCTTCGTGCCGTCCGCGTCGATGCTGTTGAGCAGGATCTCACCGGCCCCCAGCTCCGCGGCCCGTGCCGCCCATTCGACGGCGCAGATGCCGGTCCCCCGGCGGCCGCCGTGGGTGGTGACCTCGAAGCCCGAGGCCGTGCCCGGCTCGCCCGCCGGCACGCGCCGGGCGTCGACGGAGAGCACGAGGACCTGGTTGCCGAACCGCTGGGCGATCTCCGCGACCAGCTCCGGCCGGGCCACCGCTGCGGAGTTGACTCCCACCTTGTCCGCACCGGACTTCAGCAGCCGGTCGACGTCTGCGACGGTGCGCACTCCCCCGCCCACCGTGAGCGGGATGAAGATCTGCTCCGCGCAGCGGGTGACCATGTCATAGGTCGTCGACCGGTCGCCGGTGGTCGCGGTGACGTCGAGGAAGGTGAGCTCGTCGGCGCCCGCCGCGTCGTAGCCGCGCGCGAGCTCCACCGGGTCCCCCGCGTCGCGGAGGTCCGTGAAGTTCACGCCCTTGACCACACGGCCGGCGTCGACGTCCAGGCAGGGGATCACCCGCACCGCGGTCACAGACCCAGCCTCCGGTACTTGGCGATCCGGGTGTCCTGGCGGAGGTAGGCCGGAGTGCGCATGAGGGTGATGAGCTCGTACTCGAGTGTCGCGGAGAGGCGCTCCACGAAGCCCCGCGGATCGTCGGAGGCGTCGACGGGCTCCGCGACGATCCGGTCGATGACCCCGCTGCGCTCCAGCGCGGCGGCCTGGACCTGCTGCTGCTGCGCCATCTCCGCGGCGTGCTCGGTGTCCCGGTGGACGATCGCCGAGGCGCCCTCCGGGGGCAGCGGCGAGAGCCAGCCGTTCTGGGCAGAGAGCACGCGATCCGCCGGGACGAGCGCGAGCGCACCGCCGCCGGAGCCCTCGCCCATGATGACGGAGACGCTGGGGGCGGACAGGTTGATGAGGTCCGCGAGGCTGCGCGCGATCTCGCCCGCCATGCCGCCCTCCTCGGCCTCCTTCGACAGCGCCGCACCGGGGGTGTCGATGATCGTCACCAGCGGGATGCCCAGCTCCGCGGACAGGCGCATGCCGCGGCGGGCCTCGCGCAGGGCGGCCGGGCCCATGGGCTCGCGCCGGTCCTGGCGGAAGCGGTCCTGGCCCAGCACCACGCACGGGGCGGAGCCGAACCGTGCCAGCGCCAGCAGCAGACCGGGGTCCTTCTCCCCCTCGCCCGTGCCGCGCAGCGGGAGGACGTGAGTGGCGCCGTGGCGCAGCAGGTCACGGACGCCCGGCCGCTCCGCCCGCCGCGAGGCCGTGATGACGTCCCACGCGGGGCGCTCGTCCGGCTCGTGCGGCCGGGAGTCCGGATCCGGCACCGCCGCCGGGAGCTCGCGCGCACCCAGCAGCACCTCGAGGACCCGTGAGACGGTGACGTGGAGCCGCTCCGGCGGCAGCACGGCGTCGATGAGGCCCCGGCGCTGGAGGTTCTCGCCGGACTGCACGCCGGCCGGGAACTCCTTGCCGTAGAGCTGTTCGAAGACGCGCGGGCCGAGGAAGCCGATGAGCGCGTCCGGCTCCGCCACCGTCACGTGGCCCAGCGAGCCCCAGGAGGCGAACACGCCGCCGGTGGTGGGGTGACGCAGGTAGACGAGGAACGGCAGTCCCGCGCGCTTGTGGGCCGTGACGGCCGCCGTGATCTTCACCATGGAGAGGAACGCGACCGTGCCCTCCTGCATGCGGGTGCCGCCGGAGGCCGGTCCCGCGAGCACCGGCAGGCCCTCCATCGTGGCGCGCTCGAACGCCTCGACGAGCCGCTGCGCGGCCGCCACCCCGATCGAGCCGGCGAGGAACCGGAACTCGCAGGCGATGACGCAGACGCGGCGGCCGTGGATGAGCCCTTCGCCGGTGACGACGGCCTCGTCCACCCCGGACTTCTCCTGTGCCGCGGCGAGTTCGGAGGCGTACTCCTCGCTCACGCCGGCGCCGGGGACGATGGGGGTGGAATCCCAGGAGACGAAGCTCCCGGTGTCGACGACCATGTCGATGAGCTCGCGTGAGCTGAGTCGCTTGGCCATGTCAGTCCTCCAGCCAGCTGCGGATGACGGATTCGTGCTCGGACAGGCGCGGCGGGGCCAGATGCTCGGTGACCGTGGTCTCCCGCTCGCCGGCCTCCGTGGCGTCGAAGAAGCGCAGCGGCGGTCCGGGCAGGTCGATGGAGCCCGCCGAGGTGTGCTCGGCGGTGATCTTCAGGCCCTGCGAGAGCGCCTGGTCCCAGGCGTAGACCTCCGGCAGCGTGCGCACCACGCCGGCGGGGATGCCGGCGGCGTCGAGCTTGGCCAGCAGCTCCTCGCCGTCGTAGTCCGCGAAGACGCCCTCGATGACCTCGATGAGCCGGTCGCGGTGGGCGAAGCGGGAGCCGTTGTCCTCGAAGCCGGGGGCGGCCGGGTCGAGGCCGAACGCCTCGCAGAACCGCGTCCACATCTTCTCGTTGCCCACCGAGATCTGCACCGCGCCGTCCCGGCAGGAGAACAGGCCGTAGGGCGCGAGCGTGGCGTGGTGGTTGCCGCCCGGCTCCGGGGTCATCCCGGCCACGGTCGCCCGGGTGCCCTGGAAGGCGTGGACGCCCACCATGCCGGCGATGAGCGAGGTGCGGACGATCTTGCCGCGGCCGGTGCGCTCGCGCTCCAGCAGTGCGGCGAGCACGCCGTAGGCGCCGTGGATGCCGGCCAGGAGATCCGCGATCGGCACGCCCACGCGCTGCATGTCGCCGGGCCCGGAGCCGGTGAGCGACATGAGCCCGCCCTCGCCCTGGGCGATCTGGTCGTAGCCGGCGCGCGCGGCCTCGGGCCCGTCGTGGCCGAACCCGGTGATGGAGAGGACGACGAGGCGCGGGTTGAGCTCCATGAGCGCGGCGGTGGAGAAGCCCAGCCGCTCCAGCACGCCGGTGCGGAAGTTCTCGATGAGGACGTCCGCACGGCGGACGAGACCGGTGAGGACCTCCTTGCCGTCCTCGCTCTTGAGGTCCAGCGCGATGGACTCCTTGTTCCGGTTGCAGGAGAGGAAGTAGGTGGACTCCGGCTGCTCCTCGGGGCCGACGAAGGGCGGTCCCCAGCTGCGCGAGTCGTCGCCGGAGCCCGGGGTCTCGACCTTGATGACGCGGGCGCCCTGATCGCCCAGCATCTGACCCGCGTGGGGGCCGGCCAGCGCGCGGGAGAGGTCGACGACGAGGGTGCCGGCCAGCGGGCCGGCGGTGCGGGGTGTGGTGGGAATGCTCACGAGTCTCCTCCAGAGGGCAGGTGGTGGTCTATCAGTGTGCGCAGGCGCTCCGCCGCGGCCTCCGCCCGCGCGCCGTCCGCGGTCTGGATCGCCATGACCGCCGCGGTGGTGCCGTCGACGAGGTCGATGCGGGCCCACGAGTCGCCGCTGCGGGCGGAGTAGGTCAGCCCCACGATCTGGTTCCAGTCGTAGGTCCGCGCGCGCAGGAGGTTCCGGACGAACAGGCCCTCCGGGCGCGCCCGGGCGCACATCGACGCGAACCGCAGGAGCGCGGCCGCCAGCAGGACGCCGAGGCCCGTCATCCAGACGGGATCGACCTCCGGCCGCCAGCCGGGGAACTCCCGCACGCTGAAGGCGACGGAGGCCGCGACGAAGGCCAGCACGACGACGGGAGCGAGCACCAGGCCCATGATCCGGACCTGGCGCGGACGGATCACGAGCTCCGCCTCCTCCGGCCTCGGCTCCTCAGACACGGCAGGCCGCGATCGAGGTGACGAGGATGGCACGGGCGCCCACCTCGTAGAGGCGGTCCATGACGGCGTGCTGCTGGGACACGGAGACCATCGAGCGGACGGCCACCCACTCCGGATCGCGCATGGGCGAGACGGTGGGGCTCTCGAAGCCCGGGGTGACGGCCACGGCGTCCGCGAGCTGCGAGGTGCGGATGTCGTAGTCGATGAGCACGTAGCTGCGGGCCACCATGACGGACTCGATGCGGCGGACGACGATCTGCGCCTCGGCGGAGAGCTCCTCGCGGGCGTGCCGGGAGATGAGCACCCCCTCGGAGTGCATGAGCGGCTCGCCGAACGTCTCGAGGCCGGCCTGGCGCAGCGTCGTGCCGGTCTCCACGACGTCCGCGATCGCATCCGCCACACCCAGCTCGATCGACACCTCCACGGCCCCGTCGAGGCTCACGGTGCGGGCGTCGAGGCCACGCGCGGCGAGGTCCTGGGCGACGAGGACGGGGTAGCTCGTGGCGATCGTGCGGCCGGCGAGCTCGTCGATCGAGGAGAAGGCCCCGGCGCGCGCGGCGTAGTGGAAGCGCGAGCGGCCGAAGCCCAGCGGCAGGATCTCACCCGCGGAGGCCTCGGACTCCAGCAGCAGGTCCCTGCCGGTGATGCCGAGGTCGAGGATGCCCTCGCCCACGTACACCGCGATGTCGCGGGGGCGGAGGTAGAAGAACTCGATGCCGGCGTCCGCGTCACGGCTCACGAGGGTCTTGGCGCTGGTGCGGAGCGAGTATCCCGCCTCGCGCAGCATGGTGGTGGCGGATTCGGAGAGTGCGCCCTTGTTGGGGACGGCGATGCGCAGCATGTGTGGGCTCCTGGGGGCGGGCGGGAGGCGGACGGGGCGGTCGGCGGAACCGGGGCGGCTCCCCTGCCCGTCCGCGGATGCGGAGGAAGTGGGGGCGGTCAGAGGAAGCGGTAGACGTCCGCAGGGGTGAGCCCGCGGGCGAGCATCATCACCTGCAGATGGTAGAGCTCCTGCGAGATCTCCTCCGCGAGCTCCTCGTCGCTCTGGTACTCCGCGGCCATCCAGACCTCCGCGGCCTCCTCCACGATCTTCTTGCCGATCTGGTGGACGCCCGCGTCGAGCTCCGCGACGGTGGACGATCCGGTGGGCCTGGTGCGCGCCTTCTCAGCGAGTTCGGCGTAGAGAGAGTCGAAGTCCTTCACACGGCCAGGGTAGTCCAGACCGGCACGGCTGTGTGAGCCGGGGCCGTCACGCGGGATCCGGGGCCGTCACTCCGGATCCGGGCGGGAGATGTCGGACGCGATCTCGTGCGGCGAGGAGATGCGCTGGCGGGACCGGCGGCTCCAGTCGACGATGCCCATGACGACCATCACGAGGAAGACGAGGTAGACGGCGCCGGAGAACAGCAGGCCGCCGGAGACCGCGAGCGGGATGCCCACGAGGTCCACCGCCAGCCACACGAGCCAGAACTCCACGATGGCCCGGCCCTGCGCCACCATCGCCACGAGCGAGCCGATGAAGATGTAGGCGTCCGGGTAGGGGTTCCACGACCAGCCGCCCCAGTCCAGGAGCGCGCCGAACCCCAGGGTGCCGAGCCCCAGCACGAGGACGAGGACGATGCGCTCCGTCCAGGTACCCCAGCGGACCTGGACCTCCCCGGCCTCCTCCTTCGCGGCCTTCCAGCGGGTCCAGCCCCAGATCGCCGCGGCGATGATGACCACCTGCCGGGAGGCGTTGCCGCCCAGCCCCGCGCCGATGCTGGCACTCAGCAGGAGGATCGAGCCGGCGATCTGCACCGGCCAGGAGAGGATGTTCCGCCGCAGCGCGAGGAACACCGTCGCGATCGCCGCGATGTTCCCGAGCAGATCGGACCACGGCACCGGCACGGAGCCGAGCGTGAAGACGGGGGTGTTGAGGAGGTCGAGGATGTGCACGTGCCCAGGGTACGCTCAGGCCCCCGCGCGCGCCTCCGCGCGTCCGCGGAGTGAGGCGACGGCGGCCGCGGCGTCGTCCGCGGCGTAGACGGCCGAACCCGCCACCAGCACGTTCGCGCCCGCATCCACCACGCGGTCCACCGTGGCCTCGGAGACCCCGCCGTCCACCTGGAGGGCCACGTCGAGGCCCTCCGCGGAGATGGCCCGGCGCAGGCGGGTGATCTTGGGCAGGCACACGTCGAGGAACTTCTGTCCGCCGAAGCCCGGCTCCACCGTCATGACGAGCACCTGGTCGAACTCCGGGAGGAGGTCGAGGAGGGGCTCGACGGGAGTGGCCGGCTTCACCGCCACGCTCGCGCGGGCACCCAGCGCCCGCAGCTCACGGGCGAGCCGCACCGGGGCGGCCGCGGCCTCCAGGTGGAAGGTCACGGACGCGCAGCCCAGGTCCGCATAGACCGGTGCCCAGCGGTCGGGGTCGGCGATCATGAGGTGTGCGTCGAGCGGGATCGGCGACACGGCCCGGATCCGCTCGACCACGGGCGGGCCGAAGGTGAGGTTGGGGACGAAGTGGTTGTCCATGACGTCCACGTGCGCCATGTCCGCGGTGCTGATGCGCCCCAGCTCGGTCCGCAGGTCGGAGAAGTCGGCTGACAGGATGCTCGGATTGATGTGAATGCCCACGGCTGGAGATCCTACCGGCTCCGCGCGCTCCGCCTGCCTCTCCGGCCCCGCTCAGTCCCGCTTCCTCCGCAGCAGCGCGAGGAACATGCCGTCCGTCCCGTGGACGTCCGGCCACAGCTGGGCGAACCTCCCGCCCGCCCGCGGGGCCGAGGCGAAGGAGTCCGCGTCCCCGCCGGTGACGCGCGCGAGCACTGCGGCCGCGTCGAGGACCTCGAGGTTCTCGACGTCCGCGAGCACCTCGTCGACGATGACGCCCGTCTCCGCCCAGTGCGGCGAGCACGTCGAGTAGGCGACGACGCCGCCGGGGCGGCAGGCCTCGAGAGCCGCGGAGAGCAGCCCGCGCTGCACGGGGGCGAGTGCGGCGATGTCCTCCGGGCGCCTGCGCCAGCGCGCCTCGGGGCGCCGGCGGAGTGCGCCGAGGCCGGAGCACGGCGCGTCCACGAGCACACCGGAGTAGCGACCGGGGCGGGCCGCGGCGAACTCGCGGCCGTCCGCCTGCGAGACCGCGACGGCGTCCGCACTCGCGCGCACGGAATCGCGGACGAGGCGGGCCCGGTGTGCGGAGGAGTCCACGGCGTCGACGGAGCCGCCCAGCTGGGCCGCGAGCGCGCCGAGCACGGCGGTCTTGCCGCCGGGGCCTGCGCAGAGGTCGAGCCAGCGCGGGCCCTCCGCCGCCTCGTCCTCGGCATCGGCCTGCATGCTCGCCTCGGCGAGAGCGAGGGCGATGAGCTGCGAGCCCTCGTCCTGCACCCGCACGCGGGCCTCGGCCACCCCGTCCACCTCTCGGGGGTCACCGGACTCCAGGACGACCGCCAGCGGGGAGAGCGCGCCCCGGTGCCCGGCGCCGGCGGCGATCTCGTCCGGATCCGCGAGGCCGGGCAGGGCGGCGAGCGTCACCCGGGCAGGGGTGTTGTCCGCGGTCAGGAGGCGGTCGAGGCCGCCGTCCTCGGCGTCCGGGCGGCGGTGCCTGCGCAGGGCCAGTGCCAGCGCCCGCACGATCCAGCCCGGATGGGAGGTGCGCAGCGCGCGGACCTCCGTCTCCCCCGCCCCGGCGGTGAGCCGTTCCAGCCATTCCTCCGCGGAGGCCTCCGCCACCCGCCGGAGGACGGCGTTCGTGAGACCGGAGGCGCGTGCGCCGCCCAGTGCGCGGAGCGCGTCGATCGTCTCCGAGACCGCCGCGTGGTCCGCGATGCGCATGCTCAGCAGCTGGTGAGCACCCATCCGCACCGCCTGCCGGGTGAGCGGGTCGAGATCCGCGGGGTCCCTGTCCGCAGCCGCGCGGACGACCGCGTCGTAGAGGCCCTGCATGCGCAGGGTGCCGTAGGTGAGTTCCGTGGCGAGCGAGGCGTCGCGGGGGCTCAGCTCCGCGTTCCGCAGCCGCCCCGGCAGCAGGAGGTTCGCGTAGGCATCGGCGTCCTCCACCTCGCGCAGGACGGTGAGCGCGACCTCGCGTGCGGTCCGGGGCCTCCGCGGCGACTCCCGCCGTTCGCCCCTGCCGCGCCACTCGTCCCGGCCGTGCCGGCCGCGCTGTGCCCGCTGCTGCGCCATCTCAGGCCTCCTCTGTCTCAGTGGATGCGGCTGACTCGGTGGATGCCGCTGCCAGCATGTCGAACTGCACGGGGCCGTGCCCGCGGAGGAAGGCGGAGGCGTCCATCATGGGCTTGCCGAAGGGCTGGACGCGCGCGACGCGCACGGCTCCCCCGCCGGTGCCCAGCACGGCGGCCTCCTCCCACGGCTCCAGGCGGCCGGGCGCGGGTACGGGAGCGCCCGCCGGCGCGGCGGTGAGCCCGGCGAGCTTGGTGCGCTTCCCGTCCTTCTCCACCCATGCACCGGGGGCGGGGCTCACTCCGCGGTACCGCGCGAGCACGGATGCGGCGGGGGCGCCGAGGTCCAGGCGGGCCTCGGCGGGATCGATCTTCGCCGCATGGGTGGCGGCCCCCGTCTGCGGCTGCGGGTCCGCCGTGCCTGCGGCCAGCGCGTCGAAGGCCTCCACGAGGAGCCCCGCACCCGCCTCCGCGTACTCCGCGAGGACGCTGCCGGCGTCCGCCTCCGGCAGCGGCAGCTCCCGCTGGAGCAGCACGGGACCGGTGTCCATGCCCTCGTCGATGCGGAACACCGTGAGCCCGGAGCGCGTCTGACCGGCCATGAGCGCACGCTGGACGGGTGCGGCACCCCGCCACTGGGGCAGCAGGGAGAAGTGGAGGTTGAACCAGCCGGCACGCGCGGCACGCAGCGCACGGGGACCGGCGATGCCGCCGTAGGCCACGACGGCGACGGCGTCCAGGTCGAGGCCCTCGAGCTCCATGAGCACCTCGCCGCGGAGGCGCTCCGCCTCGAGGACGCGCAGCCCCAGCTCCGCCGCCGCGCTCTTCACAGGGCTGGGGGTGAGCACCCGCTTCCTCCCCACGGGCGCATCCGGCCGCGTGAGCACCGCGACGATCTCATGGTCCGAGGCCGCGAGGGCTCTCAGTGCGGGTACGGCGACTGCGGGGGTTCCGGCGAAGGCGATTCTCACCCGGCCGATTCTACGCAGTCGGCCGCACTCACAGCGCCCGGTGCGGGTCCACGACGTGGCGCACGATCGGCTCGCCGGCCGCAGAGCGCCGCAGGGAGACCGCCCGCACCGCCGCGCACACCTCCGCGGCATAGCCGTAGTCGAAGGCGAGGAGCCTGCTGTGGGGCTCCTCCTCCGTCAGCAGCAGGCGCAGCGCCGCCGGCACCTGCGCCTCGACCTCCGCGAGGAAGGCCGTGACGTCGCGGCGCTCGCCGCGCAGCTGCAGCGTCCGCACGGCGGGCGGCAGGCGGGTGGCACGCCGGTCGGCCAGCACCGCGGCCGCCGCGCCCACGGGATCGAAGGTCTGGAGCGTGCGCACCACCGCCGGCGTGTCGTCCAGCACGAGCGCGCGGCCGCCGTGGGAGGCCGCGCGCACGAGCGAGAGCGCGCGCAGACGCCGGCTCACCGCGCGTTCGATCCCGTCGAGGCCCGGCCCCGGCCACAGGGTGTCCAGCAGCACCGCCGCCGCATAGCCGCCCTCGGCATAGGGCTCCGCACCGGTCGTCGCCACCACGACGGAGGGCTCGTCCGGCACGCTGTGGAGGATCTCCTCCCCCGCGGACCGCAGGACGGGGAAGCCGGAGAACGCCCGGTTGAGCTCCTCGACGGTGCGCTCCACCCCGCGCACCACGGCGCGGAAGCGCTCGGAGCGGCATCGCCCGCACTGCGCGTGCCCGGTGCGGAGTCCGCACCGGGCGCAGGCGAAGGGACCGGTGGGACCGGCGGCGGACAGGTGCGCCTCACAGCGCGGGCACACGAGCAGGTCTCCGCAGCGGGCGCACGCGACGACGGGCAGGTAGCCGGCGCGCGGCACCTGCACGAGCACGGGACCCACCGCCGTCTCCCGCTTGGAGCGGCCCAGCGCGTCGCGGATGACCTCGAACACGTCCGGGGGCATCCTCTCCGCCGCCGACTCCGCGCGCGGGATGAGGACGAGGGGTGCGGTCTCCCGCCGTTCCGCCCTGCCGCGCTCCAGCGAGGCCAGCCAGCCGCTCTCCGCCAGCCGCTGCACCTCCACCGTCCGGTCTGTGCCCAACAGCAGGAGGGCCGCGTCCTGCAGTCGTGAGCGCAGGAGACAGATCTCACGCGCGTGCGGATAGGGGGCGCGCGGTTCCGCGTAGTGGTCGCTCCCGTCCTCGAGGAGCAGCACGAGGCCGAGGTCCGGGAGAGAGGCCAGCGACGCCGCCCGCGTGCCGATCACCAGGCGCGCCGCACCGGTGTGCGCGCGCACCCAGGCCGACCATCGCGCCTGGGGCCCCTGGTCCGCGGAGAGACGCACCGTCAGCGGACCCAGCGGCCCCAGGCGCGCCGTGAGCGCGGTGAGCTCACGATGGTCCGGGACGACCCACAGCACCGAGCGCCCGGCCGCCAGCACGGCCGCTGCGGCTGCGAGCCCCACGCCGATCCAGCCGGTCCCGGGCTCGTCGCCGGGCGTGAGTGCGGCTGCCGCGCGCGGCGGCGCGGAGCCCTCCGCCTCGGAGCGGGCAGCGGCCCACTCCCCGAGTGCCGCGATGAACGCATGGACGTCCGCCGTCTGGTCCGCCGGCACGGGAAAGCTCTCGGTCCGCCTCTCCGGCCGGCTCAGCTCCTCCGGCGGTGCGGGTGCCTGCGCCGCGAGCGCGGACCGCTCCCCTGCGGCGTGCCGGGCGGGAACGGCCAGGCGGAGGACGTCCGGGAGAGTGCCTGCCCAGCGGTCCGCGACCGCCTGCAGCAGTGCGAGCACCGCCGGGGTGAGGACGGGCAGGGCGGACACGACGCGCTCCAGCGGAGCGAGCTCGCCCGTGTGCGCGGTCTCCGTGCTGCGGGAGACGAGGAACCCGGACACCAGCCGGCCGGAGAAGCGCACGCGGACGCGCACCCCCGGGACCGCCTCCGCGTCCAGCGTCGCCGGGACCCCGTAGTCGAAGGGGCGTGCGAGGTGGGGGACGCTCGCCTCCAGGAGCACCTGCGCCACCGGCAGCTCCTCCGCGGGCTCCGCTCCCCCGCGCAGCCGCACCCCCGCCGCGACGGCAGGTGCCGGCAGGTCGAGCGGCAGCGGCTCGTCCATCCTCGCCGGACTCAGGCGGCGAGCCGCGCGAGCTCCGCCGCCCGGGCGGTCGTCTCCCAGGTGAAGCCCTCGCCCGTCCGGCCGAAGTGCCCGTAGGCCGCCGTCTCCCGGTAGACCGGCCGCAGCAGCTCCAGATCGCGGATGATCGCCGCGGGACGGAGGTTGAACACCTCACGCACCGCCGCGACGATGCGTTCCGGGGCCACCGTCTCCGTGCCGAAGGTCTCGACATAGAGCCCCACGGGCTCCGCCACGCCGATCGCGTAGGCCACCTGCACCTCCGCGCGTGCCGCGAGGCCGGCGGCGACGATGCTCTTCGCCACCCACCGCATGGCGTAGGCGGCCGAGCGGTCCACCTTCGAGGGGTCCTTGCCGGAGAACGCACCGCCGCCGTGACGGGCGTAGCCGCCGTAGGTGTCGACGATGATCTTGCGTCCCGTGAGCCCCGCGTCGCCCATGGGGCCGCCGGTGATGAACGGACCGGCCGGGTTGATGAAGTGCTGGGTCCCGGAGCGGTCGAGATCGACGGTGTCGAGCACCGGGTCGATGACGTGTTCGTGCAGGGCCTCCCGCAGTCCGCCCTGGTCGTCCCTGTAGCCGAGGCCGTGCTGGGTGGAGACCACCACGGCCTCGATCGTCACGGGGGTCTCCCCGTCGTAGCCGATCGTCACCTGTGTCTTGCCGTCCGGCCGCAGGTCCGGGAGGATGCCGGCCTTGCGCACGTGGGTGAGGCGCTCCGAGAGACGGTGGGCGAGGTGGATGGGCAGCGGCATGAGGACGTCCGTGGAACTGTCCGCATAGCCGAACATGAGGCCCTGGTCGCCGGCGCCCAGGGAGGTCGTGTAGTCGCCGGTGTCCGCCCCGGTGCGCCGCTCGTAGGACAGCGTCACACCGGAGTTGATGTCGCTGGACTGCTCCCCCACGGACACGGAGACGCCGCAGGAGTGGCCGTCGAAGCCCTTCTCCGAGGAGTCGTAGCCGATGTCCGTGATGGTGCGGCGCACGATGCCCGCGATGTCCGCGTAGGCGCTCGTGTTGATCTCGCCGGCGACGTGGACCAGACCGGTGGTCACCATCGTCTCGACGGCGACCTTGGCATCCGGGTCCTGGCGGATGAGCTCGTCGAGGACGGCATCGGAGATCTGGTCGCAGATCTTGTCCGGGTGCCCTTCCGTGACGGATTCCGAGGTGAACTGGCGCAGAGGTGATGTGGTCACCGGGTCATCCTAACGATTGCGGACCGCCGCGATCGCGGCGATGACTTCTTCCGACACCTGGCGCTTGGTGCCCGCGGCCGAGGCGACGACCTCCGCCCGGCCCTGCGCAGGGCGGTAGACGGTGACCTCGTTCGAATCGGCGCCGAAGGCACGGTCGCCGGAGACGTCGTTGAACACGAGCAGGTCGCAGCCCTTGCGGAGCAGCTTCTCCTGCGCATAGACGGCGGCCGGCTTCTCCGGGCTGCCCGTCTCCGCCGCGAAGCCCACGAGCGTCTGCGCGCTGCGCGCCCGCCCCGCCTCGCGGTCCGCGACGAGGCCCGCGAGCACGTCCGGGTTCTCCACCAGGTCGAGGCCCAGGGCACCCCCGGTCTTCTTCATCTTGTGGTCCGCCGCGGCCGCGGGCCGGTAGTCGGCGACGGCGGCGGCCATGATGATCACGTCCGCGTCGGACTGACAGCCGGACATGGCGGCCTGCAGCTCCTGGGTGGTCTCGACCTCTTCCACCCGCACCCCGGCGGGAAGCGCGGACAGGACGGCCGTGTCCACGTTGGCGCTCACGAGGACCACCTCCGCACCGGCGGCGGCCGAGGCCGCCGCGAGTGCGACGCCCTGCTTGCCGGAGGAGCGGTTGCCCAGGAAGCGCACCGGGTCCAGCGGTTCGCGGGTGCCGCCTGCGGAGACGGCGACCATGAGGCCGGACAGCGGGCCGGGTGGGGCCGGGGGCTCTGCCGGCTGCGGTGCGGGAGCGTCTGCGACCGCCGCGAGTGCGGCCGCGACGATCTCCTCCGGCTCCGGCAGGCGGCCGGGCCCGGAGTCCGCGCCGGTGAGCCGGCCGGAGGCGGGCTCGATGACGGTCCAACCGCGGGAGCGCAGCACGGCCACGTTCTCCGCCGTGGCCGGGTGCTCCCACATCTGCGTGTGCATGGCGGGGGCGGCCACCACCGGGCACGTGGCGGTGAGCAGCGTCGCGGTGAGCATGTCGTCGGCCATGCCGGTGCGCGCCCGGGCCAGCAGGTCCGCCGTCGCGGGCGCGAGCACCACCAGATCGGCCTCGTGGCCCACCCGGACGTGCTCGACCTCGTCGACGCGCTCGAACACGTCGACGGAGACCGGCTGGCCGCTCAGGGCCTCCCAGGTGGGAGCGCCGACAAACCGGAGCGCGGCCCGGGTGGGGACGACCCGCACCTCGTGTCCGCGCTCCTTCAGCCCCCGCAGGACGTGCGCCGCCTTGTACGCGGCGATGCCCCCGGCGACTCCGAGGACGATCCTCACATCGAGTCGCCGGCCGCGGTGTCCGTGTCCTCCGCCGCGGGGAAGGCGTCGAGGGTCTCGCCGCCCAGCGCGTCCGCGAAGCCGTAGTCGTCGGCGAACACGGGCTCCTCCACGGGGGCGAAGTCCGCCTCGGTGGGCTCCCGCATGATGATCTTGCCCTCGTGGATCTCGCGGAAGGCGATGGAGAGGGGCTTCTCGTTGGGCTCCGGCGTCACGAGGGGGCCCACGTTCTCCAGCAGCCCCTCCTGGAGCTGGGCGTAGTAGGCGTTGATCTGGCGCGCGCGGCGCGAGCCCTCGACGACGAGCTCGTACTTCGACTCGGTGACGTCGAGCAGATCGTCGATCGGCGGGTTGGTGATTCCCTCGGGCGTACTGGTCACGGGTTCTCCCTCGTTGTCTGCGGCTGCAAGCCCATCAATTCTACTATCTCACGCGCGGCTGTGCTCACGTCGGTGTTGACGACGGTGCGGTCGAACTCGGATTCGGCCGCCAGCTCCACCTTCGCGGAGGCGAGCCTGCGCTCCTGCTCCTGGGCGGTCTCCGTGCCGCGTCCCACGAGCCGGCGGACCAGCTCCTCCCAGCTGGGCGGGGCGAGGAAGACGAACAGCGCCTCGGGCATCGCCTCCCGCACCTGCCGGGCCCCCTGCAGGTCGATCTCCAGCAGCGGGGACCCGCCCCGCGCGATCTCCTCCTCCACGGCGGCGCGCGGCGTGCCGTAGCGGTGGCGGCCGTGCACCACGGCGTACTCGAGCAGGCTCCCGGACTCGACCATCCGGTCGAACTCCTCCTCGCTGAGGAAGTGGTAGTGGACCCCGTCGACCTCACCCGGGCGCGGGGCGCGAGTGGTGGCGGAGACGGAGAACCAGACCTGGGGGTAGTGCTCGCGGATGTAGGAGCTGACGGTCCCCTTGCCCACGGCGGTGGGGCCCGCCAGTACTGTCAGTCGTGTCATTCGGCCTGTCTCTCGGGAAGCGGAAGCGCCTACGCGCCCTCGAAGTGCTCGAGGAGGCGCGCGCGCTGATGGACGCCCAGCCCCTTGATCCGCCGGGAGGCGGCGATGCCGTACTCCTCCATGAGGGCGGCGGCGCGCCGGTCCCCCACCTTCGGCATCGACCTCAGCAGGTCGTGGACCTTCATCTTCTCGAGCGCCTCGTCGCCGGACGCACGTGCGAGGACGTCCGACAGCGTGGTCTCGCCGTTCTTGAGGGCCGTCTTCACTGCGGCGCGCGCCTGCCTGGCCGCGAACGCCTTGTGCAGTGCGGCTTCCCTCTCCTGCGGGGTCAGATCCGGAAGTGCCACGGCTTCAGTCTCCTTGGTGAGGTGGTGGATGAGCGTGGAGCTGTGCGGTTGCCGCTCAGTCTACGCCCAGCGCCGCCGCCAGGTCATCCGCCGCGCGGACGATCCCCTCCCGGAGCGCGGAGTCCGAGGGGCCGAGGCCGCTGATCCCGCGCGAGCTGTTGACCGCCAGGCGGCCCTGCGCCCCGGCCTCGCCGAACAGCGCGCGGAGATCCTCCGCGCTCGCGCCCTGGGCCCCGTAGCCGGGGGTGAGGATCGGTCCGGCGAAGTCCGCCAGGCCGATCCCGAGCTCCCGTGCGGCCCCGCCCACCGTGGCCCCCACGACGAGCCCGAGGCGGGGCGCGGACGCTACGGCGTTGGCCGCCGCGGCCTCGGCGACCACCGTCCCGGCGACGGATCCGCCGTCCGCGGTGCGGGCGTGCTGGACCTGCGGACCGGACGGGTTCGAGGTGAGCGCGAGGACGAACGCCATGCCGTCGAACTCCGTCACCGCCTCGCAGACCGGAGCGAGCGAGCCGAACCCGAGGTACGGCGAGACGGTCACCGCGTCCGCCTGCAGCGGCGACTCGTGCGAGAGCCAGGCGGAGGCGTAGCCGGCCATGGTCGAGCCGATGTCCCCGCGCTTGGCGTCCGCGATGGCGAACAGGCCCGCCTCGCGAGCGGCCGCGAGGACCTCCTCGAGCACCGCGAAGCCGCGGGAGCCGAACCGCTCGTAGAGCGCGACCTGCGGCTTCACCACCCGGCACCGGCCGGAGGCGCCCACGGCCCCCAGCAGACGCAGGGAGAACTCGCGGGCGCCCGCCGGCGTGTCCGGCAGACCCCAGGAGGCGAGCTCGCCGGGGTGCGGGTCGAGGCCCACGCAGAGCGGGCTGCCGAGGAGGGCGGTCCGCAGGCGGGCGGGTGCGCCGCTCATGCGCCGCTCGCCGCCGGGGCCCAGTCCGCGTCCACGGCCCAGTCCTGCAGGGAGCGCACGTCCGCGTCCCCGCTGCGGATGGACTCGATGGCCGAGACCGCGGCCGCGAACTCCGCCACGGTCGTGAGCAGCGGCACCGCGGAGGAGGTGGCCGCGGCGCGCATCTCGTAGCCGTCGGCGCGCTCGGCGCGGCCGCCGGGCACGTTGACGACGAGGCCGAACCGGCCGGAGACGATGTCGTCGATGACGGTCCGCTCGCCGGCGGCCGCCTCGAAGTTCTTCGCCACCGTCTGCACCTCGATGCCGTAGCGCTGCAGCACCCCGGCCGTGCCGGCCGTCGCGACGATCTCGAAGCCGCGGTCGGCGAGCTGCTTGACGGGGAGCACGAGCGCCCGCTTGTCACGGTCGGCGACGGAGACGAACACCGCGCCCGTGGTCGGCAGCGCCGTGCCCGCGCCCAGCATCGCCTTCGCGAAGGCCTGCGGGAAGGTCGGGGCGATGCCCATCACCTCACCGGTGGAGCGCATCTCCGGTCCGAGCACGGAGTCGACCGCCTTGCCGTCCACGGTGCGGAAGCGGCGGAAGGGCAGCACGGCCTCCTTCACCGCGACGGGGTGGGTGAGCGGCAGGCGGGAGCCGTCGCCGGAGGCCGGCAGCAGGCTGCCGCGCAGGTCCGCGATGGAGCGGCCCGCCGCGAGCAGCGCGGCGGCCTTGGCCAGCGGCGCACCCGTCGCCTTCGAGACGAAGGGCACCGTGCGGGAGGCCCGCGGGTTGGCCTCGATGACGTAGAGCACGTCCGCGGAGACGGCGAACTGCATGTTGAGCAGGCCGCGCACGCCGGTGCCGGCGGCGATCCGCGCGGTGGCGGCCCGGACCTGCTCCAGCACCGCCTCGCCCAGCGTGAGCGGGGGCAGGATGCAGGCCGAGTCGCCGGAGTGGATGCCGGCCTCCTCGATGTGCTCCATGATGCCGCCGATGTAGACGTCCTCGCCGTCGTAGAGCGCGTCGACGTCGATCTCGATGGCGTCCTCGAGGAACCGGTCGACGAGCACCGGACGGTCCGCGGAGACCTCCGTGGCCGTCGCCATGTAGCTCAGCAGCTGCTCGCGGTCGTAGACGATCTGCATGCCGCGCCCGCCCAGGACGTAGGAGGGGCGCACGAGCACGGGGTAGCCGATCCCCTCCGCGATCTCCACGGCCTCCTCCGCGGTGATCGCGGTGCCGTGCTGCGGGGCCTGGAGGCCGGCCTCGGCGAGGACGGTGCCGAACTCCCGGCGGTCCTCGGCGAGGTCGATGGCCTCCGGCTGCGTCCCCAGCACCGGCACGCCCGCGGCCTTGAGGTCCGCGGCCAGGCCCAACGGGGTCTGCCCGCCGAGCGTGCACACGACGCCGGCGACGGGACCCGCGGCGAGCTCCGCCTGGTACACGGCGTAGACGTCCTCGAAGGTGAGCGGCTCGAAGTAGAGGCGGTCGGCCGTGTCGTAGTCCGTCGAGACCGTCTCCGGGTTGCAGTTGACCATGACGGTCTCGTAGCCGGCCTCACGCAGGGCCAGCGTCGCATGGACGCAGGAGTAGTCGAACTCGATGCCCTGGCCGATCCGGTTGGGCCCCGAGCCCAGGATGAGCACCGCCTCCCGCTCACGCGGCAAGACCTCGGTCTCCTCCTCGTAGCTCGAGTAGTGGTACGGGGTCTTCGCCTCGAACTCACCGGCGCAGGTGTCGACGGTCTTGTACACGGGGTGCAGACCGAGCGCGTGGCGCACGCCGCGGACCACGGACTCGTCGAGGTGCCGCAGGCGGGCGATCTGCGCGTCCGAGAGGCCGGTCTCCTTCGCCTCGCGCAGCAGCTCCGCCGTGAGCGCGGGGGCCGCGGCGACGGCGTCCGCGACGTCCTGCAGCTCGAGGATCTGCTCGAGGTACCAGGGGTCGATCCAGGACGCCTCGAAGACCTCCTCGACGCTCATCCCGGACGCCAGCGCGAGCCGCACCGAGTGGATGCGTTCCACCGTGGGGTGCGCCAGCGACGCACGCAGCTCCTCCCGCACACCCGGCTCGGAGAGGTCCACGCGCGCGGAGAAGTCGAACTCGCTGCCGGACTGTTCGAGCGAGCGCATCGCCTTGAGCAGTGCGGAGCCGAACGAGCGGCCCAGCGCCATGACCTCGCCCACGCTCTTCATGGTGGTGGTGAGCGTGGGGTCCGCGGCCGGGAACTTCTCGAACGCGAAGCGCGGGATCTTCACGACGACGTAGTCCAGCGCCGGCTCGAACGAGGCCGGGGTGACCTTCGTGATGTCGTTGGGGATCTCGTCGAGCGTGTAGCCCACCGCGAGCTTCGCGGCGATCTTGGCGATGGGGAAGCCGGTGGCCTTCGACGCGAGTGCGGACGAGCGCGAGACGCGCGGGTTCATCTCGATGACGACGATGCGCCCGTCGGCCGGGTTCACGGCGTACTGGATGTTGCAGCCGCCGGTCTCCACGCCCACCTCGCGGATGACGTCGATGCCGATGTCGCGCATCCGCTGGTACTCGCGGTCCGTGAGGGTGAGCGCCGGGGCCACCGTGATGGAGTCCCCGGTGTGGACGCCGACGGGGTCGAAGTTCTCGATCGAGCAGATGACCACGACGTTGTCGTTGCGGTCGCGCATGAGCTCGAGCTCGTACTCCTTCCAGCCGAGGATGGACTCCTCGAGGAGCACCTCGGTGGTGAGCGAGTCGTGGAGGCCGTCGCCGGCGATCCGGCGCAGGCCCTCCTCGTCGTAGGCCATGCCGGAGCCCAGCCCGCCCATCGTGAAGGAGGGCCGCACGACCATGGGGTAGCCGAGCTCGTCCGCGGCGGCGAGCACCTCGTCCATGGTGTGGCAGATCACCGAGCGGGCGACCTCGCCGCCCACGCGCTCGACCACGTCCTTGAACTTCTGGCGGTCCTCGCCGCGCTGGATCGCCTCGACGTCCGCGCCGATCATCTCCACGCCGTACTTCGCCAGCGTACCCGCCTCGTGGAGGGCGATGGCCGCGTTGAGGGCCGTCTGCCCGCCCAGGGTGGGCAGGACCGCGTCGGGGCGCTCCTTCGCGATGATCGACTCGATGACCTCGGGCGTGATGGGCTCGACGTAGGTCGCGTCCGCGACCTCGGGGTCGGTCATGATCGTGGCCGGGTTCGAGTTCACGAGGATGACCCGCAGGCCCTCGCGGCGGAGGACCCGGCAGGCCTGGGTCCCGGAGTAGTCGAACTCGCAGGCCTGGCCGATCACGATGGGACCGGAGCCGATGACGAGGACGGATTTCAGATCGTCTCTGATGGGCACGTGTGTACTCCTAGGGTGCGGCTCAGGCGGAAGCGGGGGCGGGCGAGGCGGCCATGAGGTCCGCGAAGCGGTCGAACAGGCTGCGCGAGTCGTGCGGACCGGCCGCGGACTCGGGGTGGAACTGGACGGAGAAGGCCGGCAGGTCGAGGCACGCCAGGCCCTCGACGACCTGGTCGTTGAGGCCGATGTGGCTCACCCGCACGCGGCCGAGGCCGCCGGCGGGCGCCTCGACGGCCTCGCCGATGGGCGCGTCGACGGCGAAGCCGTGGTTCTGGCAGGTGATCTCGACGCGGCCCGTGGCCACGTCCAGCACGGGCTGGTTGGCGCCGCGGTGGCCGAACACCAGCTTGTAGGTGCCGAAGCCGAGAGCCCGGCCCAGCAGTTGGTTCCCGAAGCAGATGCCGAAGAACGGGATCCGGGCGGCGAGCACCTCGCGCAGCACGCTCACCTGCTGCTCCGCCGTGGCGGGGTCGCCGGGGCCGTTGGAGAAGAACACCCCGTCCGGGCGCAGCGCGCGCACCTGTTCGAAGGTGAAGTCCGCGGGCACCACATGGACCTCGATGCCGCGCAGCGCGAGCTGCTCCGGGGTCGCGGACTTGATGCCGAGGTCGAAGGCGACGACGGAGAAGCGCTTCTCCCCGACCGCCTCGACGACGTAGGGCTCCTTCGTGGTGACCGCGTCCGTGAACGAGGCCCCGGCCATCTCCGGCGCGGCGGTGACGGCGGCGAGCATCTCCGCCTCGCTCAGCCCGGCGTCGTCCCCGGAGAAGATCCCGGCGCGCATGGCGCCGCGGTCCCGCAGGTGGCGGGTGAGCGCACGCGTGTCGATGCCGCACACGCCCACGATCCCCAGCCGGGACAGCCGGTCCTCGAGGCTCTCGGTGGCGCGCCAGCTGGAGACCCGGCGCGAGGGGCGGGAGAGGACGTAGCCGGCGACCCAGTAGTCGCCCGATTCGTCGTCCTCGTCGTTCACGCCCGTGTTGCCGATGTGCGGCGCGGTCTGCACCACGATCTGCCCCGCGTACGAGGGGTCCGTGAGCGTCTCCTGGTAGCCCGTCATCCCGGTGGTGAAGACAATCTCACCGAGCCGGCGGCCCTGCGCCCCGTAGGACCTGCCGCGGAACACCCGGCCGTCCTCGAGCACGAGGACCGCGGGTGAGCGGTCGAGCTGTGACTGTCTGATCTGAGGCTGGTCCATGTCAGCGCTCCTCCTGGTGCAGGCGGCGGATGGTCTCGATGAGTGCGGTGCGGTCGGCGGCCGCGCGGGTCCGGAAGCCGGTCTCCAGCCGGGTCCGACCCAGCTGCCAGCCGATCACGACGAGCCCGTCGGGCTCGACGAACTTGCCGATCATGCCCTGTCCGGTCCTCACACCGGTGAGGTCCGACCACGGGATGAGGAAGTCGCCCGTGCCGGCCCGGTCCACGACGACCCCGGCGCGCGTCGGCACGACGGTCGCGGAGGTCCGCAGGCCCAGGCGGTGGGCGGCGATGCGGTCATAGGGGTCGCCGGCGGTGGTGGTGGCGACGTACATGCCCTCGACGGGCTCGGCGAGCACCTCCGAGCCCTCCACCGCCGCGGCCGGCGCCGGCAGGGAGTGCTGCGCGCGCGCCCGCCTCCGCCAGCCCCACCACATCGCCGCGAAGACGAGGCCGGCGACGGCCAGCAGGGCGAGCGTGGGGATCAGGCGTTCCATGCAGCGGCCTCCGCATGCGGACGGGGCTCGCCCAGGGCGCCCGCTGCGAACACGCGGTGTCCGTAGAGGAAGGTGTCCGTCACCCGCGCGGACAGCGTCACGCCCGCGAACGGGTTGTTGCGGCCCTGCGTGTGGTGCGCGGCGGGATCCACGGTGTGCGGCGCGTCCAGGTCCAGCAGGACGAGGTTGGCCGGAGTGCCGGGCTCCAGCGAGCCGTGGGCGTCCAGGCCGGTGATCGCCGCGGGTGCGGTGCTCATGACCCGGGCGAGGTCCGCCGGGGAGAACTCCGTGTCCTTCATCGCCTCGAGGACGACCGCGGCCGCCGTCTCCATGCCGACCATGCCCATGGCCGCCGCCGTCCACTCCGCGCACTTGTGCTCCGCGGGGTGCGGAGCGTGGTCCGTGCCCACCACGTCGATCGTGCCGTCGAGGAGGCCGGCGCGCAGCGCGGCCACGTCCTCGTCGCGCCGCAGCGGCGGATTCACCTTGTACACCGGGTCGAAGGTGCGGACGAGTTCGTCCGTGAGCATGAGGTGGTGCGGCGTGACCTCCGCCGTCACGCGGATGCCGCGCGCCTTGGCCCAGCGGATGAGGTCGACGCTGCCGGCGGTGGAGACGTGGCAGACGTGGAGGCGCGAACCGACGTGCTCGGCGAGGAGCACGTCGCGGGCGATGATCGACTCCTCCGCGACCGCGGGCCAGCCCGGCAGGCCCAGCTCCGCGCTCACGGCACCCTCATTCATCTGCGCACCCTCGGTCAGGCGCGGCTCCTGCGCGTGCTGCGCGATGATCCCGTCGAAGGACTTCACGTACTCCAGCGCCCTGCGCATGACGAGGGGATCGGACACGCAGTGGCCGTCGTCGGAGAACATGCGCACGCCCGCGGCGGAGTCGGCCATCGCGCCGAGCTCGGCCAGCTGGGTGCCCGCGAGACCGACCGTGACCGCGCCCACCGGGCGGACCTCGGTGAAGCCGGCGGTCTGGCCGAGCCGGAAGACCTGCGACACGACGCCGGCGGTGTCTGCCACCGGCGAGGTGTTCGCCATGGCGTGCACCGCGGTGTAGCCGCCGGCTGCGGCCGACTGCGAACCGGTGAGCACCGTCTCCGCGTCCTCCCGTCCCGGCTCGCGGAGGTGCGTGTGCATGTCGACGAAGCCCGGCAGCGCGGTGAGCCCGGCCGCGTCGATCGTGACGTCCGGCGCGGTGACGGAGGCGGGATCCGCGAAGCGCCCGTCGACGAGGGCGAGGTCGCCCGTGGAGCCGTCCGGCAGCTGCGCACCCCTGATGAGTGTCGTCGCGGTCACGCTTCTCCTTCCGTGCCGCTGCCAGCGGCTGTCTGAGCGGTGGACGCCGCGGCACCGGAGCCCTGTCCGGTGAGCAGGCGGTAGAGGACGGCCATGCGCACGCTCACTCCGTTGGCGACCTGGTCGAGGACCACCGCGCGGGAGGAGTCGGCGGCCGCGGCGCTGATCTCGAAGCCGCGGTTCATGGGGCCGGGGTGCATGATCGCGCAGTCCGGCCCCAGAGCCGCCGCGCGGGCGTCCGTCATGCCCCACCGGCGGGCGTACTCCCGCGCCGTGGGGAAGAACGCGGCGTGCATGCGCTCCTGCTGGACGCGGAGCATCATGACGGCGGAGAAGTCGTGGGCGGCCAGCGCCTCGTCGAAGTCGTAGCTGACCTCGCACGGCCAGGCGCTCACGCCCACCGGCAGCAGCGTGGGCGGGGCGATGAGCACCACGCGGGCCCCCAGCGTGGTGAGGAGGTGGACGTTCGAGCGCGCCACGCGGGAGTGCAGGACGTCGCCCACGATACCCACCGTCGCACCGTCGAGTGCGCGGCCCTCCGCACCCGTCGCCGGCCCGGAGGCCGGGAGGCCGGCGAGCACGCGGCGGAGGGTGAAGGCGTCCAGCAGGGCCTGGGTCGGATGCTCGTGGGTGCCGTCCCCGGCGTTGACGACGGGCGCGTCGATCCAGCCCGCGGAGGCCAGCCGGTGGGGCGCGCCGGAGCCGCCGTGACGGATGACGACCCCGTCTGCGCCCATGGCGGACAGCGTCTGCGCGGTGTCCTGGAGGCTCTCCCCCTTGGAGACGGAGGAGCCCTTGGCGGAGAAGTTGATGACGTCCGCGGAGAGGCGCTTGGCGGCGGCCTCGAAGGAGATGCGGGTCCGGGTGGAGTCCTCGAAGAAGAGGTTGACGACGGTGAGGCCGCGCAGCACCGGCAGCTTCTTCACCTCGCGGGCGGTGGCCCGGCTCATCTCCTCTGCCACGTCGAGGAGGTCGACGGCATCGGCGCGGCTGAGGTCGGCGGTGGAGAGCAGGTGCTTCATGCCGAGGGCTCCGATCCGGCAGCGGGTGAGACGGCCCGTCGGGGCGAGAACAGGTGCGTCATCAGTCCTTCTCCCCCGCGATGATGACCGCGTCCGTGCCGTCCGTCTCCCGCAGCTGGACGCTCACGCGCTCGTCGAGCGCACTCGGCAGGTTCTTGCCCACGTGGTCCGCGCGGATGGGCAGGCGGCGGTGCCCGCGGTCCACGAGCACGGCGAGCCTCACCGCCTCCGGCCGGCCCAGCGCGGAGAGCGCGTCGAGCGCGGCGCGGACGCTGCGGCCGGAGAACAGGACGTCGTCGACGAGGACGACGGTGCGACCGTCCACCGTGGAGCCCGGGACCTCCGTCCGGCCGGCGGCCCGCAGCCGGCCGGAGCGCAGGTCGTCGCGGTGGAAGGTGATGTCGAGGCTGCCCGCGAGCGAGGCCGCGTCCGCACCGGGTTCGATCCGGGCGATGAGCGCGGCGAGGCGGGCGGCCAGCGGGACGCCCCGGGTGGGGATGCCGAGGAGCAGGAGGTCCTCGGCGCCCTTGTTCGCCTCGAGCACCTCGTGGGCGATGCGTGTGAGTGCGCGCGAGATCTCCGCCTCGTCGAGCACTGTGCGCTGTCTCATTGCGTTCCTTCCCCCGTCTCTCCGGACGGTGTACCCGCCTCTCAGGACGGTGCCAAAGGATGATCAGGCATGCTGCGCCTCGATTGTAGCGCGGACCGGGGCGCATGCTGCGCCCCGGTCCGCGGTGAGAGCCGTCTCAGTCGTCGAGTCCGGCGATCTTCGAGAGCACGCCGGCCACGAACGCGGGAGAGTCGTCCGTCGAGAACTCCTTCGCCAGGGCACGGGCCTCGCTGATCGCCACGGGAGCGTCCACGGTGTCGTTGTGGAGGATCTCCCAGGAGGCCAGCCGCAGCAGGGCGCGGTCCACACCGGGCATGCGGTCGATCTCCCATCCGCGCGAGTAGGTGCGGATGAGCTCGTCGATCTCGTCCGCGTGGGCCGCGACCCCGTCGACGATCTCGACGGCGTACTCCTTCATGGGGTACGCCGGGTCGTCCGACCGGAGCGCGACGATGTCGCCCAGGGCGATGCCCCGGGCCTCGGACTCGAAGAGCAGCTCGAGCGCCCTGCGGCGCGCACGTGTCCGGGCGCTCACTCCTTGACGCGCCCCAGGTAGTCGCCGGTCCGCGTGTCGACGCGGACCTTCACGCCCTCGTCGAGGAACAGCGGCACCTGGATCTCCAGACCGGTCTCCACCGTCGCCGGTTTGGTGCCGCCGGAGGAGCGGTCGCCCTGCAGGCCGGGCTCCGTGCGGGTGATGGTGAGCTCCACCGCCGGGGGCATCTCCACGTAGAGGGCCGCACCGTCGTGGAACGCGATCTGGACGATCTGGTTCTCGAGCAGGTAGTTCGCGGCATCCCCCACGAGCGCCTCGGACAGCGGCACCTGGTCGTAGTCGACCGTGTCCATGAACACGTAGTCCGTGCCGTCGTGGTAGAGGTACTGCATGTCGCGACGGTCCACCGTCGCGGTCTCGACCTTGGTGCCGGCGTTGAAGGTCTTGTCGATGATCTTGCCGCTGAGCACGTTCTTCAGCTTGGTCCTCACGAAGGCGGGTCCCTTGCCCGGCTTGACGTGAAGGAACTCCTGGACCTGCCAGAGCTGCCCTTCCTGGTTGAGAACCATGCCGTTCTTCAGGTCGTTCGTCGTTGCCACGTATGTGCGTCCTTCGTGTGGTAGGGGTCTGCGGGTGTCGATTCTAGCGGATGCTCACAGGGAGACCGGCCTGCTCACAGAGAGACCGGTCCGAGAGTCTGCACCGGCGAGGCCTCTGCGATCTCCTGGTAGGCGGCGAAGAGGATCCCGTCGTCCGGGATCTCCACCACGACCGGCTTCCCCACCCCGTCGAGGAGGACGAAGCGGAGGATGGTGCCCCGGGCCTTCTTGTCCCGCCGCATCGTCTCCAGCAGCTGGGGCCAGCGGTCCCCCCGGTAGCCGGTGGGCAGACCCAGCTTGGCGAGGATCTCCCGGTGCCGGTCGACGACCTCGGCGGGCAGGGAGCGCATCACCGCGGAGAGCTCCGCGGCGAACACCATGCCGGCGGCCACCGCCGCACCGTGGCGCCACTGGTAGCGCTCGTTGCGCTCGATCGCGTGCGCGAGGGTGTGCCCGTAGTTGAGCATCTCACGCCGCCCGGTCTCCCGGAAGTCCCCGGCGACGACCTCGGCCTTCACCCGCACGGCGCGTTCGATGATCTCCGCGAGCACCTCCGAGGACGGGTCCGCGACCTCCTCCCGGCTGTGCCGCTCGAGCAGGTCGAGGATCGCCGGGTCCGCGATGAAGCCGCACTTCACGGCCTCGGCGAGACCCGTGAGGAGCTCGTTCTCCGGCAGCGTGGCGAGTGTCTCCGTGTCCACGAGGACGCCCGCCGGCGCGTGGAAGGCCCCCACGAGGTTCTTGCCCTCCGCCGTGTTGATGGCGGTCTTGCCGCCCACCGCTGCGTCGATCATCCCCAGCACCGTGGTGGGGATGTTCACGTAGCGGATCCCGCGCAGCCACGTGGCCGCGACGAACCCGGCCACGTCCGTCACCGCTCCCCCGCCCACGGCGACGATCGCATCCGTGCGGGTGAAGTCGGACTTGCCGAGGATCTCCCAGCAGAACGAGGCGACCTGGACGTGCTTGGCCTCCTCCGCGTCCGGGATCTCCGCGCTGATCGACTCGTAGCCGGCCGCCGCGAGCTCCTCGCGGACCACCTCGCCGGTGGTGCGCAGGGCACGCGGGTGGATGACGAGGACGCGATGGGCGCGCGGGCCGATCAGCCCCGGCAGCTCGCCCAGCAGGCCGGTGCCGATGACCACCTCGGTGGGTGTCTCGCCGGGGATCTCCATCCGGGTGCGAACGGTCATGCCTGCCACTCTCCTTGTTCTGCGTGAGCGTGTTCCGCCGCGGCGTCTGCCTGGCCGGCGGTGTGCGAGAACCGAGCGTACTCCTCCTGCCGCTGCAGTCCGGTCAGCACGTCGACGATGCGGTTGACGACCGTGGCCGGCGGGCCGTGCGAGGCCGCGACCATCGCCGTGGAGAGCGCCTCGTAGAGCGGTGCCCGCTCCGCCACGAGCGCCCGCCAGCGCACGAGCGGGTCCTCGTCCCCGGCGAGCAGCGGCCGGGTGCCGCCGCCCAGCCGGACCGCCGCCGTCTCCTCGTCGATGGAGATGCCGATCACCTTCACCGCCGGATGCCGCAGCTGCGCGCGGGTGCCGGAGTTGAGGACGGCCCCGCCGCCCAGCGAGACCACCCCGGGAGTGTCCAGCAGGCGCCGCAGGGCGCGCCGCACCGCCGCGCGCTCGAACTCCCGGAAGCGGGCCTCACCGCGGGTGGCGAAGATCTCCGGGATGGGTCCGTGCGCGGCGACGATCTCCGCGTCCGTGTCGAAGAAGGGCAGCCCGAGGCGGAGGGCCAGCAGCCGCCCGATCGTCGACTTCCCCGCCGCCGGCGGGCCGATGAGCACGATCCGCGCCCCGGCGGCCGGCACGGGATCGAGGGGCGGAGCGGGCCGGGGCACCGGCCGCTCGTCGTGGGACATGGCGCATGCGTCCTTCATCCGACCCCGAGGCGGAGCGAGGCGAGGTACCCGTCGAGGTTCCGCCGCACCTCCGCCACGGAGTCCCCGCCGCACTTCTCCAGGAGCGCCTGCGCGATGACGAGCGCGACCATCGCCTCCGCCACCACGCCGGCGGCGGGCACGGCGCACACGTCCGAACGCTGGTGGTGGGCCGTCGCGGCCTCGCCGGTGGCGGTGTCGACGGTGCGCAGGGCGCGCGGGACGGTGGCGATGGGCTTCATTCCCGCGCGCACGCGCAGGACGGTGCCGGTGGACATGCCGCCCTCGATCCCTCCCGCGCGGTCGCTGAGCCGCCTCACCCCGCCCTCGGCCGGGACCATCTCGTCGTGGGCAGCGGAGCCGCGGCGGCGGGTGGTCTCGAAGCCGTCGCCCACCTCCACGCCCTTGATGGCCTGGATGCCCATGAGCGCCGCGGCGAGGCGGGAGTCGAGCCGGCGATCGCCGTGGACGAACGAGCCGAGCCCCGGGGGCAGGCCCCAGACGGCGACCTCGACGACGCCGCCCAGGGTGTCGCCGGACTTCTTCGCGTCGTCGACCTCTGCGACCATCCGGGCCGAGAGCTCCGGGTCGAAGCACCGGAGCGGGTCCGCGTCGAGCGCCTCCACGTCCTCCGGGCCGGGCACGGCCGCGTCCCGCGGTCCCTCGACGGGGCCGATCGCGACGGTGTGGGAGACGACGCGGATGCCGAGTTCCGCGAGGAACGCCTGCGCGACCGCGCCCAGAGCCACGCGGGTGGCGGTCTCCCGCGCCGAGGCGCGCTCGAGCACCGGCCGGGACTCCTCGAAGTCGTACTTCTGCATGCCGGCGAGGTCCGCGTGGCCGGGACGCGGGCGGGTGAGGAGGGCGCCGCGGGCGGACCCGGCGAGCTCTTCCGGGTCCACCGGGTCCGGACTCATGACGGTCTCCCACTTGGGCCACTCGGAGTTGCCGACCTCGATGGCCACGGGCCCGCCGAGGGTCTCGCCGTGGCGGATGCCGCCGAGCAGGCGGAGCTCGTCCGCCTCGAACTTCATCCGCGCGCCGCGGCCGTAGCCCAGCCGGCGGCGGGCCAGAGCGGCCGCGATCTGCTCGCGGGTGATGGGGACATGGGCGGGGAGGCCCTCGAGGATTCCGACGAGCGCCTCACCATGGGACTCGCCTGCAGTAAGCCAACGCAACATATCCACAGATGATACCGAAGGGCGAACCGCACGGGAGGCCGGGGACGCGCAGGCGAGACGGGAGCGGGAGGCCCGCCTGCGCTCAGGCGGGCACGGGGAACACGGAGACGCACAGGGGCGCGGCCCACATGCCCAGGAGCAGGTGGGGGCCGAGTGCGAACCGGGAGCTCAGCGGCTGCCGAAGCACCAGCGTGCGGATGCAGGCCTCGACCAGCCCGGTGAGGTTGGCGAGGACGAACGCCCCCCACCGCCGTGAGCGGGGAGACGAGGCCGGTCACGCAGCCCAGGCAGTAGAAGAGCTTCACGTCCCCGAGGCCGATGGCGAGCCCGCGCCCGCCGATCACGGAGAGCACGAGCAGCGCTGTCGCTCCCGCGAGGCCGGTCAGGAAGCCGCTCCAGGCCCCGGCGAGAGCGAGGCAGACGGTGAGCAGAGCTGCGAGCGGGAGGACGATGCGATCCGGGAGCCGCCGGAGCCGGACGTCGATCCAGACGAGGAACGGCGTGGCCCCGGCCGCCGCACCGAGTGCGAGGGCCAGGAGCACACCGGTGCCGTCGGTCCGCGTGCCCGCGCCGGGCCAGCACAGCGTCGCGAGGACGGCCAGCGCGATGCCTGCGGCGGCGAGGACGGCTGAGAACGGACGGCGGGCGGCGAGGAGCCGGGCCCCCGCCTCGTCCGCGAGGAGGAACGGCAGGAACCCGCTCAGCGTCAGGCACACAGCCGCTGCCGTGAGCCCGCCGGCCAGCGCCTCCACGGCTGCCTTCAGCGGCTCCGGAGCGCGGCGTCCATCGCCGCCCGCACGTCTGCGCGGGCGGCTTCCGCCCGGCCGGCGGGCAGGCCCGCCAGCGCGGCGAAGCGCACGTGCTGGGCGACCGCCTGATGCAGGAGCATGCGGCTGCCGTCGACCACGAGGGCGCCGTGCGCGCGCAGGGACTCCTGCCAGCCGCGCGCGGCCGGGGCGTATCCGGCGTCGAAGACGATGCCGGGGATCGCGGCGGGCAGCGGGTGGTCGACTCCCCCGGGGCCCATCGCTCCCGCGGGAAGCGTGGAGAGCGTGAGGGCCCGCTCGCCGGGCACCCAGTCGGGCAGGTCCCGGACGACGGCCCGGATCCCCACCGCCTCGGCCACCTCGCGGGCTGCCGCCGCCCGCGTGCGGTTCCGGACGAACAGCTGCGCGCGCGTGGCGCCCAGCTCCGCGGCCGCTGCGAGTGCGGAGCCGGCGGTCGCCCCGGCGCCGAGCACGTCGACCTCGTCCCACACGGCTGTGCGGTCACCCGCGCCGTCCGAGACCTCCGCGCCCTCGCGGATCGCCGCGACGATGCCGGCGACGTCCGTGTTGAGGATCTCGCCCATGCCTGTGTCGGGGTCGAGGAGGAGGGTGTTCGCCGCCCCCGTGGCCTCGACGGCGGCGTCCGGCACCCAGCCGCGACTGCGTGCGAGCTCCACGAGCCGGTGCTTGAGCGGCATGGTGAGGGAGAGGCCGCGGAGACCCGGCTGCGCGTCGAGCCAGCCCTCGAGCCGCTCCGCCGTCAGCTCGACGCGGCCGTAGGAGAAGTCCCGCAGTCCCAGCCGCGCCGCCGCGGCGTGATGGAGGAGCGGGGAGAGCGAGTGCGCGATGGGACTCCCCGCCACACCGAAGCTGCAGTGCGCCGCGCCCGGCTGTGCCTCACCCATCCGCGCCTCCCGTCTCCGCGGCGCTGTCCGCGGCGTCCGTGCTCTCGCCGTGGCTGCGGAGCCACTCCCGGTACTCCTCGACGTTCTTCAGGTGGTCCTCGTAGGAGGTCGCGAACTTGGTCTCGCCCGTGTCCGGGTCCACGGCGACGAAGTACTGCCAGTCCCCCTCCGCGGGATCCTGTACCGCCTCGACGGTGTCGCGGCCCGGGGAGTTGATGGGACCGGGCGGCAGCCCCTTGTGCCGGTACGTGTTGTACGGGCTGTCGCTGCCGCGCTCCTCCTCCGTGGTCGTGAGGTCCTCGCGGGCGCCGTGGATGTAGGCGACCGTCGCGTCCGACTGGATGAGCCCGTCCGTCGCGGAGTCCGGGCCGATGCGGTTGAGGAGCACCCGCGCCACCTTGCGGCGGACCTCGGGATCGCCCGGCGCCTCCACCTCGACGAGGCTGGCGAGGGTGAGGATCTCGTTCGCCTCGTCCTCGGCCAGACCCAGCTCCTCGATCTCCGCGGCGGTGCGGTCGACCATCTCCTGGACCACGTCCTCCGCCGTGGAGCCGGGCCGCACGTCGTAGGTGGCGGGGAACAGATAGCCCTCGAGGGAGGGCGCCTCGACCTCGAGTCCGTAGTCCGCCGGCGTCCTGTCCTCGAGGGCGGCGTCCACCGCCTCCAGGTCCATGCCGGACTCGACCATGCGCGCCGAGATGTCCTTGAGCTGCATGCCCTCCGGGACCTGCACCTGCGGCACCGTGTCCGGGTTCAGCATCGCCTCCACCGCGGCGGCCGCGCTCATCTGGGTCCGGAGCGCGTAGCTGCGCGCCTGGAAGGACGCCTCGCGCCGTTCCGCCTCCTTGATGAACGGACGGGAGGAGCGGATCACGTCCTCCTCGACGAGCTGATTGGCGATCTGCGTGAGCGAGGAGCCGGGCGCCACCTCCACGACGACGTCCTCCTTGCCCTCGCCCTCGTAGTCCGTGTCCCGCCCGAGCACGTCCGAGATCGCCCCGCCGGTCACGGTGACCGCCACCGCTCCCCCGCCCAGCAGCAGGACGAGTGCGGCGACGATGATCGTCACGGTCCGGCGGCGGCGACGCAGCATGCGGCGCCTGCGCGCCGTCCTCTCCGCGCGTGTGAGCCCGGCCTCGGTGCCCAGCTCGTCCATCGAATGCATGACGGGTTCCCCTCGTCGGTCAGTGCGGTGCGAGGACGTCGCCCACCGGCGCGCCGCTGCGCTTCTCCGCGTCGAGTGCGGTCTGCAGGATGACGACGGCCGCCACGGAGTCCACGATCTCCCGGCGCTGGCGCGAGCTGCGCCCGGCGGACCGGAGCATCCCGTGCGCCTGCACCGTCGTGAAGCGCTCGTCCACGAGCCGGATGTCCAGCTCGGTGCGCGCCGCGAGCGCGCGGAGGAAGGCGGCGGCCGTGTCCGCGGCCGCGCGGTCCTCACCGTCCAGGGACGTGGGCCGGCCCGCCACCAGCTCGAGCGGCGAGTGCTCCGCGATGAGAGCCGAGAGGGCGTCCAGGGCCGCGGCGTCGCCGTCGCTGCGGCGCACCGTCGTCAGGGGCGTGGCCAGGATCCCGTCGGGGTCGCAGGAGGCCACGCCCACGCGGACGCTGCCCACGTCCAGGGCGAGTCTGCGGCCCCGGCGGAAGCCGCTCATCGCCTGCCCGCTGCGGCCGCCACCGCGTCGAGGGCCGCGGAGATCTTCGAGGCGTCCTGGCCGCCGCCCTGTGCGAGGTCCGGCTTCCCGCCGCCTCCTCCGCCGAGGACGCCGCAGGCCTCCTTGACGAGGTCGCCGGCGCGCAGGCCGAGCGCCTGGGCCTCCGGGGTCACGGCCACGACGACCGAGGGCTTGCCGTTCACGCTGCCGGCGGCCGCGACGACGGCCGGTGCCTCACCCATGCGTGCACGCACGTCCGTGACGAACGTGCGGACGTCACCGGCGTCCGCGACCTGCCCCAGATCCGTCGCGGAGACCCGCACACCGTTCACCTCGCGGGCCGACTCGACCGCGCCCGCGGCCGCGGCGAGCACCCGGGCCCGGCCCAGCTCCGCGATGGTGCGCTCGGCCTCGCGCAGCCGCTCCATGAGCGAGGAGACGCGTTCTGGCACGTCCGCGCCGGGCACCTTGAGCATCTCGGACAGCGACTGGAGGACGGTGCGCTCCTTGGCGAGGCCGCGGAAGGCCTCGAGTCCCACCGCTGCCTCGATGCGGCGGGTGCCGGAGCCCACGGAGGCCTCGGAGAGCACGGAGATGGGGCCCACCTCCGCGGTGGAGCCCACGTGGGTGCCTCCGCAGAGCTCGCGGGAGAAGGGGCCGCCGATGTCCACGACCCGCACGATCTCCGGGTACTTCTCCCCGAACAGCGCCAGGGCGCCCGAGGCCTTCGCGGCCTCGAGCGGCAGGTGCTCGTAGCTCACCGCCATGTTGTCGCGCACGGCGGTGTTGGCCGCGTCCTCGATCTCCGCGCGGGCCGACGCGCTCAGGGCGTCGCCGTAGGCGTAGTCGAAGCGCATGTAGCCGGGCTGGTTGAGCGAGCCCGCCTGCACCGCGTGCGGGCCCAGGAGGCTGCGCAGGGCGGAGTGGACGAGGTGGGTGGCCGAGTGCGCCTGCGCGGCGGCGAAGCGGTGCTCGGAGTCCACCTGGGCCAGCACGTCCGCACCCGCGGCGATCTCGCCGTCGACGATCTCCACGCGATGCGCGGAGAGTCCCTTCACGGGGGACTGCACGTCGAGGACGCGGGCGGTGAAGCCATCGCCGGTGAGGAGGCCGCGATCGGCGCGCTGGCCGCCGGACTCCGCGTAGAAGGGGGTGACGTCGAGCACGAGGTCGAGCGTGTCGCCGGGCACGGCCCGCTCCACGGCCTCGCCGTCGCGCACGAGGCCGCGGACGCGCGCGTCCGAGCTCAGCGAGTCGTAGCCGATGAACTCCGTGCGCCCGCGCTCGAGGAGTGCGGAGAAGGCGCTGAGGTCCTTCGCGCTGCCCTTCTTCGCCTTCGCGTCCGCCCGCGCCCGCTCGCGCTGCTCGCTCATGAGCGTCCGGAAGCCCTCGGCGTCGACGCTCACGCCGTGTTCGGCGGCCATCTCCAGCGTGAGGTCGATGGGGAAGCCGTGCGTGTCGTGGAGGGCGAAGGCGACCTCGCCGGAGAGCGTGCCGGCCGGGCCCGCCTTCTCCACGGCCTGGGCGAGCAGCGCCGTGCCGGACTCCAGGGTCCGCAGGAAGGCCGCCTCCTCCGCGTAGGCCACGCGGGAGATGCGGTCGAAGTCCCGCTCGAGTTCCGGGTAGGAGGCCTTCATGACCTCCATCGAGACGGGGAGGAGCTCCGGGAGCACCGGCTCGCTCACGCCCAGCAGGCGCATCGCCCGCACCGCCCGGCGGAGCAGCCGGCGGAGGATGTAGTCGCGGCCCTCGTTGCCCGGGCGCACGCCGTCGCCCATGATGATGAGGCCGGCGCGCACGTGGTCGGCGACGACCCGCATGCGCACGTCGTCGTCGTGGTTCGCGCCGTAGCGCTTGCCGGACAGGCGGCTGGCGGCCTCGATGACGGGGAACACCTCGTCGATCTCGTACATGTTCTCGACGCCCTGCTTGAGGAAGGCGACGCGTTCGAGGCCCATGCCGGTGTCGATGTTCTTGGCAGGCAGCTCACCGGCGACGTCGAAGTCCGCCTTGGAGCGGACGGCGGAGAGCTCGAACTCCATGAACACGAGGTTCCAGATCTCGATGTAGCGGTCCTCGTCCGCCTCCGGTCCGCCCTCGGCGCCGTAGGCCGGGCCGCGGTCGAAGTAGATCTCGGAGCAGTAGCCGCCGGGACCGGGCTGCCCCGTGTGCCAGTAGTTGTCCTCGCTGCCGCGGAACTGAATGCGCTCGCGCGGGAGGCTCGTCTCCTTCAGCCACAGGTCCACGGTCTCCGCGTCCTCGTGGTGGACGGTCGCCCACAGCCGCTCCGGGTCGAACCCCAGACCGCCCTCCGCCTCCGGCGTGGTGAGGAAGGTCCACGCGAACCGGATGGCGCCCTCCTTGAAGTAGTCGCCGAAGGAGAAGTTGCCGTTCATCTGGAAGAACGTGCCGTGGCGGGTGGTCTTGCCGACCTCCTCGATGTCCTCCGTGCGCACGCACTTCTGCACGCTCGTCGCCCGGCTGAACGGGGCGGGCTCGCGGCCGGTGAGATAGGGGATGAACTGCACCATCCCCGCGATGTTGAAGAGAATCGACGGATCGTCACTGATGACGCTCGCGGACGGAACCACGGTGTGGCCGTTCTCCTCGAAGAACCTCAGCCAGCGCCGCCGGATCTCTGCTGTCCTCATATGCCTGTTGCCATCCTCGTCATCGGTTCGGGAAGAGAAAGTCGTCGTGGTCCGCGCACACGGGAGCGCGGACCGCCGCCTCACAGTGTAGACGACGTGGTGGGAGCACCCGCGGCGCGCAGGCGCGTGGGCAGACGACAGAACCGCCGCCCCTCCCCTCTGCGGGGACGGACGGCGGTCCTGCTGCGCGGATCCGCTCAGGGGATCAGCGTGCGTAGTACTCCACGACCAGCTGGACGTCAGCCGTGACGGGGACCTCTTCGCGCTTGGGGGCGCGCACCAGCGTCGACTGGAGGGCCTCCAGGTCGACGTTGAGGTAGCCCGGGGTGGCGGGCAGCACATCGCGGTGGCCGCCGGCCGCCGCGATCTGGAAGGGCTCCATCTGCGCGGACTTCTCGTGCACGTGGATCATCTGGCCCTCCTTCACCTTGAAGGACGGGCGGTCGACGCGCTTGCCGTCGACCATGATGTGGCGGTGCACCACGAGCTGGCGGGCCTGGGCGATCGTGCGGGCGAAGCCGGAGCGCAGGACCAGCGCGTCGAGGCGGACCTCGAGCAGCTCGACGATCTTGTCGCCGGTCAGGCCCGGAAGGCGCTTGGCCTCCTGGTACGCGGCCAGCATCTGCGCCTCGCGGATGCCGTACTGTGCGCGCAGGCGCTGCTTCTCCTTGAGGCGGACCGAGTAGTCCGAGTCGTTGCGGCGACGCGCGCGGCCGTGCTCGCCCGGCGGGTAGGGGCGGCGCTCGAAGTACTTCTCGGCCTTGGGGGTCAGCGGGATGCCGAGTGCGCGGGAGAGGCGCACCTGGCGGCGATGACGTGCGGGTGCAGTCACGGATCAAGCCTTTCGTCTATGTTCTCCGTCCAGGCCGGTGAGCTCGCCTGTGTCTCCTGGACTGCTGTTTCCCCGGATGGGAAAGAGGGAGGGAGCCGCGAGTCCGGCTCCGTCCGACCGCCTCTGGATGCGAGGCACAACAGCGTACAAGACTACCACAGCGTCCGGCCCCGTTCTCAGCCCTCCTGAACGTCGCTCCGCCCGGCCGGGACCAGGATCCGAACCCGACCCCCGTTCTCAGCCCTCCTGAGTGCGCAGCCGGGCGAGCGTCTCGAGCCGTTCGGCCATGCGCGCCTCGCCCCCGTTGGGCGTGGGCCTGTAGTACTGCCGGCCCGTCAGCGTGTCCGGCAGGTACTGCTGGGGCGCGACCGCGTAGGGCCAGTCGTGCGGGTAGCGGTAGCCCTCACCGTGGCCGAGAGCCGCCGCGCCGGGATAGTGGGAGTCGCGCAGGTGCATGGGCACCTGACCGGCGCGCCCCTCCTTCACGTCCGCGATCGCCTCTTCGATCGCCGTGCACGCGGCGTTCGACTTGGGCGCGGTCGCGAGGTAGACGGTCGCCTCGGCCATGGGGATGCGCCCCTCCGGCATTCCGATCCGCTCCACCGCGGACTGCGCGCTCACGGCGACGACGAGCGCCTGCGGATCGGCCATGCCGATGTCCTCCGCGGCGTGGACGACCAGCCGGCGGCAGATGAACCGCGGGTCCTCGCCGGCCACGATCATCCGGGCGAGGTAGTGGAGCGCGGCGTCCGGGTCGGAGCCGCGGATGGACTTGATGAACGCGGAGATCACGTCGTAGTGCTGGTCGCCGTTGCGGTCGTAGCGCAGCACCGCCTCCGAGGCCGCCTCCGCGACATCGTCCACGCCCACCTCGAGGACGCCGGCCGAGTCCTCACCGCCGTCATCCTCCCCAGCCTCGGCACGCGCCCGGGCGATCCCGCAGGCGGCCTCGAGCACCGTGAGCGAGCGCCGGGCGTCCGCGCCGGAGACGCGCACGACCATCTCCCGCGCCTCCTCCGTGAGGGCGAACTCCCCGGCCAGGCCGCGGGGGTCCGTGCAGGCGCGGTCCACGAGTGCGCCCACGGCCGCATCGTCGAGCGGCTTGAGCGTGAGCAGCAGCGAGCGCGAGAGCAGCGGGGAGATGACGGAGAAGCTGGGGTTCTCCGTCGTGGCCGCCACCAGCACCACGAGCCGGTTCTCCACGGCGGGCAGGAGCGCGTCCTGCTGCGCCTTGGAGAACCGGTGGATCTCGTCGAGGAAGAGGACGGTGGTCTGTCCGTACATCTCCCGGGCGCGCCGGGCGTTCTCCACGACCGTGCGCACGTCCTTCACCCCGGCGGTGATGGCGGAGAGCTCCACGAACGCCCGCCCCTCCGCATGGGAGATGACGTGGGCGAGCGTGGTCTTGCCCACGCCGGGCGGCCCCCAGAGGATGACCGAGGCCGGACCCGTGCGCGAGGCCGCGGTCGCCTCCACCAGCTGCCGCAGCGGCGAGCCGGGGAAGGTCAGGTGCTCCTGCCCCACCACCTCGTCGAGGCTGCGCGGACGCATGCGCACCGCGAGCGGGTCGAGCGCCCGGCCGGCCTCCGGGGACTCGGAGAACAGATCAGCAGACAGGGTTCAGGCCTCCGCTCACTCCTCGGCGTCCGCGTCCTCGGGCTCGACGTCGACGCCCGCCTCTGCCCGCTGCGCGGGGGTAATGGGCGCCGGCGCGTCCGTGAGCGGGTCGTAGCCGCCGCCGGACTTGGGGAAAGCGATGACGTCCCGGATGGAGTCCGTGCCGGCGAGCAGGGAGACGATCCGGTCCCAGCCGAAGGCGATGCCGCCGTGCGGGGGCGCGCCGAATTTGAACGCCTCGAGCAGGAAGCCGAACTTCTCCTGCGCATCCTCCTGCGAGATCCCCATGACCTCGAACACGCGCTCCTGCACGGCCCGGTCGTGGATGCGGATGGAGCCGCCGCCGATCTCGTTGCCGTTGCACACGATGTCGTAGGCGTAGGCCAGCGCCTGGCCGGGATCCTGGTCGAAGGTGTCTTCGAACTCCGGCTTGGGCGCGGTGAAGGCGTGGTGGACGGCGGTCCACTTACCGGCTCCCACCGCCACGTCGCCCGAGGCCACGGCGTCCGCGGCGGGCTCGAACAGCGGTGCGTCGACGACCCACACGAACGACCACGCAGCCGGATCGTAGAGCTCCTCGCGCGTCGCGATCTCCTTGCGGGCGGCGCCGAGCAGCGCGCGGGCCGCTGCGGGCTGGTCCGCGGCGAAGAAGATCGCATCCCCCGGGGAGGCTCCGGCGGCGGCGACGAGGCCGGCGCGTTCGGCCTCGGAGATGTTCTTCGACACGGGGCCGGTGAGCTCGCCGTCCGGCTGCACGAGGACGTAGGCGAGGCCCTTGGCGCCGCGCTGCTTGGCCCACTCCTGCCAGCCGTCGAGCTGCCGGCGGGGCAGCTTGGCGCCGCCGGGGTAGACGACCGCACCCACGTAGGGGGCGCGGAAGACGCGGAAGGGCGTCTCCGCGAAGAACTCCGTGAGGTCCACGAGCTCGAGGCCGAACCGCAGGTCCGGCTTGTCCGTGCCGTACTTCTCCATCGCCTCGCGGTAGGTGATGCGCGGGATGGGCGTGGTGAGGTCCACGTCGATGAGCTTCCAGACGGCAGCGAGGATCTCCTCCGCCAGGGCGATGACGTCGTCCTGCTCGACGAAGCTCGCCTCGACGTCCAGCTGGGTGAACTCCGGCTGCCGGTCCGCGCGGAAGTCCTCGTCGCGGTAGCAGCGGGCGATCTGGTAGTAGCGCTCGAGGCCGCCCACCTGCAGCAGCTGTTTGAACAGCTGCGGGGACTGCGGCAGGGCGTACCAGGAGCCCGGCCTGAGGCGGGCCGGGACGAGGAAGTCGCGGGCGCCCTCCGGCGTGGAGCGCGTGAGCGTGGGGGTCTCGACCTCGACGAACTCGTGGGCGTCGAGGACGGCGCGGGCGGCGCGATTGGCGGCCGAGCGCAGGCGGATGGTCCTCGCCGGACCCGAGCGGCGCAGGTCGAGGTAGCGGTAGCGCAGACGGGTCTCCTCCCCCACCTGCCCGGCGTCCTCGGCGTGGTCGGAGACCTGGAAGGGCAGCGCCTCCGCCGGGGAGAGGATCGTCACGTCCGTGTCGACGACCTCGATCTCACCGGTGGGGAGGGCGGCGTTCGCGTTGCCCTCCGGACGCAGGGAGACGGTGCCGGTGACGGAGACGACGGTCTCGTTCTTCAGCTGATCGGCCACCTGCTCGCGGACGACCACCTGGACGATGCCCGAGGCGTCCCGCAGGTCGATGAAGGCGACTCCCCCGTGGTCCCGCCTCCGGTCCACCCAGCCTGCGAGGGTGATCTTCTCTCCTGCATGCGATGCTCGCAGAACGCCTGCCTGGTGGGTACGCAACACGTGGGGTGCTCCTCGATGGGGGTTGGGGGATCGGGTCCATGATAGTCCTAGGGCACGGACGCCCACGACAGCGGCAGAGACGACGACAGGGAGAGCCATGCGCGTGAGAGAGCACCTGCCCACCTCGGCACAGGTCGAGGTGGCGGCGGAGACCTTCCGCATGCTGTCCTCGGCGACCCGCCTGCTCATCGTGCGCATCCTCGTCGACGACGAGCACGACGTCACCTCCCTGGCGGAGCTGGCCGACGTGAGCGTCCAGGCGGTCTCGCAGCACCTCGCGAAGATGCGGCTGGCGGGCCTCGTGAGCTCCCGGCGGGAGGGCCGGCGCATCATCTACACCGTCGACGACCCGCACGTCGTGACGATGGTCGAGGAGATCTTCGACCACATCGCCCCGGACGGCTCGCTGGCGCCGGACCCGCCCGCGCGCCGTCCCCGCCGCGAGTGAGGCGGGGACGCCGGCGGCGTCAGACCCGTTCGACGCGCGGCCAGACGTCGTCGGCGGGAGGCGTCCAGACGTCCGGGTCCGCGCCGGTCTGCTCGCCCGAGCGGATGTCCTTCACCTCGTGTCCGGTCTCCCCGTCGCAGAACCACACGAAGGGGATGCCGCGGCGGTCCGCGTAGCGGATCTGCTTGCCGAACTTCGCCGCCGCCGGGGCCACGTCCGTGGGGATCCCCCGTGCGCGCAGCGCCGCGGCCACGGCGTCCGAGGCGGGACGGTCCGCCTCCGTGGAGACCGCCACGAGCACGGCCGTCGGCACGGAGCGGGTGGACTCCACCATCCGGTCCGCGCCCACCAGACGCGACATGAGGCGGGAGACGCCGAGCGACATCCCCACGCCGGGGTACGTGCGCTTCCCGGTGCTCGCGAGGGCGTCGTAGCGCCCTCCCGAGGCCACCGAGCCCAGGTCCTCATGCCCCACGAGCTGCGTCTCGTAGACCGCGCCCGTGTAGTAGTCGAGCCCGCGGGCGATCTTCAGCTGCGCCCACACCGTGCCGGGTGCCCGGCGGTGCGCGGCCTCGAGCAGCCGGGTCAGCGAACCGAGGCCCTCGTCGAGGAGGGGGTGGCTCACGCCGAGGGCGCGCACCTCGTCCGCGAAGGAGGCGTCCGGGCTCTCGATCCGCGCGAGCGCCAGGCACAGCTCCTGCTGGCGAGCGTCCGCCCCGGCCTCGGCCGCGAGCAGCTCCGCGACCTTCTCCTCGCCGATCTTGTCCAGCTTGTCGATGCCGCGCAGCACCGCCGCGATGTCCGTGAGGCCCACGCCGCGGGCGAAGCCCTCGATGAGCCTGCGGTCGTTGGCGAGGATGCGCACGGGCGGGACGCCCAGCTCCGAGAGCCGGCCGAAGGCCTCGGCCATGACGAGGGGCACCTCCACCTCGAAGTGCTCCGCGAGCGCGTCCTCGCCCACCACGTCGATGTCCGCCTGGACGAACTCGCGGAACCGGCCGTCCTGGGGACGCTCGCCCCGCCACACGGGCTGGATCTGGTAGCGCTTGAAGGGGAACGAGAGCCGGCCGGCGTTCTCCACGACGTAGCGGGCGAACGGCACCGTGAGGTCGAAGTGGAGGCCCAGGGGGTTCTTCGCGTCCGTCCCGTCGCCGTGCAGACGGGAGACGGCGAAGACCTCCTTGTCGATCTCGCCGTCCTTGGCCAGCGCGGACAGCGGCTCCAGGGCACGCGTGCTCACCGCCGCGAAGCCGTGGAGCTCGAAGGTGTGCTTGAGCAGATCGATCACCCGCTCCTCGACGATGCGGTCTGCGGGCAGCCATTCCGGGAAGCCGGACAGCGATGCGGCACGTGCCATGGGAGGAGGTCTCCTTGTTCGGTGAGGTCGAGTGGGTGTCGGGGAGGGTGGGGGGGGCGTGTGAGCCGGTGCGGTCTCAGAGGAACGGATTGGCGGTGAGCTCGTGGCTCATGCGGGTGGCGGGTCCGTGCCCCGGCAGCACCGGCGTGTCCGGGAGCGTCCGCAGCCCGGCGAGCGTGGACCGCATCGCGTCCGGGTCCCCGCCCGGCAGGTCCGTGCGGCCGACGCTGCCGGCGAAGAGGACGTCGCCGCTCACGAGGACCGAGGCCTCGCCCGCATCCGGTCCCGCCTGCGGGTCGTCCACCGTGAACAGGGTGGATCCCTCCGTGTGGCCCGGCGCGCTCCGCGCCGTGAGGGTGAGACCGGCGCAGGTGAGGACGTCGCCGTCGTCCACCGGCCGGACCGCCGGCTCCTCCCAGCCGGCCGCGAGCGGAGCGAGCGCCTGCGCGAACTGCGCGGAGACGCCCGCGGCCGGATCGGCGAGGCGGTAGACGTCCGCGCGTCCCAGGTGGACCGGCAGGTCCGTGCCCAGCACCTCGAGCAGATGCGGGAGCCCCAGGACGTGATCGGCGTGGCCGTGGGTGAGGACGACCGCCTCCGGCGTCCACCCGCGCTCGGCGAGCAGCTCCCGCATGTCCTCGGCACAGTCGTAGCCGGCGTCCACGAGGACGCAGGCGGAGCCCGGCGCTCCCTCCCCCGCGGCGATCGCGTAGCAGTTGACCTCGAGCAGGGCAGCGCGCACACCGGTGATCTCCATGCGCACCAGTGTAATGACCTACGGATATGCTGAGTGTGCCCTGGGCCGCGGCGCACCCGCCGTGCCCGGGCAGCGATGACGTCGACCACCCGAGGAACACGATGAGCTCCAGCCCGCAGCCTCCCAAGCCCGGCCCCGTCCCCGGTCCCGCGCCCCACCGGAGGAGCCCGGCCGTCCCCGCGCCCCCGGCGCCCGGCGGCGGCGACCGGGAGGTCGAGCTCGCCCGCGCCTGCGCCCACGGGCGGGCCGAGGCCGACGGCCGGGTCTTCCTCGTCACCGCCGCCGGCGAGCGGGAGGTCGGACAGTATCCGGATGCCGGCCCCGAGGAGGCCCTGCGCTACTTCGCCGCCAAGCACCTCGACCTCGTCGAGCAGGTGGCCCTGCTGGAGACCCGCCTCCGGACCGGTGCGGACGCAGCGGACGTGCGCGCCTCCGCGCTCGCCCACCGCGCAGAGCTCGCCACGGCCGCGGTCGTGGGCGACCTCGACGCGCTCGCCGCGCGCCTGGACGCGCTGGTCGCCAGTGCGGAGAAGGCGCAGGAGCAGCAGGCCGCCGAGCGCGCGGAGCGCCTGGCCGAGGGCCGCAGGCTCCGCACCGCGGTCGTCACGGAGGCCGAGGAGATCGCCGGGCAGGATCCGGCTCGGATCCAGTGGAAGCATTCCGCCGCCCGCATGCGCGAGCTCTTCGAGATGTGGAAGTCCGTCCAGTCCGGCTACCCGCGCCTGCCCAAGGCGGAGGACAAGGAGCTCTGGGGCCGCTTCTCGGCGGCGCGCGCGGCCTTCGACAAGGGACGCCGCGCCCACTTCGCGGAGCTCGACGCACGGTCCGCGGAGGGCCGCCGCATCAAGGAGAAGCTCATCAGCCGGGCGGAGGAGCTCTCCACCTCCACCGACTGGCGCGAGACCGCCGCGAAGTACCGCGATCTCATGGACCAGTGGAAGGCGGCCCCGCGCGCCGGCCGGAAGCACGACGACGCGCTGTGGGCACGCTTCCGCGGCGCACAGGACGTGTTCTTCGCCGCACGGGATGCGGAGAACGCGAAGATCGACGAGTCCTACCGTGCGAACCTGGCCGTCAAGGAGGAGCTCCTCGCACAGGCGCAGGCGCTGCTGCCGATCACCGACCTGCCACGGGCGAAGGCCGCCCTGCGGGATCTGCAGGAGCGCTGGGAGGACGCGGGCAGGGTGCCGCGCGCGGACGCCTCCCGCATGGAGTCCGGTCTGCGCGAGGTCGAGCGCGCCGTCGCCGAGGCCGAGGACGCCGCGTGGAAGCGCTCCAACCCCGAGCACCGCGCCCGGGCGACGGGCATGCTCGCACAGCTCGAGGAGGGCCTCGCCGAGCTGCGCGCGGAGCTGGCCCGGGCCGAGGCCTCGGGCGATGCCCGGGCGGTGGAGAAGGCCTCCGAGGCGCTCGCGACCAAGCAGGCGTGGTACGAGCAGCTCGCGCAGTCAGCCCAGGAGCTGGACTGAGAGCCGCCGCGGCCTGAAGCGCTGTCCACAGATCGGCCGGACCCTCTTGCGGGTCCGGCCGGTCCTCACGAGAGTGGGAGCATGGACCTCCTGCATCGGACCGGCGCTCCCCTGGCCCGCACCGGCCTCCTCGCCCTCGAACGCGACGGCCTGCTCGACCGGCTCGCCGAGGACGTCTGGGTCCCGGCCGGCACGGTGCAGGACCCGCGGCTGCGCGCCTCCGCGCTGCCGGAGCCCCCGCGGCCGGAGCTCGCGGCCTCCCATCGCACCGCGGCATGGATCTGGTGGGGCTCCGGCTCGGGACGCGCCCCCGCCGTCTCCGAGTTCACCACCCTCACCCGCAGGAGGGTGCGGGCGGCGCGGCGGAGCTCCACCATCTACGAACGCGATGTGCCGCCGCCGGAGCGCCTGCGCATCGACGGGCTCTGGGTGACCTCGCCGGAGCGGACGCTGTTCGACCTGCTCCGCCTCTGCCGCGAGTCCGCGGAGCCGCTGTCCCTGGCACGGGAGCGGTGTGCCCGCGTGCCGGCGGGCGACCGGCTGCGGTTCGTCCGCTGGCTCGACGGGATGCGGCGCCGGCCCCACGTCGCACACGTCCGCGCGCTCGCTCTCGCGGCGTTCGCGGAGAGCGCTCAGCCGCTCACGCGATAGACGTCGAACACGCCGTCGACCTTGCGGACCGCCGTGAGCACCGAGTCCAGGTGGCTGCCGTCGCTCATCTCGAAGACGAAGCGCGACTGGGCCACCCGGGCCCGGGAGGTCGCGACGGAGGCCGAGAGGATGTTCACGTGGGTCTCCGAGAGCACCCGTGTGATGTCGGAGAGAAGACCCGAGCGGTCGAGCGCCTCCACCTGGATGTTGACGAGGTAGACGCCCTGCGTGCTGCCGGTCCACTCGACCTCGACGAAGCGCTCCGGCTCGGAGCGCATGGAGGCGAGGTTGCTGCAGTCGCTGCGGTGCACACTCACCCCGGCCCCGCGGGTGACGAAGCCCACGATCGCGTCACCCGGCACCGGGGTGCAGCAGCGTGCGAGCTTGATGAGCAGACCGTCCGCCCCCTTGACCCGCACGCCGTCGGCGGACGAGTGGTGGCCGCTCGACCGCCCCGTCCGGTTCGACGGCGTCAGCGGCACCTCGTCCACGTCGTCCGGCTCGATCTCCTTGGCCAGCAGGTCCACGACGTGCGCCGCGGAGCTGGTGCCGTTGCCGATCGCCGCGTAGACCGAGGAGACGTCCGGCAGGTTGAGCTCCTCCGCCACCCGCACCAGGCCGGCTGCGCTCATGAGCGACTCGGCGGAGAGACGGTGGCGGCGGATCGCACGGGCCAGCTGCTGCCGGCCGGACTCGATGGCCTCCTCCCGGCGCTCCTTCGAGAACCACTGACGGATCTTGTTCTTGGCCCGCGCGGACTTCACGAAGCTCAGCCAGTCCCGGCTGGGGCCGGCCGATTCGTCCTTGGAGGTGAACACCTCCACCACGTCGCCGTTGTGGAGTTCGGAGTCGAGGGAGACGAGGCGCCCGTTGACGCGCGCGCCCATCGTCCGGTGGCCCACCTCCGTATGCACGCTGTAGGCGAAGTCCACCGGACTGGCCCCCGCCGGCAGGGAGATGATGTCTCCCTTGGGCGTGAAGACGTACACCTCCTTCGAGTTCACCTCGAAGCGGAGGCTGTCGAGGAACTCGTCCGGATCCGTCACCTCCTTCTGCCAGTCGAGGAGCTGCCGCAGCCAGGCCACGTCGTCCACCGCGCCGGTGTCGCCCACCTTCGCGGTCCGGCCTCCCGCGGCCGGCGACCCGGGGCGGTCCTTGTACTTCCAGTGCGCGGCGACGCCGAACTCCGCACGGCGGTGCATCTCCCGCGTCCGGATCTGGATCTCCACCGGCCGGCCGTAGGGACCGATGACGGTGGTGTGGAGGCTCTGGTACATGTTGAACTTGGGCATCGCGATGTAGTCCTTGAAGCGGCCCGCCACGGGCGACCACTTCGAGTGGACGATGCCGAGCGCGGCGTAGCACTCGCGCACCGAGTCCACGAGGACGCGCACGCCGACCAGATCGTAGATGTCCGCGAACTCGTGACCGCGCACCACCATCTTCTGGTAGATCGAGTAGTAGTGCTTGGGGCGGCCGGAGATCGTCGCGTCGATGTGGGAGTCGGCCAGGCCCTCTCCCAGCTCGTTGGAGACGATGCCCAGGTACTTCTCGCGCTCCGGCGTGCGCTCGGCGACGAGCCGGACGATCTCCTCGTACACCTTGGGGTAGAGCACCTGGAACGAGAGGTCCTCGAGCTCCCACTTGATGGTGTTCATGCCCAGCCGGTGCGCCAGCGGGGCGAAGATCTCCAGCGTCTCCTTGGCCTTGCGCGAACTCGAGGAGGCCGGGACGTACTTCCAGGTGCGCGCGTTGTGGAGCCGGTCCGCGAGCTTGATGACGAGCACGCGGATGTCGCGGCTCATCGCCACGATCATCTTGCGCACGGTCTCCGACTGCGCCGCGGCCCCGTACTCGATCTTGTCCAGCTTGGTCACGCCGTCGACCATGACGGCGATCTCCTCGCCGAAGTCCTGCGTGAGCGCCTCGAGCGAGTAGTCCGTGTCCTCGACGGTGTCGTGCAGGAGCGCGGCGGCCAGCGTCGTGGGATCCATGCCGATCTCCGCGAGGATCGTCGCGACCGCCACGGGGTGGGTGATGTAGGGATCGCCGGACTTGCGCATCTGCCCGGTGTGGGCGCGTTCCGCGGTGCGGTACGCCCGCACGACGAGTTCGGTGTCGCTGCCCGGGTGCGCGGACTCCAGCGCCTGCAGGAGCGGACCCAGCGCCTTGGGGCGGGAGGGATCCTGCTGCGAGCGCGCCGTCCAGAACGCCAGCCGGCCTATGCCCCTGCGCCTGGCGGACGTGGTCTCGTCGATCTGTGCCACGACCGGCCTCCTTCTCCCTCGCTGCGTGCCTGAGCACTCATGCTATGCCACAGCGCACACCGGGGCGGAACCGGAGGCCGGGTCAGCGGCCCGCGCTCACCGGCGCCTCGCTCATGAGCACCGGGGGCCGGTCCGGCAGACCGCGCTCGCGGCGGCGCTCCGCGACGGCCGCCTCCTGCTCCTTCACGGCGGGCTCGCGCGCACGCAGCACGGCGTAGAGCGGGGCGGCGACGAACAGCGTCGAGAGCCCTGCGACGATCTGGCCGATGAACAGCGAGAGCGAGATGTCGACGAGTGTGCCGGCGCCCAGCATGAACACGCCGATGAAGAGGATCGCCCCGATCGGCAGGGCGGAGATCATCGAGGTGTTGATGGAGCGCACCGTCGTCTGGTTGATGCCCAGGTTGACGAGCTCGGAGAACTTCATGTGGACGTTGTCGCGGTACCCGGCGGTGTTCTCACGCACCTTGTCGAACACCACGACCGTGTCGTAGATCGAGAAGCTCAGCACCGTGAGGAAGCCGATGATCGCCGCCGGGGTCACCTCGAAGCCGGTCGCCGAGTAGATGCCCACCGTGATGAGCATGACGGCCACCACGCCCACGATCGCGGCGAGCGACATCTTCCACGTCCGGAAGTACACGGCCATGACGATCATCGCCAGCGCCACGAAGATCACGAGCGCACGCATCATCTTCACGGTCACGTCCTGACCCCACTGGGGCCCCACGAACGTCGACGTCACGTCCGCCTCCTCGACCGAGTAGGCGTTGACGAGCGCCTGGCGCGCCTCGTAGACCTGCGCGTCCGTGAGCTCGTCGCTGGTGACGCTCACGGACGTGTCCGAACCCGCGACGGCGGAGACGTTCTCGTCGCCGACGGCCTCGCGCACCGCCTCCTCACCCACCGCGGGATCCGCGGAGGTCACGTTGTCCACCTGGAACTGCGAACCGCCGGTGAAGGCGATGCCGAGGTTGAACCCGCTCACCAGCGGGATGACGAGGGACAGGGCGCACAGCAGCCCGGAGATGCCCAGCCACAGTCCGCGCCGGGGCACGAACGGGATCGAGGTCTCGCCGCTGTGGAGCCGGTTGCCCCAGGACAGGAATCGCTTCATCGGTCGTCGTCCCCCTGCTCGTTGCCCGCTGCGGCGCGCGCCGCTTCCTCGGCCTTGCGCTGCGCGAGGCTGCGCCCGCCGCCGGCACCCGCCGCTGCCTGCGTGCGTCTGTCCATCCGCGCCTGCCGCCGCTTGGCCTCCCGGTAGGAGCCGCTCTTGCGGCCGGCCTCCTTCCTGGCCCGGTCGAGATCCAGGTTGAGAGCGCCCCGGTAAGCCGCCTGGCTCACGCCCAGCTGCCGGGGATCCATGCCGGACATAGGGTGGCCCTCGCCGAAGAACCGGGTGCGGGCGAGCACCTGCATGACGGGGTGGGTGAAGAGGATGAAGATGAGGATGTCGACGATCACCGTGAGTCCGAGGGTGAACGCGAAGCCGCGCACGCTGCCCACGGAGAGCACGTAGAGGATGATCGCGCCGAGCATGTTCACGCCCTTCGAGGCGAAGATGGTGCGCTTGGCGCGGTCCCAGCCGATCTCCACGGCGGAGGTGAGCCGTCTGCCTCCGCGCAGTTCGTCCCTGATCCGTTCGAAGTAGACGATGAACGAGTCCGCCGTCGCCACGAGGCCCACGATCAGACCGGCCACGCCGGCCAGCGAGAGCCGATAGCCGTACCGCCAGGTGACGACGAGCAGCAGGAGGTAGGTGATCACGCCGGCCACGACCAGGCTCGAGATCGTCACCAGGCCCAGCACGCGGTACTGGGCGAGGGAGTAGATGACCACGAGGATGAGTCCGATCCCGCCGGCGATGAGGCCCTTCTGCAGCTGGTCGGAGCCCAGGGTGGGCGAGACCTGCTCCTCGCTCTGCACCGAGAAGCTGATGGGCAGCGCGCCGTTCTTCAGCTGATTGGCCATCGTCTCCGCGGACTCGAGCGTGAAGTCGCCGGTGATCTCCGCCTTGCCGTCCGCGATGACGGCGTTGGAGGTGGGAGCGGAGATCACGAGGCCGTCGAGCACCATCGCGAACTGGTTGTAGGGCTGCTGCTGACCGGTGATCGCGCGGGTCATGTCCGCGAACACCTGCGTGCCCTCGGAGTCGAAGGAGAGGTTGACCGCAACCTGGTTGGTCTGCTGTCCCTGGGAGGTCGAGGAGAAGCCGAAGCCCGCGTCCGCGACGTGTGAGCCGTCGAGCTCGAGCGGACCGAGGATGTACTTCGCGGCGCCGTCCTGCTGGCAGGAGACCATGAAGCCGTCCGGGTCCCCGGAGTCGCCGCCCGTGCGGTTGGCCGGGTCCGTGCAGTCCAGTGCGGCGAACTGCTCCATGAGGTCCGCGCTCTGCCAGTCCGTGTTGGTCGTGGGATCGAAGCGCGGCGTGGAGTCCGCGAACTCGGAGGCAGGCTGCTCGTCGGACTGCTCCTCCGGCTCAGCGGACGGCTCCGCCGACTCCGCCGCGGAGGGCTCCCCGGACTGCGCGGGCTGCGCCACCGTGCCGCCGGCCTCGGGCGCCTGGGTCTCCTCCATGAGGTCCTCGAGCCGCTGCCGGTCCTCGTCGCTGAGGTCGCCCAGCGGATCCTCCTCCTCGGCGCCCTGCTCCTCCTGGCCCGCGGGCTCAGGTGCGCCGACGAAGGCCACGCGGCGGAAGCCGAGCTGCGCGGACGAGCGCACGAGCTCCCGCGTCTCCTCGTCCGGGTTGCCCGGCAGGTTCACGACGATGTTGCGATCGCCCTGGGTGCTGATCTCCGCCTCGCTCACGCCCGTGGAGTTCACGCGCTGGCGGATGGTGGCGACGGCCTGGTCGAGCTGCTCCTTCGTCACCTGCGAGCCGTCCTCCACCTCGGCCTCGAGGATGATGGACGTGCCGCCCTCCAGGTCGAGGGCGAGCTGCGGCGTCCAGGTGGCGTTCGACCAGATCGCCCCTCCTCCCACGAGGAGGACGAGCGCGCCGATGACGATTCCCAGCCAGGTGAATCCCCGGGCCGGACGGGGTTGGGACGAGGGTGCGGACACAGCTTCGCTTTCAGGTGGTGGAGTGGTGGTCGGGCCTCAGCCGCGGGCCGAGCCCTCGGGGCCGTTCTCACGCCCGTCGTCGGTGCTCTCCTCGTCGGACTGCTCGTCCGACGGGACGGCGCCGTCCGTGGAGCCGTTCTCCTCGCGGGTCTCCGGCTCCAGCGAGGACAGATCGTCCGGGACCTGCGTGTCCGCGGGCAGATCCACGGACTCGTCCCCGGCCGCGGCGGCGGGGGCCTCGATGGTGCCGATCGCCTGCCGGTGGACGGTGAGCACGGTGCCGGGGCCGGCCTCGATCGTCACCTTGTTGTTCTCCAGGTCCGTGTCCAGCACGGTGCCGAAGACCCCGAAGGACGTCATCACCCGGGCACCGGGGACCAGGCCGGTGGCGAGCTTCTCCTGCTGTGCGCGCTGCTTCTTCCGCGAGTTGAACATCATGAAGATGAGCAGGGCGCCAAGGGCAACCATGAGGAGGATTTCCATGTGGTCGAAGACCGCCTTCCGACGAAGAGAGATAGAGGAGGTCCCGGCGGGACCGAATATCAAGTGTAGTGGGAACAGCTCCGCATCACTAAGACGCGGCTCTCAGCTCGCACTCCGGCGGCGTCAACCCGCGTCCGGCGGCGTGAGCCCCAGGTGCTCCCAGGCCGCACGGGTGGCGATCCGCCCGCGGGGCGTGCGGGTGACGAGGCCTTCGCGGACGAGGAACGGCTCCGCGACCTCCTCGACGGTTTCGGCCTCCTCCCCCACCGTCACGGCGAGGGTGCCGAGTCCCACCGGTCCGCCGCCGAACCGGGTGCAGAGGCTGCGGAGGACGGAGCGGTCGAGCCGGTCGAGCCCCAGTGCGTCGACCTCGTAGACCTCCAGTGCCGCCCGCGCGGCGGCGGTGGTGATCCGCCCGTCGCCGCGCACCTGCGCCCAGTCCCGCACGCGGCGCAGCAGCCGGTTGGCGATGCGGGGCGTACCGCGCGAGCGCATGGCGATCTCCGTGAGGCCCGTCTCCTCGGTCTCCATGCCGAGCTTGCGGGCGCTGCGCGCGAGGACGGAGTGGAGGTCCTCGGCGGAGTAGAAGTCGAGGTGGCCCGTGAACCCGAACCGGTCCCGCAGCGGGGCCGGGAGCAGGCCGGAGCGCGTGGTGGCGCCGACGAGCGTGAAGAAGGGCAGTTCGAGCGGGATCGCGGTGGCCCCCGGCCCCTTGCCCACGATGACGTCCACCCGGTAGTCCTCCATCGCGACGTAGAGCATCTCCTCCGCCGCACGGGACATGCGGTGGATCTCGTCGATGAAGAGGACCTCGCCCTCCTCGAGGGAGGAGAGGATGGCGGCGAGGTCGCCGGCGTGCTGGATGGCGGGGCCGGAGGTGACCCGGATGCCGCGGCCCATCTCGTGCGCGATGATCATCGCCAGAGTGGTCTTGCCGAGCCCGGGAGGGCCGGAGAGGAGGACGTGGTCCGGCGTGCGGCCGCGCGCCTTCGCCGCCTCCAGCACGAGCGAGAGCTGAGCGCGCACCTGGGGCTGGCCCACGAAGTCCGCGAGCCCCTGCGGGCGCAGCGCGGCCTCCTCCGCCCGCTCGGTCTCCCCCGCGCCGCCGGCCGTCAGCCGCTCGGCCTCCGCGCCGGTGAGCGCCTTGGACCCGAAGTCGATCTCGTAGGAGCGCTCACTCACAGGCGACCGCCGAGGATCCGGAGGGACTCGCGGAGGAGGACGGGCACGGGCGCGGAGGGGGCGGACTCGCTCGCGCGCGCGACGGCGTCCAGCGCCTCGGCCTGCTTCCAGCCGAGGCCCACGAGCGCGTCCACGACCTCGTCGCCGGCCCCGCGCGTCACTGCCGCCACGGGTGCGGCGGAGAGGGAGGCCGTGCCCGCCGGCAGCTTGCCGGCGAGCTCGAGGAGCATCCGCGCCGCGCCCTTCTTCCCGATCCCGGGCACGGCGGTGAGCGCGGCGGCGTCCTCCGCGGCGACAGCCTGCCGCAGACCGTCCGCACCGAGGACCCCGAGGACGGCGAGGGCGAGCTTGGGGCCCACCCCGGACACGCTCAGCAGGGTCTGGAAGACCGAGCGCGCGTCGGCGGAGTCGAAGCCGTAGAGGGTGAGCGAGTCCTCCCTGACCACCAGCTCGGTGTGGAGCTCCGTCTCCTGCCCCTCCGTCAGCGTCGCGGCCAGCGCCGGGGTGACGAACACCTGCCGCCCCACCCCGTGGGTGACGATGACGGCGGAGTCCGCGCGGGCGGCGCGGACGGTGCCTGCGAGGTAGGCGATCACTGCGGCTCCTTGCTCTCATGGCTGTTCGAACACGTGTGCGATTGCCAGTCTAACGCCGGCGCCGCTGAACGCACGCCGGGAGCGGCTCCTCAGGCGCGCGCGGCGCGCATGGCCCGTGCCCACTGCTGCTGCGCCGGGGTCAGCCCGGTGCCCGCCGTCGTGCGCGCGCGGCGGGCCAGCACGTCCTTCTCCTTGCCGGGCGTGGAGGCGCCCGCCACCGCACCGCGCCAGAGGTGGGTGATCGCGAGCCCCAGCGCGTCCGCGGCGTCCGCCGGCTTGGGCGGCGCGTCCAGGCGCAGGATGCGGGTCACCATGTGCGTCATCTGGCGCTTGTCCGCCCGCCCGCTGCCGGTGATGGCGGCCTTCACCTCGGAGGGGGTGTGCATCGCCACCGGGAGGCCGCGGCGCGCGGCCAGGCCCATCGTCAGCCCCGAGGCCTGGGCCGTGCCGATGATGGTCGAGACGTCCGAACGGGCGAACACGCGCTCGATCGCCACGACGTCCGGACGGTGTTCGTCGATCCACTGGTCGAAGGCCTCGGCGATCCGCCCCAGCCGCACGTCCACGGATTCGTCCGCGGGCGTGCGGACCACCCCCACCGCCACGAGCTGCGGACGCGTGGGGCTGCCGGAGTCCACCACGCCCAGGCCCAGCCGGGTGAGGCCGGGATCGACGCCCAGGACCCTCACACCCTCACTCCTCCTCGAGGGCGGCGAGGACCTCGTCGGAGACGTCGATGTTCGAGAACACGTTCTGGACCTCGTCCGAGTCCTCGAGCGCGTCGATGAGGCGGAACACCTGCTGTGCGATGTGCGGGTCCTCGACCGGGACCTCCACGCCGGGGACGAACAGCGCCTCCGCAGAGTCGTAGTCGATCCCGGCCTCCTGCAGCGCGGTGCGGACGGCGACGAGATCGGTGGCCTCGGAGTGGATCTCCCACTTCTCGCCGGCGTCCTTGACCTCCTCGGCGCCCGCGTCGAGGGTGGCCTCGAGGATCGCGTCCTCGTCCGCGGCGTCCTTGGAAACCGTCACCACGCCCTTGCGGGAGAAGTTGTAGGCCACGGAGCCGGGATCGCCCATGTTGCCGTTGTTGCGGGTCACGGCCACGCGCACCTCGGACGCCGCGCGGTTGCGGTTGTCCGTGAGGCACTCGATGAGGAGGGCCACGCCGCCGGGGGCGTAGCCCTCGTACATGATCGTCTCGTAGTCGACGCCGGAGCCGTCGAGGCCGCCGCCGCGCTTGACGGCGCGCTCGATGTTGTCCGCGGGCACCGAGTTCTTCTTCGCCTTCTGGATCGCGTCGAAGAGCGTGGGGTTGCCCGAGGGATCAGGGCCGCCGTTGCGGGCCGCGACCTCGATGTTCTTGATGAGCTTGGCGAAGAGCTTGCCCCGCTTCGCATCGATCGCGGCCTTCTTGTGCTTGGTCGTTGCCCATTTGGAGTGACCTGACACGGAATGTGCTCCTCTTCGCTGTCGGTCCGCGCTCGCGCGGAGCGGATCAGCTCCGCGGACGCGGTTTCTTCCGATCGACCAGTCTACCGCCATGCGGGTCCCGCGTCCCGCCGCCTCGCGCAGCCGCCTCGTAGACTTGGCCCATGCCACTGAACCACCCGGCCGCGCAGCTGCTCGCCTCGATCCCCAGTCCCTCCGTCTCCGGCATCGAGCTGGGCCCGATCACCCTGCACTTCTACGCGCTGTGCATCCTCGCCGGGATCGTCCTGGCCGTCCTGCTGACGAACCGCCGCCTCGTGCAGCGCGGCGTGCCCCAGTGGCAGGTGCTCGACATCGCGATCCTCGCCGTGCCGATGGCGATCGTCGGCGCGCGGATCTACCACGTCATCAGCCATCACGAGGACTACTTCGGCCCGGGGCGCAATCCCTGGAACCCGTTCCAGCCCGGTTCCGTCTGGGCGATCTGGGAGGGCGGCATCGCGATCTTCGGCGCGCTGCTGGGCGGCACGCTGGGCGTGTGGATCATGTGCCGCCGCATGGGGCTGCGGTTCACCGCACTGGTGGACGCCATCGCGCCGGGCCTCATCCTCGCGCAGGCCTGCGGGCGCTTCGGCAACTGGTTCAACCAGGAGCTCTTCGGGAGGCCCACCACCCTGCCCTGGGGCCTCGAGATCGATCCTGGCAACCCGGCGATCCCGCCGGGCACCCCGCCCGGCACCCTCTTCCACCCCACGTTCCTCTACGAGGTCGTCTGGAACACACTGGGCTGCCTCGTGCTGCTCTGGCTCACCCGGAAGGCGTACTTCCAGTGGGGACGCGTCTTCGCCTGCTACCTCATCTGGTACGGAGCGGGTCGCGTGGTCTGGGAGAGCATCCGCCTCGACCCCAGCCTCGTGTTCCTGGGGCTGCGCACCAACGTGTGGGCCGCGCTCGGCGCAGTCGCCCTCGGCGTCGTCATTCTGCTCGTGCAGGCGCGGCACCGCGAGCCGGAGCCGTCTCCGTTCGCGCCCGGCAGGGAGCCGCAGCCGGCACAGGCGTAGAGCACCGGACCTACAGCACCCTGCGCCACCACTCGAGGATGGCCTCGAACCGGGCGATCCGGTGGCGGGGCCGTCCGGAGCGCGAGAGTTCGTGGTCCTCGCCGGGGAAGACGAGCAGCTCCGCGTCCCTCCCCGCCCGCACGAGCGCGCCGTAGTACTGCTGTGCCTGCTCGAGCGGGCACCGCAGATCCTGCTCCGAGTGGATGACGAGCACGGGGGCGCGCACGCCGGCCACGCGTTCCATGGGCGACTGCCGGCGCACCTGCTCCGGCTCCGTCCCCAGATACTCTGCACCGAACCAGCCGCCGATGTCGCTGGTCCCGGCGAAGCTCTCGGGCACGAGGAAGCCGCGCTCCACGATCGCCCCGGCGAAGCGGGACTCCGCGCCCGCCAGCATGGCGGTGAGGTAGCCCCCGTAGGAGCCTCCCTGCACGCCCACCCGCGAGCGGTCGAGGCGGGGTTCCGCGTCCAGCGCGGCGTCGAGCACCGCGAGGACGTCCGCGGCCGCGGGCTCCGCGAAGTCGCCCTGCACCGCCGCACCCCAGGCGCGGCCGCGGCCGGCCGAGCCGCGCGGGTTCGACCACACGACCGCGTAGCCGGCCTCCGTGAGTGAGCGCACCTCGTCGAAGGCCGCGGCGGTGTACTGGGCGAAGGGGCCGCCGTGGATGCTGAGCACGACGGGGTGCGGACCGGCGCCCTCGGGCAGCGCGTACCAGCCGTGCGCCTCTCCCAGGGGCGTGGGCGCGGACACCGGGACGGCCCGGTACCAGGCCGAGTCGTCCAGCCGCGTGAGCTGCACCGGCTCGCCCGTCTCCGGGCACACGCGGAAGACCTCCCCGCAGCTGGTGGGGGTGGCCGCGGTGACGATGAGCGTGCCGTCGGCGGCGCTGCACCAGCCCGTCACCTCCCAGTCCGCGGGCGTGAGTGCGGTGACCTCCCCGGTCTCCAGCGCCACGGACACCAGCAGCACTCCCCCGTCGCGGTCCGCGAGGGTGAGCACGCGCCCGTCCGCCGGCACGAGCGCGCCGGTGAGCTCCCACTCGTCGGCCGGGGTGAGACGGGTCGTGCGGCCCGAGGCCGTGTCGTGGAGGTACAGGCCCGGCACCCGGGCCACGAAGTCCTGCCGGGACGGGCCGAGCTCCACGGCGGTCACGAGGAGCGTGCCGGCGTCCAGCCAGGCGTGCCTGCGCACCGCGAGGTCGCCGAGGTCGAGCGCCCGCGGGCCGGTCTCGTCCGCGAGCCACACGGTCGTCCGCAGATCCGCCGTGCGTCCCGGCCGTGCGACCGGGGCGACGACGGAGGCACGGCCCAGGTCCGCCCGCAGGTCCGAGACCTCGCCGGCGAGGGTGAGGAGCGTCTCAGGCTCCGGCAGCGGCAGCTCACCGGCGACCGCCGGTGCGGACTCCCCGTCCAGGGGGATCCGGAGCAGCCGCGTGGGGCGGTCGAGCACCCAGCCCAGACCGTTCGACTGGTACTGCAGGGAGGAGATCCGGCGCGGCGCCTCGGCCTCCGGACCCACCTCCGGATCCGTGCCGTAGCGACCGGGTTCCGGCAGGCGCGCGAGCACGTACGCGTTCGCGCCGTCCTCGGCGAGGACGGGCGCCCAGACGCCCAGGGGCTCGTCGGTGACCTGCCGGAGCTCGCCCGGCGACACGGCCGCCCACAGCTGGGCCGGGGCGCCGCGGGAGGCGCGCAGGAGGACGCGCACGTCCCCGGCGGCCGCCTCATGGGTGTCGGACCAGCCGGTGCTCACACGTGCGCAGCGGCTCTCCGGCGGGACCTGCAGGCCGTCCGTGTCGCAGTCGAGCGCGACCGCGTGCAGGCGCGTGGTGTAGGTGTCCGTCGCGGCGTCCGGCCGCGTGACCTCGAAGCGCACGGAGGTCCCGGCCGCACGCGGCCGGGCGAGCGTGTGCAGCGAGGCGAGCAGCCGGGCCGAGGGCGTCGAGGCGGCAGACGCGTCAGCGGCCTCACTCATCGTCGCTCCCCCATGCCTCGGCCAGCCGCGCGCGCACGTCCCCGTGGACCTGGGGCAGCGCCTTCGTCTGCGCGACGATCGGCAGGAAGTTCGCATCCCCGGACCAGCGGGGCACCACGTGCTGGTGGAGGTGCGCGGCGATGCCCGCGCCTCCCGCCGCGCCCTGATTCATGCCGAGGTTGAAGCCGTCCGGTCCGGAGACGCGCCGCACGGTGCGCATGGCCTCCTGCGAGAACTCCGCGAGCTCCCGCGTCTCCTCCGGCGTGAGATCCGTGTAGTCGGCCACGTGGCGATAGGGGCAGATGAGCAGGTGCCCGGGGTTGTAGGGGTACAGGTTGAGCACGGCGAAGACGTGCGCGCCGCGGGCGACGACGAGGCGCTCGGCGTCCTCGTGCGCGGGAGCCGCGCAGAACGGGCACTCCCGCTCGCCCTCGTCACGCGGCTTGGCGTCGCCGCCCACGTAGACCATGCGGTGCGGCGTCCAGAGGCGCTGGAAGCCGTCCGGCTCCCCGGGGAAGCCCGCGGCCGCCTCCGGCTCCGGGATCCCGGCCGCACCCGCGCCGTGCGCCGTCATGCCTGCGCCTTGGTGCGGATCGCCTCCAGCACCGTCTCGACGGCCTCGTCCACGGGCACACCGTTGCGCTGCGTGCCGTCGCGGAAGCGGAAGGAGACCGCGCCGGCCTCGGCGTCCTCCCCGCCGGCGATGAGCGTGTAGGGCACCTTCTGCTTCGAGGCGTTGCGGATCTTCTTGGGCATCCGGTCGTCCGAGTCGTCGACCTCGACGCGCACGCCGGCCGCGCGCAGCTTCGCCGCGATCTCCTCCAGGTACGGCACGAAGGGCTCCGCGACCGGCACGCAGACGACCTGCACGGGTGCCAGCCACACCGGGAACGCCCCGGCGTAGTGCTCCGTGAGCACGCCCATGAAGCGCTCGAGCGAGCCGAACTTGGCCGAGTGGATCATCACCGGCCGCTGCCGGGACCCGTCCGCGGCCTGGTACTCGAGCTCGAACCGCTCCGGCTGGTTGAAGTCCAGCTGGACGGTGGACATCTGCCAGGTGCGGCCGATCGCGTCACGGGCCTGGACGGAGATCTTGGGACCGTAGAAGGCGGCTCCGCCCGGATCCGGCACGAGCTCCAGGCCCGACTCCCGCGCCACTTCCTCCAGGGTGCGGGTGGCCTCAGCCCACTGCTCGTCCGAGCCGATGAACTTGTCCTTCTTCTTCCCGTCCTCGTCGCGGGTGGAGAGTTCGAGGTAGAAGTCGTCGAGTCCGAAGTCGCGCAGCAGCGAGAGCACGAAGTCGAGGAGGTGCCGGATCTCCTTCCCGGCGTCCTCCTGGGCGACGTAGGAGTGCGAGTCGTCCTGCGTGAGCGCCCGCACGCGGGTGAGGCCGTGGACCACGCCGGAGGGCTCGTCGCGGTAGACCGTACCGAACTCGAACAGGCGCAGCGGCAGCTCGCGGTAGGAGCGGCCGCGCGACCGGTAGATGAGGTTGTGCATGGGGCAGTTCATCGCCTTGAGGCGGTAGGGGACCTCGTCCACGCCGAAGGCCGGGAACATGTTCTCCCCGTAGTAGGGCAGGTGGCCCGAGGTGAAGTACAGGGTCTCCTTCGAGATGTGGGGAGTGCCCACGTAGGAGAAGCCCTCCTCGATGTGGCGGGCGCGGACGTAGTCCTCCATCTCCCGCTTGATGATGCCGCCCTTGGGGTGGAACACCGGCAGGCCGGAGCCCAGCTCGTCCGGGAAGGAGAAGAGGTCGAGTTCCGAGCCGAGGCGCCGGTGGTCGCGGCGTTCGGCCTCCGCCAGGCGCTCCTGGTGGGCCTTGAGGTCCTCCTTCGACGCCCAGGCGGTGCCGTAAACGCGCTGCAGCGAGTCGTTCGCCTGGTCCCCGCGCCAGTAGGCCGCCGAGGCGCGGGTGACCGCGAAGCCCTGGCCGATGTGCCGGGTGGTGGGCAGGTGGGGGCCGCGGCACAGGTCCTGCCACACGGTCTCGCCCCTGCGGTTGCGGTTCTCGTAGACCGTGAGATCGCCCGCGGAGACCTCCACGCCGGCCTCGTCGTCGGCCGCGCCGAACCGCCCGGTGATGAGCTCCGTCTTGTACGGCTCCCCGGCCATCCGCTCCAGCGCCTCCTCCTCGGACACCTCGACGCGGTGGAAGGTCTGCCCCTCCTTGATGATCTGCTTGGCCCGCTTCTCGATCGCATTGAGGTCCTCCGGGGTGAAGGGATCCACGTTGCCGAAGTCGAAGTAGAAGCCGTCGGTGATGAACGGACCGATCCCCAGCGTGGTGCCGGGGAAGAGCTCCTGCACCGCCTGCGCGACGACGTGGCCGGCGGAGTGCCGGAGGATGTTCAGCCCGTCCTGGTCCGCGAGCGTGATCGGCTCGACCTCGTCACCCGGGTGCAGCTCCCGCGACAGATCCGCCGGGACCCCGCCGAGCCGGATCGCGACGACGTCGCGCCGCTCGGCGAAGAGCGTCGCACCCGTCATCCCCTCCTCGAACGGGTGGGAGTTGCCTTCGAGGATGAGGTCTGCGGACACTGTCTGCTCCTAAGCTTGTGCGATCCGGGGGCGTACCGTCTCACGGCTGCCGCTCCCGCAGGCAGGGACGTACCGGGGCCCTGCGCCGCCTGAGAGTCTAGCGCCTGGTCCGGGGACGCGCAGAGGGCGGGAGACGACAGAGGCCGGGAACCCGAAGGTTCCCGGCCTCTGTCCGGATCTGTGCGCGATACTGGGATCGAACCAGTGACCTCTTCCGTGTCAGGGAAGCGCGCTACCGCTGCGCCAATCGCGCGTGTGCACCCGTCCGAGGGTGCGGCCGCCGCCATGATAAAGGCCGAGGACATGCAGTCCCCGGCTCCTCATCCGTGCGCGATACTGGGATCGAACCAGTGACCTCTTCCGTGTGAAGGAAGCGCGCTACCCCTGCGCCAATCGCGCCTGTTGAACAGGCTGTTCACTTATACTCCAGCGGCGTGGACCGCCGTGCGCGATACTGGGATCGAACCAGTGACCTCTTCCGTGTCAGGGAAGCGCGCTACCGCTGCGCCAATCGCGCTCGATCCGGACGAACCGGAGCGAACAGAGGTGGAGAAGGGATTCGAACCCTCGTATACGGCTTTGCAGGCCGCTGCCTCGCCTCTCGGCCACTCCACCGCGAGACGGTTGACCATCTCCGAGCGGATGACGAGATTCGAACTCGCGACCCTCACCTTGGCAAGGTGATGCGCTACCAGCTGCGCCACATCCGCGCGAAACCCGCTTCCCACCGCCGTTTCCGGCGAGAGAACCTCAGGCTCCGTGCCGCCCGGTCTCCCTGGCGACGAAACATAAATCTACACGCCCCCACCAGGCCGTGCAAATCGATCGCCGGTGTCCTGTGTCACACCGCATTCACCTGTGCTTCAGCCGCCTGTTCCCGGCCCTTCTGCGCGAGCGCGGTGAGGCGCGAGAGGCAGCGCAGGTACTTCTTCCGGTAGCCGCCGGCGACCATCGCGTCGGTGAAGATCGCGTCCAGCCGCACGCCGGTGTTGTGCACCGCGATGTCCCGGTCGTACATGCGGTCCACGAGCGCCACGAAGCGCAGCGCCACCCCCTCGTTCGTGAGGGTGTCCACGTCCTCCCACGCCACCGTGCCCACACCGTCGAGCATCCGGCCGTAGCGAGAGGGATGGACGGCGGAGAGGTGCGCGACGAGGGAGCCGAAGGGGTCGCGGGCCAGGGTGCCGGTCGCCGCGGCGACGACGGCCTCGAGCGCGTCGGCGGAGAGCGGCTCCGGCGGCGCGGGCGCGCCCCGGTGCCGGTAGTCGTCGCCGTCGATGGAGATGACGCTGAACTGGTCGGAGAGCGCCTGGATCTCCCGCAGGAAGTCCGAGGCGGCGAACCGCCCCTGGCCCAGCGCGCCCGGGAGGGTGTTGGAGGTCGCGACGATCTTCACCCCGGCGTCCGTGAGCTCGCGCATGAGGCGGGACATCATCACGGTGTCCCCGGGGTCGTCGAGCTCGAACTCGTCGATGCACACGAGCTTCATCTGGCTCAGCTCGTCGCGGGCGCGGAGGAACCCGAGCGCGCCGATGAGGTTGGTGTACTCGACGAACGTGCCGAAGGTCGCCGGCTTCTGGTTCGCGTGCCAGGTCGAGGCCAGCAGGTGCGTCTTGCCCACGCCGTAGCCGCCGTCGAGGTAGACGCCCTTCGACCGGCCCTTCCGCCCGCCGAACAGGCGGCCGAAGAGCCTGCCGCCGGAGCCGGACTGGGCGGCGAACTCCTCGAGGGTGTCGCGCGCCTGCGCCTGGGAGGGCTGCGCGGGGTCCGGGCGGTAGGAGGCGAAGGACACACTCTCGAACTGCGGCGGCGGCACGAGGCCGTCGATCAGCTCGTCGGGTGAGACCCGGGGGTCGATGTCTGCAAGATGGATGATCTGGGGGTCGCTCACAGCCGCTCAGTCTACAGATGCCGCGGATTCCGGGGAACGCCGCGGCCGCACCGGCGCCTCAGGCGAAGTCGAAGCCCAGCCGGCCCAGGGCCTTGGGGTCTCGCTGCCAGTCCTTGAGGACCTTGACGTGGAGGTCGAGGTACACCGGGGTGCCCAGCAGCGCCTCGATCTGCCCGCGCGCCTGCGTGCCGATCGCGCGCAGGCGCGAACCGCCCTTGCCGATGATGATCGCCTTCTGGCTGTCCCGCTCCACGTAGAGGTTGACGTGGACGTCCCAGAGCGGCCGGTCCTCCGGCCGGCCCTCCCGCGGCCGCATCTCCTCCACCTGCACCGCGAGCGAGTGCGGCAGCTCCTGGCGCACGTCCTCGAGCGCGGCCTCACGCACCAGCTCCGCGATCATCACCGCCTCGGGCTCGTCCGTGAGCTCCCCGTCCGGGTAGAGCGGCGGGGAGGCGGGCAGGTGCGAAGAGAGCACGGCGCCCACCTCGTCCACCTGGAAGCCGTCCACGGCGGAGACGGGGATGATGTCCGCGAAGTCGCCCAGCTGCGCGACGCGCAGCAGCGCCTCCCCCACCGCGTCCCGCGAGACGCGGTCCGTCTTCGTCACGAGGGCGACCACCGGCGTGCGGCCGGAGAACTGCGCGAGCTGTTCTGCGATGTAGCGGTCGCCGGGGCCCGGCTTCTCGTCCGCCGGCAGGCAGAAGCCGATGACGTCCACCTCCGCGAGCGTGCCGGCCACGAGCTCGTTGAGCCGCTCGCCCAGCAGTGTGCGCGGACGGTGCAGGCCGGGGGTGTCGACGAGGATCAGCTGGTACTCGTCGCGGTGGACGATGCCGCGCACGGTGTGGCGCGTGGTCTGGGGCTTGGCCGAGGTGATCGCCACCTTCTCCCCCACCAGCGCGTTGGTGAGCGTGGACTTGCCCGTGTTGGGCCGGCCCACGAAGCAGGCGAAGCCCGCGCGGTGGCCGGCGGGGACGTCGGTGCGGAAGAGCGGGGGCGGGACATCGGTCATGGGGTTCTCCCTGTCGTGTGTGCAGGCGGGGCCGGCGAGACGCGGATCCGCCGGATGCTGTGGCGGCGGCCCTGGCCGGGCAGGGCCTCGAGGCGGAGGCCGGCGATCTCCGCGGAGGAGCCCTCGATGAGCACGCGGCCCACGAGCTTCTGCAGGAGGCCGCCCACCGTCGTGACGTCCTCGTCCTCGATGCGCACGTCGAAGAGCTCGCCGAGGTCGTCGATGCCCATGCGCGCGCTCACCGTCACCGCGCCGTCCGCGGTGCGGACCGCGTCCCCATCGGTCGAATCGTACTCGTCCTCGATCTCGCCGACGATCTCCTCGACGATGTCCTCGATGGTGACCATGCCGGCCGTGCCGCCGTACTCGTCGACGACGACGGCGACGTGGACGTTGTCCGCCTGCATCTGCGCGAGGAGGTCGTCGACCTCCTTGGTCTCCGGCACGAACACCGCCGGCCGGGCGAAGCCGGCCACCGTCTCGCCCGCGAGCTCGGGGCTCACGTGCAGGCGGCGCGCGGCGTCCTTGAGGTAGAGGACCCCGCGGACGTCGTCGTCGTCGGCGCCCACCACCGGCACCCGGGAGAAGCCGGAGCGCAGGAACAGCACCATCGCGTCGTCGAGGGTCGCGTCCGCGCCGATCGTCACGAGGTCCGTGCGCGGCACCATGATCCGGTGCACGCGGGTGTCGCCCAGCGCGATCACGTTCTCGATCATGTCCTGTTCGGAGTCCTCGATGACGTCCGAGGCCGAGGCCCGCTCGACGTAGTCTAGCAGCTGCGACTCCGAGAGCGAGGTGCCGGCGGCGGAGACCCTGGCCGGCGTGAGCATGTTGCCCAGCCAGACGAGGACGAGGGCGACGGGTCCGAGCGCCGTGCGCAGACCGCCGACCAGACCGCCCAGGAGCAGGGAGGTGGCCAGCGGGTAGTGGCGGGCGACGGCGCGCGGCGACACCCCGGCGGCCACGAAGACCACGACGGGGGCGGTGATGACGGTGCAGACCACCATCTCCCAGGTGGTCCCGAAGAGGCTGTCGTACGCGAGTGCGATGAAGACCGTGGCCAGCGCCTCGAACAGCTGCCGGACGAAGGTGAGCACGTAGATGTGCACCCGCGGATCCTGCAGGACCCGCTCCACGCGCGCCGCGCCGCGGCGGCCCGCCTCGCGCGCCTCGACCACCTCGGACCGGGAGACCGCGGTGAGCGCGGCCTCCGCCGCGACGAAGAGTCCGGCCAGGGCCACGGAGACGAGTGCGGCGGCGAAGAGCCCCACTGCTGCCATCTCAGCCCTCCGTGGGGTCCGGCACGCTCGTGCGCCCCGGCTCGTGCTCGGCGAAGTAGGTGAGCAGCAGGCGGCGCTGGAGACCGAACATCTCCGCCTTCTCCTGCTCCTCCGCGTGGTCGTAGCCCATGAGGTGGAGGAGGCCGTGGACCGTGAGGAGCAGCACCTCGTCCAGCGTGCTGTGGCCGGCGGCGGCGGCCTGGGAGGCGGCGACCTCCGGGCACACGACGATGTCGCCGAGCACCCCGCGCGCGGCGTCCTCAGGCTCGCCGTCCCCGGGCCGCAGCTCGTCCATGGGGAAGGACATGACGTCCGTGGGGCCCGGCAGGTCCATCCACTCCACGTGGAGGTCGGCCATGTCCTCCGCCGTGGCGAAGCGGATGAAGACCTCGGCCTCGGGGTGGATCCGCATCTGGGCGTAGACGTGCTCCGTCACGGCGCGCACGGCGTCGAGGGAGAGGCCGGAGCCCGCCTCGTCCGCGATCTCGATGCTCATCGTCGTCCCTTCCCCTGCTTCCCCTGCTGTGCGCCCTGTGGCCGCTCCCGGCCCGCCTCGCTGCGGTCGTAGGCGTCCACGATCGCGGAGACGAGCGCGTGGCGGACCACGTCCCTGCTGGTGAGCGTCATGAATGCGATGTCCTCGACCCCGTCCAGGATCCGCTCGACCACGCGGAGGCCGCTGGACGTCCCCGTCGGGAGGTCCACCTGGCTCGTGTCACCGGTGACCACCATGCGCGAGCCGAAGCCCAGCCGTGTGAGGAACATCTTCATCTGCTCGGGGGTCGTGTTCTGCGCCTCGTCGAGGATGATGAAGGCGTCGTTGAGCGTCCGCCCGCGCATGTAGGCCAGCGGAGCGACCTCGATCGTGCCCGTCTCGATGAGCTTGGGGATCCGCTCCGGGTCCAGCATGTCGTGCAGGGCGTCGTAGAGCGGGCGCACGTAGGGGTCGATCTTCTCCCCCAGCGTGCCGGGCAGGAAGCCGAGCCTCTCGCCGGCCTCCACCGCCGGCCGGGTGAGGATGATCCGGGACACCTCGCGGCGCTGCAGCGCTCCCACCGCCATCGCCATCGCGAGGTAGGTCTTGCCGGTGCCGGCCGGGCCGAGGCCGAAGGTGATGGTGTGCGAGCGGATGGCGCGGACGTACTCGTGCTGCCCCAGCGTCTTGGGGCGCACCGTGGATCCCTTGGAGGAGAGGATGCTCGCGCCGAGGACCTCCGAGGCCGGGGTGCCGCTGGCCTGGATGCCCGCGACGCGGGCGACGGTCTCCGGGGAGAGCACGGCACCGGCGGTGAGGATCCGCTTGAGCTCGCCGATCGTCGTCACGAGGCTGCCCACGGCGGCCTCGGGCCCGGTGAGGGTGACGTCGCGGCCGCGCACGTGGATGTCCACGTCCGGGGCCAGGTCCTCGAGCGCCCGCAGGTTCGCCTCGGCAGGGCCGAACAGTGCGACGGGGTCGATGTGCTCCGGCAGGGCGAGTCGGACGGTGGTGGGGGCGGGTTCTGCGGCCAGTGCGGGTCCTTCCGGGACGGGGTGCGTGTGCGTTCTCAGTCTATCTGCTCCGCCGGCCGGGGCGACTCTCCGCGAGCGGCCCAGCGGCCCAGCGCGGCCTGGACGAGGACGAGTCCGGCCGGCCCGGCCGAGGAGGCCCGCAGGACGGTGGGGCCCAGCAGGACCGGGCGGGCGCCGGCGGCGGCGAACGCCTCGATCTCCTCGCCGGAGATGCCGCCCTCCGGTCCCACCACGAGCACGATCCGCGGATGCGCCCTCGCCTGTGCGCCGGCATCGGCCGGCATCCCCGCCAGCAGGTCCGCGAGGTGCTCCCGGGCCTCCTCGTGCAGGACCAGCACGAGGTCGTCCTCGCGCAGGCGGGCGGCGATGCCGCGGCCGCGGGCCAGCTGCTCGAGCTCGGGCGCGCGGGAGCGCCGGGACTGCTGGGTGGCCGCCTCGAGCAGCGAACGCCAGCGGGCGTGCGCCTTCTGCTCCTTCTTGGCCGGCCACTGTGCGATGGAGCGGGCGGCCTGCCAGGGGATCACCCGGTCCACGCCGATCTCCGTGGCGGCCTCGATCGCCTGTGCGTCCCGTTCGCCCTTCGCCAGGGCCTGGACGAGGACGAGTTCGGGACCCGTGCGCTCCTCCCGGACCACGGACAGGACGCGGACGCGCGTGCCCTCGGCGGCCCCGGCACCGTCGTCCGCGAGCACGGCGCGCAGCCGCAGGCCGGCCCCGTCGACCAGGTCGAACTCCTCCCCCGCACGGATGCGGGTGACGGCGAGGTGCCGGGCGACCCCGGGGGCGAGCTCGACGGTGTCACCGGCGGTGACAGGACCCGCGGCCTCCACCTCCCGGTCGAGGAAGACGGAGCGGCTCATCTGCCCGCGAACTTCTCACGCAGCCGGGAGAAGGGGCCGGAGTGGCGGTCGCCGGCGCGGCCGGCGGGCTGGGTCTCCCCGCGCATCCCGGCGAGCTGTTCGAGCAGCTCGCGCTGCTCGCCGGTGAGCGCGGTGGGCGTCTCGACGGAGAGGGTGACGTAGATGTCGCCGCGGCCGTCGCGGCGCAGCTGCTGGGCACCGAGGCCCCGCAGCCGGACGACGTCGCCGGTCTGGGCCCCCGCCCGGACCTCCACCGTCTGCTCGCCGTCGAAGGTCTCCAGGGGGATCTCCGCGCCGAGCGCGGCCGCCGTCATGGGGATGGTGAGCGTGCAGCGGAAATCCGCGCCGTCGCGCTCGAAGACCGGGTGCTCCTCGACGATAACCTCGAGGAAGAGATCGCCGCGGGGCCCGCCGCCGGGACCGGCCTCGCCGCGGCCGGAGAGCTGGATGCGGTTGCCGTCCCGCACCCCCGCCGGCACCTTGACCGTGATGGTCTCCTCCGCGCGCACCCGGCCGTCCCCGTGGCAGTTGGGGCAGTGGTGCTCGATGATGGTGCCGTAGCCGCGGCACTGGGGGCACGTCTGGTTGGTGAGCATCTGGCCCAGCAGCGTGCGGGCCATCTGCTGGACGGAGCCCGCGCCGTGGCAGGTGGGGCACGTGGTGATGTCCGTGCCGGGCCGTGCGCCGCTGCCCTCGCAGGAGTCGCAGACGTTCGCCGTGACGATCTGCACGTCCGCATTGCCGCCGAATGCCGCGGTCTCCAGGTCGATGTGCAGGGCCACGAGGGCGTCCTTGCCGCGCCGGGTGCGGGAGGCCGGCTGGGGACGGCCGCCGCCCCCGCCTCCGCCGAAGAAGGTCTCGAACAGGTCGGAGAAGCCTCCGAACCCGGCACCGGGGCCCGCCTGGCCGTTCTCGCCGCCGCCCATGTCGTAGTTGCGGCGCTTCTCCGGGTCGGAGAGGACGTCGTACGCCAGGGAGACCCGCTTGAACTCGTCCTCGCTGCCCGGGCTCACGTCGGGGTGGAGCCTGCGGGCCAGCTTGCGGTAGGCCTTCTTGATGTCAGCCTCGGACGCGTCCTTCGACACGCCCAGGGTCTCGTAGTGGTCGCTCACGTGTGCGGAGTCTCCTCAGGTCGGGGTGCTCGATGTTTCGTCTGCGCGGTCTCTGCGGTGCTGCGCGGCCTCAGTCATTCAGTATGGCGGAGACGTAGCGCGCCACGGACCGCAGCGCGGCCATCGTGGTCGGATAGTCCATGCGCGTGGGGCCGAGGACGGCCATCCGGGACTCGATGCCGTCTGCGAGGTAGTTGGTCGCCACCAGCGACGTCGTCGCGAACCCGTCGTAGGCGTTCTCGCTGCCGATGCTCACTGCAACGTCCGGACCCTCCGCCGTCATCCCGGACAGGAGGCGGAGCAGGACGACCTGCTCCTCGAACGCCTCCAGGAGCGGGCCGATGCTCGCCCCCAGCTCCGTGCCCGCCCGCGCGAGGTTGGCGGTGCCGGCCATGACCAGGCGCTCCGTGCGGAAGGTGCGGGAGAGGTCCGCGAGGACGGTGCCCACGGCCGTGGCGAGATCCGCCTCCTCCGGGCGCGGGCGGAGACCCTCGACCGCCTCGGGCACCTGGGCCACCGGCGTGCCGGCCAGCGCGGCGAGGAGGAGGTCCCGCACGTCCGCGATCTCCGCCGCGCTCACCTCCCGGCCCACATCGGCCAGACGCTGCTCCACCTGGCCGCCGCTCGTGATGAGGACCACGAGGACGCGCGTGGGCGCGAGGTCGACGAGTTCGATGTGACGGACGTCCGCGGTCGTCACCCGGGGATACTGCACGAGGGCCACCTGGTGGGTGAGCTGCGAGAGCAGCCGGACCGTCCGGTCGAGGATGTCGTCGACGTCCACAGGATGCGAGAGGACCCGGGCCACCGCCCGCTTTTCCGCGGCGGAGAGGGGCTTGATCTCGTCGATCCGGTCGACGAAGTGGCGGTAGCCCTTGTCCGTGGGGATGCGGCCGGCCGAGGTGTGGGGCTGGGCGATGAGGCCGTCCTGCTCGAGGGCGGCCATGTCGTTGCGGATCGTGGCGCTCGAGACGCCCAGCCTGTGCTTCTCCACCAGCGCCTTCGACCCCACCGGCTCGTTCGTGGAGACGTAGTCCTCCACGATCGCCTGGAGGACGCGGGCACGACGGTCGTCGTTCATCCTCACCGCTCCTTCCCGAGGCTGCACACACAGCTGCACGAATCCCTGGACGCATGCATACTGGCACTCGCGTCTGCCGAGTGCCAATCGTACTCCCTGTGCCGGGCGGGCATCCACTCGGCCGGCGCGCTGCCCGGCCGGCCGGCGGCACGGCGGGTATCGTGAGCGGAATGCCGCACCATGATCCCTACGGCCGGGACGTCCTGTCCTCCGGCCGCACGCACGCCCGGAAGCAGCTGCCCGAGGTCCCCGCCCGGCCCGGCCTCGTCGTCGAGGTCACGGAGACCGGCTATGTGGGGGAGATCATCCGGATCGAGAAGGCCGCGGGCGGCATCGCGATGATCCTCGAGGACCGGCGCGGCAGGCGCGCGGCCTTCCCGCTGGGCCCGGGCTACCTCGTCGAGGGCCGCGCCTGCGTGCTCACCCGGCCGGCACCCCGCGCGCAGGCTCCCGCGAAGCCTGAGCGCACCGCCTCGGGTTCCCGTGCCGTCGCCCACGCACCCGCCCGCGTGGCGCGGGGATCGCGGATCTGGGTGGAGGGCAAGCACGATGCGGAGCTCGTCGAGGCCATCTGGGGCGACGACCTCCGGATCGAGGGCGTCGTCGTCGAACCCCTGGGCGGACTCGACGACCTGCCGGAGGCGATCGCGGAGTTCGGACCGGATCCCGAGCACCGGGTGGGCGTGCTCGCCGACCACATGGTGGCGGGCACCAAGGAGATGCGGCTCGCGGAGTCCGTCATGCGCGAGCCGCGCTGGGCGGGCAACGTCCGCGTGATCGGCCACCCCTTCGTGGACGTGTGGCAGGCGGTGCGGCCCGAGGTCGTGGGCATCCGCGCCTGGCCGCAGGTGCCCCGCGGCGAGGACTGGAAGACCGGCGTCCTCAAGCGGATCGGCTGGCCCCATGCGGACCACCGGGACACCGCGCGCGCCTGGGTCCGGATCCTGAAGTCCGTGCGGACGATCGCGGACGTGGACCCGGCCCTGTCCGGGCGGGTGGAGGAGCTCATCGACTTCGTGACGGTGAACCGGCACTGAGCGGAACCCGCCCCCGTGAACGGGGGAAAGCCCTCTTCCGCACGCGCCGCCGGGTCTGCGAATCTGGAGCCATGAACAGCAGCACCTACGGCTACGCGCAGTACCCTCACACCTCCGGCCCGCCGCTGCGCGGACCGCACCCGGCGGAGGCCTACGGACAGGGCTCCGCCGGGTACTGGGGCGCTCCGGCGGACGAGCGGACGCTCGCCCTGCTCATGCATCTGGGCGCCCTCTTCGTCAGCGCCCTCGTCCCGCTCATCGTGTTCCTCATCAAGAAGGACGAGTCCCCGTTCGTCCGGGAGCAGTCCCGGCAGTCGCTCAACCTGCAGATCATGCTCATCGTCGCGGGCATCGCGGCAGGGCTGCTGATGTTCGTGGGAATCGGCTTCGTCCTGCTGCCCGCCGTGGTCGTCGCCGGCTGGGTGCTGCAGATCATCGCCGCGGTGAGGGCGAACCAGGGCGAGGTCTACCGCTTCCCGCTGGTCCCGGACATCGTCCGCTGAGGCGGACCGGCCGTCCGCGCGGCGCTGCTCAGCGCAGGTGGTCGGCGAGCTCCCGGACGATCCCGTCCGCGAGCAGCCGGCCGCGCAGCGTGAGTGAGACCCGTCCGGTCCGCACGGTCTCCGCCCCCAGCAGACCCTCGGCCAGCAGGCGGGCGATGACCGGGCGGGCCGAGTCCGCCAGGCGGGCGAGCGGGAACTCGCCGTCCACACGGAGGGCGAGCATGATCTCCTCGAGCGCGCGCGTGTCCGCGTCGAGCACCTCGCGCCCCACGGCCGGGGACTCCGCGGCCGCGAGGCGATCCGCCCAGGCCCGAGGGTGCTTCGCGTTCCACCAGCGGACTCCGCCCACGTGGGAGTGGGCACCGGGGCCGTAGCCCCACCAGTCCGCATTGCGCCAGTAGGCGAGGTTGTGACGGCACCGCGCGGACTCCGCCGTCGCGAAGTTGCTCACCTCGTACCAGCGCAGGCCCGCACCCACCAGCATGGTGTCCGCGAGCTCGTACTTATCCGCGAGGTCGTCCTCGTCCGGCATGGGCAGCTCGCCGCGCCGCACCTGCGCGCCCATCTTGGTGCCGGGCTCCACGATGAGGGAGTAGGCGGACACGTGGTCGGGGCGGTGTTCGAGCACGGCGCGCAGACTCCGCTCCCAGTCCGCGAGGCTCTCCCCCGGCGTGCCGTAGATGAGGTCGAGGCTCACCTGCAGCCCCGCGTCCTTCGCCGCCGCGACGACCTCTCCCACCCGGGCGGGGTCGTGCGTGCGCTCGAGCGTCGCGAGCACGTGCGGCACCGCGGACTGCATGCCCAGGGAGACCCGGGTGAATCCGGCCTCGGCGAGCACCCGGAAGTACGCGGCGTCGACGCTGTCCGGGTTCGCCTCGGTGGTGACCTCCGCATCCGGCGCCAGGCCGAACTCGCGGCCCAGGGTGCCGAGGACGCCGGCGAGGGTCTCCGCCGGCAGCAGCGTGGGCGTGCCTCCCCCGAAGAAGACGGTGTCGAAGGCGCGCTCGGCCAGCGCGGTGCCGGAGAGCACGCGCCGGGAGAGCGCGATCTCCCGGGCGATCTGCGCCGGGTAGTCCTCGCGGCTGGCGCCCGGACCCAGTTCGTCGGCCGTGTAGGTGTTGAAGTCGCAGTACCCGCACCGCACGCGGCAGTAGGGCACGTGGACGTAGGCGCTGAAGGTGGAGCCGCCGGCCCGCGCGGCGGCCTCCGGGGGCAGAGCACCGCTGCGGGGCGCGGGCTCCCCTTCGGGCTGGGCCGGCACCCCTACTTCTTCTCCGCTTTGCCGTCGTCGGAGGAGAGCGCGGCGATGAAGGCCTCCTGGGGCACCTCCACGCTGCCCACCATCTTCATGCGCTTCTTGCCCTCCTTCTGCTTCTCCAGCAACTTGCGCTTGCGGCTGATGTCACCGCCGTAGCACTTGGAGAGCACGTCCTTGCGGATGGCGCGGATGGTCTCGCGGGCGATGATGCGCGAGCCGACGGCCGCCTGCACCGGCACCTCGAACTGCTGGCGCGGGATGAGCTCCTTGAGCTTGCCCACCATGGACACGCCGTAGGAGTAGGCCTTGTCCTTGTGGACCACGGCGGAGAAGGCGTCCACCTGGTCACCCTGGAGGAGGATGTCGACCTTCACGAGCGCCGAGGCCGCCTCGCCGTCCTCGGCGTAGTCGAGGGAGGCGTAGCCCTTGGTCCGGGACTTGAGCTGGTCGAAGAAGTCGAAGACGATCTCCGCCAGCGGCAGGCGGTAGCGCAGCTCCACCCGGTCCTCGGACAGGTAGTCCATGCCCTGCATCTGGCCGCGCTTGGACTGACACAGCTCCATGACCGCGCCCACGAAGTCCGAGGGGGTGAGGACGGTGGCGCGCACCATGGGCTCGTAGACGTGGGAGACCTTGCCCTCCGGGTACTCCGAGGGGTTGGTGACGGTGTGCTCGCTGCCGTCCTCCATCACCACGCGGTACACCACGGAGGGCGCGGTGGAGATGAGGGAGAGGTCGAACTCGCGCTCCAGCCGGTCGCGGGTGATCTCCAGATGCAGGAGCCCGAGGAAGCCGCAGCGGAACCCGAATCCGAGCGCCACGGAGGTCTCCGGCTCGTACACGAGGGCCGCGTCGTTGAGCTTGAGCTTGTCCAGCGCGTCGCGCAGCGCGGGGTAGTCCGAGCCGTCGACCGGGAACAGACCGGAGAAGACCATGGGCTTGGGCTCGGAGTAGCCGGCCACGGGCTCCGTCGCCGGCTTCTGGGCGTTCGTGACGGTGTCGCCCACCTTGGACTGGCGGACGTCCTTGACACCGGTGATGAGATAGCCGACCTCGCCCACGCCCAGGCCCTTCGAGGGCGTGGGCTCCGGGGAGGACACGCCGATCTCGAGGAGGTCGTGGGTGGTGCCCGTCGAGAGCATCTCGATCCGCTCACGGGACTTCAGCATGCCGTCGACCACGCGGACGTAGGTGACCACGCCGCGATAGGTGTCGTAGACGGAGTCGAAGATCATGGCGCGGGAGGGTGCCTCCGGGTCGCCCACGGGAGGGCTGATCTCCGTGACGATGCGGTCGAGGACCGCCTCGACGCCCTCACCGGTCTTCCCCGAGACCTTCAGCACGTCCTCGGGCTCCGCGCCGATGAGGGTGGCGAGCTCCTCCGCGTACTTCTCCGGCTGGGCCGCCGGGAGGTCGATCTTGTTGAGCACGGGGATGATCGTGAGGTCGTTCTCGAGTGCGAGGTAGAGGTTGGCCAGCGTCTGGGCCTCGATCCCCTGCGCCGCGTCGACCAGCAGGAGCGTGCCCTCGCAGGCCGCCAGCGAACGGGAGACCTCGTAGGTGAAGTCCACGTGCCCGGGGGTGTCGATCATGTTCAGCGCATGCGGTGTGCCGTCGACCTCCCACGGCATGCGCACGGCCTGCGACTTGATGGTGATGCCGCGTTCGCGCTCGATGTCCATCCGGTCGAGGTACTGCGCGCGCATGTCACGGGGCTTCACCGCGCCCGTGATCTGGAGCATCCGGTCGGCCAGTGTGGACTTGCCGTGGTCGATGTGCGCGATGATGCAGAAGTTGCGGATCAGCGCCGGATCCGTACCGGCCACGTCGATGCGCTTGAGGGCCTCGGCGCTCACCTGGGGGCTCATGTGTCTGTGGTCGTCCTTTCACTCGAACTCGCACATTGTCCCATAGGCTTGATCCGTGAGCCTCCTCCCCGCCCGCGGCCGCGCGCTCTCGGCCATGAGCGCCAACCTCCGCTATCCCGCCGCCGACGGCCATCCGTGGTCTGCGCGCCTCCCGGCCTGGGCGGCGCTGCTGGGCGAGGAGCTGCCCCATGTGATCGGCACACAGGAGGGGGAGATCCACCAGCTCGAGTCCCTCGTGGAGGCGCTGCCCGCGCGCTACGCCTGGACCGGGGAAGGCCGCGAGGGCGGGAACGCGGGGGAATTCACCGCGATCCTCTTCGACTCGCAGCGACTCGACGCCGAGGCTGTTGAGGTCTCCTGGATCTCCGAGACGCCGCAGGTGCCCGGCTCCCGCATGCACGGCGCCGCCCACCCCCGCACCCTCACCCGCGTGGACTTCCGCGACAGGGTGGGCGGGCACCGGCTGCGCGTCCTGAACGTCCACGTGGACCACCGCTCCGAACCCGGGCGGGCGAAGGCCGCCGGGATGCTGCTCACCGCCGCGCGGGCGGGGCTGGCCGACGGCGCGGAGGTGCTGGTCACGGGTGACTTCAACGTCGCCCAGACGCACGAGCTCCACGCACGGCTCACCGGCGCGGATTCGCCGCTCGCGGACTCCGTGCGGTCCGCCTCGGCCGAGCCCGGCGTCCCGGTCCTCCACCTCGAGGCACCCACCTTCCACCGCTACCGGGGCGTGCCCTCCGGGGCCGCGGGTGAGGGGACGCGGATCGACTGGATCCTCCACTCCCCCGGGCTGACCTGCACCGGCACTGCGGTGAACACGGCCGCGCCCGGCGGAGTGCTTCCCAGCGACCACTTCCCCGTCCAGGCCCTGTTCCGGTGGACGGCGGAGCTGTGAGCCGCGCGGGCTGAGACGCCGGCGGATACGGCTTCAGTAGGCTGGGCGGCATGGACTTCAAGAGGCTCGCACAGAAGGCGCTGCGCACAGGCGTGAAGCAGGGCATCGGCTACATGCGCAGATCCGGCCGTGACACGACGGCGCTGAAGGTGGTCGACAGCCTGCTGGGCGATTCCGGCGGCCGTGAGAGCACAGCGAAGCGCGGCCCGCAGCCGGGCCCGCACACGAAGGCGAAGCCCGCCGCCGGGCCCGCTCCGGCCTCGGGCGCGGGCTCCGGTGAGGCCGTCCGCTCCGGACTCGCACACGCCCGCTCCGCACCCCGCTCCAAGCCGGCGCAGGGCTTCCCCAAGCGGCCCGACGGCGGCTACCCGGGCGACTACACGGGCCCGGTGAAGCCGGTCTACGCACCGGATCTGGACGGGAAGGCCGATCCGGGGGAGATCGTGTGGGCCTGGGTGCCGTACGAGGAGGACCACTCGCAGGGCAAGGACCGCCCGGTGCTCGTGATCGGCCACGACGGCCGCTGGCTGCTCGCGCTCATGCTCACGAGCAAGGACAACGTCCCCGGCGGAGTGGGTGAGGTGCACGAGGACGATCACGGACGCTACATCAACGTGGGCTCCGGGGACTGGGACCCGCAGGGCCGAGCCTCCGAGATCCGCCTCGACAGGGTGATCCGGATCGAGCCCGGTGCCGTCCGCCGCGAGGGCGCGATCATGCCCATGGAGCGGTTCGCCCGCGTGGTGGAGTCGGTGGGCTGAACGGTCGCGGTCTGGTAAGGTGTCGTGCTGTACGTCCGCCGAGGTGTGTGTCTCACCATGGTCGGGCGGACGTCACCCCCTCCGGGCTGCGGCAGCGTGTTTCCCCGCGCGAGCCGCGCAGGCTCTGGAGGCGGAGCCCTCACGACCATATTCTCACCTCACACGAAAGAGTGCTGACGTTGGCAAACATCAAGTCGCAGAAGAAGCGCATCCTCACGAACGAGAAGGCGCGTCTTCGCAACAAGGCCGTCCGCAGCGAGTACCGTTCCGCAGTCCGCGCCGTGCGCGAGGACATCGCTGCCGGTGACGCTGAGAAGGCAGCCGCTTCGCTCCAGGTCGCTTCGCGCAAGCTGGACAAGGCCGTCTCCAAGGGCGTTCTGCACAAGAACAACGCCGCCAACCGCAAGTCGCGCCTGGCGAAGCAGATCAACGCGCTCTGATCCTCTCAGAGGGTCCTGCTCGCCGCTGGACCGTGCGTCTGCTCCGCAGCCCGGCTGCGTGGTGAGGCCGAGGGCCGGTTCCCGAAAGGGAGCCGGCCCTCGGTCATTCAGGCGGTTCGTGTGCGGTTGGACGAGAACGCGGCCACGGCGGCCATGAGCAGATAGGCCGCACCGGAGACCCAGCGCTGGCTCTCCCACACCCGCGGCCGCTTCACGAACAGCCGCCTGAGCTGCGAGCCGAGCAGGCCGTAGCACCCGTCGAACAGCAGCGCCACGAGCGCGAAGACGCACCCCAGCAGGAACATCTGCAGCTGCGCGCTGCCGTGCGCGCCGCTGACGAACTGCGGGAGGAAGGCGAAGAAGAAGAGCGCGTCCTTCGGGTTCGAGAGACTCACCAGCGTGCCGCGGCCGACCTCGCGGAGGACGCCGATGCCTGCGCCAGCCTCCGCCTCGGGCTCATTCGCCGAGCCCTTCGCACTCCCCCGATCCGCGGAGATCGCGGCCATCGGGGTCATCAGTCGTCGGACGCCGAGGTAGACCAGATAGGCGACTCCGCACACCTTGAACAGCAGGAACAGGGTCTCCGAGGCGGCGAGGACCGCTGTGAGGCCGACAGCCGCCGCAGTCGCCAGCACGAGAGAGCCCAGAGCCAGACCACCGGCGGCTGCGACGCCCGCACTCCGGCCGCGCTCCACCCCCACCGTCGCGACGTAGAGCATCGCAGGACCCGGGATGAGCATGAACCCGCACACAGTTGCGACGAAGGCGAGCAGAACGTCCCAGGGGACCACGTTGACACCTCTTCGATGAGCGCAGCTTCAATGAGCGCAGCTTCAATGAGCGCAACGATATGTACGTCCCTGAGCATAGAGGGTTACGCAGAGTGGGTACCCGCATAGAGAGTTGCGCGGTCACGACAGCTCAGCTGGGAGGGACCGCTTCCGCTTTCCCACCTGCGGCTTCAGTGCCCTCAGGGCGTGGGTGGGAGTTGTGTCTGTGCCTCACGATAGATTCGAACCAGATGAATCTTTGAGGCTGGACACGCACAGTTGAGGAGGTGACGATGATGTCACCCAGCACTTCCCGGGACAGCACAGGACCAGGCACGGAACTGCCCACGGGCCCCGCCGGCAGTCGCGACAGGAGTGGCGCGGGTGGTGCTCTCATCTCCGCCGGGTTGCGGCCTCGGCGGGGCAGCCGCAGTCACCACACCCACAACGCGCACCGCCATCATGTTGCGGAGCAGGCCTTGGTGGTCCCGGCGTGTACGGAGGTGGAGACCGTTGAGGTGGTGACTGCGGATGATCTCTGTCAGTACCTGGCTCGCGGCCCGAGTCTTGCTCCTGCCGGTGCCAGCCGTTCGGGTTCGGGTCTGTCTGCGTTTGAGGAGTCCGTTGCCGCGGAGCACCTGAGTGTTGACGGTCGTGCTGGTACGCCCATGCCCACCCTGGCCGGTCCGGGCTGGGCAGCCGAGGCAACGGTGAGCATGGGCCTGCCTGCCCGGTTGCCGGTCTTCCACCGTCAGCCCGGGGAACTGCCTGCCGGAGACGACTGGCAGATGCTCGAATCACCCCACCACGCAGCACTTGAAACCCGCGCCACCGTCGAGTCGATCGA
>NZ_BAAAPZ010000002.1:552393-568184 GCF_039531405.1 Brevibacterium salitolerans | reverse complement strand
ACCTGCCCCGCACAGTCGTCCGCGCCGTGCTGGTGGATACAGACCTCACAAAGACCCAAGCCCACCGCCGCCTCGTCGATGCCGTGTATGCCTATCTCGCGTTCTCCCGCTGCCTGGGCCTGGTCCTCGAGGGCAGGCTGAGCATGGCGAAACTGCGTGCTCTGCTGCGCGCGACGACCCGCCTCCAGCTCCACGACGCACGCTGGATCGACCGCGACACCACAGGCCGCACCCAGGCCGGTAACGGGCACAACCTCGAGGAAACACACACCGAACCCCTGCACCCAGAACCCGTGTGTGGGGAGAGTGGATGCGAGGACGCGGACATGTCTGTGTCTTCGGTGCCGGCGCATGTGCGGGATCAGCATGCTCGGCTGCGGGGTCCTGCGCTGCTAGCTGCTCCGGTGGAGACGTTCACTGAGCATGTGCGTGCCCAAGCAGCACTCTGCGCCCCGCCCGCATCCCCGGTGAAGACCGTCCATGACACACGACGGGTGTCGTATGAGCGGGCGGCCTCGGGGCGGGCGTTCCTCACCCTGGAAGGACCGATCACGGTGCTGGAGGCGTATTATCAGCGCCTTCAGGCCACGGCACGGGCGATCCGCGCGGGGCGTTTCCAGGCACTCACCACCACCGGTGCCGACACCGACACTGGTGCTGGTGCTGGTGCTGAGGGCGGTACTGGTAGTTCCCGAGGCGACACCGGGAAAGAGGCCAGCGCCGAGGGCACGCGAGTGCTCCCGGAGGCGCGCATCACCACACCCAGGTCCGCGTCTGCTCCGGTGTTCGGTTCTGTGTGTGCTGAGGGGGTTCTGCCGGAGGCTGTGGTTGTGGAGGAGCGGACTCTTGAGCAGCTCATGTTCGATCTCGCGGCACTGGCAGCACCGGCAACCTATGTGCCCCTCGAACTCCACACACAGGACAGCTCCGCCTGCGTGTCCACCACGACGGAGCAGCCCGGAACACCATCGTCAGGCTCTCCACCAGACGGCTCCCCACCCACCATGTCACCACCATCCGTGCCACCACCGGCTCAGTCTCTGCCGCCGGTCGTGGAGAAACGCCGCATCCGGCTCACCAACCCCGCCGGTGGCCCACCGATAGAGACCTACGCTGTGGTGCATGTGCCACTCCAAGGCACACGCACACGGACCGGCACGATCACTGCTGCTCATGCGCCCGTGATCGCTGATTCCCGGAGACGCCGCCTCCCACCCCCACACCCACCAGCCCCGGCGTCAGGAGAAACCACCCCAGAACCACCACACTCGGAGAGAACCCCACCCTCAGCCGAGGGGAGGACTGCGCCCGAGGGGAGGAGTGCGCCTGAGGGGCGGAGTGCGCCTGAGGGGCGGAGTGCGCCCACACCTGGGCCTCCCGCGGATCAGCCTGCAGAAGCCGCGTTCCCACCACTGCTGCGTGTCCAGTGCCCGACTGAGGGTGAGTGGCTTTCCCAGCAGGCCACTGTCATGGTCACCGTGCCCGTCCTCCACCTCCTCACCCGCGAGAGCACCGGCAATACGGCCTTGGAGAACACTGCCTGCACGCGTAGCGGTGGCGGGGCCGACGATGTCCGCTTGGGTCAGTGCTCCGACCACGCTCCTGTCTCAGCGGCAGACGGCCTGACTGCAGACAGCTCCACCGGAGGTGCCTCGACCGGGGAGGTCCCGACTGGGGAGGTTCCGGCCGAGCTCACTGGTCTCGCTCCCCTTCCTGCCGATGTTGCCCGTCAGATCGTCTCGACGCAGTCGGTGCTCTACCGGATCCTCACCGACCCGATCACCGGTACCGTCCTGGACGAGACCGCACACACCTACACGATCCCGATGAATGTGCGCAGGACAGTGACGGCGAAGCACAAGCAGTGCGCAGCCCCCGGCTGCACACGGACCGCGCTGCGTTGCCAGGCTGATCACATCCTGCCCTTCAACCATCTCCTGCCCACCCAGGGTGGGCTCACAGTGCCGGAGAACCTCCAGCCGTTGTGTCAGCCGTGTCATCAGCTCAAGACCCAAGGCCTCCTCACCGTGAAGAAGGACACCAGGGGTGTGAGCCGGTGGTCAGGACCCCTGGGACGCGAATCCGTCACCCTCGCCCCACCCAGCCCCCACGAGATCCAGGCAGCGGTACAACTCCACGAACTCCTCACCCGAACGAGAGGAAAGGACAGCGCAGGACAAAATGCCACCAGCACGCACACCGGCCCGAGCGGCAAGCGAGCAGACGGCCTGCATGCCGATCCCTCACCTGCGTGGACCCAGGACGACAAGCCGCCGTTCTGAACACCCCACCCCGAGGCCGGTCTACCCCACGGTTCGAGTTCCCCCAACCGCCCGAACTCTTCCACGGACCGAACTCCCTCGCGGGCTCAGGCCATCGACTGTCCAGGCAGAAATGACGTCCCGGTTTCCGAGAGGTCCGTGCACTGCTGAGTGAGCCAGCAGGTCCAAGAAGAACCAGGCCCACGAAGAACCGGGCCCAGGAAAGAACACCGCTCAAGCACAGGCGGGGCCGCTCACCACATTGCAGGGCTGCTCAGCGCACGCGGGACTGCTCTGCCACCACGGCAACGAGACGCTCGACCGCGTACTCCGGGTCACGGCCGCCGCCCTTCACGGCCTCATCCGCCTCCGCCGCGGCCAGCAGAGCCCGTCCCAGCGCGACTTCGTTCCACCCCCGCACCTCACGCTTGGCCCGGTCCACCTGCCACGGCGCCATGCCCAGCTCCGCCGCCAGCGACTGCGAGGAGCCCGGCAGTCCCTGCACCTTCGCCAGACCGCGCAGCTTCATGGCCAGCGTCGCCACCACTGGCACCGGATCCGCTCCGGTGGCCAGCGCATGGCGCAGGAGCGCCAGCGCCTCCCCCGCCCGGCCGGCGGCCGCGGCATCCGCGACCTTGAACCCGGTCGCCTCGATGCGACCGCCGTAGTAGCGGTCCACCGCGGCCGCATCGACCGGGCCCTCCGTGTCCGCGAGCAGCTGCCGCACTCCCGCATCCAGCTCCGAGAGATCGGAACCCAGCGCGCCCATGAGCGCCGCGAGGCCGTCTGCAGTGATCTCCCGCTTGGCGCGGGAGAACGCATCCTGCGCGTACTTCTGCCTGTCGGCATCGCTCTTGAGCACCGCGGCGTCCACGGTGGGCACCTCTGCCGCCGCCAGTGCCTTGAGCAGCCGCGCACCCCGGTTGCCGCCCTTGTGCTCCATCACCACGACGACATCCGGATTGGGGTCCTGCACGTATGCGAGGGAATCGCGGAGGAACTCGTCCGTCATCGCCTGCAGATCGCTCACGAGCACCAGACCGTGGGAGCTGAAGAGGGAGGGTGCGGCCGCTCCCGGCAGAGATCCCGGCTCATAGGAGGATGCGGACAGGCGCACCGGCTCGATGTCCGCATGCTTCTTCCTCACTGCGGCGACGATGCGCGTGCGAGCGTTGCGGACGAGCACGTCCTCACCGCCGGAGATGAGAACGAGAGGTGCCGGTGCCGCCCTGTGCCAGGGGACCGTCTTCTTCTTCGCTGCCGCCATGTGCGCAACTCTATCCGCCTGCGCGGACACGGCCGCAGTCCGGATCCTCCGCCCGCACGGCACCACCCGCGGTCACCGCCAGCGTGCCGCACACATCCGTCCGCAGCATCTCGGCACTCCCGAAGGCGGCGAGCGCAGAAGGCGTGGGATGCCCGTATGAATTGTCCGCGCCGACGGAAACCGCCCCCGCCCGAGGCCGCGCCGCGCGGTGCAGCGCGGGAGCCATGTCCCCGCTGCCGTGATGCGGCGCGAGCATGAGATCGACGGGCGGCTCCTGCGCGAGCACCGGGGCGAGGACGAGCGACTGCGTCCGCCCGATGTCCCCCGGCAGCAGCACCGTGATCCCGTCCGCCTCCGCCAGGAGCACCAGCGAATGCCCGTTGCCGTCCGCGCTGGAGCCGGCCCGCGGCGGCGGCCACAGGACGCGTACCCGCACCCCGGGAGGCAGCGCCTCCGGCGGGAGCGCCTCTCCGCGGGCAGCCGGGATGCCGCTCAACCCGGTGAGTGCACGCGCGTCCTCGGCCTCCGGGGTGTGGGCGAGCGCGCGCGGGACGATGAGCGCATGGACCTCGGCGGCCTCCACGGCAGCATCGAGGGCTCCCACGTGATCGCGGTCGAAGTGGGAGACCGCGAGGGTCAGGCGCCGGACGCCCGAACCTTCCAGGCAGCGGTGCAGGGCTTCGGCGTCGTCGCCCGTGTCCACGAGCAGAGCATGGTCACCGGACTCCTCCTGTGCGCGCAGGAGCACGGCGCTGCCCTGCCCCACATCGCAGACGAGCACGGACCACTCGCCGCGTCCCGGCTGTCCGAGGACCGGTACGAGGCTGCCGCCCACGGCCACTGCGAAGGCGAGGACGGCGGCCGCTGCTCTGGACCGACCGCGGAGCAGCACCGCAGCGCACACGAAGGCCGCCATGACGCAGGCGAGCACCATGCCTCCGGGCGCCTCGGGCCAGCGGAGGGCCGCAGCCGGCAGCGCCGCGCACACATGTGCCACTCCGGTGATCCACCAGGCACAGAATGCGCCCAGTCCCCCGAAGAGCCGTGCGGGCCACGACGCCCCCGCCGCCTCGAGCGCCATCGCGAGCAGGCCCAGCACGGTGGCGGGAGCGACGGCCGGTCCGGCGGCGAGATTGGCGGGAACCGACCACGGACTCAGCTGAGGGGCGAGCACGATGAGCAGCGGGGTGCAGGCGAGCTGCGCCGCCGCCGGCACGGCGATCGCCGCGGCCGCCCAGCCGGGGACCCGGCGATCGACGAGGAGCTGGGTGAGCGGAGGAGCCACCAGCAGGATCCCGGCGGTCGCGGCCACGGACAGTGCGAAGCCGATTTCGCCGGCCAGCTGCGGCTGCCACACGAGGAGCACCGACACCGCGGAGGCGAGCACCGCCACGGTGGGCGTGCCCACCGGCCGCAGGAGACCGATCGCGGTGAGTGCGGCCATCGCGGTGGCGCGGGTGACGCTGGGCTCCGGTCCCACCACGAACACGTATCCCGCCGTCACGCAGGCCGCCGGCAGCAGGCGCGCCCACCAGGGCCGGCAGAGACGGGACATGACGAGGAGCACCACCCCGGCGACGATGAGGATGTTCGCACCTGAGACAGCGGTCACGTGTGTGAGCGAGACGGTCCGCATCGCCTCCTCGAGCTCGGCCGAGACCCGCGCGGTGTCTCCGATCACCAGTCCCGGCAGCAGCTCCGCGCCCTCATGCCCTCCCACCGAGGCCCGGGCCAGCCCCGCTCGCACGTCCGCGCGGAGGCGCCACACCGCCCCCGGCGCGCGCACCGCCGTCGCCTCCTCCACGCCCGCGAGACCCTCGTCCCACCAGTCGAGGCGTGCCTCGACCAGTGTCCCGGCAGGCGGCAGCGGCTCGTCCGCGATGAGCGTCGCCCTCCCGAATTCCCCCGTGGCGAGCGCGCGGTAGCGGCCCGAGGCGGTCTCATGGGACTCGCTGACGACGCTCGCCCGGACGGACTCCAGCTGCGGCGCCCTGCCCTGTCCGTGCGCATGGGCTCCGACCAGCACACCCGTGAGTCCGGCGGAGAAGGCCAGACCGCCCGCGACGGTCCGCAGCGCATCCACCCTGCGCCGCCCCGGCCGGGCGAGCAGCAGGAGGACCCCGAGCGCCAGGAGAAGCGCGCAGACCGCGAGCACGGCAGGCACTCCCCCGGTGCCGGCGCCCAGCCACGCCCCCGCGGCGGCCGCGGCCGTGCGGCAGGTGCCCACACGATGGACGAGGCGCGTTCCCGCCCCTCGCAGCAGCTCCGACGTCCGCTGCCGCACCTCCCGCCGCACATGCTCACACCGTGACGAGGTCACGGAGCCTCCCGAGGGTGGCCTCCCCGATGCCGGGCACCTCGAGCAGCTCCTCCACCGAGGAGAAGCCGCCGGTCTCCTCCCTGTGGTCGAGGATCGCCTGCGCCGTCACCGGACCGACCCCGGGCAGGGTCTCCAGCGCCGCGCCGTCCGCGGTGTTGAGGTCGATGAGTGCGGTGCCTCCGTCCGCCGCGCCGGCGCCTCCGCCCGCTTCGCTCGCCGCACCCGCTTCGCCTGCCGCCTGGCCCGCACCGCTGCCGTCCGGCGGCGACGCGAACTCCCCGGACTCCACCTCGGCGGCGGTGGGCACGTACACCTGCTCGCCGTCCGCGAGGGGGCGGGCGAGGTTGAGCGCCGAGGCCTGCGCGGACGGATCGGTTCCGCCGGCAGCTTCGAGCGCGTCCGCGATCCGTGCGCCCGCCGGCAGCTCGACCACGCCTTCGCGCTCCACGGCGCCCACCACGTGCACGACGAGCGGGCCGGCATCCTCGTCTGAGGCAGGCTCCTCCCCTGCAGATGCCTCCGCCCCCGCCGGGCCCTCCCCGCCCGGAGCCTCCTCGCCCAGCGCAGTGACGACATCGTCCTGGCCGGGCCGCATCTGCGGCACGAACACGAGCAGCACCGCGGCGACGGCACCGGCGAGCAGCAGGAGGAGCACGAGAGCAGTGCTGGGCCGGAGCCTTCGCCCCTCACCGGGATCGTCAGCCTCGGCCTGTTCCCCGTCCTCCCACGCGTCCTCGTCCTCCCACGCCTCCCCCGGCACAGGCTCGCGGGTCCAGCCGCGGTCGCTGCTGGCGGCGAGCAGTGCGGAGAAGCGCTCTGCGGGTGATGGGCTCATACCAGTGCACGATCCGCCCGCTCCCCCGCGGACGCCAGACCCCCTTCGGAGCTGTGGACGCCGCGGCCTCCGTCCTCAGCCCGGGCGCCGCAGGACGGACCCTGATCTCAGCGCACCTGTGACCTCAGCCGTGTCACTGCTGGGCGCGGACGACGAGGCCCACTGCCCCGGGGCCCACGTGCGCCGTCAGTACGGCGGAGAGCACGCCCGTCCGGTGTCCCCAGCCCTCCGTGCGCGCCGTCTCCTCCAGCAGGGCCGCGAACTCCCGGGTCGCGGCGGGCGCGGCGGTCAGCTCGCCTTCGGGCACGAGGAGCACGGTCTCGCACGTGCCGCGGAGCGATTCCGCGAACTCCCGAGCGCGAGCGAGCATCCGCTCATGCGCCCGTCGCACCGTCCGCACGCGGGCGGACGAATCCACGACGCCGTCCGTGAGGGTGAGGACCGGCACGATCGACAGCGCCCTGCCCACCAGCGAGGCGGCTCTGCCGATCCGGCCCCCGCGCTCCAGGAACGTCAGGGTGGCGGGGCAGAAGAGGGCCGTGGTCTCCTCCCGGAGGAAGTCCTCCGCCGCCGCACACAGCTCCTCCGGACCGCGGCCGGCCGCCGCGCCCTCCGCGAGGAGCAGGGCCGCACCCCCCACCGCCGCGGAGGCCGTCCGCGAATCGATCACCGTCGTGGGCACCGGCGCCTCCTCCGCCGCCGTCCGGGCCGCCGCACAGGTGCCGGAGAGCGCACCGGAGAGGGTGACGGCCACGATCCTGTCCGCGCCCGCCTCCGCGAGGCGGCGGTACGCCTGAGCGAAGTCCTCGGGCGCGGGCATCGAGGTGTACACGCTGCTGCCGGCCTCCATCGCCGCGCAGAGCTCCGCGGGCGCGAGCTCACCGTCCGGGGCCGCCTCCTCGTCCACCACCACCGTGAGCGGCACGACCTCGAGCCGGCCGTCCAGGGCCTCAGCCACCCGGGAGCGCTCGTCGTCGGCGAGCAGCGCGGTCGAGTCGAGGACGAGCCCCAGCGCACCGGCTGCGGGTTCGTCCCCGGGACGGGTGCGGGCGTGCTCTGCAGTCATGGACCGGACTCCTTACAGGGAACGACGAGGCCGCGGGACGACGCGCGGATCCGCGCCTAAGCCTAGGCGACACGGTGCACGAGTACCCTTGAGCGCGTGAAGCGATTCGGCGATTTCCTGGTCAACACCCCCGTGGCACTCGTGGTGGGATGCGGCGCGGCGCTCTTCGCGGTGCTCGGCCTCGTCCCCGCGCTGCGTGAGATCGCCTGGGTCCTCCTGCTGCTCTCCGCCCTGCTGACGGCCTGCGCCGTGGCGGGCTGGGCACGGACCTGGACGATCCTCCAGCGCCGCATCGACGAGCTGGCCGAGACGGCCGCCGCCGTGCATGACACCTATGCGCCGGTGGAGCTCACGCTCACGCCCCAGGAGGAGGACGCCGAGGCCGACTCCCGCGCCGCGGCAGACATCCTCGAGCGCTTCCCGCAGGACGCGGGCATCACCCGTCGGCTCCGGGTCGAGGCGGAGGTCACGGAGTTCCCCTCGGAGCTCACGGCTCCCGTCACCGCCTTCCTCGACGAGCACCTGCACACGAGCTTCGAGGATCCCTACGCGCACCGCGCGTTCATGGACCTCTACCGCAGCACCCGGGCACTCGCGGACTGGATCGAGGCGGAGACCGAGGTGCACGAGGGCACCCGCTCCGTCATCCCCGGCGACCGCCGGGAGGGCGGCTGGCAGTCGTTCGCCGAGGCCAAGCGCGCCGGGGAGAGCGCGGCCGATGCCTTCCTCCGCCATCGCGCCGAGTTCTCCCGCACCGTCCTCGTGAGCCGCATCCTCGAGCCCGAGGCCGCTCTGGAGGAGGAGACCCGCGCCGCGCAGGAGGACTAGAACGGTGGAGAACCCACCCCGCCGCTGGGCGCAGGTCACCGCCGTGGCGGTGGGAGGCGCGCTCGGCACCCTCGCACGGGCGGCGCTGGCCGCGACCGGCCACGGCCTCCTCCCGATCATGGTCGCCAACATCGCGGGCACCCTCGTCCTCGCCGTGCTCACCTCCGCCCTGCTCACGGGCGGCGGGCACGGCCGGCGGCTCCTCGCGCTCGCCGCGGGCACCGGCATGTGCGGCGCGCTCACGACCTACTCCGGCCTCGTCCTCGAGGTCCTGCGACTCACCGCGCCGGCCTCCGCCGCCCAGCTCCTCGTGCCGCTCCTCCTGCTGAGCGCCTGCCTCCTCGCCGGCCTGCTCACCGCCGTCGCGGGCTGGGCGCTCGGCTCCCTCCTCCGGGACGGGAGGGCGCAGTGATCTGGGCCGGACTCGCGCTCGCGGGCGCCGCCGGGGCGGTGGCGCGCTGGCTGCTCGACCAGGGGATCAGCGCCCTGGCCGGCCGCCTGCTGCCGTGGGGCGTGCTGGGCGTCAACGTCCTCGGCTGCCTGCTGCTGGGCATCGTCACCGGTCTGGGGCAGGATATGCAGCTCCTCAGCACCGGTTTCCTCGGCGCCTTCACGACGTTCTCCACCGTGTGCGTCGACGTCGTGCGGATGCTCGGCGAGTCCCACCGGCTCCGCGCCGCCGGCTATGCCGCGCTCACCCTGGTGCTGGGCGTGCTCGCCCTCTGCCTCGGGGTGCTCTGCGGCGGGGCCCTCACGATGCGCTGATCAGCGCCACCAGGCGTCGTCGGGCCCTGCCGGAGTGCGGCGCTTGTGCTCGGTGAGCCGATAGCGGCGCTCGAGGGCGGCGGCCGCCTCCTCCGCAACGGGTGCACCGGTGAGGAACGCGTCGATCTGCGGGTACGTCACGCCCAGCGAGCTCTCATCGGTCTCTCCCGGCGCCTCGTCGAGGAGATCCGCGGTGGGAGCCTTCTCCCAGAGCCGCGCGGCCGCCCCCAGCACGCGCAGCAGCGCGGCCCCCTGGGACTTGGTGAGACCCGCGAGCGGGACGAGGTCCGCGCCCCCGTCGCCGAACTTCGTGAAGAACCCGGTGACGGCCTCGGCGGCGTGGTCGGTGCCCGCCACCAGGCAGCCGCGCTCGCCGGCGATCGCGTACTGGGCGATCATGCGCATGCGCGCCTTGACATTGCCGCGGTGGAAATCGGGCAGGCTGCGGCCCGCGGCGGCGTCGTGGGTCGCCACCAGAGCGTCGACCGCCGGCTTCACGTCGAAGTCGAGGACTTCGTCCGGGCGGATGAACTCCAGGGCTGCGCGGGCGTCGTCCTCGTCCGCCTGCGTCCCGTACGGCAGCCGGACCGCGATGAACACCGCGTCCTCCCCCGCCGCGCGGAGCTGCTCCGCGGCGAGCTGGCACAGACGGCCCGCCAGGCTCGAGTCCTGGCCGCCGGAGATGCCCAGGACGAATCCGCGGGCCCCGGCACGCCGGCAGTACTCGACGAGGAAGTCCGTCCGGCGCTCGATCTCCTCCGCGGGATCGATGACCGGACGGACCCCCAGCGCCTCGCGGATGAGGGCGGACTCGGGGCGGTCGTCAGCAGTGTCGCTCATGCCCCCAGCCTACGCCGCGCCGCATTTCGGGGAGGTAACGGCGCCGCAGGCGCATGACGGCTCAGGCGTCCGGGACGATGTTCACGAGCTTGGGCGCGCGCACGATCACCTTCCGCACGCCCGCGCCGTTCAGCGCGCGCAGTGCTCCGGGGCTCTCCAGCGCCAGCCGCTCGAGCTCCGCGGCCTCGATCTCCGGGTCCACCTCGAGCCGGGCGCGGACCTTGCCCTTGACCTGGACGACCGCGGTGACGGTCTCCGCGACGAGGTGCTGGGGATCGGCCTCCGGGAACGGCACATAGGTGATCGTCTCCGTGTGCCCCAGCCGCTCCCAGATCTCCTCCGCCAGGTGCGGTGCGAGCGGGGAGAGCATGATCGTGAGCGGCTCCACGGCCTCGCGCGGCGAGACCCCGGACTTCGTGAGGTGGTTGGTGAGCTCGATGAGCTTGGCAACGACGGTGTTGAACCGGAAGTTGTCCATGTCCTCGCGCACACCGGCGATGGTGCGGTGCAGCACGCGCAGGGTCTCGGCGTCCGCCGGCGCATCGGAGACGACGAGGCTGCCGTCGCCCTCGTCGACGACGAGCCGCCACACGCGCTGGAGGAAGCGCTGGGCACCCACCACGGCACGCGTGTCCCAGGCGCGGGAGACCTCGATGGGACCCATCGACATCTCGTAGACGCGGAAGGTGTCCGCGCCGAACTCCTCGTACATCTGGTCCGGCGTCACCATGTTCTTCAGCGACTTGCCCATCTTCCCGTACTCGCGGGAGACCTCCTCGTCACCGTGGAACCAGGTGGAGGAGCCGGAGTCGTCGACCCGCTCCTCGACCTCGTCCGCCGGCACGTAGGCCCCGCGGGCGTCCGTGAAGGCGTAGGCCTGGACGTAGCCCTGGTTGATGAGGCGGTGGAAGGGCTCGGAGCTGCTCACGTGGCCCAGGTCGAAGAGGACCTTGTGCCAGAACCGGGCGTAGAGCAGGTGGAGGACGGCGTGCTCGACGCCGCCCACGTAGAGGTCCGCGCCGCCGGCCGGCTTGGACTCGGTGGGCCCCAGCCAGTAGGCCTCGTTCTCCGCCCCCACGGGTGCGGCGTCGTTGTGCGGGTCCGCATAGCGCAGCTGGTACCAGGAGGAGCCTGCCCAGTTGGGCATGGTGTTCGTCTCCCGGCGGTACTGCCGGGGACCGTCGCCGAGGTCGAGGGTGACGGTGACCCAGTCCTCGTTCCGGCCCAGCGGCGGCTCCGGCTCGCTCGTGACGTCGTGCGCGTCGAAGGTGCGCGGCGAGAAGTCGCTGACCTCCGGCAGGTCCACCGGCAGCTGGTCCTCCGGCAGGGCGTGGGGGGTGCCCGCCTCGTCGTAGACGATGGGGAACGGCTCGCCCCAGTAGCGCTGGCGGGAGAACAGCCAGTCGCGCAGGCGGTACTGGACGGCGGCCTCGGCCACGCCCTTGGACTCCAGCCAGGCCAGCATGCGCTCGCACGCCTCCGCCACGTCCATGCCGCCCAGGTCGATCTCCGCGTTCGCGGAGTTGATCTTCGCTCCGTCACCGGTGTAGACGGAGTCCTCATCGTGGTCCGCCGGAGGCTGGACCGTGCGGATGTAGGGCAGTCCGTACTCCTTGGCGAAGTCCCAGTCGCGGGCGTCCTCGCCCGGTACGCCCATGACCGCACCGGTGCCGTAGCCCATGAGGACGTAGTCGGCGACGAAGATCGGCAGCGCCTCGCCGGTGGCGGGGTTGGCGGCGTAGGAGCCCGTGAAGACGCCGGTCTTGTTCCGCTCCTCCTGGCGCTCGGCCGGGGTCTTCGCGGCCGCCGCCGCACGGTAGTCCGCCACCGCCTGCGCGGGGGTCTCGGCGCCGCCGCGCCAGTGCGCGGGCACGGAGTCGTCCCAGGAGGCCGCCGTGAGCCCGTCGACCAGGGGGTGCTCGGGCGCGAGCACGAGGTAGGTGGTGCCGAAGATCGTGTCCGCGCGGGTCGTGTACACCGTCACGGGCGCGCCGGGCACTCCCTCGGCAGTGGTCTCGAACGTGATGCGCGCGCCCGTCGAGCGGCCGATCCAGTTGCGCTGCATGTGCCGCACGGCGTCCGGCCAGTCGACGAGGTCGAGATCGTCCGCCAGCCGGTCCGCATACGCCGTGATGCGCATGTTCCACTGCTTGAGCTCACGCGTGAAGACGGGGAAGTTGCCGCGCTCGGAGCGGCCGTCGGCCGTGACCTCCTCGTTCGCCAGCACGGTCCCCAGGCCGGGGCACCAGTTCACGGGCGACTTCGAGACGTAGGCGAGCCGATGGTGCTGCAGCACCTCCTCGCGCTCGTGCGCGTCGAGGGCGCTCCACTCCCGGCCGGTGCCGGTGTCGCGGCCGGCCTCGAACTGGGCGATGAGCTCCGAGATGGGGCGCGCGGCGCCGCGGCCGCCGGCGGCCTCGGGGTCGTACCAGCTGTTGAAGATCTGCAGGAAGATCCACTGCGTCCACTTCACGAAGTCCGGGTCCGTGGTGGCGAAGGTGCGGTTCTCGTCGTGGCCCAGGCCCAGGCGGGAGAGCTGCCTGCGCATGTTCGCGATGTTCTCCTCCGTCGTCACCCGGGGGTGCTGGCCGGTCTGCACCGCGAACTGCTCCGCGGGCAGGCCGAACGCGTCGTAGCCGAGCGCGTGCATGACGTTGCGGCCCTGCATGCGCTGGTAGCGGGCGTAGACGTCCGTCGCGAGGTAGCCCAGCGGATGGCCCACGTGCAGGCCCTTGCCGGAGGGGTAGGGGAACATGTCCATGAGGTACATGTGCTCGCGCCCGGCCGCACGCACACCGCTGGGGACCTCCGCGAGGTCACCCGTGGGGTTGGGCGCGGCGAAGGTCTGCTGCTCGTGCCAGACACGCTGCCACTTCTCCTCTATCCGACCCGCGAGTGAGGCGCCGTACCTGTGGTCGACGGTGCCCGGCTGATCGGGTGAAGCGCTCATGGATGTACGCGTCCTTTCGGCAGTCCTGTGCAGAGGGGTGCCCGGCTGACCGGGCGATCCCCACGATTCTAGACCCGCGGGTTTCCCCACCGGCATTACGCCCCAGTAGTATCGTGACGGAGCTCGCACAGCCGCCCGTCGGCCCGCCCAGCGGGCCGTTTCGAAGGAGAGACCGCATGGCCGCCACGGCGCAGACCGCCCGCCCCACGATGACCCAGGTCGCCACCCCGGCCGAGGGACTCGACCTCCGTCGCGAGGAGAGCCTCACCGACGTGCTGCTCGCGCGGATCCGCTCTGTGCCCGCGGACCCGCTCCTCCTCCGCCCCGCAGGCGACGGGGAGTGGGAGGAGGTGAGCGGCGAGGAGTTCCTCGCCGACGTCTCCGCCGTCGCCAAGGGACTGCTCGCAGCGGGCCTCGAGCCGGGCGGACGCGTCGCGCTCTTCGGCGCGACCTCCTACGAGTGGACCCTGTGCGACTACGCGATCTGGTTCGCCGGGGGCGTCACCGTCCCCTTCTACGACTCCTCCTCCGAGGAGCAGCTGGCCTGGATGATCTCCGACGCGCAGGTCTCGTTCGCCCTCGTGCAGTCCGGCGACCACGCCGCCCGCGCCCGCGCCGCGGCCGCCTCCGCGGGACTCGCCGAGGGAGAGGTGCCGGTGTGGCGGTTCGCCGAGGCCGGCCTCGACGAGCTGCGCACCCTGGGCGCCGAGGTCACGGACGAGGCCCTCGAGGCGGCCCGGTCCACCGCCGGCCCGGACACGCTCGCCTCGGTCATCTACACCTCGGGCACCACCGGCCGCTCCAAGGGCTGCCGGATGACGCACGCCAACTTCGTCCGCACCGCGGCGGCCGCCGCCCTGCAGGTGCCCGAGGTGGTCCGCCCCGGCTCCGTCTGCCTCCTGTTCCTGCCGCTGGCCCACGTCTTCGCGCGGTTCGTCCAGGTGTTCGCGCTGAACTCCCACAGCGTCCTCGCGCACTCCGCGGACCTCACGCGCCTCACGGACACCTTCGCCGAGGTGCGTCCCACCTACATCCTGGGCGTGCCCCGGGTGTTCGAGAAGGTCTTCAACTCCGCCCGCGCCAAGGCGGAGTCCGAGGGGAAGGGGAAGATCTTCGCGGCCGCGCAGCAGGTCGCCGTCGCGTACTCGCGCGCGCTCGACGAGGGCGGCCCCTCGCTGACCCTGCGCGCCCAGCACGCTCTCTTCGACAAGCTCGTCTACTCCCGCCTGCGCACCGTCATGGGCGGTGCGCTGGAGTACTCCGTCTCCGGCGGCGGGCCGCTGGGCGAGCACCTGGGCCACTTCTACCGCGGGATCGGGCTGACGATCATCGAGGGCTACGGGCTCACGGAGACCACCGCCCCCGTCACCGTGAACCTGCCCGAGGAGGCCAGGCTGGGCACGGTGGGCAAGCCCCTGCCCGGCTGCGCCGTCGCCGTCGCCCCGGACGGTGAGGTGCTCGCGAAGGGCGTCTGCGTGTTCGACGGCTATCTGCACAACGCGGAGGCCACCGCGGAGACCTTCTACGGCGACTGGCTGCGCACGGGCGACCTGGGCGCGATCGACGCCGACGGCTACCTCCGCATCACTGGCCGGAAGAAGGAGCTCATCGTCACCTCCTCCGGCAAGAACGTCGCACCGGCGCCGCTCGAGGACGAGCTGCGCCGCCATCCGCTCATCGGCCAGCCCGTGGTGATCGGCGACGACCGCAACTTCATCTCCGCGCTCATCTTCCTCGACGCGGAGATGCTGTCCGGCTGGCTCTCCGGCCACGGGCTGCGCGCGGACATGAGCCTCGCGGAGGCGGCCGCCAACCCGACCGTCCGCGCGGCGATCGAGAAGGCCGTCGAGCGGACGAACGAGAAGGTCTCCCGTGCGGAGTCGATCCGGACCTTCACGATCGTGCCGGCGGAGCTCACCGAGGACAACGGCTACCTGTCCGCGAAGCAGTCCGTCAAGCGCCACCTCGTGGCGAAGGACTTCGCGGACGTCATCGAAGGGATGTACGCATGAATGACGCAGACGACGCACCCGAGACCGGCAGCTACGTCACCCCGGGCGAGGGGTACACGCGGGACACCCGCTACATCGAGGACCGGATCCTCGACGACCCGGACGCCCGCTGGCCGGTGGAGCCCGGACGCTACCGCCTGATCGCCGCGCGCGCCTGCCCCTGGGCCAACCGCACGCTCATCGTCCGCCGCCTGCTGGGGCTCGAGGACGTGCTCTCCGCGGGCATGCCGGGACCCACCCACGACGCCCGCTCGTGGACCTTCGACCTCGATCCCGGCGGGGTGGACCCGGTGCTGGGCATCGAGCGGCTGCAGCAGGCCTTCTTCGCCCGCGACCCGGAGTATCCGCGCGGCATCACCGTACCGGCGATCGTCGACATCCCCACCGGGCAGGTGGTGACGAACGACTTCGCGCAGATCACCCTCGACCTCTCCTCGCAGTGGCGGCGGTTCCACCGCGAGGGCGCACCGGACCTGTACCCGGCGTCCCTCGCCGAGGAGATGGACCCGCTCATGCGGCACGTCTACACGGAGGTGAACAACGGCGTGTACCGGTGCGGCTTCGCCGGTGACCAGTCCTCCTACGAGGAGGCGTTCGACCGTCTCTTCACCGCCCTGGACGTCCTGGAGGAGCGGCTGCGCACGCGC
>NZ_BAAAPZ010000002.1:552007-552332 GCF_039531405.1 Brevibacterium salitolerans | reverse complement strand
TTCGACCCCGTGTACTACTCGCACTTCAAGTGCAACAGGCAGCGACTCGTGGACTTCCCCTCGCTCTGGGGCTACGCGCGCGATCTCTTCCAGACCCCGGGGTTCGGCGACACCGTGGACTTCTCGCAGATCAAGGACCACTACTTCCTCGTCCACCGCGACATCAACCCCACCGGGGTGGTGCCGGTGGGTCCGGACCTCTCCGGCTGGCTGGAGCCGCACGGTCGGGAGTCGCTCGCGGACGCGCCGCCCTTCGGCGAGGGGACGCCGCCCGGACCGCCGCCCGCGGCCGAGGTCGTCGACCCCGCGCACACGCCGCAGGCCT
>NZ_BAAAPZ010000002.1:480631-551950 GCF_039531405.1 Brevibacterium salitolerans | reverse complement strand
GCGACGATCCACCACACGAGAGCCGCCGCGACCACCACGATGACGGCGTTCTGGAACCAGCCGGCGTAGCGCTCGATCACCGCGTAGTTCTCCCCCACCCAGAACCCTGCGAGCACGAACAGCGAGTTCCAGATGAGGGAACCGGCCATCGTCAGGAGGAGGAACCAGCTCTGGCTCATCCGCTCGATGCCCGCGGGGATCGAGATGAGCGAGCGGAAGATCGGGATCATCCTGCCCAGGAACACCGCCTTGCGGCCGTGGCGGCCGAACCAGGCGACGGTCCGTTCGACGTCCGCCGGGTCCACGAGCGGCAGCTTCGCCGCCCACCGCACGATCCGCTCGTGCCCGAATGCCCGCCCGACCCAGTAGAGCGCGAGCGCGCCGAGCACGGAGCCGATCGTCGCCCAGGCGATGGCGGAGACGAGATGCATGCTGCCCAGACTCGAGGTGAAGCCCGCCAGGGGCAGGATCAGCTCGCTGGGGATGGGCGGGAACAGGTTCTCGAGCGCGACGAGCAGGCCCACGCCCGGAGCGCCGAGCGCGTCCATCACGGAGACGACCCACTCGGTGAATCCCTGTGTCAGAGTCATGGGCCCAAGCATAGGATGCTCCCATGACTGTCTCCGGCAACCCAGGCGAACGCATCCTGACAGCGTCCAAGCGGGAGGCGGGCCAGAGCACGGCGCAGCAGATCATGCGCAGGCCCGTCGTCGTGCATCTGCGGCAGACGCTGGACCGCTACGGCCAGCGGCTGGGGAACCAGTTCGCCGCCGCCATCACGTACTTCCTCGTCCTCGCCCTCATCCCCACCCTCATGTTCGCGTTCTCCGCGCTGGGCTTCTTCCTCGACGTGGTCCGGCCGGAGCTCATGGACGCCGTGAGCGCGCAGATCGCCGAGTACGGGGGCGACGAACAGGTCGTGGCGCTGCTGCAGAGCTTCCTCACCGGCTGGCGCGGGGCGAGCATCGTCGCCGTCGTCTCCGCCCTCTACACGGCGCAGGGGTTCATCGGCAACCTCAAGGACGCCGTGCGCTCCCAGCTCGACGCCCACGGGGTGCAGAAGGACCAGGACGGGATCGTCCCGCGCATCGTCAACAACACCGTGGCGCTCCTGGGCATCCTCGTGGGCGTCGCCCTCGCCATCGCCCTCAACGTCGTCTCCTCCTCGCTGCGCTCGACCATCGTCACCTGGCTGGACCTGCCCGGGTGGATGGACCCCGTCTTCCAGATCGTGCCCGTCATCGCCACGGCCGCGGCCTGCTGGCTCATCTTCCTGCTCATCTTCACCCTCCTGCCGGCCTCGCCCGTGCCGATGCGCACGAAGGCGATGGGCGCCCTGTTCGGAGGGCTGGCGCTCACCGTCCTGCTCCGCCTGGCCACGCTGCTCATCGACCTCTTCTCCGGCTCCCCCACCGCAGCCCTCTTCGGACCGGTCATCGCGATCATGCTGTCGATGAATGTCTTCGCGCGGATCATCCTCATGGTCGCGGCGTGGATGGGGACGGCCGACGACACCCCGGTCTTCGCCCGCATCGCGTCCGTCACGGACAACGGCACCGCGCGCACCGCGGCCACCGGTCCCGCCGTGCGCCGGGAGAGCGCCGGGCAGACGCTCGGCGCGCTGCTGGCGGCGGCCGGCCTCATCGCCGCGACCCTGCTGGGCTTCAACCGCTTCCAGAACCGCAGGTCGCCGCGACGCCGCACGCCGTGACCGCGTAGACTCTGTGGACACCACCGCGAGTTCAGTGAAAGGTTCCGTCTCTTGACCGACCAGATCCAGGCCGAGTCCCAGCAGTGGGCCGCCAAGCAGGACGCCGCCGAGCAGCTCATCCCCCTCGTCGGGAGGCTGCACCGGGAGAACGGGGTCCTCCTCACCGTCTACGGCCGCAGCCTGCTCAACAAGTCCGTCACCGGCGTCATCAAGGCCCACCGGTACGCGCGCCACTTCGACGGCACGGACCTCGACCTGCAGGAGACGCTGGCGATCGCCCGCGAGCTCGTCTCCCTGGACCTCGGGGCGACGACGGTGGACCTCGGCCGGCTGGCGGCCGCTCAGCGGGCCGGCGGCGGCGACCTCGCCGCACTGCTCGCGGACGCGCTGGGCGGCGGGGAGCGTGCGGAGCCCCGTGACGTGGTCCTCTACGGCTTCGGCCGGATCGGCCGCCTCCTGGCCCGCATCCTCATCGACCGCGCCGGCGGCTCCGGACTGCGCCTGCGCGCCGTCGTCGTCCGCCGCAACGGTCCCGACGACATCGTCAAGCGCGCCTCCCTGCTGCGCCGGGACTCGATCCACGGCAAGTTCGACGGCACCATCGTCGTCGACGAGGAGAACGAGACGATCCTCGCCAACGGCACCCTCATCAAGGTCATCTACTCGAACGACCCCTCCGAGGTCGACTACACGGCCTATGGCATCGAGGACGCCATCGTCATCGACAACACCGGCAAGTGGCGCGACCGCGAGGGGCTCTCGCAACACCTCGCCTGCCCGGGTGCGTCCAAGGTGATCCTCACCGCCCCCGGCAAGGGCGATGTGAAGAACATCGTGTTTGGCGTGAATTCCCACGACATCACGCCCGAGGACACCGTGCTCTCCGCCGCCTCCTGCACGACGAACGCGATCACGCCGGTCGTCAAGGTCCTCAACGACCGCTTCGGCATCCGCAACGGGCACATGGAGACGGTCCACTCCTTCACCAACGACCAGAACCTCGTGGACAACTACCACAAGGGCTCCCGGCGCGGCCGCGCCGCCGGCCTCAACATGGTCCTCACGGAGACGGGCGCGGCGAAGGCCGTCGCGAAGGCGCTGCCGGAGCTCGCCGGGAAGCTCTCCGGCAACGCGATCCGCGTGCCCACCCCCAACGTCTCCATGGCGGTGCTCAACCTCAACCTCGAGAAGCCCACGACGGTCGACGAGCTCAACTCCTTCCTCCGGGAGACCTCGCTGCACTCCTCGCTGCGGAACCAGATCGACTACACCTCCTCACCGGAGGTCGTGTCCTCGGACTTCGTGGGCTCCAAACGGGCCGGGATCGTCGACGGCCTGGCGACCATCGCCGACGGCGACCGCGCCGTGGTCTACGTCTGGTACGACAACGAGTTCGGCTACTCCTGCCAGGTGATCCGCTGCGTGGCGGAGATGGCGGGCCTGTCCCAGACGGTGCTGCCGGCACAGGGCTGAGACCGTGGGCCACATCCTCGCCATCGACGAGGGCACGACCTCGACCCGTGCGGCCGTCTTCGCCGAGGACGGCCGCATGGTCGCGTCCGCCTCGCGGGAGTTCGCCCAGCACTTCCCCCGGCCGGGCTGGGTGGAGCACGATGCCGAGGAGATCTGGCTCACGACCCGGGAGATGATCGGGACCGTCCTGGGCCGGACCCAGCTCACGCACTCGGACATCTCCTGCGTGGGCATCACGGACCAGCGGGAGACGACCGTCGTCTGGGAGGCGGCCACCGGGCGGCCGGTGCATCCGGCGATCGTCTGGCAGGACACCCGCGGCGAGGAGATCGTGGAGCGGCTCGCCCCGCACGCGGCGGACATCGCCGCGCGCACCGGGCTCACCGTCGCCACCTACTTCTCCGCGATCAAGCTGTCCTGGATCCTCGACACCCTCCCGCCCCGGCAGCGGGAGGAAGCCTCGGCCGGGGAGCTCCTGTTCGGCACCGTGGACAGCTGGCTGATCTGGAATCTCACGGGCGGGCCGGCCGGCGGCCGCCACGTCACGGACGTGACGAACGCCTCGCGGACCATGCTCATGGACCTGAAGACCCTCGACTGGTCCGAGGAGATGCTGGCCCTCACCGGCGTGCCCCGCGCGATGCTCCCGGAGATCCTGCCGTCGATCGGCGAGTTCGGCACGGTCGCGGGCCACCAGCTGCTCGCCGGGGTGCCCATCACGGGCGTGCTCGGCGATCAGCAGTCCGCCGCCTTCGGCCAGTGCGCCTTCTCCCCCGGCGACACGAAGAACACCTACGGCACCGGCTGCTTCCTGCTCACCAACACGGGCACCGCGCCCGTGGCCTCGGCCGGCGGGCTCATCACGACGGTCGCCTACCAGGAGGCCGGCAGGCCTGCCGCCTACGCTCTGGAGGGCTCCATCGCGGTCGCCGGCTCGCTGGTGCACTGGCTGCGCGACGGCCTGGGCATCCTCACCTCCTCCGAGGAGGTCGAGACGCTGGCGAGCTCCGTCGAGGATTCCGGGGACGTGTACTTCGTCCCCGCCTTCTCCGGTCTCTTCGCTCCGCGCTGGCGTCCGGACGCACGGGGGACGATCGTGGGGCTCACCCGGTTCGCCACCAAGGGTCACATCGCCAGGGCCGCGCTGGAGTCGACCGCCTTCCAGACGGCCGAGGTCATCGAGACCCTCCGGCAGGACTCCGGCTTCGCGATCTCCACCCTGCGCGCGGACGGCGGCATGGCGGTCAACGACGGCCTCATGCAGTTCCAGGCGGACATCTCCGACTGCGAGGTGACCCGCGGCTCCATCGAGTCCACCGCCACCGGCGCGGCCTTCGCCGCGGGCATGGGCGCCGGGGTCTTCGCGGGCACGGACGACCTCGCCCGGCTGTGGGAGGAGACCGGCCGCTGGGAGCCCCGGATGACCGCCGCCGAACGCGCGGCGCGCCTCACCCGCTGGGACGAGGCCGTGCAGCGCTCGCTCGGCTGGGTGCAGGGCTAACGGCTCGGCACGTAGCCCGCCCGCAGATCGACCGTCTGCGGGAACGCCTCCCCCGCGATCCACCGGTCCCAGTGGTCGAGGAACTGCTCCGCCAGACGATCCGTCCAGCCCTCGGTGTCCCCGGAGAGATGAGCGGTGAGGACGACTCCGGGCAGGTCCCAGAGCGGGTGGCCGGGCGGCAGCGGCTCCGGATCCACCACGTCGAGTCCCGCCCCCGCGATCTCGCCCGTCCGCAGGGCGTGAACCAGGTCGTCCGTGCGCGTCGACCTCCCGCGGCCGATGCTGATGAAGCGTGCTCGTGCGGGCAGCGCGGCGAAGACCTCCGCGTCGAAGAGCCCCGTCGTCGCCTCCGTCAGCGGTGCGGCGTTGACGAGCCAGTCGACGTCCCCCAGATGCTCCGTGAGCCGCGCGGAGTCGTGGATCGCGGAGAAGTCCGCGTCGCCGTCCCGGGCGCTGCTGGCCGCACCGGCGACCTCGATCCCGACCGCCCCGAGCAGCTGCGCGATCCGCCGGCCGATCCCGCCGGTTCCCACGACGAGGGCGCGGGTCCCCCGGATCTGCTCCAGCTCCCTGCGCTCCCACTCGTGGCGGCGCTGCAGCTCCAGGCTCTCCGGGGCGTGCTTGGCGAACATCAGCACGGTGTGCAGCACGTACTCGGCGATCGCCTGGTCGAAGATCCCGTGCGCGTTCGTCACGACGGCGCCGTGCTCGACGAGCGCGGGGAAGCGCAGGGAGTCCACACCGGCGCTGGCGGCGTGGACCCAGCGCAGCGAGTCCGCCGCGCCCATCGCCCCCCGCAGCGCCGGTGAGAAGAAGTCCCACAGGAGGAGGGCGTCGGCTCCGCGCAGCGACTCCGCAAGGCCCTCGGCCTCCGTCCAGCGCACCTCGGCGTCGCGGCTGAGACGCTCGAAGGAGGCGGGACGGACGCGGCCGGGGCTCGTGAGGATGGTGAGAGTCGTCATGCCTCACCATCCTGTCACATCAGTCCGCGTCCACCCTGTCCCGGGCGGCCGGGACGTTCTTCGTGGCCAGCGGCTTGTGCACGATGAACATCGTGATGACGAACGCGACCGCGGTGAGCGGGGCGCACCACAGGAACAGCGGCACGAGCGCGTCGTTGTAGGCGTTGACGACGATGCCGTAGACCGGTTCGGGCAGGTGGGCGACGAGGTCCGGGGTGAGCTGGTTCGACGAGCCCATGGCGCCGGCGCCGTCCGGGAGCTTCTGCATGCCCTCGGAGATGTTGTCCATGAGCCGGCTCGTGAACAGCGTGCCGACCAGCGACATGCCCAGCGTGCCGCCCACCTGGCGGAAGTAGTTGTTGGACGCCGTGGCCGTTCCCACCATCGACACCGGGAAGGAGTTCTGCACGATCAGCACGAGCTGCTGCATCGTGAGGCCCAGGCCGATGCCGAACACCGCGAGGAAGACCATCAGCTGCCACATGGGGGTCTCCACGTGCAGGGTCGAGAGGAGCACGAGACCCACGGTCGCGATCGCCATGCCGGCGATGGGGTACCGGCGGTAGCGGCCGAACTTCGAGACCAGGAAGCCCACCGTGGTGCCGACCACCAGCATCGCCGCCATGAGCGGAGTCATCGAGAGGCCGGCGACGGACGGCGAGAGGTGATGCGTCATCTGCAGGTAGGTGGGCATGTAGGAGATCACGCCGAACATGCCGATCGAGAGCAGCACGCCCGTGATCGAGGCGAGGGTGAAGTTCCTGTCGCGGAAGAGCGACATCGGGATGATCGGAGCCTTCACGCGCAGCTCGACGAACACGAATGCGACGGCGGCGAGCACGCCGGCGCCCATGAGTCCGAGGATCACCGGGTCCGTCCACTCGTACTGCGTGCCGCCCCAGGCCGCGATGAGCACCACGGAGGTGGTGAAGACGCCGATGAGGGCCAGACCGCCCATGTCGACGCTGTGCTCACCCGTGCGGGTCTCGGGATCCTCGTGGAAGAAGAAGACGGTGGAGAGGATGGCGAGCAGGCCCAGCGGCAGCGCGAGCAGGAAGGCCCAGCGCCAGCCGGGGCCCTCCGTCAGCCAGCCGCCGATCAGCGGCCCGGCCACGGACGACACGGCGAAGACCGAGCCCATGATCCCCATGTACTTCCCGCGCTGACGCGCCGGGACGACGCTGGCGATGATCGCCTGCGAGAGGATCATCATGCCGCCGCCGCCGACGCCCTGGATGATGCGGCCGACGATGAGCCAGCCCATCGACTGCGCGAGGAAGCCCGCCACGGAGCCGGCCAGGAACACGGAGATCGCGAAGATGAAGAGCGGCTTGCGGCCGAGCTGGTCGCCGAGCTTGCCGTAGGCCGGCATGAGGATGGTGGACGAGAGCATGAAGCCCGTCTGGATCCAGAGCATCTGGTCGACGCCGTCGAGCTCGCCCACGATGGTGGGCAGCGCGGTGGCGAGGATCGTCTGGTTGAGCGAGAACATGAACATCGCCAGCATGAGGCCGATGAACAGGAGCCAGATGGAGCCGGCACTGGGGGCCGGCTGGGCGGCGCTGCCGGCCGTAGGGGCGTGTGCGGTGGTCTCCTGCGAGGAGGCAGGCATGGCGGACTCCGTATCTGCGTGCGTGGTGGGAAGTTTTCTCATGAACGGAAGCCTTCGAGGACGGTGCGGAAGAGGGCGAGGGACTGGTCGAAGCGCGCACGGGCGGCCTCGGGCGTGGTGTCGGGCGGAGGGGCGGACTCCGGGCCCGCCGCCTCCTCGCGCATGCGCTGCTCATAGGCGCCCATCGCGTAGGCGCTGCGCAGCGGGGCGAAGGAGATGAGGACGATCATCCGCACTGCGTCCCGCGTGCTCACGCCCTCAGGCAGGTCCAGCTCCGCCACCCGCTCGCCCAGGGTCTCCGTGAGCACGTCGATGAGCTGCGTGGCGAGCAGGCTCCCGGTGTCGGACTTCCGCTGCACCAGGAGGGGGTTCTGCACGAAGAGGATCCGGCGCATCTCCCGCACCTCGTCATCGCCCATCGAGTAGGACATGACGTCGCGGACGATTCCGGCGACGCCGCCGAACACGTCCCCGGACAGATCCGCGGCCGCGACGGCGTCGGCCACGACCTCCGGCTCCGGCCCGCTCACGGCGGTGCCGATGATCGCGTCCTCCTTGCTTGCGAAGTAGTTGAAGAAGGTGCGCTGCGAGATGCCCGCCTCCGCGGAGATCTGCGCGATCGTCGCAGCCTCCAGGCCGCGCTCGTACGCCAGCCTCACGGCAGCGGAGTGGATCGCCTCCCGGCTGATGCGGGCCTTCCGGGCCCGGAGGGACTCGCACTCGTGGGCACGAGGGGTCTCCTCGGCTGCTGTCTGCTCATTCACGCCTCCAAGTCTGCACTCCCTGCACTATTTGCATCAAGTGCAAAACGTGCAGTGAGTGCAGACTCACAGACGGGGCTTCCCGCGCCCGGCTCCGTTACATGAGCTGCCGCAGGCGCGCGCGCTGGACCTCGAGGATCTGGAGCTGGTTGAGGAGCGCGGAGCTCGTCTCCAGATCCGCGGGATCGGTGCGCTGGAGGCGCGAGTGGAGTTCGGAGGCGATCCTCGCCATGTCCGCGTCGAACAGGCGGGCGATGATCCCCCGGGAGTAGCGCTCGACCTCACGCGCATCGGTCGCCGGCAGCGGCTCCACGGCGAGACCGCCGACGAGCGAGCGGAGACGGTCCTCACCTGCGGCCCCGGCCGCCTCCATGACCTTCTCCGGCCAGGCCAGGGGATCCGCCAGCCCTGCGGCGACTCCCCCTGCCCGCTGCATGAGCGCGTGCACCCGGCGCAGATCCGGATGGGTGAACACCTCGCCGTTGAGTCCGTCGAAGAGCGTGGCGTTCACGAACTGCGGCTGCTGCAGCGCCACCTGGAGCGCACCGCGCTCGATCCGCACCGCCGCGGGATCGTACTCCGGCACCGGCGCGGCCGCGCCGCCCAGCTCCTCCGCGTACGCCTCGATCCGACCGGCCGTCCGCGCCTCGGAGGACGCGGTCCCGGTCCCCCGCCGCCGGGACGCGCGCGGGCCCTCCTTTCCGCCCCGCGGAGGACGCGCACGGCGGACCTCGGCGGCGACCTCGTCCACGCCCATCCCGGTCCTGCCTGCGACGAGCCGCACGTACTCCGGGCGGATCGCGGAGTCCCGGATGGCGGCGAGCACCGGCGCGGCGGCGCGCACCGCCCCCACCCGGCCCTCCACGGTGCCGAGGTCGAAGCGTTCGACGGCGGAGGTGAGGGCGAACTCGAAGAGGGGGCGGCGGGAGTCGATGAGCTCGCGCACCGCGGCGTCGCCGGCGGCCAGGCGCAGATCCGCCGGATCACGGCCGGAGCGCTCGACGGCGACGAAGGTCTGGGAGACGAACTTCTCGTTGAGCTCGAAGGCGCGCAGCGCGGCCTTCTGCCCGGCCTCGTCGCCGTCGAAGGTGAACACGACCTCGCCCGTCCCGGCGGCGTCGTCGCCCAGCAGCCGGCGGACGATCTTCACGTGCTCCTCACCGAAGGCCGTGCCGCAGGTCGCCACGGCCTGCTCCACCCCGGCGAGGTGCGCGGCCATGACGTCCGTGTAGCCCTCGACGATGACGACGCGCTTGGTCTTCGAGATCGCGCGCTTGGCGAGGTCGAGGCCGTAGAGCACCTGTGCCTTGTGGTAGAGGCCCGTCTCCGGCGTGTTGAGGTACTTGGGACCGGGGTCGTCCTCGTAGAGCTTCCGGGCGCCGAACCCGATGGTCCGCCCCGTTACGTCGCGGATGGGCCACATGATGCGGCCGCGGAAGCGGTCGTACACCCCGCGCTGGCCCTCCGAGACCAGACCCGTCGCGACGAGCTCCTCCGTCGTGAAGCCGCGACCGCGCAGCGCCTTGAGCAGATGGTCCCAGCCGCGCGGGGCGTAGCCGACGCCGAAGTGCGCGAGCGCCGCGTCGTCGAAGCCGCGGGTGTGCAGGTACTCGCGCGCCGCACCGGCCTCCTGGGAGCCGAGCTGCGTGCGATAGTACTCCTCCGCGAGCTGATGGGCCTCGATGAGCCGCTGCCTGCGGCCGACCTCCTCACGGTCCGGGCCGGAGCCGCCCTCCTCGTACGTGAGCTGGACGCCCGCGCGCTCGGCGAGCCGCTCGACGGACTCCGCGAAGGTCATCCCGTCGAGCTTCTGGAGGAACGTGAACACGTCCCCGCTCTCCCCGCAGCCGAAGCAGTGGTACATCCCCACCTGCGGGCGGACGTGGAAGGACGGGGTCTTCTCGTCGTGGAACGGGCAGAGGCCCTTCATCGAGCCCACACCGGCGTTCCGGAGCGTGACGTACTCCCCCACGACCTCGTCGAGCCGGGTGCGCGAGCGGACCTCGTCGATGTCCTCGCGCCTGATCAGTCCCGGCATGCGCGGGCGCCTCCTCTGTTCACGGCAGTCGGTTCACAGCAGGTCCGCGTCCGCTGCGCGGATCCGGTGGAAGTGCGTCCAGGCGGAGTGGTCGGTGAGGGAGGCGACCTGGTCGATGACGGCGCGGAGCCTGCCCGCATCGTCCTCGGCCTCCGCGTGGTCCGCGGCGAACATGGGATCCATCGCCGCGGGGCGCTCGCTGAAGAACTCCGTGAGGGTGCGCAGCACGTCCCCCTGGATCTCCTGCAGGCGCAGCCGGTCGTCGGCGACCATGACGGTGAGCGTCGCCATGCCCTTGAGCACGGCGATCTCCTCCGCCGAGGCGTCGGGGACGACGAGGCTGCCGGCGTACCTGCCCAGCGGCCCCCAGCCGAACTCCTCGCGGGTCGCCGCCTCCGCGGCCGCGGTGAACCTGCCGATGAGCTGGCTCGTCATGTGCTTGAGCGAGGCCTGGTCCCGGCGCGTGCCGGTGTAGCTCTCACGGGGCCAGTAGGAGGCCTTCTGCAGGCGGCCCAGCGCCGCGGCGACCGTGTCCTCGGCGGCGTCCGGGAGGTACCAGGCGCGCGTGATCTCCACGAGCCGGGCCAGCGCTCCGTCGTCGGTGAAGCCGTCGAGCCGGAGGTGCCCGGCGACCACGGCGTCCTCCACGTCGTGGACCGAGTAGGAGATGTCGTCTGCGAGGTCCATGAGCTGCGCCTCGATGCACCGCTGCCCCGCGGGGCGCCCCTGGCGGTAGAAGGCGAAGACGGAGGCGTCGTCTACGTAGACGCCGAACTTCCGCACGGGCGCGCCCTCCCGGCCGGCCGGCGCCTCGGCGCGCGGCCACGGGTACTTCGTGCAGGCGTCGAGGCTCGCCCGGGTGAGGTTGAGGCCGGCGGGACCGCCCGCCTCCGTGAAGACCTTGGGTTCGAGGCGGGTGAGGAGACGCAGCGTCTGCGCGTTCCCCTCGAAGCCGCCGATCCCGCTCGCGAGCTCGTCCAGCACCGTCTCCCCGTGATGGCCGAAGGGCGGGTGTCCGAGGTCGTGGCTGAGGCAGGCGGTGTCGACGATCTCGGGATCGCAGCCGAGGTACCGGGCGAGTTCGCGGCCCACCTGCGCCACCTCGAGCGAGTGGGTGAGCCGGGTGCGGACGAAGTCGTCGCTGCCGGGCGAGACGACCTGCGTCTTCGCACCCAGGCGCCGGAGCCCGGAGGAGTGGACGACACGCGCCCGGTCGCGCTGGAAGGCGGTGCGGCGCGGGTTCTTGGGCGCTTCGACCACCCAGCGGTCCTGGTCCTCGGCCGAGTACTCGTAGACGGGAGCGGGGAGGTAGCCGGTCGTCACGTCAGCCGCCCGAGACGTCGAGTTCGGCCTCGGCCAGCTCCGCGTACCAGGAGTCGTCCATGGTGCGCGAGTCCAGCCAGCCCTCCGGGAGGTGCGGGCGCCGGGGGCGGGTGGTGCGCCCGCGGGCGCCCTCCGCGGCCTCGCCGGGATACGGCTGGCCGCGGTCGAGCTCGCCCAGCAGCGCGTCGAGCTCCTCGAGTGAGGAGACCTTCGCCAGCCGGCTGCGTAGGTCGCCGCCCACCGGATACCCCTTGAAGTACCAGGCGATGTGCTTGCGCAGGTCGCGGACGCCCATGAACTCGTCCTCGTAGTGCTCGGTGAGGTAGACGGCGTGCCTGCGCACGGCGTCCGCCACGCCGCCGAGGTCCGGCTGATTGCGCAGCGGATTGCCTGCGAGCGCGTTCTCCAGATCCCCGAACAGCCAGGGACGCCCCTGGCAGCCGCGGCCGATCACCACCCCGTCGCACCCGGTCCGCTCCATCATGGTCAGCGCGTCCTCGGCGGCGAAGATGTCGCCGTTGCCCAGCACGGGGATCTCGTCGCCCACCAGGGAGTGCACGACCTCCTTCATGCGGGCGATCGACTCCCAGTCCGCCGTGCCGGAGTAGAGCTGCGCGCAGGTGCGGCCGTGGAGGGTCATGGCGGAGACCCCGGCGCGCACCGCGGTGCGGGCGGCGTCGACGAACGTGAGGTGGTCGTCGTCGATGCCCTTGCGCATCTTCACGGTGAGCGGGACGCCGCCACGGTCGGCCTCGCGCACGGCGGTCTCCACGATGGCGGTGAAGAGGTCCGTCTTCCACGGCAGCGCCGATCCCCCGCCCTTGCGGGTCACCTTGGGCACGGGGCAGCCGAAGTTCAGGTCGATGTGGTCGGCCCGGTCCTCCTCGACGAGGAGGCGGACGGCCTTGCCCGTCGTGACCGGGTCGACGCCGTACAGTTGGACCGAGCGCGGCGTCTCGTAGGGCTCGTGGTGGATGATCCGCATGGTCTTCTCATTGCGCTCCACGAGTGCCCGCGTGGTCACCATCTCCGTGACGTAGAGACCGCCGCCGTACTCACGGCACAGCCGGCGGAACGCCGTGTTGGTGATGCCGGCCATGGGCGCGAGCACGACGGGCGAACTCAGCTCGATGTTCCCGATCCGCAGCGCGGGGGCGGCGGAGGGACGCGCAGCGGCGGGTGGGGAGGCGGGCGGGGCGGAAGTCACAGCAGTCACCGGACCATTATCGCCGCTGCGTCAAATGCGCCGCCTCCCCGTCCGCGCCGAGGTCCTCCGTCCCGTTGCGCATCGCGTCCATGTCCCAGCCGGTCGTGACCCCCAGGTCCTCCACAAAGGCCGGATCGTGGGAGACCACGAGCAGCGCGCCGCGGAAATCCGCCAGGGCGGACACGAGGACGCGCACGGAGTCCAGATCGAGGCTGTTGGTCGGCTCGTCGAGGAGGAGCAGCTGCGGCGCCGGCCGCGCCAGCAGCAGACCCGCGAGCGCCACCCGGAGGCGTTCCCCGCCGGAGAGGTCGGCGCACCTCCTCTCCCCGGCCGCCGCCCGCAGCTCCAGACTCGCGAGCATGGCCCTGACCTCGTGCGCGGTGGCCTCCGGTGCGGCTTCCCGCACCGCCCAGGCGGCGGTGTGCTCCGGCTGCAGACGGGGGTTCTGACCGAGCAGGCCCACGGGTACGGGCACGCGGATCCCCCACGCCCCGCCGTCAGCCCGGGGTGCGCGCCGCGCGAGCGCCTCCGCAGCCGCACCCGCCGTCCTGTCCTCCGCCGCCTCCCGCACGGCTGCCAGCAGCGTGGACTTCCCCGATCCGTTGGCACCGCCCAGGCGCACGCGCTCCGGCCCCACCAGGGAGTACGCGCCGTCTGCGGTGTCGAGGACCAGCACCTCGCGCCGGGGCGGCACCTCCGTCTCCGGCAGCGCGAGCCGGATGTCCACGGTCTCCCGCAGACGGGACTCAGCGGCCTCCAGCGCAGAGGCCGCCTTCGCCTCCCTGTCCGCGACCATGCCGCGCAGCTTCCCCGCGGACACCTGTGCCTCCCGCTTCCGCAGGCCCATGACGATCTTGGGTTCGCGCTTGTTCGCCTCCATCTTCCTCCCGTAGCGCTCCCGCCGGGAGAGCTTCACCTCCGCCTCGATCCGCTGCCGCTTCTCCAGGGCCTGTGCGCTCCTGGCCTGGGCGACGTCCGCACGGACCGCCGCCTGCTCCGCCTCGACCGCCTCCTCGTAGGCGCTGAACGGGCCGCCGTACAGCTGCAGCCGTCCCTGCCGCAGCTCCACGATCGCCTCCACCTGCTCCAGCAGCTCGCGGTCGTGGGAGATGAGCAGCACGCCGCCGCGCAGCTCCCGCACGGCCGCGAACAGCGAGGCGCGGCCGGCGTCGTCGAGGTTGTTCGTGGGTTCGTCGAGCACGGTCCAGACCGCGCCGGCCAGGGAGGCGCCGGCGAGGCCTGCGCGCATCGCCTGGCCGCCGGAGAGCGAGTTCAGCCGGCGGTCGAGCACATCCGGCAGATCGAGCCCCACCGCCGCGAGCGCGGCACGCGCGCGCTCCTCGAGGTCCCAGTCCTCCCCGATGGTCTCGAGCAGGGCGCCCGTCTCCGCCTCCGCGGCGTCGCCGGAGAGGATCCGGCGCAGGGCACGGAGCTTCTCCTCGATGCCGAGGACCTGGGCGACGGTGCGCTCCTGCTCCGGGAGGTTCTGCGGCAGCACCCAGACCGGCCCTCCGGGATCCGCGGTGCCCGCCTCGGGCCGGAGGGAGCCGTCGAGGAGCCGGACGAAGGTGGACTTGCCGGCGCCGTTCGCACCGACGAGGCCCACGACGCCGGCGGGCACGGTGAGCGTCTGATCGTCGATGATGCGGTTGCGGGAACCGGAGTCGTCCGGCCAGGAGAAGCTCAGATGGGAGACGACGATCGCCGGTGCGTGTGCAGAGAGTGCGCGCGAGGGCGCATGAATGTGTTCCATGGGGGTCTCGTTCCGCGTGAGAGTGCGACGCGTCCGAGGCCGAGGGGTCTCGAACGCCTGTCAGGCAGTGGCGAGACGTGACTTCACGACGAAGCCTTCCATGAGGGAACAGAACGCACTCACAATAGCAGGCAGTCCCTGCCTGTGACACCCCTACCGGCGGAACCGGGCACCGAGGTGGTCCTCGGCCAGGTGCGCCCCTCCTCCCGTGAGCTGCTCGCGCAGCGTGGTCCCGGGCGCCGGCTCCGGCAGCAGGCCCCGGCGCCGCATCTCCGGCGAGACGAACCGGGTGAAGCGTTCGAGATCCGCCGGGCGCACCGCTGCGGAGATGTTGAAGCCGTCCACCCCGGCCTCGGCGGCCCACCGCTCCAGCTCGTCGACCACCGTCTCCGGGGAGCCCGCGATCACCGGCCCGCGCCCGCCGATGGCGACGAACTCCGCGAGGTCCCGCACCGTCCACCGCCTGTCACCGGCGAGCGTGGTGAAGGAGGCGAGCGCGGACTGGTTGGCGTCCGTGGCGACGTACTCCAGCGGCCGGTCCGGCTCCGCGCCGGAGAGGTCGACGCCGGTCCAGCCTCCGAACAGCGCGAGCGCGGACTCGGTGTCGACGTACCTGCGGTACTCCTCCAGCCGGGCCTGCGCTGCCGCGTCCGTCTCGTCCACGACCACGGTCGCCAGGGAGAAGACCTTCACGGCGTCGCGGGAGCGGCCGCGGTCGGCCAGGCCGGAGCGGATCGCCTCCACCCAGCCGCCCACGAGCTCCGGCGTGCCGCCGGAGAGGAACACGGCCTCCGCGTGGTCGAGCGCGAACCGCTGGCCGCGGGCCGAGGCCCCGGCCTGGAAGAGCAGCGGGGTGCCCTGCGGCCCCGGCGCGGCGAGCGCCTGGCCCGGCACGGAGAAGTACGTGCCGGAGTGCTCGATCCCCCGGATCCCCTCCGGGTCCGCGAAGACGTTGGCCGCCGCGTCCGCCCGCACCGCGTCCGGGGAGATCGAGCCCTCGAACAGCTTGTACATCACCTCCATGTACTCATCGGCCCGGTCGTAGCGCTCGTCGTGCGGGATCTGCCCGGCCATGCCCAGGTTGCGCGCCGCGGAGTCCTGGTAGCTCGTGACGATGTTCCAGGCGATCCGGCCCTCCGTGAAGTGGTCGAGGGTGGTGAGGGTCCGCGCGAGCAGGTACGGCTGCTCGTAGGTGACGGAGGCCGTCACGCCGAAGCCCAGCGTCCGGGTGACGGCCGCCATCGCGGGGACGGCGACGAGGGGATCGAGCAGCGGGAACTGGACCCCGCCGCGAGCGGTGGCGTCCGCGTTCCCGCCGTACACGTCGTAGACGCCGGGGATGTCCGCGAGGAACAGGGAGGTGAAGCCGCCGGACTCCAGCGTCCGGGCGAGGTCCGTCCAGTAGGACAGCCGGGTGAAGTCGGCGGCGCCGGACTCCGGGTGGCGCCACAGGCCCGGCGACTGGTGCACCGGGACCATCATGTCGAAGGCGTTGAGGAGGAGCGGGCGGGTGCGGGTCATGAGCGGTTCCTGTCTGCGGTGACGAGTGAGCGGGCGGGGTCGTGGGCGGCGAGGGCGGCCAGCAGGGAGAGCACGCAGAGCAGCGTGAGATAGCCGCAGATCAGCCACGGCGTCTCTCCCCCGGCGACGAACAGCAGCGCGGCGACCATGGGCATGATGCCCCCGCCGATGACGGTGCCGAGCTGGTAGCCCATGTTCACGCCGGAGTAGCGGACCTCGACGGGGAACTGCTCCGCGAACCACGCCGCCTGCGGACCGTAGACCGCGTCATGCGCGAGGTTCATGCCGAGGATGACGACGAGGGGCAGGAGCAGCAGCGGCCCGGAGTCGAGGAAGGCGAAGAACAGCCAGCCGAACACGGCGATGCCGAGGACGCCGCCCACCGTGACGGCCCGGCGGCCCACCCTGTCCGAGACCCAGCCCCAGAACGGACCGGAGACCAGGCCCACGGCCGAGGCGATCATCACGGCGGTCACGCCCGCCTCGGAGTCTCCCCGCTGGGCGGTGAGATAGGTGAGCATGTACACCGTGATGAGGTAGTAGACGCTGTTCTGCGCGAGCCGCAGGCCGATCGTCACGAGGAGCACGCGCGGGTGCTGTGTGAGGACGTCCCACAGCGGGGTCCGCGCCACCCGGCCGGACTCCTTGAGCTCCGTGAACTCCGGCGCGTCGTGCACGCCCAGCCGGATCCACAGCCCCAGCGCGACCAGCACGGCGGAGGCCAGGAACGGGATGCGCCAGCCGAAGAGCTGGAACTGCTCCGGCGTGAAGAGGTTCTGCACCGTGAAGAACGCGGTCGTCGCCAGCAGCATGCCGGCGGCCGAGCCGATCTGTGTGAAGGACCCGAAGAACCCGCGTCTGCGCGGCGGTGCGTGCTCCACGGACAGCAGCGCCGAGCCGCCCCACTCCGCACCGGCGGAGATGCCCTGGACGATCCGCAGCACCACGAGGCCCGCCGCCGCCCACCAGCCGATCGCGGAGAAGTCCGGCAGGAGGCCGATGAGGGTCGAGGCGATCCCCATCACCAGCAGTGAGGCGACGAGCAGCGCCTTCCGGCCGATCCGGTCGCCGAGGTGGCCGGCGACGATGCCGCCCAGCGGGCGGGCGAGGAAGCCGACCGCGAGGCTGGCGAAGGAGGCCAGCGTGCTGCCGAGCTCGCTCTCGCTGGGGAAGAAGCGCGTGTTGAAGACGAGCGCGGCCGCCGTGCCGTAGAGGTAGAAGTCGTACCACTCGATGGTGGTGCCGGCGAAGGCCGAGGCCAGCACGCGCTTCTTGCCGTCCCAGGGCTTCCCGGAGGCCGGAGCCTCCGCGGGAGCCGCCGGCATCGTCTGCGGGCGGGCCATCAGCGGGCGCCGTCCTTCGTGCTCCTCACGGCGTCGCCGATCGCATTGAGGCCCTCCGGCAGCGTGCCGTTGATCCAGTAGTCGCCGAGCGCCCGGGCGCGGAAGGAGATGGGGTTGTGGGTGGCGACCGTCTGGGCGTTGCGCCAGTGCCGGTCGAGTCCCTTGCCCGCCGAGGTGGCCGAGGCCCCCACCGTGAGGAAGAGGTCCTGGGCGGCGCCCAGGGCGAGCTCCGGCACGGTGACCTGTGCGTGCTCCACTGCGATCTCCGACCAGTGCAGCGCCTCCGGCACCGCACCCGCGCAGTCGGAGGCGTCCGCGCCCGCGGCCGCCGTCGCGGCGATTCCCGCATCGAGGGCGCGCGCCGTCTGCAGGACGATCGCCTCCGCGGAGAAGGCCTTCGCCGCGATCCGGCCGGTCGCCTCCTGGATGAGGGGGTCCTCGCGGAACGGCAGGCCCGAACCCGTGTTGAAGGTGCGGGCGCGAGCGGCGATCGTGGCGGCGGCGTCCCTGCGCGCGGCGCGGGCGATGCCGGCGAGCACCGCGAGCAGCACGTGCTGGAAGAACGCGGCCTCGTGGACGGCCTCGGGTGTGCCGACCACGCGCTCCATGACTGCCGCGTCCTCCACCGGCACCGCGTCGAACACCGTGGTGCCGGTGCCGGTGAGCTTCTGGCCGAACCCGTCCCAGTCGTCGTCCACCCGCACGCCCGGGGCATCCGTGGCGACGGTGGCGAACCGGCGGCCGTCCTCGCCCTCGAGTGAGGCGGAGACGCGGGTGTACTCCGCGAAGATGGTGCCGGTCGAGTAGAACTTCCGCCCGTCCAGCACCCAGCCGTCCCCGGCGCGGGTGAGGACGGTGTTCAGCCGGCCGAGGGCGTTGCCGCCCTTCTCCGTCGAGGCGTTGCCCACCGTGGCGCCGGCGAGCACGCGCGGATACCAGACCTCCTGGATCCGTGCGGGCTGGAAGCGCAGCGCCTCGACGAATCCCAGATGCGAGCGGTACTGGTGCGCGATGTTGGAATCCGCCTCGGCGAGCTCGATCAGCAGGCGGGTGACGGTCTCGATGTCCGTTCCCGGGCCGCCGTGCTCCGCAGGCACCAGGAGCGTGCCGAACCCGGCCGCGTTGAGCTCCCGGATCTCCTCGAACGGCAGCTGCCGTTCGAGCTCGCGGGTGAGCGCGCCCTCGGCGATCTTTGCGAAGAGCGGCCGGAAGAGCGCCGCGAGCGCATCGTGGTCGGAGGGCAGGGTGGGAATGGGTGTGGAGGTCATGGAGGGCGAATCTACGACCGCCCGCGCGGGCCCCGTCCCGCCGGCTGACGCACTCCGTCATGGTGCGTCATATGACAACGCGTCCATGACGGAGTGTGTCCTCGCTCGCACCCGGCGCGGCCGGCCTCTGGCACCGTGGCGTCGCAGAGCCCACCGGCCGGCGGGTTCATCGCCGACGCACGCAGATCCATGAGGTGACCGCAATGACAGTGACCGCTCCCGCCGCGGGCCTGGCGCCCCAGGCCCTCAGAGACGCCTTCTCGCACTTCCCCCAGGGCGTGGTGCTCATCAGCGCGGAGGTGGACGGGGCGCCCCGGGGCCTCGTCGCCTCGACCTTCACCGTGGGCGTCTCCCTGGACCCGCCGCTCGTGAGCGTGGCCGTCCAGCACTCCTCGGAGACGTGGCCGCAGCTCCGCGCCGCCCCCGTCCTGGGCGTGTCCCTGCTGGGAAGCCATCAGGCGGACGTCGTCCGGCAGCTGTCCTCGAAGGACCGCGACCGCCGCTTCGAGGGCATCGCCACGGAGGTGCGCCCCGACCTCTCCCTCACCGTGGGCTCCAGCCCCGTGACGATGCGCACCCGCGTCCACGACGAGGTCCGCGCCGGCGACCACGACATCGTGCTGCTCGAGATCCTCGACATCGGGACCGCCCCGGAGGCCGCGCCCCTCGTCTTCCACCGCAGCTCCTTCAAGGAGGTCACCGTCCCGGCAGGAGGCTGAGCACCGCCGCACGGTCCGCCGCATATGGCACAGTGTCGTGGTGATCGTCTCCGTCCTCCTCGCCGCGCTGCCCGTCCTCGCCGTCGTCGGGATGCTGCTGGCCGGCCGCTCGGCGGTCGCCTCCTCCCTCGCCGGACTGCTCACGGCGCTCGTGGTGGGCGTCACGGCGTTCCCGGTCCCTGCGGCGCTCGCCCCGGAGCTGCTCGGCTTCCTCCCGCTGCTCGCGGAGATCGCTGCGATCCTCCTCACCGGGGTGGTCCTCGCCCGCCTCCTCACGGCCTCGGGCGCCATGCACCGCATCAGCGGCTGGGTGCTGGAGACTGCTCCGGGGCCGGTGGCCGGCGCCGTGCTCGTGGTGTTCGGGGTGGTCCCCTTCGTCGAATCGGTCACGGGTTTCGGGATCGGCCTCACCATCGGCGTGCCCGTCCTCGTCCATCTGGGATACGGCGTGCGCCGCGCCGCCGTGCTGGGGATCCTCGGCATGGTCGCGGCGTGCTGGGGCGGACTCGCGGTGGGCGTCCGGGTGGGCGGCGGCCTCACGGACATGCCGCTGTCCGCGCTCGGCGTGGCGGCCGCCGTGTTCGCCGCAGGCCCCGTGCTCGTCGCCGTCGTCGCCACCGCCGCCGTGCTCCGCAGCTGGGGCGCCGGACTGCTCTACGGCCTCCTGGGCGGCGGGGTCATGCTGGGGGCCACGGGACTGTTCAACGCCCTCGTGGGCCCGGCCCTGTCCTGGGTGCTCGGCTCCCTCGTCGCCCTCGCCGCGCTGCTCGCGGTCTTCCGCCTGCGGGGAAGCCGCCTCCGCGCCGACCGTGCGCTCCGGCTCTCCCTCCTGCCCTACGGCGTGGTCACGGCCGGGCTGCTCGCGGCCTCCGCGCTCGCCGCGGTCCTCCCCCACCCCCTCACGCACGCCCTCACCTCACCGCCGCTGTGGCTGGCGGCCGGCTGCCTCACGGCCGCTGTGCTCCTCCACCGGCGGGGGCCCGGCACCGGTGCGGCGATCCGTGCCGGGGTGCGCCAGTGGGTGCCGGTCGGCGTCGCGACCGCCTCCTTCATGTCGATGGGGTGGGTGCTCATGGAGTTCGGCATGAGTGCGGCCCTGGGGCAGGCGCTGTCCGTGCTGGGGCCGTGGACCGTGCCCGTGCTGGGCGCGCTCGGGACCGTGCTGGCCGGCTCCATCACCGGCGCCCAGTCCATGTTCGCCACCACCTTCGTCCAGGTCGCCGAGGCCACCGCCGTCTCCCCGCTCACGCTGCTGGCGGCCTCCCTCGCCGCGTGCGGACTGGCCAACGGCGCCTCCCCCGCACGCGCCGCCCTCGCGGTCTCCCTCGCGGAGTCCGCCCTGCCGGAACCGCGGCGGGCCGCGGCAGGCGGGGCCGGCCACGAACGCGCCGTGCTGCTCATCGCACTGGGGCTGAGCCTGCTGAGCGCCGGGGTCATCGCCGTCCACCTGCTGCTCGTCGTGTGAGCCCGTCCGCGTCCGTCTCCGCCGGCCACCGGTGCTGTGCGAGAGTGGGAGGTGTGACGACCCCCGACCTCCTCACCGCCGCGCTCGCCGCACTGCCCGTCCTCCTCACCGCGGCGGTGCTGCTCGCCGGCAGGGGCTCGCTCCTCGCCGCCTCGGTGGCGACGCCGGCGGCGGCAGTGCTCGCCCTCTGGCGGTTCCGGCCGGAGGCGGAGACCGCCCGGAGCTCCTTCCTCGACTACGCGCCCGTCCTCGCAGAAGTGCTCCTCATCCTCCTGTTCGGCATGGTGCTCGCGCAGCTGCTCCAGGCCTCGGGCGCCATGCGGAGGATCGGCGACTGGCTGCTGGCGTCCTCGCCCTCCCTGGGCGCGGGCACCGCGCTCGTGGTCCTCGGCATCGTCCCGTTCGCGGAGTCGGTCACCGGGTTCGGGATCGGCGTGACGGTGGGGGTGCCGCTGCTCGCGCACATGGGCCACGGCATCGTCCGCGCGGCGGTGCTGGGGCTCTGCGGCCTCGTCATGGTCCCCTGGGGCGCACTCGCACCCGGCACCACCGTCGCCGCGAGCCTCACGGGGCTCGACCTCACGGAGCTGGGCATCGCCACGGCCGGGGTGAACGTCGTGCCGCTCGTCGTCGTGGCAGCGGTCACGGCGGCGCTGTCCCACGTCAGCGGTGCCGGCAGGCAGCGCTCGGAGCGGCAGCACTCCGGCCGCGCACTGCTCGCGACGCTCGGCTGGACCGCTCTGGCCGCAGTCGTGCTGGGCGGGGGCGTGCTGGCGGCCAACATCGTCCTCGGCACGCCGCCGGCCGGAGTCCTGGGCTCCGGCGCGGTCATCTGCGTCCTGCTGGTGCTCTTCCGCCTCCGCGGCACACGGGCCGCCGCGGATGCCGCGCTGGGCCGGGCGCTGCTGCCCTACGGCGTCCTCACAGCGGGCCTGCTGCTGGCGCAGCTGGTCACCAGAGGGCTCGCCGAGGCCCTGCCCGCCTGGCTCGCCCACGGCCTGGCGGCGCCGCCGCTGTGGCTGGCGATCGGTGCCGGAACGGCCTTCGTCCTCATGCACCGGGCGCAGGCGGCGCCGGCCGTCACAGACCCGCCGGCACAGGCCCTCCGCCGCGGCCTGCGCGCCTGGCTGCCCGTCGGCACGGCCACCGGGCTCTTCATGCTCATGGGCTGGGTCATGACGGTGAGCGGGATGAGCGCCGCGATCGGCACGGCGCTGGCGGGGCTGGGGCCGGGGGCGGCACCGGTGCTCTCCGCCGTAGGCGGCGTGCTGACGGGCTCCAACACGGGGGCGAACGCGATGTTCGCCTCGACCACCGCCGTCCTCGCGGAATCCGCGGACGCGAGCGTGCTCGTCCTCGTCGCCGCAGGCAATGCCGCCGCCTCGATCAGCACCCTCGCCGCCCCCTCCCGGGTGGCGATGGCCGCGGCTCTGGCGGCGTCCGCACAGGACGCGGCATCTGCACAGGAGGCCCCCGGAGACGCCGCACGGCGAGAGCGCGCCGTGCTGCTGCGCGCTCTCGCCGTGGTCGCCGTCGCCGTGGCAGGGCTCGCGGCCCTCGCTGCGGGCCTCTGAGCCGGGCTGCTGCCGAGCCGGGCCTCCTCAGCCCAGGATGCCCTCGCGGATGTAGGCCGGCACCTCGGCGATCGCCACGCGCTCCTGGCTCATGTCGTCGCGCCGGCGGATCGTCACCGCGTCGTCGTCGAGCGAGTCGAAGTCGTAGGTGATGCAGAACGGCGTGCCGATCTCGTCCTGGCGCCGGTAGCGGCGGCCGATGGCGCCGGCGTCGTCGAAGTCCACGTTCCACTCCCGCCGCAGCGTGGCGGCGAGCTCACGCGCCTTGGGGCTGAGCTTTTCGTTGCGCGACAGCGGCAGGACCGCGGCCTTGACGGGCGAGAGCCGGGGGTCGAGGCGCAGGACCGTGCGCTTGTCGACGCCGCCCTTGGCGTTGGGCGCCTCGTCCTCCGAGTAGGCGTCGACGAGGAAGGCCATCATCGAGCGGGTGAGGCCGAAGCTGGGCTCGATCACGTAGGGCGTGTACCGGTCGCCGGAGGCCTGGTCGAAGTACTGGAGCTTGGCGCCCGAGGCCTCGGTGTGGCGGCTCAGGTCGTAGTCCGTGCGGTTGGCCACACCCATGAGCTCGCCCCACTCCGAACCCTGGAAGCCGAACCGGTACTCGAGGTCGATGGTGCCGTCGGAGTAGTGCGCGCGCTCGTCGGCCGGGACGTCGAAGCGCCGCAGGTTGTCCGGGTTCACCCCGAGGTCGATGAACCAGTCCCAGCACGCCTCGACCCACTCGTCGAAGTACTTCCCGGCCTCATCCGGGTGCACGAAGTACTCGATCTCCATCTGCTCGAACTCGCGGGTGCGGAAGATGAAGTTGCCGGGGGTGATCTCGTTGCGGAACGACTTGCCGATCTGGCCGATCCCGAAGGGCGGCTTGCGGCGGGCGGCGGTCACGACGTTGTTGAAGTTGATGAAGATGCCCTGCGCAGTCTCCGGCCGGAGGTAGTGGAGGCCCTCCTCGTTGTCCACGGCGCCCAGGTAGGTCTTCACGAGGCCGGAGAACTGCTGCGGCTCCGTCCACTTCCCTTCCTGACCCGTCTCCGGGTCGCGGATGTCCGCCAGCCCGTTGGCCGGCTCGTGCCCGTGCTTGGCGACGTAGGCCTCGATGAGGTGGTCCGCGCGGTACCGCTTGTGGGTGTGCAGGGACTCGACCAGCGGATCGACGAAGGTCTCCACGTGGCCGGAGGCCTCCCACACCGGGCGCGGCTGGATGATCGAGGAGTCGAGGCCCACCATGTCCTCACGGCCGCGCACGAACGTCTGCCACCACAGGCTCTTGATGTTCTCCTTGAGCTCCACGCCCAGCGGACCGTAGTCCCATGCGGAGCGCGAACCGCCGTAGATCTCACCCGCCTGGAAGACGAAGCCGCGCCGCTTGGCGAGGTTGATGACGGAATCAAGGGTGGATGCCACGGAAGTGCTCCTCAGCTCGGATCGGTGTTGCCTGAGAGCGCGGCATGCCGAACCGCCGCCGCACCCCCACCAGCCTACCCAGTCCGCAGTCCACCTCCCACTCGCGCCCCTGCCGGGACGGGCGGGGGCAGTGTGATGTTCCGTACCCTCGCCGAGGACCGGTGCCCGGGGCATCCCGTGTAGACTGGTGAGCCGCACCCCGCTGCCACATCCGACGTCAGCTGCGCACAGTGCAGGCGGTCCTCCCGCCCCCTCTGCCGCACCGGACGTCACCGGCCCTCTCCAGTGCACCCGAAGTGAGCACTCCCGGCCGAGCTGGCCGATCGCCATCCAAGTCCCCTGCGATCATGCGCGCGGTCACAACATGGAACGAGAACGAGTCACCCATGACCGAGACCTCACTCACCCCTGCCCTGGAGACGGAGCCCGCGGCCGCCGCCGGTCCCACCTTCGCGGACATGGATCTGCACCCCGCCGTCGCGAAGGCCGTCAGCGGCCTGGGCTACGAGAGCCCCTCGGCGATCCAGGAGCGGACCATCCCCCTCCTGCTCTCCGGCCGCGACGTGATCGGCCTCGCGCAGACCGGCACCGGCAAGACCGCCGCGTTCGCGCTCCCGGTCCTCTCCCGCATCGCGGACCTGGGCCGTCCCGAGGCGGGACCCTACGCCCTCGTGCTCACCCCCACCCGTGAGCTCGCCCTGCAGGTCGCCGAGGCCTTCACCTCCTATGCCGCCCATCTCCCGGACTTCACCGTGCTGCCGATCTACGGCGGCCAGTCCTACGGGCCCCAGCTCGCGGGCCTGCGCCGCGGGGCCCAGGTGGTGGTGGGCACGCCCGGCCGCGTCATCGACCACCTCAAGCGCGGTTCCCTGGACCTCGGCTCCCTGCGCCATCTGGTGCTCGACGAGGCGGACGAGATGCTGAAGATGGGCTTCGCCGACGACATCGAGGAGATCTTCGCGAAGGCCGGCGACTCCCGCCAGGTGGCACTGTTCTCCGCGACCATGCCGTCCTCGATCCACCGGATCACCGGCAAGTACCTCAACTCCCCGGAGGAGGTGCGGGTCGCGGCGAAGACCACGACGGGCGCGAACATCCGCCAGCGCTTCCTCACGGTCATGCACTCGCACAAGCTCGACGCCCTCACCCGCATCCTCGAGGTCGAGGAGTACGACGGCATCATCATGTTCGTCCGCACCAAGCAGGCCACCGAGGAGCTCGCGGACAAGCTGCGCGCCCGCGGCATGCGCGCCGCCGCCATCAACGGCGACATCCCGCAGCAGGCGCGCGAGCGCACCGTCGAGCAGCTGCGCGGCGGACAGATCGACATCCTCGTCGCCACGGACGTCGCCGCGCGCGGTCTCGACGTGGAGCGGATCGAGCTGGTCGTCAACTACGACGTGCCGCACGACACCGAGTCCTACGTGCACCGGATCGGCCGCACGGGCCGCGCCGGACGCTCCGGTGAGGCGATCCTCTTCGTCACCCCGCGCGAGTCGCACATGCTGCGTCAGATCGAGAAGGCGACCCGGCAGAAGGTCGAGCCGCTCACCCTGCCGACCGTGGAGCAGCTCACCTCCAGCCGGGTGGAGCGCTTCACCACCCGCATCTCCACGGCGCTCGCGGAGAAGGACCTCGACGAGGTCCGTCCCGTCATCGCGGACTTCGTCCGCACCCACGAGGTCCCCGCGGAGGAGGTAGCGGCTGCGCTCGCGGTCCTCCTGCTCGACGGCGAGAGCCTCACGGCGGAGCCGCTGCCGGAGCCCAAGGCCCGTGCGAACCGCAATGAGCGCGGCGACCGGAAGGGCAGCCGGCCGGGCATGCGCACCTACCGCATCGCGGTGGGCCGCAACGACCGCGTGCAGCCCGGCGGCATCGTGGGTGCGATCGCGAACGAGGGCGGACTCACCTCCGCGCAGATCGGCGCGATCGACATCCGCGCCGGCCACTCGCTCGTGGACCTCCCGGAGTCCCTGCCGGAGAACGTGCTCTCCCGCCTGCAGAACACGAAGATCCAGGGCAAGCGGATCGACCTGCGCCCGGACAACGGCCGCCCCGGCCGCCCGTTCCGCAAGCGCGGCGACGGCCGCGAGGGGCGCGGCGGCTACAGGGGGGACCGCGGTCCGCGCCGCGACTCCGGCCGCACGGAGTCGAAGAAGAGCTTCCGCCGCTTCGACTGAGCACTGCTCGGACTGAGCACTGCTTCGACTGACGGGGAGGCGAGGGAGGTGCGGGTAGCATCGGTGGAATGATCGCCGAGGTCCGCTCCCTCCACCGCTTCCCCGTCAAGGGCTTCCCCGCCGAAACCCTGAGCTCCGCCCGGGTGGCTCCCGGTGCGGGGATCGCAGGCGATCGGGTGCTGGCGCTGGCCGACGGCACCACACCGGTGGCCTCCGGCGAATGGCGGAGCTGGTCGGCCTTCCTCGCGCTCAAGAAGCGCTCCGACCTCGCCGCGTGGACGGTGGAGACCCTGCCCGGCGGGCACATCCGGCTCACGCCGCCCGCGGCGGACACATCCGCGCCTGCTTCGCCCACCACATTCACGCTCCGTCCCGAGGCCGCCCCCGCCGCCGAGCTGGCCGCACTGCTGCCCGGGACCTCGCCGCAGGACCTCGCCTTCACCACCGCCTCCACCGCGGCCGCGCCGCAGGGCATGTTCGACGACCGGGAGGGGCATCTCAGCCTCATCAGCCTCGCCTCCGTCCGCACGCTGGCCGAGGCGACCGGCACGGACATCGACCCCCTGCGCTTCCGCGGCAACCTCCTCCTCGAAGGACTCGCACCGTTCGCGGAGTTCGGCCTCGTGGGCCGCACCGTGCGGATCGGCGGGGCGGTCGTCTTCATCCGCTCCACGATCGAACGCTGCGCGGCCACCAAGGTGGATCCCCGCACGGCACGCTCGGACCTCAATGTCCCGCGGCTGCTGTCCACCGCGGTGGGGCACATCCACATGGGCGTCTACGGCACGGTCCTCTCCCCCGGCAGGATCGCGGCGGGGGACGGCATCGAGCTCCTGGACGGGGCCTCGCCCCGTCCGCTGCCGGCGGGCACCGGCCCCCGCCTCCTCCGGGTGCAGGACTCCGCGACCCTCGAACCCGGCCGGCACCACCTGCGACTGCACGACCCCTATGGCTGGTTCGCCGCACACTGGCGTCCCGGCATGCACGTGCGCGTCCATCTCGCCGGCGCCCACGGCCCCCTCTGGCGGACCTATACCGCGTGTCTGGTCCGCGGCAGCGAGTTCTCGCTCCTCGTCGAGGAGCGCGGAGAGGTCTCCGCCGCACTCGCGGCACTGCGGCAGGGAGACTCGCTGCTGGTGTCCGGCCCCTTCGGCTCCGCCACCCCGGAGTCGGTGCTCGCCGCAGCGCGCACGGACCGCACGGCGGGCACGGAGACCGTGACCGAGGCCTGCGGCTCCCCGCGGATCGCAGTGCTGACGGCGGGAATCGGCCTCACCACGGCGCTCTCCCTGCTGCCGGAGCTGGCCGCCGGGGCTCAGGTCCGCTGCCTGCACATCGACCGAGGTCTCTCCCGGGCCTCCGTCGAATCGCTCACCCGCCTCACCGACGCGCCGGTGGACCTGTGGGACACCGCCGTCCGGGGCCGACCGACCGGGACCGAGCTCACCGCCTTCCTCGCAGGGGCCTCGGCGGCGGTGCTGTGCGGCGGGGAGAGTTTCGTCGCCGCGGCCCGGGCGGCCGCCCGGGCTGCGGGACTGCCCGCCGCGGCGGTCGTGAGCGAGTCCTTCGCCTCACCGGTGAGCGACACCGGGGAGCGGCTCGCGGGAAGACCGCCGGCCGTCCTCGTGAGAGCGGACGGGCGCAGGCTGGGCTGGGAGCCGGAGGACGGGACCCTGCTCGAAGCGCTCGAGGCCGATGGCGCCCGCATCCCCTTCACCTGCAGATCCGGGTCGTGCGGCACCTGCGCGATCCGCGTGGGCGGCCCCGGCGTCATCGAGCACGTCCTCGACCACACGGCGGAACCCGCCCCCGGCAGCGCTCTCAGCTGCTGCGCCGTGCCCGTGGGCGAGGTGCACGTGGGGGTCTGAGACGCCCGGCTCCGCGCGCCGCCGGCTCAGGCCAGGAGGCGGCGGTACTGCGGGAAGCGCTCCATGAACGTGTCCACGTAGCTGCACATGGAGCGGATCCTGATGCCGTCCTCGGCGAACCGCGCGAGCGCCTCCGTCACGAGGGTGCGCGCCCAGCCCTGCCGGGAGTACGCCTCGTCGATGATCGTGTGGAGGATGACCCGCACCCCGCCCTCCAGGCGGTACTCCAGGAAGCCCACCAGCACCGGCGCGTCCCCGGAGATGTCGCGGATGAGGATCCTGCTCCGCTCTGCGTCCTCGACGATGTCGTGCGGTGTGGAGACCGTGATCGGATCAGCCATGCTGCCGTCCTTTCCTGTCGAACTGAGAGATGTGCGCGCCCGGTTCAGCGGTCCGCCTTCGCGGAGCCGGTCCTCGCCGCGGTCTTCCGCTGCATCCGGGACTCCAGCCACCGCGCGAACGCGGCGACGAGCATGTTGATGACGATGAACAGGGCCGCGCCCACGATGAAGGTGGGAAGCAGGTTGTTGTAGTCCCGTCCCACGAGGCGGACCTGGTAGAGGAGGTCCTGGTACGTGACCATGTAGCCCAGTGCGGAGTCCTTGAGCAGGACCACCACCTGTGCGATGAGGGTGGGCATCATGGCGCGGATCGCCTGCGGCATGAGGACCAGGCGCATGGTCTGACCGCCCCGCAGACCGAGGGACATGGCCGCCTCGCGCTGACCGCGCGGCACCGCGAGGATGCCCGCCCGCATGATCTCCGCGATCACCATGCCGTTGTAGAGCGCGAGCCCGATCACCACGGACCAGAAGGAGCCGATCTGATTGCCGAAGAGCAGGAAGGTCGCGAAGATCAGCAGGAGCACCGGGACGCCGCGGAACACCTCGAGCACGACGGTGGACGGCAGCGACACCGCCCGCGTGGGAGCCAGGCGCAGCAGTGCGAAGGTGATGCCGATCGCCAGTGCGATGACCGAGGCGACCACTGCGACCTTGAGCGTCGCCCACATGCCCTTGAGGAGGGTCGTCTGGATGACGGTGTAGGCGAAGGGCTCCCATTTGGCGGCCGTGAGCTGCCCGGCGGCCCCGAACCGCCAGACGACGTAGGCGAGGACACCGGCGAGGACGAGGCCGGAGACCACGGACAGGATGATGTTGTTCCGGCGGGCCTTGGGACCCGGCTCGTCGAAGAGGACCTGAGTCGGAGCGCTCATCGCAGGATCACCCACTTCCTCTCGAGGTAGTCGAACACCCGGCCCAGCGCGAGGGCGAGCAGCAGATAGACCAGTGCGGTGGCGAACAGCAGCGGGACGACGATGTCGCCCCGGACCTCGATCGCGTTGCGCATGGCGGAGATCAGCTCTCGGTTGTTGAATGCGGAGGCGATCGAGGTGTTCTTCAGCATCGCGATGATCACGCTGCCCAGGGGCGGCACCACCGTCCGGAACGCCTGCGGCAGGATCACGAGCCGCAGCGACTGCGAGAACGTCAGTCCGATGGAGCGCGCGGCCTCCGCCTGCCCCACGGGGATGGTCGAGATGCCCGAGCGCAGCACCTCCGCCACGAAGCACGAGGTGTAGGCGATGAGCGCGAGGCAGGCCAGCGCGAAGGAGTTGATCGAGGCCGAGTCGCTGAACCGGATGTCCAGGTACGGCAGGCCCAGCACGCAGAAGAACATCACGAGGGTGAGCGGGGTGTTCCGCACGACATTCACGTAGGTCGACGCCGCCGCGCGGAGCACCGGGGTGGGTGAGACGCGCATGGCCGCGAGGATCGTGCCGCCCACGAGGCAGCCGACGAGCGTGACGGCGAAGAGCCTGAGCGTGCCGAAGGTGCCGCTCAGGAAGATCTCGAACAGAGCTGGGAAGTCCACAGTTGCCTCTCGAAGACCGCTGTGCACCGGACCTGCCCGGAACGCCGCCTCGCGGCGTTCCGGGCAGTCACGGATGCGTCAGCGCGGGTCAGTACCGGTCGACCTCGGGCATCTCGACGCCGGAGGCGTCCCCGAGGGTGTACTCGAAGGCAGCCGTCCAGTCGCCGTTGTCCTCCGCGTTCTCGATCGCGTCGTTGAGCGCGGTGCGCAGCGCGTCGTCGCCCTTGGGCAGGCCGATGCCGTAGGGCTCCTCGGAGAAGGGGTCGCCCACGACCTTGAACTCGCCGTCGTACTGCGCCGCGTAGCCGCGCAGGATCGCGTCGTCCGTCGTCACCGCGTCGACCGAGCCGCTCTGCAGCTGGTCCACGCAGGTGGAGTACGCGTCGAAGGTCTGCAGCTCGGCATCCGTGTACTCCTCCTCGATGCGCTGGGCCGGCGTCGAGCCGTCGACGGAGCAGACGGTCTTGCCCGCGAGGTCGTCCGGGCCGGCGATGTCCGAATCCGCGGCGACGAGCAGGTCCTGGCCCGCGACGTAGTACGGACCGGCGAAGTCCACGACCTGCTTGCGCTCGTCGTTGATCGTGTAGGTCGCCACCACCAGGTCGACGTTGCCCTGCTGGATGAAGGTCTCGCGGTTGGCGGAGACGGTCTCCACCCACTCGATCTCGTCCGGCGCGAAGCCGAGCTGGCCCGCGACGATCTTGGAGATCTCGATGTCGAAGCCCTCCGGCTCCTCCGCGCCGGCGCTCACGTTGCCCAGACCGGGCTGGTCGTACTTCACACCGATCTTCAGCGTGCCGGCGTCCTTGGCCGCCTGCCAGGTGTCGCTGTCGGAGAGGTCCGCGTCCGTGACGACCTCGTACTCCGGCGCTTCGCCGCCGCCGGCGGCACCGCCGCCCTCCTCCGCCGGGGCGTCCGGGGTGCCGGACTGACCGCAGCCGGACAGGACGAGCAGGCCGGCCGCCGCGGCTGCTGCGAGGGTGCTGATCTTCTTCATGGTTGTCTCCTTCTGACGGATGCGTGGGAGCCGTGCGCCGTGCGACGGCCGAGTCAGTGGGTGAGGATCTTCGAGAGGAAGTCCTTGGCGCGGTCGGACTGCGGGTCCGTGAAGAACCGCTCCGGCTCCGCGACCTCGACGATCTCGCCGTCGGCCATGAAGACCACCCGGTGCGCGGCCTTGCGAGCGAAGCCCATCTCGTGGGTGACGACGACCATCGTCATGCCCTCCTCCGCGAGTTCGACCATCGTGTCGAGGACCTCGTTGATCATCTCCGGGTCCAGGGCGGAGGTGGGCTCGTCGAAGAGCATGAGCTTGGGCTTCATCGCGAGCGACCGGGCGATGGCGACGCGCTGCTGCTGACCGCCGGAGAGCTGCGCCGGGAACTTCTGCGCCTGATGCGCCACGCCCACGCGGTCGAGCAGACGCATGGCCTCGGCCTCGGCCTCCGCCTTCTTCAGCCCCCGGACGCGGATGGGCCCCAGGGTCACATTGTCGAGGATGGTGAGGTGGGCGAAGAGGTTGAAGGACTGGAAGACCATGCCCACGTCGGAGCGCAGCCGGGCGAGGGCGGCGCCCTCCTGCGGGAGGTCCCTGCCGTCGACCCGGATGGTCCCCTCCGTGATGGTCTCCAGCCGGTTGATCGTCCTGCAGAGTGTGGACTTGCCGGAGCCGGAGGGCCCGATCACGACGACGACCTCGCCGCGGGCCACGTCGAGGTCGATGTCCTTGAGCGCCTGGAAGTCGCCGAAGTGCTTCTGCACCCCGCGCATCTCGACGAGAGGCGCGGCAGTGTCGGCTGTCACATTCGTGGTCATGTCTACAGCCTACGCACACCACGCTGTGATCGTCATCTCAGGGAGCGCATCAGCGGCCCGGAGCGCGGAATCGCAACACGATCGTCATATTCCACGGGTGAGAGGGGAGGTGAGGAACGAGGCGGAGGAACGCAGCCGCGGCCCGTGAGCCGGGTCTCATACTCCGAGATCATCGCCGTGTTTTCCCACATCCCGGCCATATGCGCGGAGAACCGCGCGCGTCCGCGCATAATGGGCAGACCCCGGAAGTCAGCAGCGACCACGCGAGACCAGAACTGGTTCCAGAAGGAGAAACAATGGCGTCCCCCTCTCCGTCGAAAGGCGGCCCCTCCGCAGGGCACATGATCGTGAGAACCCTTGAGGAGCACGGAGTCGAGCGCGTCTACGTCGTTCCGGGAGAGTCGTACCTCGAGGTCCTCGACGGCCTCCACGACTCCAGCATCCAGACCGTCGTCTGCCGCCACGAGGGCGGCGCCGCGTACATGGCGGAGGCGGACGGGAAGATGAGCACCGTGCCCGGAGTGGCGATGGTGACACGCGGGCCGGGGGCGGCGAACGCCCACGTGGGCCTGCACACCGCATGGCAGGACTCGACCCCGATGGTCCTCTTCGTGGGCCTCATCCCGTTCGAGCACCGGGAGAAGGAGGCCTTCCAGGAGTTCGACCCCAAGGCGTGGTTCGACACCGGCGCCAAGCGCGTCATGGTCCTCGACCACCCCGAGCGCGCCTCGGAGATCGTGGCCGAGGCCATGTTCGCCGCGAACTCCGGCCGTCCGGGGCCCGTGGTGGTCGGCCTGCCGGAGGACGTCATCCGGCAGGCGCACGAGGACCTCGTGCATCCGCAGATCCCCGTCGCCACCGGCGGCATGACCGTCGAGGACTGGAAGGCCCTGCGCTCCGCACTGGAGGTCTCCGAACGCCCTCTCTTCGTGTTCGGCGGCAACGACTGGACGCACGAGACGGCGGACGACTTCACCCGCTGGCTCGAGGCCCACAACCTCCCGGCCGCGGCGGAATGGCGCTGCGAGGGCACCGTGCCGTTCGGCTCCCCGTCCTACGTGGGACCGCTGGGGTACGGCCGTCCGGCGTTCACGCAGACGCTGCTCGACGACTCGGACCTGCTGGTGTTCGTGGGCACGGTCCCCGGCGATGTCATCACCGACGGCTTCACGGTCCGCCAGAACTGGGACAAGTCGAACTTCATCGTCGCGATCGACCCCGCCCTCCGCGGCCGCTCCGGTCCGGTCTCGCACCAGATCGTGGCGAAGCCGGAGCCGTTCGTCCGCGACCTCGTGCGCATGGACCTTCCCGTCCAGGACTCCTGGCGGAAGTGGACCAACCAGCTGCGCCAGGAGCAGGTCGCGTTCTCCACCGCTCCGGACCCGACCCCGGGCGAGGGGCAGGCGCGCATGGCCACCCTCATGGGCGGGCTCGTCGAGCGGCTCGAGGACGACGCGATGGTGACCTTCGGCGCCGGCGAGCACACGAACTGGGCCCACAGGTACTTCCCCACCAACGGCTACGCCTCCATGCTCTCCGCGCGCAACGGCTCCATGGGCTACTCGATCCCCTCCGCCGTCGCGGCCTCGCTGCGGTACCCGGACCGCCAGGTGATCTCCATCGCCGGCGACGGCGAGTTCCTCATGAACGGACAGGAGCTCGCGACCGCGGCCCAGTACGGCGCGCACCCCCTCGTCGTCGTCATGGACAACCAGGAGTACGGCACCATCCGCACGCACCAGGAGAACCACTATCCCGGACGGATCTCCGGCACGCAGATGGTGAACCCGGACTTCGCGGTGCTGGCCGAGGCCTTCGGCGGGACGGGGATCCGCGTGGAGCGGGACGCGGACGTGCCCGCGGCCCTCGACGCCGCCTTCGCCGTGCTGGACGAGGGCCGGTTCGCACTCATCCACCTCATCGTCGAGCAGCGGATCAAGGCCTACTGATGAGCGCGCAGCACCCTCTCTCCGGCTTCCCCCTGCGCTCCTTCGACAAGCTCCGCTACGCGGACACGGACCGCCAGGGCCACATCAACAACGCCGTCTACGCGACGTTCTTCGAGACCGGGCGCGTGGAGCTCGCCGATCGCCTCCGTCAGGTGGCGGCGGATCCCTCGCGGGCGTTCGTCCTCGCCAGGATCACGATCGAGTACGAGCGCGAGATCCTGTGGCCGGGCGAGGTCGAGGTGGGCACGCGCGTGGTCTCCGTGGGCCGCAGCTCCCTCGTCGTCGAGCAGCTGCTCGTCAGCGAGGGGCTCGTCCACGCCCGCGCGGAATCGGTCATGGTCCTCACGGACACGTCCACCCGCCGCTCCACGCCGCTGGACGACAACGCCCGGCAGACGCTGGAGGCGCTCTCCGGGGACTGAGCGGGGAGTGAGCGGAAGGCGTGCACCGCCCCGGCAGGACATGCTCCTGCCGGGGCGGTCGTGTGTCGGATCCGGAACACCGCTCCCAGCTCCGCCACACCGTCCGCGATGCCCGAGGCGGGCGCGGGCCTAGCGTGGGGGATGCGGGGATCGCGAGGACCCCGCCGCACCCCCACAGGAGAGACACCCCATGCTGAGCACCACCGTGACCGAGCGGTTCGCAGAGAGCGCCGACCGCGTCTTCGCAGCACTCGACCGCTGCGCCGCGGGGGCCCACTCGGTGCTCGAGCGCGACCCCGAGGCCCGCATCCTCGTCTTCCGCACGCAGGCCTCGCTCTTCAGCTGGGGCCATGTGGTCACCGCCCGCGTGCAGCCCGTGGGCCGGTCCGCCGAGGTGTCCCTGACCGTCACCGGCGCTCCCGCCGCACCGACGGCCCTGCTGGACGGGAAGAAGAACCGGGCGATGGGCAGGAAGGTGCTGGCGGCCCTCCGCGCCGAGGTGTGAGCCCCGCCCGCGTGAGCGCTCAGCCCAGCAGCGCCGAGTCCCCCAGCTCCGCGCCCTTGATCTTCGCGAACTCCGCCATGAGGTCCTCGGGCGTGAGACCGGGCTTCTCCTCCGGTCCCGCCTCGTACACGATCCGCCCCTCGTGCATCATGACGAGCCTGTTGCCCAGCCGCAGCGCCTGCTGCATGTTGTGCGTGACCATGAGGGTGGTGAGCCGGCCGCGGGACACGATCCGCTCCGTGAGCTCCGTGACGAGCTCCGCCCGCTGCGGGTCCAGTGCGGCGGTGTGCTCGTCGAGCAGCAGGATCCGCGGCTGGGTGAAGCCGGCCATGAGGAGGGACAGCGCCTGCCGCTGACCCCCGGAGAGCAGCCCCACCTGTGCCGTGAGCCGGTTCTCGAGCCCGAGCTCCAGCGAGGCGAGCTCCTCGCGGAAGCGTTCCCGGCGCGCGGCCGTGAGCCCGAGGCCCAGCCCGCGCCGGCGACCGCGCCGCAGCGCGACCGCGAGGTTCTGTTCGATCGTGAGCGTGGGGGCCGTCCCGGCCATCGGGTCCTGGAAGACGCGGCCCATGTAGCGGGCGCGCCGGTGCTCGGACATGCGCGCCACGTCCGTGCCGTCGACCCGGATCGACCCGGAGTCCACCCGGTAGCGGCCCGCGAGGGAGTTCAGCAGGGTCGACTTCCCCGCGCCGTTGGAGCCGATCACGGTGACGAAGTCGCCGCTGTCCAGATGCAGGCTGAGGTCCCGCAGCGCCCTGCGCTCGTTGACGGTGCCGGGGAAGAACGTGAGTGACACCGATGAGGCCGTGAGCATGTCAGACTCCCTTCCGTTCGGAGGCCGCCGCCGCGGGGACCGGATCCCCTGCGGAGTCCGCGGCAGGGGATGCGGCTGCCGCGGGCGGCGGCTCCACGCGTCCTGACCTGCCCAGCCGCGGCAGCCTGCGCAGCAGTCCCCACCGGGGCAGCAGCAGCGCGAGGACGACGAGCACCGCGGTGACCGCGCGCACGTCGTTGGGGTCGAGTCCGACCCAGAGGGCGGCGAAGATGATGAGGCGGTAGACCACCGCGCCGACCACGGCGGCGAGGACGGCCTGCCACACCCGGCGCCGGCCCAGCAGGGCCTGGCCGAGGATCACCGAGGCCAGCCCCACGAGGATGAGCCCGATCCCCATGCTGATGTCCGCGAAGCCCTGGTACTGGGCGACGAGGGCGCCGCACGCGGCGACGAAGCCGTTGGAGAGCGCGAGCGTGAGGATCGTCGTGAAGTCCGTGCTCACGCCCAGGCTGCGGACCATGGGGCCGTTGTCGCCGGTCGCCTGGATCGCCAGCCCCAGGTCGGTCGAGAGGAACCACACGACCGCGGCTCCCAGCACCAGCACGCACGCAGCGAGGATCGCCACACTGCCCCAGGTGCCCAGCAGATCCGCCTCGCGCAGCGGGGTGAAGAGGGTGTCCTGACGCAGCAGCGGCAGGTTGGCCTTCCCCATGATCCGCAGGTTGATCGACCACAGGGCGATCATCGTGAGGATGCCGGAGAGCAGCCCGTCGATCCCGCCCTTGGTGTGGAGCAGCCCGGTGATCGCACCGGCGACCAGACCGGCGCCGGCGCCGGCGAGCGTCGCCAGCGCCGGATCCTGCCCCGCCAGGACCATCGACGCGCCCACTCCCGCACCGGTGGTGAAGCTGCCGTCCACCGTGAGGTCCGCGAAGTTGAGCACGCGGAAGGTGAGGTAGACCCCCAGCGCCATGACGCCGTAGATGACGCCGAGCTCGACTGCCCCGATCATCGCCTCAGCCGACCTTCTCGGCCTGGTCCAGGATCTCCGCCGGGATCTCGACGCCCTGCGCCTCGGCCGCCGCCTCGTTGACCACGTAGGTCGTCTTCGAGGCGGTCTCCACCGGGGTCTCTGCCGGATCCGCGTCCTCCTCGAGGATGCGCAGCGCCATCTCGCCCGTCTGCTTCCCGAGCTCGTGGTAGTCGATGCCCAGCGTGGCCGCCGCACCGCCCTCCACCGTCCCGGCCTCGGCGCCGATCACCGGGATGCCGGCGGACTCGGCGGACTGCACGAGCGAGCCGATCCCGGAGACCACCATGTTGTCCGTGGGCACGTAGATCGCATCGACGTCGCCGAGCGCGGAGACCGCCTGTCCGATGTCGTTGGCGGTGGTGACCGTCTGCTCCGCGATCTCGATCCCGTGGCCCTGGGCGGCCTCCTTCGCGGCGTCGACCTGGACCTCGGAGTTGACCTCCCCGGAGCTGTAGACGATGCCGACCGTCTCCGCGTCCGGCACCAGCTGCGCGAGCAGGTCGAACTGCTCCGGGATCGAGGCGAGGTCGCTCGTGCCGGTGACGTTCCCGCCCGGCTGCTCGAGCGAGTCGACGAGGTCCGCGGCCACCGGATCGGTCACCGAGGTGAAGAGCACGGGGGCGTCCATGATCGCCTGGGCCGCGGCCTGCGCGGCCGGGGTCGCGATCGCGAGGACGAGGTCGTGGCCGTCCGTCGCGAAGGACTGCGCGATCGAGACCGCCGTGGCCTGCTCGCCGTTGGCGTTCTGCAGGTCGAACTCGACGTTCTCGCCCTCCGTGTAGCCGGCGTCCGCGAACGCCTCCTTGAAGCCCTCCGCGGAGGCGTCGAGCGCCGGGTGCTGCACGAGCTGGCTGATGCCGATCGAGTAGCTCTCCCCCTCGCCGCCGGAGGAGCCGCCGCCGTCGCCGCAGGCGGAGAGGACGAGGACGGAGGCGGCCGCAGCCGCGGAGAGGGCCGTGAGGCGGCCGGGGGTGGGGGTGCGCATGGGGTTCGAATACCTCGCTTGGTGGTCTGTGCCCCCGGGCTGCAGTGCCCGGGCCGGCAACCTCTACTGCCAGCGTACGAGTATAGGGACATGAGCTCCCTCACGCGAGGCGGTCTCACGCTCAGGTCCCTCCGCTAGCCTGGGGCCATGGGCTTCCTCATCCGCACGATCGTGAATGCACTCGCGCTGGCGGCCGCCGTCTGGCTGCTCCCCGGCATGGACATCACCGGCAGCACGGCGCTGGCCGACAGCGTGGGCGAGCGACCCGCGGCCGTCATCGCCTACCTCGTCGTGGCGATCGTCTTCGGCCTGGTGAACGCGCTCGTCCGGCCGCTCGTCGCCTTCGTCTCCGCGCCCATCACCTGCCTCACCCTGGGCCTGTTCGCGATCGTGGTCAACGCCCTCATGATCACCCTCACCGCATGGCTGTCCGGCTTCACGCCGTTCGTGCTGGAGGTCGAGGACTTCTTCTGGACCGCCGTGCTCGCCGCCGTCGTCGTCGCGATCGTCTCCGCCGTCCTCGGCCGGATCCTCCCGGACGCCGACCGCGCCCGGGACTGAGCCGGCACCGTGGACGCCCCCTCCGCACCCTCCCCGCCGCCGGTGCTCCCCCGGCCGCCCGCTCTCGCGCGCCGCAGTCCGGAGCCGCCGGCACCGAGCCCCGTCCCCACACGGCACAGCGAGGTGAGCGCCTTCCGCACGGACCTCGAGCGGCTGCGCTTCTCCCCCTACTTCGGCCGGCTCTCCGCCGTCACCCAGGTGGTCCCGCAGTCCGGCGTGGGCCCCGTCATGCACAATCGACTCACGCATTCGCTCAAGGTGAGCGCGGTGGCACGCGTCATCGCCGCCAACCTCGCCGCCAGGCAGGCCGCCCACCTCGACCACGCGCACGGGCGCACGCCGGAGGACGACCCGGTGGGTGCGGAGCTCGTCCGCCTGGGCGGCTGCGACACCGTCGTCTCCCAGGCGGCCGCACACGCGCATGATCTGGGGCATCCGCCCTTCGGACACCTGGGAGAGCGCGTGCTCGACCGGGTCGCCCGCACCTCGCTGGGGCTCCCCGAGGGCTTCGAGGGCAACGCGCAGACCTTCCGCATCCTCACCCGGCTGGACACGCTGGGCCGTGAGGAGCCGGGGCTCAACCTCACCGCCGCGGTGCGTGCGAGCGTGCTCAAGTACCCCTGGACCCGCGGTGCCTGGGCGGGGGTGGGCCTGCGCTCCCTCCCCGTCGACGAGCGGCCGCGCGGGGTGGGGACCCAGCCGGAGACCGGCGCGGAGAAGTTCTCCGCCTATGCACTCGAGGCCGAGGAGATGGACGCGGTCCTCGCGGCGCATCCGGCGGTGGCGCAGGGGATGCAGACCCTGGACTGCGCGATCATGGACCTCGCGGACGACATCGCCTACGCCGTGCACGACCTCGACGACTTCGTCCGCGCCGGGGTCCTCCAGCACGCCCCCGTGGCCGGGGAGTTCCGGGCGTGGCTCGCGGACGACGGAGCGCTGGCGCACGCGGACGCGGAGTCGCTGAGCGCACGCTGGCGCTCACCGGGGGCCTCGCTCGAGCTCCTCTGGCGCGGGCTCGCGTACAAGGACCCCTGGATCGCCGCACGCGAGGTGTTCGCCGAGGCGGTGGAGAGGGTGAGCACGGAGCTCGCCGAGGGGCTCCTCGCCCGCCCCTACGACGGCGGCGGGATGAGCGAGCGCGCCGTCTCCGCCTTCACCAACAGATGGATCGACCGGCTCCGGTCGTCCATCGTCGTGGATGCGCGGCCGCACGTGCGCAGCGGGCACATCCGGCTCGATCAGCGGGCGTGGCACGAGGTCGCGGTGCTGAAGTTCGTGCACTCCCGGTTCGTGCTCGACCTGCCGGAGCTCGCGCAGAACCAGCGCGGCCAGGCACGGGTGATCGAGGATCTGGCGCTCGCCTTCGACGCCTGGCTGTGCGATCCGCACGACCGCACCCGGGCACCGCGGCGCCTCCTCGAATGGGTGGACGAGGCCACGGAGGCGACGTTCGCGCTCGCGAGCAGGCGCCCCGAGCTGCTCTCCGGCGACCGCGGTGAGGAGGGGCTGCGACGGCAGGGACGCGCACGGGCGATCCTCGACTACGTCTCCTCGCTCACGGATCAGCAGGCGCTGGCGACGCACGCCTCGCTGACCGGCCGGGTGCCGCTGCCCACCCGCTGAGCTGCCCGCCGAGCGCGGGCTCAGCCGGAGAGACCGGCGAGCAGGAGCGAGACGGTCATCGCGACGATGACGGTGTTGAACGCGAAGGCGAAGACGGTGTGCGCGCGCATGGCCGTCCAGACCGTCCGGGTCCGGGGCGAGGCGTGTGCACCCATCAGCGTCGAGACGAAGACGGAGTGCGTGAGGTAGTCGCCGAAGCGCGTCTCACCGGGCACGGGGAAGTCCATCCGCGCACCCGCCGCGTGCAGCCGCTGGTAGCGCAGCGCGAACGAGTACACCATGACCGCCCACTAACCAGCCGCGGCACCGAAGCCCAGGAGGACGAGCGTGGGCTCCTCCCGCAGCCGGCCGGACTGGGCGATCGCGAGGACGAGCGCGGCGGAGACGACGGAGGCCGCCAGCGTGAAGTTCTCCGCGCTGTTCGAACCCAGCAGCGAGTGCCACCAGCGCACGGGGGCGGCATGCTGCTCCGCGCCGAGCCGCCGCAGCTCCTCCGGCCTCAGGCGTGCGTGCACCCGGTGGGTGAGAGCGCAGTACAGCCCTGAGAACAGCACCCAGAACACGAGGAAGGCCGTCGGTGCCGCCGTCCGCACCAGCAGTCTCGCGGTGTCCGGCCACGGTCGGCCCTCCGCGCCCTCGAGCGCGGCGCGGATCTGCGCGGCGCCGTCGGTGAAGCCGAGGAGCAGCAGCGCCGCGGTGAGCACGGGGGCAGCGACGAAGGCCGCCGTCTGCCGGAGGTGGTCGCCCGCCAGCATGCCTCAGTCCCCTGCCGCGCCGGCACCGATCGCCTCCAGCAGCCAGGCGAACTCGAACGCCGTGTCCCGCCAGGCGCCGTAGCGGCCGGAGGCTCCCCCGTGACCGGCGGACATCTCGGTCCTGAGCAGCACGTCCGCCCCCACCTCCCGCAGGCGCGCGGTCCACTTCGCGGGCTCGACGCAGAGCACGCGCGTGTCGTGGAGGGAGGTGACCGCGAGGATCCGCGGATAGCGCTGCTCGGTGACGTTCTCGTACGGCGAGTACGCGCGGATCCGCGCGTAGGCCTCCGGGTCGTGGAGCGGATCGCCCCATTCGTCCCATTCGACGACGGTCAGCGGCAGCTCCGGCATGAGGATGCTCGTGAGCGGGTCCACGAAGGGCACGTCCGCGAGGATCGCCGCGAACAGCTCCGGTGCCTGGTTCGCCACCGCCCCCATGAGCAGACCGCCGGCGGAGCCGCCCATCGCCGCCAGCCTGTCCGGGGTGGTGAGGCCGGCGGCGATGAGGTGCCGCGCCGCGTCCGCGAAGTCCGAGAACGTGTTCTGCTTGTGCTCCAGCCTGCCCTGCTCGTACCAGCTCCGCCCCAGCTCGCCGCCGCCCCGGACATGCGCGACCGCCCAGACGACGCCTCGATCCAGCAGACTCAGCCGGGCCACGGAGAAGTAGGGGTCCATGCTCGTCTCGTAGGAGCCGTAGCCGTAGAGGACAGTGGGCGCGGGCTCCCCCGCTCCCACGGCGGACGGCTTCCAGACGAGGCTGACCGGGATCCGGGTGCCGTCGGCGGCCTCCGCCCAGTCCAGCCGCTGCGCATAGTCCGCGGTGTCCACGCCTCCCAGCACCTCCTGCCGGCGGCGCAGCCGCAGCGCGCCGGTGGCGGCATCCGCATCGAGGATGCTGTGGGGCTCCACGAAGCTCTCGTGGCTCACCCGCACGTGCGGCTGATCCCAGGCGAGGTTCTGCACGGGGACGGTGGTGCCGAGCGCGGAGTCCGCGGGCCGGATCTCCCGTACTGGACCCCAGGCTCCGCGGCCCGCGCCGCCGGACCAGGAGACGATGCCCACCCGTGCGAACCCGCCCTGCCTGAAGCTCACGGCGAGGAAGTCCGCGAACGCGTCGACCCCCTCGATGCGCGCCCCCGCCGCTTCCTCCGTGAGCGCTCCAGCCACGGGGATCCCGGCCGCCTGCGGGTCCGTGAGCGGCACGTCGACGATCGAGAAGTTGCGCCGCTCCCTGTTGTGGGTGAGGAGGAGCCGGTCCTCGCCGCCGCGCACGCAGTGCTCCACGGAGTACTCCACGCCCTCCTCGCGGGGCAGGACGGGGACCGGCCGCGCACCCGGGGTGCGGAGGTCCAGGGTCCACCACTCGCTCGTGTTCTTCGACTGCGAGGAGACGAGGGCGAAGGCCCCGGAGCGGCTGAGGTCGAAGCCCAGCCAGAAGCTCTCATCCGGTTCCTCGAGGAGCAGCTCGTCCTCGGCCGGGGAGGTGCCCACGCGGTGACGCCAGAGCCGGTGCGGCCGCCAGGCCTCGTCCGCGGTGGTGTAGTAGACGTGCTCGCCGGCAGGGTCCAGTTCCGCACCTGCGAAGGTGCGCGCGATCGTCTCCGGCAGGTCCGCGCCGGTGGTCAGGTCGCGGATGCGGAGCGTGAAGAGCTCGTCGCCCGTGGTGTCCACGGCCCAGACCATCCGGGAGCCGTCATGGGAGCAGGACAGCGCGCCGAGGGAGAAGAAGTCCGTGCCGGCGGCCTCGGCGTTGCAGTCGAGGAGGACCTGCTCCCCGGGGAGCGCTCGCCCGGGGTCCACCTCCGGCGGGGTCCAGTCCCCCGGCCGGGCGGGCACGCGGCAGTGCACCCGGTAGTCCTTCCCCTCCTCGCTGCGGGTGAACAGCCACCACGCGCCCAGCCGCACGGGGACGCTCATGTCCGTGAGCCGCACGCGGGAGACGATCTCCGAGAAGACCTCTTCCCGCAGGTCCGCGAGGTGGGCAGTGCGTGCCTGTGTGTGGGCGTTCTCCGCCTCCAGGTGGGCGCGGACCTCCGCGGAGTCCGTGTCCCGCATCCACTCGTACGGGTCCCAGAAGGTGTGGCCGTGGTGGGTCCGGGGCCGGGGCCGCGACGGTGCGACGGGAGGCTGCACGGGATCGGAGACCCGGGCGGAGGCGGGAGAAGGGGAGGCAGAACTCATGCCTTCACCCTAGCCTCGGCCCCGGTCTCCCCCACGCCCCGGACCCGGCTCAGTCCCGCACCACCGCCTCGCCCTCGCGGCGCAGCTCCACCTTGCGGATCTTGCCGGACACCGTCATCGGGAAGGACTCCCGGACCTCCACGTACCGCGGGATCTTCTGGTGGGCGAGCTTCCCGGCGGCGAATTCGCGGACCTCCTCGGCGGTGAGGGTCTCGTAGCCCTCGCGGAGGATGACCCAGGCGAGCAGCTCCTCGCCGTACTTCTCGTCCGGCACGCCCACGACCTGCACGTCCCGGATGGCCGGGTGGGTGTAGAGGAACTCCTCGATCTCACGCGGATAGAGGTTCTCTCCCCCGCGGATCACCATGTCCTTGATGCGGCCGGAGACGCTGAGGTAGCCCTCGGCGTCCATCGTCCCGAGGTCTCCCGTGTGCATCCAACCCGCCTCGTCGAGAGCCTCGGCGGTCTTCTCCGGCTCCCGCCAGTACCCGCGCATCACCGAGTACCCGCGCGTGCAGACCTCTCCCTGCGCACCACGCGGCACGGTCTGGCCGGTCGCGGGGTCGACAATCTTCACCTCGAGGTGCGGCATCACCCGTCCCACCGTCTCGGTGCGGCGGGCCAGGGTGTCGTCGACCCGGGTCATGGTGGACACCGGGGACGTCTCGGTCATGCCGTAGCAGATCGCCACCTCGGACATGTGCATCTCCCCGATGACCCGCTTCATCACCTCGACGGGGCACGGGGAGCCCGCCATCACACCGGTGCGCAGCGTGGACAGGTCGTACTCTGCGAAGTCCGGCAGCGCCAGCTCCGCGATGAACATCGTGGGCACCCCGTAGAGCGAGGTCGCGCCCTCCGCCTGCACCGCGCTCAGCGCCGCCGCCGGCTCGAAGGAGGCCGAGGGGATGACGGCGCACGCGCCGTGGCTGACGATCGCCAGCGTGCCGATCACCATGCCGAAGCAGTGGAAGTAGGGCACCGGGAGGACCACCACGTCCGTCTCGGTGTAGCTCAGCAGCTCGCCGATGAAGTAGCCGTTGTTGAGGAGGTTGTGGTGCGTGAGGGTCACGCCCTTGGGGAAGCCCGTGGTGCCCGAGGTGTACTGCAGGTTGATCGGGTCGTCGCAGCTGAGGGAGTCGGAGATCTGCTGCAGGCGGATGTCGGCTTTGGCGGCCGGGTCCTGCAGGAGCGCGTGCCCCCGCTCCTGCAGCTGCGCGAAGGACTCGCCCGGCTGCAGCCGGGCCTCCGCCTCCGCGCCGAGCGGGCCGGGGACCGTGTCGAGGAAGATCAGCTCCGGGCGGGCGCCGGGACCGCCCGTCTCACCGGCGGCCTCGGCCGCGGCCTCCCGCGCGAGCGTCACGAAGTCCGAGTGGGGCGGTGCCGCGATCTGGCTGATGAGCAGGCGGCAGCCGGACTGGCCCAGCACGTAGGCGAGCTCGTGCGAGCGGTAGGCGGGATTGATGTTCACGAGGATGACGCCCAGGCGGGCGCACGCGTACTGGACGAGCGTCCACTCCGGGACGTTCTGGGCCCACAGGCCCACGCGGTCCCCCGTGCCGATCCCCCGGTCCAGCAGACCGGCGGCGACGGCGTCCGCGTCCCGCACCAGCTCCGCATAGGTCCACCGGCGGCCCGAGGGCCGGTCGACCAGAGCGGTGCGCTCACCGTGGGCGCGCGCGGCCTGGTCGAGGGACTGTGCCAGGGTCTCTCCCAGCAGCGGGGCCGCGGACGGACCCGAGACGTACGACAGTTGCGTGGTGGTCACGACGGTGTGCTCCTTCCGACGGTCCTCACTCCGGACCGCCGGAACTCACTGTGCCACAGATCGCACCGTGTGAGCAGGAGGATCAGTGGAAGAGGAAGATCACGAGCACGGCACCGACGATCGCACAGGCGCACAGTCCGAAGCAGAGGTAGGCGAAGCTGAGGACCGTGCGCTTCTGCCGGTCCGTGAGCGGCACCCGCTGCGCGGCCTTCTCCGCCTTGCGCTCCGCCTTGCGCCGGGCCTTCTCCGACATCACCGTGATGGCGTCGGGGAACTCCTGCGGGGGCACGACCGGAGGCCTGCCGCCCGTCACGAGCAGGCGCAGCCCCAGCGAGTAGAGGCCCACGAGGACCGCCGCACCGGCGAGGGCGGCGAGGAAGACCTGTCCGAAGGCCAGCCAGTCGATGCTCATGCGTTCTCGTCCTTCCGGTCAGCGGTGGTGGCGGGATCCGCCGCGGCAGGCGCGGCCTCGGCCGCAGCGGCCTCGTCGGTGCGGACCTTGGAGCGCAGGCGCGCCCCCTTCTTCAGCCGCACGGCCTTGGCCGATTCCGCGACGTCGCTGGTGGCGGCGGGCACATCGCTCATCGCGTTGTCGGAGCCCACCTGGTTCTTCAGCGAGCGGAGGAAGAGGCCGCCCACCACCAGGGCGGCGAGCACGGCGTCGAGGAGCAGGCCCCACGGACCCATCCAGACCACGATGAGCGCGGCGAGGCCGCCCACCAGGCCCGCGGCCGGCAGTGTGAGGAGCCAGCCCACCACGATCTTGCCCGCGGTCGACCAGCGGACCTTGGAGCCCCGGCGGCCCAGCCCGGAGCCGATCACCGAACCGGAGGCCACCTGCGTGGTGGACAGCGCGAAGCCCAAGGCGGAGGAGGCGAGGATCGTCGCCGCCGTCGAGGTCTCGGCGGAGAAGCCCTGGGCGGGCTTGACCTCGGTGAGGCCCTTGCCGAGGGTGCGGATGATCCGCCAGCCGCCCATGTAGGTGCCCAGGGCGATGGTGAAGGCGCAGGAGAGGACGACCCACAGCTGCGGTTCGTGGTGCGCGCCGGACTGCCAGCCCACCGTGATGAGGACGAGGGTGATGATGCCCATCGTCTTCTGCGCGTCGTTGGTGCCGTGCGCCAGAGCCACGAGGGAGGAGGTGAGGATCTGCCCGATCCGGAAGCCGTCGCGTCCGTTGGGCCCCTTGGAGTAGCGGCGCGTGGTGGTGTAGGCGAGCTTGGTGCAGAGGAAGGCGATGACGGCCGCCGTGAGCGGCGAGAGGAGCGCCGGCAGCACGATCTTCGACATCACGCCGCCCACGTTCACCGCGGTGAAGCCGATGCCCACGATGGTCGCGCCGAGCAGTCCTCCGAAGAGCGCGTGCGACGAGCTCGAGGGCAGGCCCAGCAGCCAGGTGAGCATGTTCCAGAAGATGGCGCCCACCAGCCCGGCGAAGATGAGCATGGGGAAGATGTCCCCGCCGATCCGGTCCTCGTGGAGGATCCCCCCGGAGACGGTCTTGGCCACCTCCGTGGACAGGAGCGCGCCGATGAGGTTGAGCACCGCCGCGAGCGCCACGGCCGTCTTGGGCTTGAGCGCGCCGGTGGCGATGGGGGTGGCCATCGCGTTGGCGGTGTCGTGAAAGCCGTTGGTGAAGTCGAAGAAGAGCGCCAGTGCGATGACCAGCACGACGGTGAGGGTGACGATTTCCACAGGCTGCCTATGTGTCGGTGACGGGTCTGCCGCCCTCCCCGCAGCGAGAGCGCACGCCTTCGTGGCCACCTCCGCCGCCACCGGCTCAGCACCGGATTGCCGCAGCATGACGTGTGGGTGAAAGACGCTCGACTGTGAGTTTAACGCCGGGTGGCGTGCCGTCCAGGCCATTACACCCCAATGTGATGCACTCAGCTCCGCGCGGCGGCCCCCGATGTCATCCTCTGGTATGAGTCCCGGCAGCTCACAGATCCGTCTCCGGGGTGAGGCGCGGCTGGGCCCTGCCTGAAAGACTGCGCAGGAACGCCTGACACCCGCCTGCGCATCCGGAAGGACTTCAATGACCGTACTGACGAGGATGAGCCTGCTCAACCGGCTCATCGTGGGGATGATCACCGCGGCGGTGATGGTGTTCGGCATCGTGGCGACCACCAAGCTCAACCAGGAGACAATGCCCTCGATCTCCACGCCCGGCATCATGGTGTCCGCCAGCCTCCCCGGGGCCTCGCCGGAGGTGATCGAGGACTCCGTCACCGCACCGCTGGAGACCGCGCTCATGGCGGTGCCGGAGGTGGACGAGGTCACGACGGAGACCTCCCCCGGCTCCATGTTCGCGACCGTGATGTGGCCGTTCGACGCGGACGAGGACCAGCTCACCGCGGAGGTCCGCCAGGCCGTCGACGGCGCTGCGAGCTCTCTCCCGGAAACCGCCGAGACCGAGGTCGTGCCCGCCTCCATGGACAGCGCGCCCGTGGTGAGCCTGGCGGTCTCCTCGTCCTCCGGGGAGGAGGACCTGAGCGAGCGCGTGGAGTCCGGTCTCGTCCCGGAGCTCGAATCGCTGTCCGGCGTCGCGAGCGTGGACCTCAGCGGCCAGCGTGAGCAGGAGGTCTCGGTCGTCCTCGACGCGGCCGCGGCCGAGGAGCACGGGATCGCCGCGCCGCAGATCATGGAGGCCGTCGAGGCCGCCGGCACCGTCACTCCCGGCGGCAGCACGACGGAGGACGGCCGCTCCCTCAGCGTCGAGGTGGGCTCCGAACTGGATGCCGTCGAGGCCGTGGGCAGCACACCGCTGCAGACCGAGGACGGCCCCGTCGTCCTCTCCGACATCGCGGACGTGGAGCTCGCCCAGGTCGAGCAGACCTCGCTCTCCCGCGCCAACGGTGAGGACGCCCTCTCCCTCTCCGTCGTCAAGACCCCGCAGGCCAATGTCGTGGAGGTCTCGCACGCGGTCGCGGACACCCTCGACCGGCTGGGCCCGCAGCTGGGCGACGACGTCGAGTTCACCACCATCTTCGATCAGGCACCGGACATCGAGCAGTCGATCCACGACCTCTCCGTGGAGGGCGGCCTCGGATTGCTCTTCGCCGTCCTCGTGATCCTCGCCTTCCTCGGAACCTTCCGCTCGACGATCATCGCGGCCATCTCCATCCCGATGTCCCTCCTCATCGCGATGATCGGCCTGTGGGTGGGCGAGTACACGCTCAACCTGCTCACGCTCGGCGCACTCACCATCGCGGTGGGCCGCGTGGTGGACGACTCGATCGTCGTCATCGAGAACATCCGCAGACGGCAGGGCACGAGCGAGCTCACGGTCGAGGACATCGTGGCCTCCGTCCGCCAGGTCGCCGGCGCCGTCACGGCCTCGACGCTCACCGCCGTCGCCGTGTTCCTGCCCATCGCCTTTGTCTCCGGCATCGCGGGCCAGCTCTTCCGTCCCTTCGCGATCACCGTGAGCCTCGCCATGCTCGCCTCGCTCCTCGTCTCCCTCACGATCGTGCCGACGCTGAGCTACTGGTTCCTCCGGCACAGCCCCAAGCCGCTGAAGCCCGCCAGGCAGGAGCGGACGGACGCGCGCTACGCGGCATGGCAGGAGCGGCAGGAGGAGAAGGCGCTCGCCCGGCAGGAGCGGGCGAACGCCCGGATCGAGAAGCGCAACGCCAAGCGGGAGGCCAAGGGCCGTGCCCCGCTGCCGCCGGTCGCCGCACATCCGGTGGCACGCCCCGCCGCCTCGGGGGAGGCCTCCGGTCCCATCGACCGGCTGCAGCAGGGCTTCCTGCCCACCATCCAGGCCGCGCTGCGTCACCCGGGCCGGACCGTGGGCATCTCCGTCCTCGTGCTCGTGCTCACCCTGGTGCTCGCGACCTTCCTCAAGACCGATCTGCTGGGCGACCAGGGCCAGAGCTCCCTCTACGTCACGCAGGAGCTCGAGGACGGCACCGCGCTGGAGACCAGCGACGAGGCCGCGCAGAAGGTCGAGGAGGTGCTCGCCGCCGACGGGGACGTCGCCGACTACCTCTCGACCATCGGCGGGGACATGTACGGCGGCGGCAGCGCCTCCAACTCCTTCACGGTCACCCTGCGGGAGGACGCGGATCCGGAAGCGGCCACCGCGCGGCTGGACGCGGAGCTCTCCGCGCTGGAGGACGCCGGTGAGGTCTCCGTGGGCGGAGCCGCGCAGGAGCTCTCCGAGGACGTGACGATCAACCTCACCGGGCAGAACCCCGAGGGGATCGAGGAGGCGGCGCAGGATCTGGTCGAACGGGCCCGCGAACTGCCCGGCGTGGCAGAGGCGAGTCACGACCTCGCCGGTGAGCAGCCGGTGCTGAGCGTGGACGTGGACCGCGAGGCGGCCGCGGAGTACGGCTTCACCCAGGCCGAGGTGGGTCAGGCCGTCGCCGCCGCCCTGCAGGGCGTGCCCGCCGGCACCCTCACGCTCGAGGGAGCGGAACGGGACATCCGGATCGCGCCCACGCACCCGGACGCCTCTCCCGAGGACATCGCAGGTCTGGAGCTGCCCGTGACCCAGCGGCAGACGCAGCAGGCGCAGGAGGCCGCGCAGGACTCCCTCGACGAGCGCACGGACGCCCTTGCGGAGAAGGGCGAGCGCGAGGCCGAGGAGGCCAACCGGGAGGCGAGGGATCAGGCGGTCGAGGCACGTGATCAGGCCGCGGATCGGGTGGAGGAGCTCGAGGACCAGCTCGAACAGCTCCGCAACCCCGGCTCGGGCCCTCCCCCGGAGCCGCAGGACCCCGTCGAGGAGCTGGAGAGCGCACTCGACGACGCGCGTGACGGTCTGCAGGAGGCCGAGGACGGCATCGTCGAGCTCGAGGAGACGCAGGAGCAGCAGCGCCGCGACCAGGACGAGCAGGAGGCGATCGCGGACGAGCAGGAGGCCATCCCGGACATCACCGGCGACGCGATCACGGTGGACACGATCGCGGATGTCGAGGAGGTCCGGACCGCTCCCAGCATCAGCCGGATGGACGGCGAGCGCCAGGCGACGGTCTCGGTCACCCCGGAGGCGGGACAGCTGAGCGCGGTCTCCGCGGCCGTGGCGCAGCTGGAGGCCGAGGCGGATCTGCCCAGCGGCGTGAGCTTCGCCGTCGCCGGCGCTGCCGAGGACCTCACCGAGTCCTTCTCCCAGCTGGGCCTGGCGATGCTCGCGGCGGTGGTGCTGGTGCTCATGGTGATGATCGGCACCTTCCGGTCCATCGTGCAGCCACTCGTGCTGCTGGTCTCGATCCCCTTCGCGGCGACGGGCGCGGTGCTCCTCCTGGTCATCACGCAGATCCCGCTGGGCATCCCGTCGATGATCGGTCTGCTCATGCTCATCGGGATCGTGGTGACGAACGCGATCGTGCTCATCGACCTCATCAACAAGTTCCGGGCCGAGGGCATGGAGCTCATGGACGCGGTGATCCACGGCACCCGCCTGCGGCTGCGGCCCATCCTCATGACGGCGGCGGCGACGATCTTCGCCCTCGTCCCCATGTCACTGGGGCTCACCGGCGGCGGGGTGTTCATCTCGCAGCCGCTGGCGATCGTGGTGATCGGCGGGCTCACGACCTCGACGCTGCTGACCCTCGTCCTGGTGCCGGTGCTGTACTTCCTCACCGAGCGCTCCAAGGAGCGGCGTCAGGCACGGCGGGCCCAGCGGAAGGCGCTGAAGGAGGCAGGCACCCAGGAGGCGTCACCGCTAGGCTGAGTCACCGTGACCACCGCCCTCGCCCTGAGCGTCCTCGGGCTCGCGCTGTTCGACAGCACGAGCGCCGGCACCTCGCTCGTCCCGCTCTGGCTGCTGCTCGCTCCCGGGCGGGTGCGCGCGGCGCGGATCGCGGTGTACCTGCTCGCGCTCGCGGGGCTGTACTTCGCCGGCGGCATGCTCGTGGCCCTCATCGCATCCCCGGTGCTGGACTTCGCGGCCGGGGTGCTGGAGAGCTGGTCGCCGGTGACGGCCCCGCTGGTGCTGGCGGCCCTCGGGCTCGTCACCGCCGGGATGGGCGCGCTCATGCTCACCCGCACGTTCGCGGCCCATGCGCAGCTCATCCCCTCCCAGCTCCAGGACTGGCGCAGACGCACGCTGGAGGCGGACTCGTCCCGCCGCATCGTGGGCGTGGCGCTGCTCGCCTTCGCCGTCGAATTCACCGGGATGCTCCCCTACCTGGGCGCCATCGCCCTGCTCACGCGCACGGATCTGGGGTGGGCGGGTGTGACGGGCTGGGTGGCGCTCTACTGCCTCGTGATGGTGCTGCCGGCCGCGCTGCTGACGGTGGTCCGCGTCCTGGCGCACGCACGCATCGATCCCGCCCTCCGGCGCCTCGACGACTGGCTGGAGCGCAACGGCACGAAGCTGAGTGCGGTCTCCTTCCTCGCAGTGGGTGTGCTCCTCACCGCCTACGGGGCTGTGGGCCTCGTCATCTGAGCGGCTCCGCTCCCCCATCCGCACTCTCGGCTCGGTCACCCAGAGCGGCCCTTGACCATATGGTCGGCATTCACCGACCATATGAGTATGACCGACCATACTGACGATGCCGACCGTACGCGCACCTCCGCCGGCGCCGCAGTGGCACCCGTGCCGCCGGACTATCCGCTCGACGAGGTCCGCAGCCTCAGCAGCCCCGAGGAGCACCGCGCGCTCTTCGAGGAGACCCGGATGCAGATCGTGAGTGCGCTGAGCGAGCGGGCGGCCACCACCAGCGAGCTCTCCCACCTGCTCGACCGGCCCAAGGGCACGATCGGACATCATCTCAAGGTGCTCGAGGCCGCAGGGCTGGTGCGGGTCGTGCGCCGGAAGCGGGTGCGCGCACTCGAGGCCAAGTACTACGGCCGCACCGCGCGGGTCTTCCTGTACGGGCGGGAAGGCGCGGGGACGCGGGTCCCGGAGCAGGTCATCGACCTCGCCGCCGCGGAGCTCGCACAGGTCCCGCAGGACCACGGCGGCGTGCTGAACGCGAACATCCGCCATGTGCGCGTGCCCACGGAGCGTGCAGAGGAGTTCAGCGCCCGCCTCAATGCGCTGCTGCAGGAGTTCGCGGACTCACCGCGCGGGGGCACCACCACCTACGCCCTCGCCTTCGCCCTCTATCCCTCCCCGCGCCCGCCGCTCGGCTCCGCCGGCGGCGAGGAGACATGACGGGGGCCGGGGCTCCCGAGGCAGGAGGCGCCTCGGCCCCCGCGCCTCGTCTGGGCGGGCGCTACTGGAGGCTGCTCGTGGCCTCGGCGGCGGCGAACCTGGGCGACGGCCTCATGAGCGTGGCCGTCGTGTGGCTCACCTCGTCCCTCACCCGCGAACCCCTGTGGCTCACCCTCGTCGCACTGGCCACCCGGCTGCCCTGGCTGCTGCTCTCCCTGCCCGCGGGCGTCCTCGCCGACCGCGTCGACCGGTGCCGCCTCGTCGCCGCCATGGACGGGGCGCGCTGCGTCCTCGTCCTCGCCTTCGCACTCCTCCTGCTCGCGGTCCGCGGTCCGGCACCCGCACCCGACCCCGTCTCCCATGCGGATGCCGCTCCCGGGACCGTCCTCCTCACCGCTCTCTGCCTCCTCGCCTTCCTCGTGGGCTGCGCGGAGGTGCTGCGCGACACCACCGCACAGACCCTCATGCCCTCCCTCGTCGACCAGCGACTGCTGGAACGGGCGAACGGACGGCTCTGGGGTGCGGAGACGGCCCTGGGCGGCTTCGCCGGACCGGCACTCGCCGGAGCGCTCGTGGGGGTCGCCGTGGTCGTGCCCTTCGGTGCCCACGCGGCGTTGCTCGCGCTCGCCGGTGCGCTCATGCTCACCCTGCGAGGAGACGACGGGCGCAGGCGGGGCCGGGCCGGCCGCGCGGACTCTCCCCTCCCGCCCTCCTTCCGCCGCGAGACCGCCGAGGGCCTCGCCTGGCTCTGGCGCCACCGGCTGCTGCGCACGCTGGCCCTGCTGCTGGGCGCATTCAACCTCCTGGGCATGCTCACCTCGGCGCAGTTCGTCTTCTTCGCCCAGGACGTGCTGGGCGTGAGCGGCGGGCTCACGTTCGGGATGCTCACGACCGGCATGGCGACGGGCGCCCTCGCAGGCTCCCTCACCGGCGACCGCGTGGCCGAGCGGGCTCGCGAGGGCACTGTCCTGCGCGGATCCCTCCTCATCATCGGCACCTGCTACGGCGTCATCGGCCTGCTCAGCCATGCCGCTGCGGTCTGGGCGGTGAGCGTCGCGATGGGGTTCGCCGTGGTCGTCTGGAACATGGTGACGGTATCCCTCCGCCAGCGGCTCATCCCCGACCGGCTGCTGGGGAGGGTGAACTCCGTCTACCGCTTCTTCGGCTGGGGGACGATGTCGCTGGGTGCGCTCGCGGCGGGCGCGCTGGTTTCCCTCCTGGAACCGGAGCTCGGCCGCGAGTGGGCGCTGCGGTCCACATACCTGAGCGCCGCCGTGCTCATGGCCCCGCTCCTCCTGTGGGGATGGCCGCGGATCGGCAGCGCCCGCATCGATGCCGCACGCGCCGCCGCGGCAGCCGCCGAGGCCGGCCGCCTGGCACAATGACGCGCATGCGCGATTTCGAGGAGCTCATCGACGAGGCCGCCCGCGCGGACGTGACGGGCTGGGACTTCTCCTGGCTGGACGGCAGGGCGAGCGAGGAGCGGCCGCCCTGGCGCTACTCCCGCCTGCTGGGCGAGGCCGTCGCACGGGCGCGGACCGCCGTCGACCTCGACACTGGCGGGGGCGAGGTGCTCGCCGAGGCCCCGCTCATGGCCGCGGACCCGCACGCCACCGAGAGCTGGCCGGCCAATGCCGCCCGTGCCCGGGAGCTGCTGGGTCCGCGGGGCGTGACCGTCCACGAGACGGCCCCGGGAGCACCGCTCCCATTCGCGGACGCCAGCGTGGATCTGGTCACGGCCCGCCACCCGGTGAAGCCCGCCTGGTCGGAGATCGCACGCGTGCTCGCGCCAGGCGGCGAGTACCTGGGGCAGCACGTGGGGCCGGAGTCCGCATTCGAGCTCATCGAGTTCTTCCGCGGCGAGACCACTGCGGCACAGCGCGCGGACCGCCGCCCGGACCTCGAGGCGGACGCCGCCGCGGAGGCCGGACTCGAGGTCACCGATCTCCGCAGCGCCCGGCTGCGGATGGAGTTCCGGGACGTGGGCGCGGTCGTCTGGATCCTCCGCCGGTGCGTGTGGTGGGTGCCGGACTTCAGCGTCGAGCGGTACCGGGACCGGCTCCGGGACATGGACGCCCGCATCCGCCGCCACGGGAGCTTCGTCGCGCACTCCACCCGCCATCTCCTCCGCGCCCGGAGGTGACCGGCGCATCGCTCCGCGTCACGGGGCCAGGCCGTCGAGCCAGCTCCTCACAGCGGCCCTGATCAGGTGGCCCGGCATGTCTGCCGGGTGGAGGGCAGCGGCGTGTGCGAGACCGTCGAGGAGCGCCCTCAGCTCCACGGTTGCGGTCTCGACGTCCACAGCAGGATCCGCGAGCCCGGCCTCGCGCAGGGCGAGGATCGCCCCGCGTGTGAGATCGACGGCAGCGGCCCGATCCTGCGCGACGATCTCGGCGAGTGCAGGATCGGTCCGCGACTCGACGAGGAAGGCCAGCGCGATCTGCTGCTCCTCGACCTGTGCGGGAGTGACGGGCAGCAGCGCCCACATCGTCTGTTCGATCCGGTCCCGGACGGGAAGGTCCCCCGCGACGGCTGCGAGGCGCTGCGCGGCCCTTTCGTTGATGAGCTCGAAGGCGTAGATCTGCAGCTCCCGCTGCTCACTGAAGTAGTGGCGCAGCGAGCCCACCGAGAGCCCTGCCTCCTCCGCGACGGCGCGGACCGAGGCCTTCGCCAGACCGGCGCGGAGGATCACGCGCCAGGTCGCCTGCGCGACGTCGTGGCGCCGCTGTTCGGGATCGACGTGTCGAGGCATGCTCCACAGCATACATTGAAGAAGAACAGTCGTACTAGTACGCTCGTATCACATGAGCATCGACAGTCCCCGTCCACGGAGGCGACAGAAGCGCGCGCTGACGTCCGCAGTGTTCCTCAGCGGAGCCGGAGAGGTCGTCGACTTCATGCTGCCGCTCTTCGCCGCAGCGTCGATCGGCCTCACGCCAGCGCAGATAGGCGTCCTGCTGGCCGTGGAACTCGCAGTCTCACTCGCAGTGCGGCCGGCTGCGGGATCTCTCGCAGACCGCTTCGAACGCCGCAGTGTCGCAGCCCTCGGTGCGCTCCTCTACGCCGCGGCATGCCTCGGATACGCGTGTGCGGCCGATCCGGCCCTCGCGTATGCCGCCGCAGCGGTCGGAGGGGCGGGCGGCGCGCTGCTGTGGGTCGCACTCAGGGCGATCGTCGGTGAGCGGCTCGGCGAGGACTCCGGAGCATTCGCCGCACTGGTCTCCGCGGAGGAGACGGGAAGCTGGGTCGTCTTCGTGCCGGTGTTCCTCCTCATCGGCCCGGTGGGCTACCAGGGCGTGTTCGCAGCACTCGCCGTCTGCTGTCTCGTGGGCGCAGTCATCATGCTGACCGCCCCGAGGGGGGCCGGCCCGCACGCCCTCCGCCTCCGCCGCATCCGCTGACACCGCCGCGTCCGCAAAGGAGGCGGAGCCCGCGCCGCAGCAGACGCGTCTGCTGCGGCGCCTGTCCCCGATGCTGCTCGCCGTGGCCCTCACGATGGCCGCCGAGGGGGTCATCAGCCTCCTGCTCCTCCTGCACCTGCAGCAGGAGTTCGGCCTCGGGCCGCTGCAGATCGGCTTGGTGTTCCTGCCCGGCGGAATCGCGATGGGCATACTGCCTCCCCACCTGCACGGCCTCGTGCGCCGCTGCGGCCGCACCCGGATGCTGGCCCTGGCCTCGGTCGCCAGCGCCGGATTCGCCGCGAGCCTGGCCTTCGCCCCCAACCCTGTGGTCATAGGGGTGTGCTGGGTGCTGGCCGGCGCTGCCTGGGCGGTCGTCTTCCCCGTGCAGCAGGCGGTGATCGCAGAGGCCTCCGGGCAGCTGCGCCTGGGACGCGGCCTGGGGTGGTACGAATCCGCCGCTCTGGCCGGCGGTCTCGTGGGCACCGTCGCGGCCGGGTACCTGTACGAGTTCGGCTCCTGGCAGATCGCATGCCTGGCCGCGGCCGCGGTGATCCTCACCGGAGCGGTCGTCGTGCCCGCCGCAGTGAGGGCGCTCGGCGTCGCCCAGTACCCCCGCACCTCTGAACCGGAGGAAGGAGCATCGAACCCATGACCTCGCCCTCGACGCCGGACGCCGCTCCGCGGCGGCTCCTCGCACCCGACACCGCCCGCGGGCTGATGCTGCTGCTCATCGCCATGGCCTACGCCGGGGTCCACGCCGGTGCCGGGTTCGGAGTGGACGCCTCGCACGAGCCCGCACCGGACCGGGCAGCGACCTTCGCCGCCACCCTGCTCCTCGACAACCGGGCGTTCCCGCTGTTCGCGATCCTCTTCGGCTACGGGGTCGCGTGGAGCCTCGCCAGGCGCTCCTCCGGTCCCGCCGCACCGGACGGGGCACGGAGGACTCTGCGCAGACGGGCGCTCCTGCTGCTCCTGCTCGGTGCCCTCCACGCCTTCCTCGTGTTCCCCGGGGAGATCCTCACCGCCTACGGGTTCGCACTGCTCGTGACCGGATGGCTGCTGTTCCGCTCCGACCGCGCGCTCGACGTCGCTCTATATCGCGATCGCCTACCCGCTGCTGTCCCTCGTGATCCTGGGGTACCGCGCCGGCCGCATGCGCCTCTTCGAGAACACCGCTGCACATCGCACCCGCCTGCGCCTGCTCGCGTGGGGCGGGATCGGGGTCTCCCTGGCCGGAGCCCTTCCCATCGGGCTGGTGTCCATCGGCGCGCTCCAGCCGGAGCGGACCGTCACAGGACTGCTCATGGGCCTCCAGGTGCTGACGGGGATCGCCGGCGGAGCCGGGTACGCGGCGTGCTTCGCCCTCGGGGCGCTGGCCGTCGCGGCGGTCGTGTGGTCGGTGGGCGTCGCCCTCGCCGTCCGGCTGGAGCGCACGGGCCGCACAGGACCGCTCGAGGCCCTCATGCGGCGCGGCGTCCACGGGCGTTCCCGCAGCGGCCCCGACGCCCAGCGAGCACGAGCCTCCGCCCAAGGCTGCCGCACCCCTCAGCCGAGGCCGAGGTGGGCGGGCACCTCGGCGACGGAGCCGAGCACGGCGGTGGTGCCGCTGCCGGCGAAGTCCTCGGCCGTGAGCGCACCGGTGAGCACGCCCACCACCTGCGCCGCACCCGAGGCCGCGCCCGCCTGGGCGTCCACGACGGTGTCGCCGGCGACGAGCACCTGCGCCACGGACCGCACGCCCGTGCGCTCCATCGCACGGTGGATCATGTAGGGGTACGGGCGCCCCGCGGCCACCTCGTCGGAGGTGACGACGGCGTCGAGGAGCTCGCCCTCCCCCACCTTCCAGCCCAGTGAATCGAGCAGCGGACCCGCGACGTCCGCGGAGAAGCCGGTGGTCAGCGCCACCTTCACGCCCGCCTCCCCCAGCGTCCGCAGCGCATCCTCCGCGCCGGGCAGCCCCACCGGCGGGTGTACGGCGTAGTACTCGGCCAGCAGCGCGCGGAACCGGTCGAAGCAGGCCGCGACGGTGGCCTCGTCCCCGGCGTGCCCGCCCAGGCCGAGCAGCTGCGTGATCGCCTCGACCTTGTCCGTGCCCATCCAGGTCTGCAGATCCGCGGCGTCCACCGGCGTACCGGTCTCCGTCACACAGTTCTCCAGCGCGCGGTAGACGTCTCCGTGCTCGTCGATGGTGGTGCCGGCCATGTCGAAGGCCGCGAGGCGGATGTCTGTCATGAGGATGCTCCTTCTGTGTCTGTACGGGTCGGGTGCGTTCGTGCGGGCAGTGCGCGCAGGACGGTGGGACGGGACTCCATCGTGTTCTCCACGGTGAAGGTCACCTGACCGGGGAGGTAGCGCTCGTCGGAGAACTCCAGCGCACGGCCGCCCGAGGAGTACGCGGTGCGCTGCTCACGCAGCAGCGGGGCACCGGGAGCGGTGCCCAGCAGGTGTGCGTCCTCCTGCGTCGCGGCGACGGCGTCGAAGGTGTGGCGGGCGGAGTGGAGGTCCGCGCCGCAGGCGGTGAGGTGGGCGTAGATCGAACCGGAATCCGGATCGAAGTCGAACAGGTGCCGCCCCACGTCCATGACGAAGGCCGTGCGCTCGATCATCACGGGCACCCCGTCGAGCAGTCTGGTCCGCAGGAGCTCCACGACCGGCTCCCCCGCCTCGATCCCCAGCGCGGTGGCCAGAGCCGCCGAGGCCGGCCTCCGCGCCACTTCCGCGGTGCGCTGACCGGGCACCCGGCCCGAGGCGTGCGCCCAGGCGCTGAAGGACTGGAAGCTCTCCAGCGGCTGGCTGGGCACTCCGCCCACCACCCGCGGCGGGCGGCCGCGGCCCCCGGCGAGGAGGCCTTCCGCGCGCAGCGCGGCGATCGCCTGCCGGACGGTGCCGCGGGACACCGCGTGCCTGCGGCAGAGCTCCGCCTCACTGGGCAGGGAGGACCCCACCGGCAGCTCACCCGAGGCGATGGCCGCCCGGATGTCCGCACTGATCCTGCCGTGCAGCGGCGCCGGCCTCTCCGCATCCGCCTCAGCTCGCGCGCTCCCCACGATCACCGCTCCCGTTCTCCTCGCCGCATGTCCCCATACGGTCCCACTTGTCTGGACATGTTCCACTCTAGCGAGGAATCGGACGGGATCCCGGGGCTCCGGAGAACAGCGGGTGAACACCTCGTGACAGAGAGGAGACCGCGAAAACCTGCAGGTGAACAGTGAGCCAACCTCCGCTCCGAGGGCGCATCTCGGCTTGTACAGACAAGTCGGGGCCGCTCATTCTGGAGTCATGCACAGCACACAGACACCGTCCGCCTCGAGCGGGAGCATCGCCGTCGTGGGAGCCGGCATCGTCGGACTCGCCCACGCCTACCTCGCGGTGCGCCGCGGGCTCCGCGTCACGCTCGTCGACGAGGACAGCGGGCCCCGCGGCGCCTCCGTCCGCAACTTCGGCCACTGCTGCATCACCGGGCAGACCGGCGCCTTCGCCTCCCTCGCGGAGGCCGGGCGCGAGCACTGGCTCGCGGCGGCCTCGGCCGCGGGATTCTGGGCGCGGGAGTCCGGAGCCTATGTGGCGGCGGCCTCCGCGCAGGAGCTGCGCGTGCTCGCGGAGGCCGCCGAGGCCAAGGGCACGGACCGCATCCGGCTCGTCGACGGCGAGGAGATCACCCGCGCGCTGGGCAGCCGGGCCACCAGCGCGGTGGGCGGCGCGCACCTGCCGCTCGACCTGCGTGTGGACCCGCGCACCGCCGCCCCGCGGCTGGCCGCCTGGCTGCACGCGCACCCCGCGGTGACGATGCGGATGGACACCCGTGCGCTGAGCGTCACGGACGGCGGAGTGCACACCACGCGCGGCTTCCTCGCCGCCGACCACACCTTCGTCTGCACCGGCCACCACCTCCGCGGACTGCTCCCGGACCTCGCCGCGGACGCCGGCATCCGCGAGTGCGCGCTGCAGATGGCTCTGGTGGACGCACCCGCGCACTTCACGACGGACGCCGCGATCCTCACCGGCACCTCGCTCCTGCGCTACGACGCCTTCGCCACGATGCCTGCGGCGCAGGACCTGCGCGAGCACATGGAGGAGACCGCACCCGCGCTCATGGCCGCCGGAGCCAACGTGATGGTCACGCGCCGCCCGGACGGCAGCCTGCTCGTGGGCGACAGCCACGCGTACGCACCCTCGACCGCCCCGTTCCTCGACGAGGACACGACGGACCTCCTGCTCGAGTCCGCACGGTCCGTGCTGGGGGCCCAGCCCCTGCGCGTGCGCCAGCGGTGGCAGGGCGTCTACGCCTCCTCGGAGACCCGCCCGCTCGTCCTCGCTCCCGTCGGTGCCCACGCCACGGCCGTCACCGTGGCGACCGGAGTGGGCATGACGCTGGCCTTCGGCCTGGCCGCCCACACGCTCGAGGCCCTGCACACGGGCTCGCCCGCCGCTGCCGCACCGGCCGGATGAACGCCCGCAGAGCCTCCCTCCCCACCGTCCCACCAACCCCTCCGCACCTCCCCTCCCGCACGCTCCGCCCCAGGAAGGTCCCACCCATGCGCCCCACCCGCCTCCGCTCCGCTGTCACCGCCCTCGCCGCAGCCGCGCTCCTCGCCCCCGGGCTCGCCGCCTGCTCCTCACAGGCGAGCGCGGAGTCCGCCACCTGCCCGGACGGGAAGATCGAGTTCGGCATCGAGCCGTTCGAGGATCCCACCAAGCTCGAGCCCGCCTACCAGAAGCTCGCCGAGGCCTTGGGCGAGTCGCTCGACTGCGAGGTCGAGGTCTCCGTCCTCGAGGACTACTCCGCCGAGGTCCTCGCCATGCAGAACGGCAAGCTCGACCTGGGCCAGTTCGGCCCGCTGGGCTACGTCTTCGCCTCCCAGCGCGCGGATGCGGAGGCGCTGGCCTCCTTCGGCACCGCCGACGGCGAGCTGAGCACCTACCGCGGCGGCATCTGGGTCCCGAAGGACTCGGAGGTGCGCGGCATCGAAGACCTCCCCGGTCACGACCTGGCGCTCGGCAGCGTCGGCTCGACCTCCGGCGACGTGCTGCCCCGGTCCGCGCTCGCCGAGGCCGGGATCGCGGAGGACCAGCTGAACATCAACTACGCCGGCGGCCATCCGGAGGCCCTGCTCGCGCTCACCAACGGCACGGTCGACGCCGCACAGATCAACACCCAGACCCTCACCAGCGCACAGGAGGCCGGCACCTTCGATCCCAGCGGCTTCCGGCAGATCTGGGAGTCCGAGGACATCCCCAACGACCCGATCACGGTCCGCGGCGACGCGGATCCCGCGTTCAAGACCGCGGTGCAGGACGCGCTCCTCGACCTGGACCCCGCCGTGCTGGAGGAGATCGGGGGCTTCCTCGACTTCTCCCCCGCCGGGCAGATGCTCGAGGTCACCGATGAAACCTACCAGCCCCTGTTCGACCTTGCCGAGACGATGAACCTCACCGAGGAGGACGTGTGATGACCACTCCGCACAGCAGCTCCCGCCCCGCCGCACGCCTGCACGCCCAGCCGGCGCTGGCGGTCTCCGACCTGCACCTGGCCTTCGCCGGCCGGACCGTCCTGGACTCCGTGAGCTTCGAGGTGCGCGCGGGCGAGCTCGTGGCCTTCCTGGGCGCCAACGGCTCCGGCAAGTCCACGACCCTGCGCGCCGTGGCCGGGCTGGTCGGCCACGAGTCCGGGACCATCGAGGTCGAGGGCAGGCCCGCCGGCCACCGCGGCCACCGTGACCGGCGGCCCCGGCAGGACGCCCGCACCGCCATGGTCTTCCAGCGCTTCCACCTCGTGCCGCGCAGGAGCGTGCTCGCCAATGTCTGCACCGGCGCGCTCGCACGGATGACGACCCTGCAGTCGTTCCTCCCCCTCACTTTCCCGCAGACGGTCAGGGAGGAGGCGATGGCCGCCCTGGACCGCGTGGGACTGGCGGAGCGGGCGCATGAGCCGGCCGGCAGGCTCTCCGGCGGGCAGCAGCAGCGCGTCGCGATCGCCCGCGCGCTCTGCCAGGGCGCGGGAGTGCTCCTCGCGGACGAGCCCACCTCCGCCCTCGATCCGCACGCCGCGGCCACCGTCATGGAGCTGCTGCGGGACCTGGCGGAGACCGACGGCCTCGCCGTCGCGGCGGTCCTCCACTCCCCCGGGCTGGCACGGCAGTACGCCCACCGCATCATCGGCCTGCAGGACGGCCGCATCGCGCTCAGCGGGACCCCGCAGACCGTCACGGAGGAGCGGATCGCCGGTCTCTACGGCGAGGCCCTCCTGGAAGGAGCGGCAGCATGAGCCGCACGGCGGAGCAGACGCGCACCCGGCGCCCCGTCCCGCCCGCCTCCGGCGGCCGCGGCCGCACCACCGCCGTCACGGTGGTGGTCGTGGCGCTCGTGGTGGCGCACGTGGTGGCCGTGCGGGAGACCGAGTTCTCACTCGCCGCGCTCTTCGAGGGCAGGGAGGGCATGGCCCGCTTCCTCTCCGAGGCGTTCCCGCCGGACCTCAGCTGGTCCGAGACCGTCCGCCCCGCCCTCGAGGCCACCGGCATCACCCTGTGGATCGGACTGCTGGGCACGACCTTCTCCATCCCCACCAGCGCGCTGCTGGCCGTCTGGGGCTCCCGGACCACCGCCCCCAATGCCGTGGTGTACCAGGTGAGCCGCGCGATCATGTCGTTCTTCCGCGCGGTCCCGGACATCGTCTTCGCGCTCATCTTCGTCACCGCGGTGGGCCTGGGGCCGTTCGCCGGCGTGCTCGCCCTCATCTGCCACAACACCGGGGTCATGGGCAAGCTCTGGTCCGAGTCCATCGAGGAGATCGACCCGGGCCCCTCGGAGGCTCTGCGCACGGCCGGCGGCAGCCGCGCCCAGATCGTCGCGAACGCCACCTTCCCCCAGGTGAGCGCCTCACTGCTGGGACTGCTGCTCTACCGCTTCGATGTGAACGTGCGCTCCTCCCTGGTACTGGGCCTCGTGGGAGCCGGCGGGATCGGACTCCTCATCAACCAGTCGATCAAGTCCTTCCAGTTCGACGCGATGCTCACGCAGATCATCGTCGTCCTCGTCCTCGTGATCGTCGTGGACCTGTTCTCCGCGGCCGTCCGCAGGCGTCTCGCGCTGTGAGCTGATCCGCGCCCTCATCCGCCGGGACCGTCCGGACGGCACAGTACCCCTGTACCGTCCGGACGGTTCTGTCTGGTAGATTGCCTGGCTGAGTCCGGCGCACCGCCGGCTCGCACCGCCGCAGGAGAGGAGGCCGCGATGACCGGGCACAGCACTCCGGGAACCCCCACGGCGCACGTGCACGCACCCCGGCAGCTGAGGGCCTGGCTGTTTCTCCTCACCGCGATCCTCGTGGAGGTCGCGGCCTCGCTCTCCCTCAAGGGGGCACTGGAGGAGCCCCTCCTCTACGTCGTCGTGGTCGCCGGCTACACCGCCGCCTTCGTCTGCCTGGGGGCCGTCCTCAGGGCCGGGATGCCGCTGGGCGTGGCCTACGGGATCTGGGGCGCCTCCGGCGTCGCCCTCACCGCGCTCCTCTCCCACGCGCTCTTCGGCGAACCCCTCAGCCTGCTCATGGGCGTGGGCATCTGTCTCATCGTCGCCGGGGTGGTCTGCGTGGAGCTGGGCTCCGGCGCCGCGCGGCGGCGGGAAGGAGACCCGGCATGACCGCGTGGCTCTTCCTCCTCGCCGCGGTGGTCTGCGAGGTGGGCGGCACCCTCACCCTGCGCATGGCCGCCTCCGGCGGGCGCATCTGGTTCACACCGGTGGCTGTGGGCTACGTCGCGGCGTTCAGCCTGCTTTCGCTGGCGCTGTCCCACGGCATGCCGCTGGGCGTGGCGTACGGGATCTGGGCGGCCGCGGGGGTGGCGCTCACCGCCGTCCTCAGCCGCCTCCTCTTCCGGGAGCCCCTCACCTGGCTCATGGCGGGCGGGATCGTGCTCATCGGCCTCGGCGTGCTGGCCGTGGAGCTCGGCAGCACGCACTGAGCCGCGCCCGGGGCTTCAGCCCTCCTCCCGGAGAGGAACGACGTCCGGAGCGCCCAGCCGCGCGGCGTCCGCGGTCTCGTCGTCGGGCATCGTCTGGCTCTCCCGCTCCGCGGCGACGCGGAGGAGGTAGTGCTCCACCTCCGCCGCACACTGCTGCCGGCTCCAGCCCAGCACCGGCGCCATGAGCTCCGCCGCCTCCCCGGCGGCCTCCACGCCCCGGTCGAAGGTCTCGAACGAGACGCGGGTGCGCCGCGCGAGGACGTCCTCGAGGTGGCGCGCCCCCTCGTGCGTGGTCCCGTAGACCACCTCCGCGCGCAGATAGTCCTCCGCACCCGGGAGCGGCTCGCCCAGCTCCGGCCGCTCGGCGATGAGTGCGAGCACCTCGAGCGCGAGCGAGCCGTACCGCCCCAGCAGGTGATCGACCCTGTCCGTGCCGAGGCCGTGTCGCCGCGCCAGCGACGTCCGCTGGTTCCGGAGAGCGGCGTATCCGTCCGCACCGGCGAGCGGCACGTCCTCCGTGCAGCAGGCGGGCACGGCACGGCCCAGCTGCGCGCGCAGGCCGTCCGCGGCGGCGTCCACGGCATCGGCCGCCATCACCCTGTAGGTCGTGTACTTGCCGCCGGCCACCACCACGAGCCCCGTGGTGGCGGTGGAGACGGCGTGCTCGCGGGACAGCGTGCTCGTCGCGTCCGACTCCCCCGCCAGCAGCGGTCGCAGCCCGGCGTACACCCCCTCCACGTCCTCCCGCGTGAGCGGGTCCGCGAGCACCCTGTTGACGTGCCTCAGCAGGTAGTCGATGTCCTGGGCGCTCGCGGCGGGATGGTCCTTGCTGAGGTCCCAGGGCGTGTCCGTCGTGCCGATGATCCAGTGCCGTCCCCAGGGGATGACGAAGAGCACGGACTTCTCCGTGCGCAGGATGAGCCCGGAGCGTCCGCGGATGCGGTCACGGGGGACCACGAGGTGGATGCCCTTCGACGCGCGCACGTGGAACTGGCCGCGCTCCCCGGCCATCGCCTGCGTCTCGTCCGTCCACACCCCGGTGGCGTTGATGACCTGGTGGGCGCGCACCTCGAGGGTCCGTCCGCTCTCCAGGTCACGCACCACAGCTCCCACCACCCGGCCGCCGTCGCGCAGGAGGCCGGTGACCCGTGCGCGCGTGGCGATGTGGGCGCCGTAGGAGGCCGCCGTGCGGGCGAGCATCATGGTGTGGCGCGCATCGTCGACCTGCGCGTCGAAGTACTGAACGGCGCCCACCAGGGCGTCCCGGCGCAGGCTCGGCATGACCCGGCGCGCACCTGCGCGAGTGAGCTGCCGGTGCCTGGGGACGCCTCGGGCACGGCCGGAGAGTGCGGCGAGCGAGTCGTACAGCGTCACCCCCGCGGACACGTACCCCCGCTCCCAGACCCGGCGGGTGAGCGGATAGAGGAACGGCACCGGCCGGACCAGGTGCGGCGCGAGGCGGTCCAGCAGCAGGCTGCGCTCCGCGAGCGCCTCCGCCACCAGCCGGAAGTCCAGCATCTCCAGGTACCGCAGGCCGCCGTGGATGAGCTTGCTCGACCGGCTCGAGGTGCCGGAGGCGAAGTCGCGGGCCTCGACGAGGCCCGTGCGCAGCCCGCGGGTGGCGGCGTCCAGCGCGGCTCCGGCACCCACCACCCCGCCGCCGATCACGAGGACGTCGAGCCGCGAAGAGGTCATCGCCTGCAGTGCGTCCGTGCGCTGAGCCGGGGAGAGTGCTGCCGTTCGCATGCCCCCAGTCAATCAGGCACAGCGGAGCAGGAGAAGACCCTGCGAGGATCGGAGTGCGACAGTCGTGCGGTCGCGGTGCGGAGGGTCAGCCCTCGCTCTCCTGCCAGAACTCCGCGAGGACGCCGTCCAGCTCGCCCGCGACCTCCATCGGCAGGGAATGCGAGGTGCCCGTCCAGGTGCGCACCTCGGCCTCCGGGACGAGCTCCCGCGCACGGTCCTCGACGTCCGCACCGCCGGCGAGGGAGCCTGAGTCCGCAAGGGCGATGCTCACGGGCATGTCCAGCCGGTCGGCCTGCTCCGCGGTCAGCGGCGAGGGCGTGGGCAGCGCCGCGGAGAAGTGCTTCGTGCCCGCGTCGATCATCGCGGCCAGCGGATCCGCACCGTCGTACTCGCCGCCGCCCACCCGCGTGAGTGCGCGCTCGCGCAGTCCCTGCGGAAGGCCCGGCAGAGAGACGACCGTCGCCCACCAGAGCATCTCCGCCGGGGGATGCGCAAGGGTGAGGACGGGCTCCAGGAGGGTGAGGGAGCGGACCCGCTCCGGATGGTCGACGGCGTATGCGGCCGCGGTCGCGCCGCCGAAGGAGTGGCCCACGAGATGCGCGCCCTCCGGGGCGAGGGTAGAAAGCACCTGGTCGATCCAGTCCCCCTGCTCCGCGAAGTCGCGGATGGGCGCGGCCTGGACGGACATGCCCGCGTCACCGAGCGAGTCGAACGCCAGCACCCGGTGGGAGGCCGCGAAGCCCTCCAGGTTGGACTGCCACATGGGCACGCCCGAGGCCCGCCCCGGGATGAGCACCACCGGCGGGGCCTGCGCGCTCTCGTCCTGCGCGCCCTCCTCCTGCGCCGGCGCCCATTCGTAGACGCGCACCGTGCCGTAGGACGTGGGCACATCGTGCTGCGCGACGGGCTCCGGCAGGGTGCTCATCGCCTCGGCATAGCTCCTCTCGTACGCCTCCCGCCCCTCCACCGTGCGGAAGTGCCCCACTCCCGGCGGACCCGCGAACCAGCGGTACGTGCTCACGATCCCCACGGCGGCGAGCCCGAGGACCAGCACCGCGGCGACGACCTTCAGCCATCGGGTTCTTCGCAATATGCTCATACCGCATAGTTTCACAGTACGCACATACTGTAAACGGCGATAGGCTGTGCGCATGCCCAAGATCGTCGACCACGACCAGCGCCGCACTGAGATCGTCCATGCGCTCTGGGAGGTCATCAGCGAGCGCGGCATCGAGGGTGTGACATTCCAGGCCGTGGCCCGGTCTGCGGGATTCTCCGTGGGCCGCGTCCAGCACTACTTCGCGTCGAAGGACGCACTGGTGCGCGCCGGCTGCCGCGAGCTGATCGACGCCTCCGCAGCCGTGCACGCGGAGAGGACGTCCCGCTCGCAGTCCCCCTGGGAGGCCCTCGCCCAGCTGCTCATGCAGCCCATCCCGCGCTCGGAGGAGCTCCGCCTCGGTGCCGCCGTCTGGTATGCGTACATGGCCCGGGGCGTGGTCGATCCGGCGATCGGAGAGATCGCGCGAGAGGCGACGCACCGGGGCCTGGAGGAGGCTTCAGCTCTCCTGCGCCGCGCCGGCGCCGACGAGTCCGCCGCGCCGCGGCTCATGGGCCTGAGCGCAGGTCTGGCGCAGCAGGTGCTCCTGCGGGCCGTGCAGGCTGAAGAGGCCCTGGGCCTCGTGCGCGAGGAGATCGCCGCGCTCCGGGAGGGGTGAGCGGCCCTCAGCCCTGCTTCCGCAGCAGCGGCAGGACCTTGCCGGAGTGCCAGACGTAGAAGGTGGCGCCGGTCTTCATCTTCCGCGCCTTGGCGAGGCCGTCGTCCAGCGCCGCCTGGGTGGCCTGCTTGTCCGCGCGCAGGCCGATCGACTCCAGTCGCCTGCCCACCGCGATCGAGGACAGGCCCAGCTCCGCACCGAGCTCCGTCTGGGTCGCCCAGGGGCCTCTGCGCTTGCGGCCGCCCTTCGCAGCTGTGCCCTTCACAGCGGAACCGGCGGTGGACCCGGAGCCGGCCTCGGCGGCGATGCTTCCCGGCCTGCGTTCCCAGTCGATCGCGTGCGTCCCGGTGACCCGCTCCTGATCCGCGCGCATGTCCGCGAACTGTGCGGAGAGGAGGTCCGCTGCGGTGTTGAGCGGGTGCGCATTGGTCTCGTCGTGGCCCCGCACCCAGACGAAGTCGACGGGATGGCTGCGGGCATCCATGAGGTCGAGGATGGAGTAGATGAGGTCGAGGTTCTTCTTCCCCTCCGCCTTCGCCGGATTCCTCCTCCAGCCGCGCGCCCACTTGGTGAGGCAGTTGATGGCGTACTGGCTGTCAGACTCGATGACGAGCGGGACTCCCGGGTGGTCGGCCAGCGCCATCTTGATGCCGGTGAGCTCCGCGACGTTGTTGGTCTGCCGCACCCAGGAGCCGGCGGCATAGCGGCCGGTCTCGTCCACCCAGGCCCAGCCGGCGGGCCCCGGGTTCTTCCGTGCGGCGCCGTCCGTGCCGATGCGCAGAGCGCTCGCTGTCATCTGGTCTCCGATTCTCCGAGGGGGCGTGTGCGCATCACCCCTGTCAGCAGGGGTGATGCTCGCCGGACATCTTCTCAGAGGGCGGGAGGCTCAGATTCCCAGGGAGTCCAGCGCCGTACGGAGGCGGGAGACGGTGCCGTCCACGTCGCCGAGCTTGTCGAGGCCGAAGAGGCCCAGCCGGAACGTCGAGAAGTCCTCAAGCTCTCCGCAGTGCAGGGGCACACCGGCCGCGATCTGGACGCCGGCCTCCTTGAAGCGGGCCCCGGTGCGCAGCTGCGGATCGTCCGTGTGGACGACCACGACGCTGGGAGCGGCGAAGTCAGCGGCCGCGACCGAGGGGAGGCCGCGCTCCGCCAGCAGCTCCCTCACCCGCGCGCCCAGATCGAACTGGGCGGCACGCAGACTCTCGAGGCCGCGGTCGCGGGTCTCGCGCATGAGGGAGGCGTTGTGCGCCAGCGTGTCCGTGGGCATCGTCGCGTGGTACGGCGTGCGGCCCTGCAGGTACTCCTCCGCGATGGAGAGCCACTTCGCGAGATCCAGGGAGAAGCTCGAGGAGGGGCGAGCGAGCACCGCCTCGCGGGCCTCGTCGCCGAGCATCACGTAGCCGGCCGCCGGGGACCCCGACCAGCCCTTCTGGGGAGCACTGATGAGCACATCGACCCCGAGGTCGCGCATATCGACCCACACCGCACCCGAGGCGACGCAGTCGAGCACCAGCAGCCCGCCGACGGCGTGGACGGCCTCCGCCAGCGCGCGGACGTAGTCGTCCGGCAGGAGGAGACCGGCAGCGGTCTCGACGTGCGGCGCGAAGACCACCTCGGGACGCTGCTCGGCGATCCGCGCGGTCACCTCCTCGATGGGAGCCGGACGCCAGGCGGCCCGGTGCTCGTCCGCCACAGGCCGGGCCGCGCAGACCGCCACCTCGTCCGCGATCGCTCCCGCCTCGAGGATCTGCGACCAGCGGTAGGAGAAGAGCCCGTTGCGCACCACGAGGCAGCGCCGGCCCGTCGCCAGCGAGCGCGCGACCGACTCCATCGCGTAGCTGCCGCCGCCCGGGACGACAGCCGCATGGTCTGCCCCGTAGGTGGTGCAGAGGATGTCGAGGACCTCCTGCATGACACCGGTGAAGCGCCGTGACATGTGGTTGAGCGAGCGGTCGGTGAAGACCACCGAGTATTCGAGGAGGCCGTCGGGGTCGATGTCGTCGTGCGGAAGCTTCATGCGGGAGTCCCTTCACAGCGGAGGAGCGGATTGCGCGGCGTGCCCAGGAGCACCTTCCCGCTCACTCTACGACAGCGGAAATGGCGGTCGGGGCGGCATCACCCGTCATGGCGCAGCTCACACCCCGGCGGATTTGGCACGGAGGCCCGGACGGTCGTAGAGTAGTCAGGTCGCCGCACAACGGCGGAGGGGCTATAGCTCAGTTGGTAGAGCGCTTCGTTCGCAATGAAGAGGTCAGGGGTTCGATTCCCCTTAGCTCCACAGGACAGCAGTACAGAGGCCGTTTCCACACAGTGGGGACGGCCTCTTCCGCATCCGGAGAGGCTGCCGGACTCCGGGCACGGAAGGAGGCACCGTGAGGACACGCCGTGCGGGCTCCGCCGCGCAGACCATCGAGGTGCGGGGCGCCCGCGTGCACAATCTGCGGGACATCGACGTCGACGTGCCGCTGAACACCCTCGTCGCGATCGCCGGCGTCTCCGGATCGGGCAAGTCCTCCCTCGCGATGGGGGTGCTCTACGCCGAGGGCTCGCGCCGCTACATCGAGGCGCTGTCGACCTACACGCGGCGCCGCATGGGGCAGGCGACGCGCGCCGACGTCGACCGGGTCCGTCACGTGCCCGCGGCGCTGGCGCTGCGGCAGCGGCCCGGAGTGCCCGGGGTGCGCTCCACCTTCGGCACCTCCACCGAGCTGCTCAACGTGGTGCGGCTGATGTTCTCCCGGCTCGCCTCGCACGTGTGCCCCCACGGGCACCGGCAGTCCCCGACCCTCGCCGTCGCCGCTGAGGAGCCGATCGTCTGCCCCGTCTGCGGGGTGAGCTTCGAGGCTCCGGGAGCAGAGGCCCTCGCGTTCAACTCCGCCGGGGCCTGCCCGCGCTGCGAGGGCACGGGCACGGTGCGCGAGGTCGACGACGCCGCGCTCATCCGCGACGAGGGCATGACCCTCGAGGACGGCGCCGTCCTCCCGTGGCAGATGTTCGGCTTCAACGTCCAGCCCCAGATCGCACGCGAGTTCGGAGTGCGCACCGACGTGCCCTGGCGCGACCTCGACGAGTGGGAGCGCGAGATCGTGCTGAACGGCCCCGAGGAGAAGAAGCACATCACGGTGACCTCGAAGAAGGGCGTGCACGAGCTCGACTTCACCTTCCGCAACGCCCGCCTCACCGTCACCGAGGAGCTCAGACGCGCCGACGACGAGAAGCGGCTCGCCCGCGTGAGCCGCTTCCTCCTCGAACGCGTGTGCCCCGCGTGCGGCGGCACCCGGCTCTCGGCCACCGCCGCCGCCCCGCGGATCGGCGAGCTGGGGCTCGCGGACGTCACCGCGCACACCCTCGACGAGCTCGTCGCGTGGGCCGCGACCGTGCCGGAGACCCTGCCGGAGGCGATGCACCCCCTGGCCCGGAGCCTCGTCGACACGCTCCTCGGGATGGCCCGCCGGCTGCTCGACCTGGGGCTCGGCTACCTCGCGCTCGACCGCGCCGGCTCGTCCCTCTCCACGGGTGAGCGGCAGCGCGTGCAGCTCGCCCGTGCCGTCCGCAACGAGACCACCGGCGTGCTCTACGTCCTCGACGAGCCCTCGATCGGCCTGCACCCCTCCAACATCCGGGGCCTCCAGGGCGTTCTCACGGATCTCCTCGAGGAGGGCAACTCCGTCGTCATGGTCGACCACGACCCGCTCGTGCTCCGCGAGGCCGAGCACCTCATCGAGATCGGCCCCGGCTCCGGCAGCGAGGGCGGCACCGTCGTCGCCGCGGGCACCGTCGCGGAGCTCGACCGCTGCCCCGCCTCCCGCATCGGCCCCCACCTCACCGGCCGCGCACAGGTGCGGGTGCGCACCGCTGCGGCCGGTGACCACATGTTCGCCCACGGCACGATCGCGCTGCGCACCGCGCCGATCCACACTGTGCATGCCCTCGAAGTCGCGATCCCCCGCGGACGGCTCACCGTGGTCACCGGGGTCTCCGGCTCCGGCAAGAGCACTCTCGTGCTCGAGAGCCTCGTGCCCGCGCTCCGCGCCGAGAACGGACGGTCCCGCCCACAGCACGTCCTCGCCGTGGATTCCGACGGCATCGAGAAGGTCGACGTCGTGGACGCGACCCCGATCGGCATCAACGTCCGCTCGACCGTCGCAACCTACAGCGGCGCCCTCGACGACCTGCGCCGCGCGTACGCACGTCTCGACTCCGCGAAGTCGGCAGGTCTCACCGCCGGCGACTTCTCGTACAACACCGGCTCACTGCGCTGCCCGCGCTGCGAGGGCACCGGGGAGATCACCCTCGACGTGCAGTTCCTCCCGGACGTCGACATCCCGTGCACCGAGTGCCGTGGGCGCCGCTACTCCCCCGCGGCTGATGCGCACCGCCGCCCCTCCGCCGCCGGCGGGGAGGACCTCTCGCTGCCGGACCTGCTCGCGCTCACCGTGGCGGAGGCGATCCCCCACGTGGACGACATGCGCAGAGTCCGCTCGCGGCTGCAGGCGCTGCGGGACGTGGGACTCGGGTACCTCACCCTCGGCGAGGCCACTCCCGCCCTCTCCGGCGGCGAGGCCCAGCGGCTCAAGCTCGCCGCCGAGCTCGGCAGGACGCAGACGCACTCCCTGTTCGTCTTCGACGAACCGACCGTGGGCCTGCACCCCGAGGACGTCCGGGGGCTCATCGGGGTCTTCCAGCGCCTGCTCGACCAGGGCGGCACCGTGGTGGTCATCGAGCACGACCTCGACATGATCGCGAACGCGGACCACCTCATCGACATGGGTCCGGGCGGCGGAGCCGAGGGCGGGCGGATCGTCGCGACCGGCTCTCCCGCCGAGGTCGCGGCAGACGACCGGAGCGTGACCGGCCGGTACCTGCGCGCGCACCTGTCCCCGCCTCAGCGCTCCGGATGACCTCCCACCGCCCGTTCGAGCGGGATGCTCCCGTCCTGCCAGGGGGTCAGCAGCCAGACGGCCGCGTAGAGACCGATCCCCACGAACGGCAGGAGGAAGGAGAGGAGGACGAGCAGGCGGACCAGCCACACGTTGAGACCGGTCACCTCAGCCAGCCCTCCCGCGATGCCCCCGAGGAGACGAGCGGGGCCGCGGCGGAAGCGGATGCCTCTGATCGAGTCGAAGAAGATTCTCATACCTCGACGGTACGCGCTGCCGCCGGACCGCACAGGGGTGCTCTCCCTCGCGGATGCGGGGGAAAACCGGAAGGCCGGCCGCTCCCCGGACCATATATCTGATCTGCGCACCCGGCTATCCTGAGCAGGTGGATGCTGCGACCTGGACCTTCCTGATTCTCGGCGCGGCGATGATCGCGTTCATCAGCGGCCGCGTGCCCCTGGCCATCGTCGCCAGCGGCGTCGCACTGTCACTGTGGGCGACCGGCGTGCTCACCCTGCCGGAGGCCTTCGCGGGCTTCGGCGACCCCACCATCGTCTTCATCGCCACGCTCTTCATCGTCATCG
>NZ_BAAAPZ010000002.1:472177-480587 GCF_039531405.1 Brevibacterium salitolerans | reverse complement strand
GTCGCGAAGGCCGGAGGCGGACGCACCAGACTCACCCTCATCATCGGGGTGACGGCAGGCATCCTCGGGGCCTTCATCAGCGTGAGCGGCACCGTCGGCGCCCTCCTCCCAGTGGTCGTGGTCGTGACCGTCCGGGCCGGGATCGTCCCCTCCAAGATGCTCATCCCCCTGGCCTTCCTCGCCAGCGGCGGTTCGCTGCTCACCCTCACCGCCTCGCCGGTGAACATCGTCGCCTCTCAGGCCGCGGCCTCCGCCGGCGGCAGGGAGTTCGGCTACTTCGAGTTCGCCCTCGTCGGCATCCCCCTCGTGGCTCTGACCATCGTCATCGTCCTGCTCGCCGGCGACAGGCTCCTGCCCGTGCGCACGACGGAGGCCATGGCGATGCCTGATCCCGTCAGCCACGCGCGCACGCTGCAGGAGAACTACCACGTCGACATCGTGCCGAAGGATCTGTTCACCGCGAGCGGCGGCGTCGCCGAGGTCCTCATCGCACCGCGCTCGTCGCTGATCGGGCGGAAGGTCGCACCCGGGATGACCACGAGCAGGGAGGACCTCGTCATCCTCGGCGTGCGCCGCGGGGAGGAGCAGAGCTCCGTGGTCCGCGGTGCGGAGGGCGAGTCGCACGCGATGGAGCTCCAGGCCGGGGACGCCGTGCTCGTCCAGGGGCCGTGGGACGCCCTGCGCCGCTACGTCGCCTCCCCGGACGTCATCGCGGTCGCGGATCCGCAGTCCTTCCAGCGGGCGGTGCCGCTGAGCCTCGGGGCCAGGCGGACCCTCGTCGTCTTCGCGGGCATGGTCCTCCTGCTCGCCACCGGGGCCGTCCCCACCGCCGTCGCCACCATGCTGGCCGCCGGCGCCCTGCTCGCCATGCGCGTGGTGAAGATCCCGGACGTCTACCGTTCGGTCCCGTGGAGCATCATCATCCTCGTGGGCGGCATGGTCCCCCTGTCCACGGCGTTCGTGGACACCGGCGCCGCGACGATCGTCTCGGACATCATGCTCTCGTTCCTGGGCACGGCCTCCCCGCACCTGGCCCTGCTCGCCCTCTGCCTGCTCTCGATGGCGCTGGGGCAGTTCATGTCCAACCTCGCCACGGTGCTCGTGATGATCCCGATCGCCACCGCCGTGGCACTCTCCACGGGGACCAACCCGGAGCCCTTCATGATGGGCCTGGCGATCTGCGGAGCCGCATCCTTCCTCACTCCGGTCGCCACGGCGGGCAATCTCATCGTCATGCGGGCGGGCGGCTACCGGTTCGGCGACTACTGGAGGCTGGGGCTGCCCCTCATGGCCGCCTACCTCCTCGTCGCCGTGCTGTACGTGCCGCTCATCTGGCCCTTCTGAGACGCGCGCCGGCGAGTGTGCCTGCGTGCCCTCAGTCGCAGGTGCCGTCCGCGCGGCACGCCGGACCGGACTCCAGGTCCCAGAGGTCGTCGAGACGGAGGACGCCGAGGCCGGGGTCGGATTCCTCCGGCACCGCCTCAGCCTCAATGGCCTCCGGCGCCGCCGTGGCCTCCGGCGCCTCGTCCCGTTCCGCTTCCCGTGCCCTCGTCCGCTCGCACATACCGTCGCCCTCCGCTCTCCTCACAGCCTGCCGCCCGCGTGCAGCACCCTGCTGGCCGCGCATCTGCGGGCTCGTCCCCAGAACGCCTGTGTCTCCGCGAGGATTCCGCCTCTAGTCCGGCACGGAGTCGTTCTGCGCACAGCACCTCTGCAGTCAGCACGTCTGCAGACAGCATTTCTGCGCAGAGTGAGCAACAAATGTGGAAACATTGAGTGATCCGTGCGTATACTCGCTCTGATTCCGCCTGCGCCGGTCACCGCCGCTCACCGCAGGGCCCCTCGATCCCGCAAGGAGCATCCCCAACCATGGATGTGCAGCTCTTACTCGCCCTCGTGCTAGGCATCGCGACGATCGTCGTGCTGGTCCTCCGGACCCGCCTCGACGCCTTCGTCGCCCTCCTCATCGCAGGACTCGTCACCGGCATCGTCGCCGGCGCGGACATCCTCGACACGATCACCTGGATCACCGACGGCTTCGGCTCCACGCTCGCAAGCGTGGGCATCGTGATCGGCCTCGGCGTCTTCATCGGCAAGATCCTCGAGGTCTCCGGCGGCGCCGACGCACTCGCCCGTGCGTTCCTCCGGATGTTCGGCAAGGGCCGCGAGCCGTGGGCGATGGGCACCGTGGGCTCGCTGGTCTCGATCCCCGTGTTCTGCGACTCCGGCTTCGTCATCATGAATCCGCTGGCCCGTTCCATCGCGCGCGTGAAGAAGGGCGCCTACGTCACCCTCGCACTCGCCCTGGGCTGCGGCATGACACTCACCCACCACATGGTCCCGCCCACGCCGGGCCCGCTCGCCGTCACCGGCCTCCTGGGCGCGGACATGGGCTCCGTCATCCTCACCGGCCTCATCTTCACCGTCTGCCTCCTCCCCCTCGTCGTCCTCTACGCCCGCTGGATCGGCCCCAAGCTGGAGGCGCGCCTCAACCCGCTGGTCGCGGAGGAGGTCTACGGCTCCGGCCATGACGTCGAGCTCGCAGCCCGCGGAGGCAGCAGCGACGGCGGCAGCCTCACCTCGGTGTCCACCTACAACCCCGAGGACCACCTGGGGCCCACCCCTCCCGGACGCAAGCCGCACCGGCCCAGCGCGCTGCTGGGCGCCCTCCCGCTCGTCCTCCCGCTGCTGCTCATCGTGGGCAACACGGTGGCCAGCGCCGTGGACAAGGCGAGCCAGGGCGTGCTCGGCGACGACGACGCGTATGTCGCCTCCGACTGGGCGCAGCCGCTCATCTTCTTCGGCAATCCCGTCATCGCCCTCACGATCGGCATCATCCTCGCCGTCTACGTCCTGCTCCCCCGCTGGACCCCGCGCAAGCAGGTCCACAACTGGCTCGCCGAGGCCGCAGGCTCCGCCGGCCTCATCCTCCTCATCACGGGTGCGGGCGGCGGCCTGGGCGCCGTGCTCCGCGAATCCGGCGTGGGCGCGGCACTCGCCGAGGCCGTCGCTGCGACCCCGCTGCCGGTGCTCTTCGTCCCCTTCATCATCGCCTCCGTTGTCCGCATCGCCCAGGGCTCCGGCACCGTCGCGATGATCACCGCCGCCTCCGTCTCCGCCTCCGTGGTGGCCGGCTCCGGCCTGGACCCGCTCGTCGCCGTGATGGCCTGCGTCTGCGGCTCGATGGTGTTCAGCTACTTCAACGACTCCTACTTCTGGGTCGTCACGAAGTTCACGGGACTGGACGGACTCGACGCCATCAAGGGCTGGTCCGGCATCACCTCCGTGGTCTGGGCCGGTTCGATCCCGCTGCTCATCGTCCTCAACCTCGTGGTCGGCTGAGGCGGGGCGCATGTCCGATGTCCTGATCGTGGGCGACGACCTCACGGGCTCCAACGGCACCGCCAACGGCATGGTCCGGCTGGGTCTGCGCGCCGGCACCATCCGCGCCGGCGCGGACCAGAGCGACCGCGCCGCGCGGATCTCCCCCTACCGGGAGGAGTTCGACGCCCTCGTCGTCACCACGGACTCCCGCCACCTGTCCCCCGCCCACGCCGCCTCGCTCACCCGCGAGGCCGTCCGTGCGGGGTGGCCTGCCCGGCTCGTGGCCTCCCGCTGCGACTCCACGCTGCGCGGCAACGTGGGTCCGCAGGCCGAGGCCGTCCTCCGCACCGTGGCAGAGCTCTCCGGCGCGGAGACCATCGGCCTCTGCGCCCCGGCGTTCCCCACCGCGGACCGGCAGACGCTGGCCGGGCTGCAGCTCATGGGCGGGAAGCGGCTGGAGCACACGGAGCTCGCCCGCGACGTCCGTTCCCCCATGACCACGTCCTCCGTGGAGGAGCTGCTCACCCGGGATGCGGACCTCACCTGTGCGCACATAGGCATCGCGGCGGTGACGGCCGGCGGGAGCACGCTCCGCGACGCTCTCGCCGCCGCACTCGCGTCCAGACCCGATGTGCTCATCGCGGACGCGTACACGGAAGCACACCTCGCGGCCGTCGCGGAGGCCGCCGCGGACGTGCGTCCCGAGGCGATGTGGGTCTCGATCGACCCGGGGCCGGGCACGTGGGCGCTCGCCGAGGCGCTGGGTCTGACCCGGGGGCACGGCACCGCGGACACCGCCGATGGCTGGGCCGGGGAATCTGCGCACACGACCGTGCCGGAGGCCCCCACGGGCTCCAGCCGACCCGACCACCGCCGCCCTGCGCACGATCCGGCCGCTCCGCTCCTCGCGGTCTCCGGCTCCGCGACGGAGCTCACGCGCCGCCAGCTCTCCCACCTGCGGCGCACGCGCACCTGCGAGGTCGTGCGCGCCCGCTACCGGCCCGGCACCCGCTTCCTCGACGAGGACGCCACCGCCGAGGCCGTGGCCGCCGCCTTCGCCGCTCTCTCCTTCCGGGGAGCCCAGGGGCGCACGGACGGCGCACCGGCCTCGGCTCCCGTGGTCCTGCTCGCGACCGTGCTGGACGAGACGGACCTCCTCGACCTCACCCACGAGGAGGGCGACGCCCTGCCGACGGCACTGGGCGCCATCGCCGCCCGCGTGCTCGCGGACACGGCGGTGCGGGGGCTGTACACCACCGGCGGCGACATCACGACGGCGGTGCTCGACCACGTGGACGGCGTCGGGATCGAGGTGCGCGGCGAGGTCGTGCCGCTCGCTGCGGCAGGCACCGTCGTGGGCGGTGCGCACCACGGCATGCCCATCGTCACCAAGGGCGGCCTCGTGGGCGCGGCGGACACCGCGGCCGTCTGCCTGGACGCCGTCGAGGCGCTCTCCGCATGAGCCCGGCCCGCACGCACCGGCGCTCTCCCACGGACACACCGTTCTCTCCAGACACACCGTTCCACCCTTCGGAAGGATCAGTCATGACCGCACCCGTCCTCGCACTCACTCCCGGAGATCCGGTGGGCATCGGCCCGGAGATCACCGCCGCCGTCCTCCACGAGCACTCCGGCGATCCGAGCATCCACGGCATCGCGGTGGCGGACGCCTCCGTCATGCGCCGCGCCGTCGAGGTCCTGGGCCTGGACGCGGAGGTCCGCGCCGTGGACTCCTGGGACGTGGCCCACCCCGGTGAGGGCGTCATCGACGTCTTCGACATCGGGGTCCTCGGCGACGAGCAGCTGGAGTGGGGCGTGGTCGACGCCCGCGCCGGCCGCGCCGCGGTGAAGTCCATCGAGATCGCCACGACCGCGGCGATGAATCAGCAGGTCGCCGGCATCGTCACGGGCCCCATCAACAAGGAGGCCATCTGGAAGGCCGGGTCGAAGCACCTGGGCCACACGGAGATGCTGGGCGAACTCACCGGCGTGACGAAGCAGGACACGATGTTCGTCGTCGAGCGCTCGCACGTGCCCGGACACCACATGCACGTCTTCTTCGCCACCCGCCACATGTCGCTGCGGAAGGCGCTGGACGCCATCACGCTGGAGACCCAGGCGGACTCGATCCGGCGCGCGCACCGCGCGCTCGAGGTCTACGGCATCGAGAACCCGCGCCTGGCGACCGCCGCGATCAACCCGCACGGCGGGGAGAACGGCGCATTCGGCGACGAGGAGATCGAGATCCTGCGACCGGCCGTGGAGCAGGTCAACGCCGACGGACTGCAGGTCGCCGGCCCCATCCCTGCGGACTCCGTGTTCCATCAGGGCCTCATGGGCCGGTACGACGGGATCCTCTCGCAGTACCACGACCAGGGCCACATCGCCGCGAAGACCTTCGACTTCGACGGCACGATCTCCGTGACCGTAGGGCTGCCCATCCTGCGCACCAGCGTGGACCACGGCACGGCGTTCGACATCGCCGGTCAGGCCAAGGCGGATCCGGGCACCATGCGCTCGGCGTTCCGCGCCGCGGTGGGCTACGCCCCGTTCGTGGACGGGATCCGCGCCGAGTACCTCCCCCGCTGACATGGCCCGGCCCCACCGCTCCACCCTGGAACGCCGCGAGGCGCTGCTGCGCCTGGTGAACTCCGGAACCGCGCGGGTCGAGGAGCTGGCGGAACGCTGCGAGGTCTCGCCGTCCACCGTGCGGCGGGACCTCGCAGCACTCGAGGCGGACGGCCACCTCTCCCGCACCTACGGCGGTGCGATCACCCCCGCCCCGTTCCACGACCGTTCGCTCACCGAGCGACTCGCCGTGAACACGGAGTCCAAGTCCGGGATCGGGCGCGCCGCGGTGGGTCTCGTGCACGCGGGTGCGACGATCTTCGTGGACGCGGGTTCCACCACTCTCGCCCTCGTGGACGCCCTCACGGACGTCGAGGACGTGACGGTGGTGACCCGCGGGCTCGAGAACGCGATCACGCTCGTGGGCAGGCCGGGGATCAGCGTGCACGTGGCGGGCGGTGCGCTCACACCGGCCTCCCACGGCACCACCGGCCCGCTGGCGCTCGAGGCCCTGGGCCGCTTCGCCTTCGACCTCGCCTTCCTGGGCTGCGACGCCGTCTCCGCGCTCCAGGGAGTGGGCGAGCCCACCCTGGAGGAGGCCTACGTCAAGGAGTTCGCCGCGCGGCGCGCCCACCGCACCGTGGTGCTCGCGGACGCCTCCAAGCTGCGCGTGCGCGGGGTCGCGGCGTGGGCGCCCCTGCCGGAGGGCTGGACCCTCGTGACCGATGCCCGCGACGAGGACGCACTGGAGCCCTTCGCCCGGGCGGGCGTGGACATCATCCGAGCGTGAGCACCCGCGCGGTGAGGACTCCCGCCGTCACCCCGGAGAGCGCGAGCATGCCGAGGCAGTTGAACCAGAACGCGCTTCCGAGGAAACCTGCGCGCAGATGGGCTGTGACGGCACAGAGGAAGTAGACGACCACGCCGGCTGCGGCTGCGAGGCTCATGCCGGGCACCCACACGCCGAGCACGAGGCCGCCCGCAGCCAGCAGCTTGACGACGATGAGCACCCACCACCAGTCCGCGGGGAAGCGCACACCCTCAAGGCAGTCGCGGACGAAGCGCGGCGGCCGCAGGGAGAGCAGCACGTCCCCGGCGAGCACTGCGGCGAGGAACAGGGTCAGCCAGAGGCTCAGCTGTGTGAGCATCGCTCTCCTCCCAGGGTCGTCCGGTCCGTGGCCGCGGTCACTGCGTCGACGGCCGAGGCCACCTCGGTCTCGATGCGTTCGAACGGGAGTGCACCGTGGGCGGCCGCGAAGAGCGCGCCCAGGTAGGCGAGATAGACGGTGCGGGCCGCGGCGCGGAGCCGGGGCGCGTCTGGGGTGGCAGTGCGTGCCACGGCGTGCGCCCGCAGGACCGCCTCGATCTCCGCTTCCAGCCGCTCGGAGAGGCCGTCGAATATCGCAGACGGCGTGCGGCCACGCATGAGCACCGCACCGTATTCGCGCGCCAGCTCGGGATCTGCGGTGAAGAACGAGACGAACGGCCGGATGAGGGCACCGATCACCCCTGCGGCGGAGCCTCCGCCGCCCGGTTCCCGGGGAGGCCTCTGCTCGTGGGAGCTGTGCTCGTGGATGCGACGTTCGTGGATGCGCTGCACCTCGGCCTCCACAGTGAGGACGAGCAGGCGCTCCTTGTCTCCCACCGCCATGACCCTGCCCACGCTCACCCCGGCCTGTGCGGCGATCCCCCGCACCGTGGTGGCTGTGAAGCCCTTCGAGGAGAACAGTTCCCTCGCGGCGTCGAGGATCGCCGCCTCGGTCCTGTCACGACGCGCATCGCGACGCGCCCTGCGCGGACGAGGAACCGGTCCAGGTGCCGATGCGAGATCATGCACCGGAGCAGCCTCCATCTCGCTGGAATGAACACGTTCACTGAACATGTTCACATCGTAGATGCGACACTCGCGGAGGGCAATGGACTCGTGGGATTGTCACCGGCGTGCCCGCGCACGCGGCTCCTCACCTGTGGCTTCAGTGCTCTCCGCGCGCGGTCGAGAGTTGTGTCCGTGCCTCACGATAGATTCGAACCAGATGAATCTTTGAAGCCGATCACACACGGTTGAGGAGGTGACGACGATGTCACCCGTTCCGCTGCCCGCACTCCCCCAGCAGCCTGCGCGCTCCCTTCCACGTGCCACAGCCGCGGGTGCCACAGCAGTGCATGCGACTGACGCGCTGCGCCCGCGGCGGGGCAGCCGGAAGCACCATGAGTACAACACCGGCCGCCATCACGCCGCCGCACAGACCCTGGTCGTGCCCGCCTGCACAGAGGTGGAGGCGGTGGAGATCGTGAGTGCGGATGACCTCTGTCAGCACCTCGCTCGCGGCACCAGCCTCTCCACGAGCGGTGCGCCCACTTCCGGCGGGTCCGGTTCCGGCGGGTCGCGCACTGGTATGCCTGCCCGGTTGCCGGTCTTCCACCGTCAGCCCGGGGAACTGCCTGCCGGAGACGACTGGCAGATGCTCGAATCACCCCACCACGCAGCACTTGAAACCCGCGCCACCGTCGAGTCGAT